>NZ_JBEFLI010000060.1:0-45115 GCF_040578825.1 Cupriavidus necator | reverse complement strand
GACGGGCTCCCGCGCGCTGGAAGCCGTCAAGCTTACGCCTGCCAAACTCGGACATTTGAACTTAGCCAGAACCGGACATTACCGCTTAGCCGCTACACCAAGAGTTCGCATAACAAAGATTATGTTAAATTATAGCTATCGTTACCGTCAACCCGATAGTCGGCGCTTTGCCTCTGCCCCTCCTGGTCGCGTAATTTTTGTTCCCGCCCCTGCGACTCATCCAACTTTCGGTAAGCCTACGCGCGGAGTCAAACCCAAACCTCCCAAAATGGGAGTACAATCCTCCCAAAACGGGAGTGTCAAAGGATGCGGATCATTGCGCGGCGGACGCTGCGAGAGTTTTGGGAGAGCGACCCCGCGTATGCGGATGCGATATCGCCCCTTACGGAGTGGTATCGCCACATGGAGAAAGTGACATATGCGACTCCACAGGAGGTGAAGGCCGAACTACGGACAGCCAGTATCCTCAAGGGTGGTCGCGTAGTGTTCAATATCGCCGGGAACAAGTATCGCGTGATCCTGGCAATCGACTATGAACGCCAGATCGGGTGGGTGCGTTTTGTTGGCACCCATGCCCAATACGACAAAGTTGACGCGGAGAGCGTGTGATGGATATCAAGCCCATTCGTACCGAACAAGACTACGACACTGCCATGGAGCGTATCGGCCAGCTATGGGGCGCGCCGGTCGGCTCGCCCGAAGGCGATGAGCTGGAAGTCTTGTCAATCCTCGTGGAACGCTACGAGGAAGAGCATTACCCTATTCCGCCATCCGATCCGGTCGAAGCCATCAAGTTTCGGTTGGATCAGCAGGGCCTCACCACGCGCGATCTTGAGCCGTTCATTGGCTCCAGTGGCCGCGTGTCTGAGGTACTGAACCGCAAGCGCAAGCTCAGCCTGAGCATGGTCAAGCGCTTGCATGATGGCCTGCGCATTCCCTACGAAAGCCTCCTGTCGTAGGGGGCGCGAGCGCCAGGCAAACGGCAGAGGAAGCACCCCCCTGGTTGCCGGCTGAAGGGAACCCACGCAACTGCACAGGATTGTCATCGGAAATGTAGTCGACCTGCCACGGTTCTGCGTGTCACCGTCGTCCCCCCAGAACTGCCGGCCAATCCTGTGTTGCCCAATTTATATCGTCGTATCCTGCTTGGGTAGGCCTGCTACGTCCAAGAAGAAATCGGGTCACGCCTTGCGGGTTCCCGCAGCCAGTATCCGCCAAGCCGACGTGGCCTGCAATCTGGCCCGCGCCATACAGTTCACCTGTTCGCTAGAAGAGAACCCGCGCTCAGGGGAGGGGCGCGGGTGGGCAAGCTTGCGGATACGGAGTGTGGTCGTCGCCGAAAGGTGTAACCCGATTTCTTCTTGGACGTTCTGCGGCTCTCCTCCATCGGATCGAGAGCTGTTTTTTTGTCGCGCTACTATCTGGCAACCGGCGCGTCCAACTTTCCGAGGGCAGTCGCCGCATGCGCGATCGCCCCCCGGATCTGCGGGCGTCATGCCGACTTGCGGGCGGTCTGACCCTCGTGCGCAATCCGGAAGCGCGCCGGTCGCTTGCCCCGTCCGCTGGCGCCCAATTGAGCTGCCAGAGCGAACCTCAACCGCCGATTGAGCCTGTTTCGTCTTGATCCGGACAAGGCGGGGCGCTGTACAAGAAGTCTCCGTCGATCGTGGCCACCGCGCACGCACCGAGACCGAAGAATCGGCACGGTCCTGTGCTCGGATAAACCGTGGATTCATGGTGATGGCCGTGGAAAGCGCGTTTCACTCCCATTGCTTCGATGAGCGTGTCAATCGCCTCGAATCCGTGTGGGTGACAAGCCGGAGCCTCGTGGCTGACCAGGACATCCGCATGCTGATTCAATAGCGCGTTGTACGTCTGAAGGAAGATCGTGCTGCGATGACGCCGCGGCAGACCGCCCCGCCAGTAGTTCCCCTTTCCACATTTGGCAAGATAGTCAAACTCGCTCTCTACGCGCGAGGTTTCCGGCGGCATCCAGACCTGGCCGCGAAAAATCCCCCCTAACCCGGCAAACCGCAGCCCCGCGATAGTGACCACCCGGCCATCCAGATTCCGGTCGGCCAGGCCCGAGCCGAACAGATTGTCGTAGTCGGCATCGCTGTCGGTGTCGTGATTGCCGGGAATCCACCATACCTGCGTCAGGGGAAGGATGCTGGCAAGCTCTTCATCCAGTGGACGCCTGGCCTGAATGTCGCCAGCGAGCACCACCGCCTCGGGACGGTGACGGTGGACGCTTTCGACCAGCGGGCCGAACTCACCATGGGGGTCGCCACAAATGAAGACATGGCCTCCAGACATCGGTCGTTGGGGTAATTGAGTTGGTTTGTGTGAGGAAACAGGCGAATCCGATGACGTGACCATGGGCGGCTGGCGGTGTACGCCTCGCCACCCCTCTGGGCTGCGGTCTGGGCGATCGCGCCCCGTTCGGCGTCGCGGAATTGCGCATGACGAATCGGGCAAGCTCCGCTCGCAAAATGGCACCCTTTGCTACCCGGATCGGCTTGAATGATCCCAATTTACCTGATCAGAAGTCAGTCGAATACGTAACCGCAACTGCCCCCGCGCAAGGCGACTGCATCCACCAGTACAGGTTCTTAAGTCAGAGCCGCACGCTGGACGACAAGACCTGACGAAGTCGACCGTTCCCCGCTTACAATGTTGTCATGCAACATGAATCTGGGCCGTAGAAGCGAGTGAGTCGCCACAGGTCCTACTAGCAGGGAGGCGGCAATGGCGACAGCTTTGGCTGCGACCAAAGGCGAAGCGCTAAAGCTCCTGGAAACAGAGGGCGTCACGGTCGTGGATTTGGACTACGAGTCAGGATGGCAGGATGCGATTGAACTTGGCAGGCGTGGCGAAAAGCTTGGCATACGTGTCCAGTATCGCGGCCATGACAGTATTGCCGTCAGCTCGCCGGCGGCACTCGTTGCCGGACTGAGTCGTCCAAAGTTGACGTTCCGTCAGCGCAATCTTTACTGTCAATTTGAGCTCAGCATGCTGCCAGCGCCTGAGTTGGAGCGCCTGGAGGGAAAAGCGGAGAAGCTCGGGGGCGCAGCCACCACGCGTCGTCACATGACCACGCTGAAATTGCTCCGTCACCAGTCATCATGTTGGCGCGCCAACCGACCGATCGGTCATTCCTGCGCAAGGACAACAGTGCGCGGGGCGCTTCCGAACCTCGCAATGCAATGGAACCACGAATCTCTGAGCTGATTCATGGCTTGCTCCACGCCGATAAACTGGCCGCGCAGGGGCACGGACGATGTCCACATTATCAGCAGACGCCCCTCTTCATGGTTCGCAGAAATGGGTACGCACAGCCCCAGACGGATGTCATGGGCATCGGTGTAGCGCTCGGCATGCGGAATTGACTTCATGGCGACGCACCTTGCTGCTTGCCATGGCGCGCAGTCAAAGCGTGTGTCTCGGTTGCGGCGCGGGGCGATTGCCCAGCCAGATGTATTCAGATGGCCAGCGCTTAGCGGGTGGAAAAACGCGGATCAAGATTGGAGGCGTACTGGGTGGGCCTCTCATAACTCGAGCACAGCTTCAACAGTATGGGGCCGCAGCACTAACGAAGCTAGAGGCGGGATACTGCTGGTGAAGAACAGGCCGAAACTCAGTTCGGCCTGCCGAGGCGATCAAACTAGGCGCCGGTGTGCACCCATCCTGCTTCAATCGACCCGGTTGCCAAAGGCCAATTCGCTCGAGGCAAAAATTCACGCCGAAGCTTCGGGTGCCGCGACGGTCTGCGCCACTTTCTTCGCCGGGGCTCGCTTCTTCGTCACGGATTTCACCGCAGCCTTCTTCGGCACAACAGTCGCATTGGTTTTACTGCCGGCAGCCCTTTTCGGGGCGACCTTCGTGGCGGCAGCTTTGCTGGAAGCCTTCTTGACACCTGCAGCCTTCGCCTTTTTCGCCGCGAGCTTGTCCTTTGCGGCTTGCTTCTCAAAACGCGCTGCGGACTTTGCGGCTTCCGTCGCTTTCACGACCTCACGCTTTGCAGCTTCAATGGCCTTCTTCGTGTCGGCACGCAGTTTCAGCAAGCGCTTCTTCGCTGCCAGGGCTTCACGTGCGAGCACGCTCGCCTTCTTCGTCGGTGCCGTCAGCTTCTTTGTGACAGGCTTCCTTTTGGTAACCGCGCTCGTCGGCGTCGTTGCTTTGGTTGCTGCGACCATGTTGATTTATCCGTTATTGGTTGGAGTCGCGGAGTATAACCTTTGTAGTGATCCGGGGCTCACCATGGGGTTGCGAAAACGGCTCAAACATCGACCAACGATCCGATGGGTTTCAGCTTTGCCGCTGCATTGCAGCACACGTAGCGCTTGATTCCGTGGACAAGAGCGTTTAGTGTCAATGCTCGGTGTACGCATACCCAGCGCGTACTCGCACCGAGTTCACTCAGTGTTGTTCCTGTCATCTTCCGTGGAACTCCGCCCACGGACCAGCAGTCGTAGTTCCTTTTTCCGTCCCCCCCGACAAAGGAGCCTGACATGCTCAGTCCTCATGAAATCGCCGCGCTGCTACTGCTTGGCGATGCGCAAGTCATCGACGATCTCGAACCGGAGCAGTTGGACGGCTTGCTGGTCCACAAACTGGTGACGATGGAGCACGGCCACGGCAGCGTAAATGCCCACCCTCGCTTGACGAGTCAAGGGTATTCCATGCTTGAAGCCATGCGCCGTATTGCGTAACGCCGCTCGGTCCGGAGAGCGGTCGCGTTTTGCTCTATTTGTCGCGAAGAATTCCTGGCGACGAATGCTGCGGATCACGGATTGCATCCTGCAAAGTCGACGCAATACCGCTGCAGGGACTTGTCGCTGGAAGACTGCCTTCTTGGCCCCGTCGGTTATCGCCGGCTGCGCGTTGAGATTGTGCCGAAGACGTGCTACCACTGCCCCGGCATCCGCAGATTCACGCATGTCCATGGACTCGACAGCCGTCGGCTCCATGCAAATCATTCCATCCAGTCCCTCACCAGTTTTGGTCAGCGGGGGAAAGTGACTAACACTCTGGCTTCCGGATGATGTCGATCTGCTCATCGATGATGGCCAAGATCTCGGCTACTGAGCCGGAGAAACGCTGTCGAACTTTCGCGAGGGTTTTGCGCTCGCTGGCCGAACGCACGAGCTCATAGCTACCGTCCTCTTGCGAAAGACGGATGACTCGCACCTCCTTACTGGGCGGAACCTGCAGCCAATAGGAATATCCATTCCTTATACCCTCCTCTGTGCGTTCGCGAGGAATCAGGTATGGCCGGGCAAGCATGATCTCGGCGTGAATCGCTTCAAGGGACATGGTGCTGCTCTCAAAAAACAAAGCCCCTG
The DNA here is from genome assembly GCF_040578825.1 of Cupriavidus necator. Classification (GTDB taxonomy): domain Bacteria; phylum Pseudomonadota; class Gammaproteobacteria; order Burkholderiales; family Burkholderiaceae; genus Cupriavidus; species Cupriavidus necator_E. The sequence goes on along the minus strand of NZ_JBEFLI010000060.1, from coordinate 39,770 downwards.
CATGTGGGCAGGGGCGAATGCGACTTGAGGACCGGGAGCTGAGAATTAGGCTTCTTCGGCAATCAGGAATCGCTTGGGGTTCTTACCGAGCCAAGCCGGTTGGCGACCACGGCCGGACCAGGTCTTCCCGGTCTTGGGGTCGCGGTACTTCGGGGGCAGTTCCGACTTCGGCTTGCTTGCACCGCTGCCCGCTGGACGGCCGCGACGGCGCTTGGCAATGTCTTCGACCGTCAAGCCATAGTCGGCCATTAGGCTCCGAATCTTCTCGATGACGCCCGCCACTTCATTGGCGCGTACCTCTTCCAGTTGGGCTTCGAGGGCCTGCTTCTGGGACATGAGTTCCTTATAGGATGCCATGTGAGTTTCCATTCCAGTCGAGGGATGACAGGACATAGTTTAAAGCTAATCAAGCTTAGGCGCAAAACTGTTAAACATCATCATAAGCCACCATTCAATGAAAAAATCGATGTCATCCACCTGAATCCGATGAAAATAGAGCCAGGAGTCGCTTGAGGTCGGCAATCTGGCAAACTACCGGCGTGACCGATTCACCGTCTCGCGCCACCGCAGTGGCCCTGGGCAACGCTCCAAACTAATAACGAAGGAAGCCCGTGCACCGATTCCGGAAAATGTTCCTCGTCAACGTGGGGACGAACAAGCAACGCCCTTCGCGGCGAATCACCGAAATCGACCCGCGCGACGGCGCCGCCGTGGTTGGACCCAATGGCGTTGGTAAGACCACGACTCTCCGTCTCACGCCCCTCTTTTACGGGCACCTACCGAGCCAGATCATTCAGATCGGACATGGCCAGAAATCGATGCCACGATTCACGCTGCCGACGCCGGAAAGCGCGATCGTTTTCGAGTACCAGCGCGGCCCGTCCGAAACGCACGATTTGCGCCTGGCCGTTCTGCGTGCCCGCCGGGACAATCCCGACGCGCTCGAGTATCGTCTTTTCGAATCCGGCTTTCGGCGCGAAATCTTCGTTGACGAGAACGGGACGTTTCTGGACGACGAAGGATCCAAGACCACAGCCACCAATATCGGCGTAGCCTTCTCGATGAAGCTCGGCGCTTCCGAGTATCGAGCCATCATCCTGAATCTCCAGGCGAACACGAAACAGGCGCACAGGCTGCGCCAGATCGCACGCGAATACTCTTTCGCCCCGCGCGCCATGCCGAATCTCGACCGCCTGGTTGGCTCGGTCGTCAAGGAACACGTGAGCTTCGCCGACCTTATCCAAGTCGCCGTCGGCATGGTCAACGAGGAGACGAGCGCCAGCGCGGACTCGGAAAGGAACAAGCTCCTTCTCAAGCAGACCAAGAGCGAGATAACCGATTGGATCAAGAATCGCCGCGCGTGCGAGGACGCCAACAAAATAACTCCGATCGTGGACGACCTTGAATCCACGATCGACCGCTGTTATCGCGAGGAAGACGACATTCGCCTGCTCTCTGCCGAGGTGAGCGCACTGCTGGACAACAAGACGAAAGCGCTCGCCGATATCACTACTTGTCAGGACACCGCAGCAACACAACGGCAGCGCCATCAGGAGTCCGAGCAGAATATCCAGGCAACCCTGACCACCGCGTTCGAGCAAGCGCCAGTCCAATCGTCGGACTGCCGAACAGGCCTATGACGATCAAGCCGCGCTCAAGGCACGCTTTGACAAAGAAGACGTCGCCGGCTGGGCAAAAAAGCAGGAAGGCGTACAGGCATTGCAAGCTGAACGGGCTGGCATCCTGCAGCAACGCCAGGTGTATTCCGCCGAGGCCGCCGTTATCGAGGACGAGATCCGAGCTGCGCGCGAGGAGATCGAGACGACCCGCGAGACGCTCAACCAAGAAGCTGAAGAGAACCGCGAGCGACGCCAGGCGCAATTGGAGAGCCTGAATAGCCAGAAGAACGCATCGCTTGAAGCCGCCCGCGGGCATCATGCGGAACAGGCCACCGCCAACCAAGAAGGGCTGGTCGAAGCTCGGGTGGCGCTTGAGAGCGCCAACATTGAATCCAAGCGCGTAGAGGGACCGGACGACGCTCGAGCGCTAGTTAACGACCTTCGGGACCAGATCGACGGCATCAAGGACTCTCTGGTTGGCGCCCGTAACCTCGTGGTGACGCGAACTCAGGAAAGCGTGGCCGCCCGCGAGCGCTTTACCCTTCTCGGCGCGCGTCAAGGTAGATGTCGCCTCATTCATGCAGCCAAACGCTGTTTTTCTACGCCTAGCTTGATACTGTTGGGCACGGCAATCTCGCGCTCCGGATTGAGCGTGACCGTGTCGATTGGCGACCAGTCTCGCGTGTCGCATGTCCAGCGACGCGGGTTGCGCTCACGGGCCTGAACATACAGCGCGTGGCGCGCGGCCAGAATCTTGTCGTCTTGTCCGGCGTGGCGCTGTGCCGGGCTCACGTAGCGGATGCCGCTGTGCCGGTGCTCATGGTTGTACCAGTGGACGAAGTGCGCCGCCCAGGTGCGCGCCGCGGCCAGATCGCCAAAGCCCGTGGACGGGAACTCGGGTCTGTACTTGGCCGTGCGGAACAGGCTCTCCACAAAGGCGATATGAGCCAAATCACATATCGCCTTGTATGTTGCGTTCAAAAATACGTTGCGGACGGATGGCTCCTGTAGATGAGAGGCGAAATCCGGGATGCTTGACGCCACATTTTTTTGAGAGTGTTCTGGTGAACCATCCACAAACCGGAGGTTCGCCATGTTCCAGAGATTACTTTCGTCCGCAGCCGCCCTGCGTCGCCATCGAGATGCCCCATTTGCTGCTGAACGAGAACGTTATTTGCAGCACTGTTTTGAATCCGGTGCCACGTACGGATCACTGCGTGTAAAAAGCAATGAGTTGCTATGGGCTGCCCAGTTGCTTGGCGCAGATGCGTCAAACGGCATCGACATGGAGAAGCTAAAGACGATTGTTGCCCGGCGAACAGCTGTTCAGAAAGCGCCGACGACCGAGCGAAGATTCATCGACATCACCCGTCCATGGCTTAAGTTTCTCGGCTGGTGGAAAGAGCCCATCGAGGTGTTTGAATACCAGAACGTACTGGATCAGTACTGCAGGTGGATGCACGACGAGCGAGGCTTCAGCGATTCAACCATCGTCCATGGGCGAGACGTTGTGAGGGATTTCCTTAAGTGGTGTAGCAAAACCGGACACAATTTGTGTCTCCTTCAGCCGAACGTCATTGATACTTACTTTATCGATGAGAGTCATCGCTGGAATCGGGTGACCGTCGCCACCGTGGCCGGAGTGCTGAGGATATTTCTGCGCTACGCGGCGTCACAGGGATGGTGCAATCCTCGACTGTCCCAGGTGATACGTGGCCCGCGGATCTACAGGCAGGAATCGCTTCCATTCGCACCCGATTGGGCTGATGTGCAAAGGATGTTGGCCGACACCTTGACTGACGATCCACGTGATGTACGCGATCGCGCTATCCTGATGCTGCTATCCATATATGGCATGCGCGCCAGTGAAGTGGCATCGTTGCGGCTTGATCAGGTGGACTGGCAACAGCATGTTATTCGGATGTTCCGTCTCAAGAGGCGACAACCTCAGATGTATCCGCTGCTGCCATCAGTTGCGGAAGCGTTAGCTCGCTACATCGACATTGTCCGCCTATCAACGTCCCACCCCGAAGTTTTCATTGGTCTGAATTCTCCGCATCGCCCACTAACGCGTGCGGGCATTTATGCCATTGTCAGCTCCAAGTTTCTGGCGCTTGAAATCGAGGTCGCCCATCGCGGGCCCCACGCATTAAGACACGCCTGTGCGATGCGCCTTATTGCCGAAAGGTTTAGCCTAAAAGAGATAGGAGACCATCTTGGCCACCGCAGCACATCGGCTGCATGTACATACGCGAAGGTTGATCTGGCGGCTCTCTATGAAGTGGGTGACTTCGATCTGGGAGATCTCCAATGAGGCTAATCAATGTGATAAACGCCTACATCGAATTGCAACGGTCGGTAGGCTTGCGATCTGAAACGGCTAAACGGACGTTGCGCCAATTTTTCCGTCAAATGGGCGACATTCAGATAGAGGAAGTTCAGGCGCAGCAGGTCTTGGCCTTCTTGCAAGGCTCGGGCCCGCCTAGTTCAGCCTGGCGGACCAAGTACAGATTGCTGTCCGGCCTGTATCGATTCGCGATCAGCAGAGGCCATGTAGAAGAGTCTCCACTGCCACAAGGATTGCCCAGGCTTCCGCCGCAGCAAACACCATACATCTATTCCACTGAAGAGCTTCATCGACTACTTGACGCCACGGCCGGGCTTGACAGTATCTACAGCCGGCAGCAAGCGCCAATGTTTCGTAGCTTGATCCTGCTACTGTATGGCAGCGGCATGCGCATCAGTGAGGCACTTGGATTGACCATGCGCGACGTCGATCTTGTGCGGAGGGTCATCACCGTGCACAACGCCAAATTTTATAAAACTCGATTGGTCCCGATTGGCCCAAAGCTTGCGCTGGAATTGACGGCACATGCTGATCGGCGCCGAAGACTTCCCATGCCAGCAGGCGAAGACTCATCATTTTTTACGTCCCGCACTGGAGCTGCCTGGACGTATCAGCGCGTCATCACCCTGTTCCAGCGCGTACGCCGCGCTGCATGTATCGAATGCCCGCCGAATGAGCTGCGTCCGCCGCGATTGCACGACTTACGTCACACGGCGGCAGTTCACCGGGTCCTATCGTGGTATCGGTCCGGTCAGGATGTTCAACGCCTGTTGCCACGACTGGCAACCTACCTTGGGCACGTTGAGATCCGTTCGACCCAGCGCTACTTGCAAATGACACCAGAGTTACTTCAGGAAGCCAGTCAGCGCTTTGCCCGGTATGCAAATTGTGGAGATAGCCATGAATGATAAAAGCCTGTTGGGACCATGGATCCGTCGCTTCCTTCTAGAGTACTTGGTAGGCGAGCTCAATCTGGCTCGAAACACGCAGACCAGCTACCGCGACACGTTGACATTGTTGCTGCCTTTCGCGAGCAAACTTACCGGGATTGCGATCGACCGGATGTCAGTCGAGGATCTTTCCCCCGCGATCGTGCGTCAGTTCCTTGATCATCTGGAACGAGATCGACGGTGCACCGCCGCCACCCGCAATCAGCGTCTTGGCACTATTCATTCTTTGGCTCGCTTCATTGGAACGCGCTCGCCAGTGCACCTATCTTGGTGTACGGAGATTCGACAAGTCCCATTCAAAAAAACAGACAAGACCATGGTCGGCTATCTTGAAAAGATCGAGATGGACGAATTGTTGAGGCAGCCAGACCGTGGCACAGCGATTGGACTGCGTGACTACGTCTTACTCTTGTTTCTCTACAATAGCGGCGCCCGAGCCGACGAGGTTGCACGCCTGACCATTGGCGATCTTCATCTCGGCGAGCCCCCCGCAGTGCGAATTCTTGGTAAAGGCAACAAGGTCCGGGTGTGTCCTATTTGGCCTATGATGATACCGCTGCTGAAGAATTTGGTCGCCGGCCGTGGCGCCGATCAGGTCGTCTTTCTTGGTCGTACGAACAAGCCCATGACGCGTTTCGGTATCCACCGTCTCGTCAAAAATTACGCCGCGGCGGCCAGCAAAACACTCCCATCCATAGCGTCCAAGCGGATCAGTCCACACAATATTCGGCATACTTCGGCGGTTCATCTGCTCCGCGCTGGCGTTGACATCAACACGATCCGCGCGTGGCTTGGCCACGTATCTTTGGACACGACCAATGTCTATGCGGAGGTCGACCTTGAAACGAAGGCCAAGGCGCTGGCCACTGTGGACATTTCGGGGCTTCCGGTCTCGCCCTTGCACCGACGCGAGTTGCCATCGCTAATGATGTTTCTCCGTGGACTATAACGGCAGACCAGGCACACACTTATGTGCGGAACCGAGCCAGGGTTACTGTGCGCTCCCTGGCTTCCCGTTCGTCGCGCAACATTTTTTTGAGCGCAACATACAAGGCGTTATCGTCGCTCACGCGTGGGCGCGAATACGAGGGCTTGACGCCCAGCCAGTGCAACATCGCCAGCACCGTGGTGGCCTTGAGCGTAGCACCATTGTCCCCGTGCAGCACCGGCTTGGTCGCCATGGCGTGAATACCCTCGGCCAGCGCCGTGCGCTTGACCAGATGCGCCGCGTGGTTGGCGTCGTCCCGATCGTGGACCTCGAAGCCCACGATCTTGCGGCTGTACACGTCCAGGATGAGGTACAGATAAAACCAGCGCCCAGCGACCTCGGCCGGCAGGTAGGTCATGTCCCAGCACCACAGTTGGCGCGGCCCCGTTGCCACGTGCGTGGTGGGCGGACGGCTTTGGCGCGGCGCCTTGGCACGCCCCCGATGCCGGGTCTGCCCATGGGCGCGCAGCACCCGACCGAAGCTCGATTCGCTGGCCAGGTAGACACCCTCATCGGCCAGCATGGGCACGATGCGCGCCGGCGCCATGTCGGCGAAGCGCGGCTCGTTGGCAACGGCCAGAATGCGTTCGCGCTCCTCGATGCTCAGCGCATGCGCGGGCGTGGGCCGCTCGGCCCCGGGGCGGCGGTCGCCGACCACCAAGCCATCGTGGGCCTTCCAGCGTTGCAGCGTGCGCACGGTTATGCCAGCTACCTCGCAGGCCAGGCGCAGGCGAGCACCGCCTGCGTGAGCGGTTTCGATATGGCGGACCATCGTTTGGCGATCTTCCAGGCCGATCATGCGTCCTCGTCCTTGTCCTTCGGGAAGATCCCCTCGAGCTTTTTTGAGAGTATCAACAGGGCGGCAGCTTCGGCCAGGGCCTTCTCCTTGCGGCGCAGCTCGCGCTCGAGTTCCTTGATACGGCGCCGATCGGCCTTTGTCTCACTATGGGTGGCGCGCGCATCCTCGGGCTCAGCCAGCGCCTGCGTGGCGGCAGTGCGCCACTGCTCCAACTCCTGCGGATACACACCGTTCTCACGGCACCAGGCGTTCTTGCTGGCCTCGTCCAACGCAGCCGTCGCCAGCACCGCCTCAAACCTGGCCGCCGCTGTCCATGCCCGCTCGCGAGCGGGCATGGACATAGCGTCCGCACGCCAGCGCTCCAGCGTGGCCACTGCCACACCCAATTCCCTTGAAACCACTTCCACCGCCGCACTCTCCGGCGGTAACAACCGTGCTACCGCCCGGTCCTTGAATTCTTGTCCGTAACGAGCCACTTCTATCTCTTATCGCCCCCAGGGTTCAAATTCTATCGGGGCGACATCTATTCTGCCGCGGGGGGTTCTCGATCAGGAAGTCGCGTCCGTTCACGAACAGATTGGGGCCATCGAGTCCGAAATTGGCCACCTGGAACGCAGCCTCAAGCCGGAAGACGGGACGCTCCTGGCAGCCATCCGGCGTGAACCACAAGAGAACTGGGATCACTTCGCAAAGGTCGTCGATCCCAAACATCTGACTCGTACGGACCTGAACCCGACGTTTGACGGCGGTTCTGACCCGACAACCGCCTTTGGGTGGTCCATTGATGTCGAGAATCTGGCGATGCCGGCGTGGGCGGACGAGGAAGAGATTCGGGCAGAGATCGAACAGACCCGCCAACGCCTTACCGTCGCGAACGCCCTCCAGACTGACACCAAGGCCAAGCGCGAAGCCGCCTCGGCCAATGTGACGAGCGCGCATGAGGTGTTGCTTCTGGCCCAAAGCCAGGTGTCGGTTTTCGAGAAGAACCAGTCCACGAAGGAACTCAGCCTTGCGAAGGCCCGGGAGGCTCTCGAGCAAGCGAAGAAAGCCGAACGCGAACGGCTTGCCGATGTCATCAGCCGCCTAGGCAAGGAGATGAAGGCGCTGAAGCAAGCGCAGGAGCAATATACTGCCTCCGCGCGACAAGAGATCGAGAGCATTGAAGGCCGCTTCGGTACCGAGATTTGGAACGCCGGCCTTGCCGCGAAGAAAGAAGCGTCCGATTTCGAGACCCGCCGGCACGCGATCAAACAGCAAGCCGCCAGCCAGGTAGCCGCGCTAACCGCCCGACGCAATGAGCGACTGCGCGCCCAGAATCTCGATCCAGAGAAGTTCGAACAATGGGATGCTCGCCGCAAGGAAATCGATGCGACCTTGCGCACCTTGGAAAACAAGGCGGTCTTGGTTGAACAGTGGCGTACCTGGCTCAACAACAACGGGCCGACGGAACTGATCCGCCTTGAGGACGTGGCGCGCGACGCCAATACGGCACTATCGAAGGCCGACGCCGCCGTCAAGGCTCATGAAGATGCCGTCAAGCGCGCAATCGAGGCCTATCGCGTGCAGCAGAAGGCCTTCGACGAGTCGATCACTGACCTGGACAGCCAGGTCAAAAAACTGCAGATGCTTGAGTCTGAGTTGCCGCCGCCAAAGCACGCAGATGTCTCCATCGACCCCAGCATGACCGCCGCACAATTGGCGATCAACGTCAGCGCCGCGCAAAGCAAGCTAGCGACGACGACACGCCGGATCGGCGAGCTTCACAACACGATTTACAACCGCCTGACGGCCGGCGATAACAACGTCAGGGAGTTTGTCGACCGCTCCGTGGCGGAGGTATCAAACGACCGTATCGAGAAAGCACGCGCCCTCGTACGGTGCCATCGCAATATCCCGAACGAGATCGTTGCGAACCTGAACAATACGCTGCGCGTGATTTTGGACACAATCGAACGCTTCCATAGCGCGATTCAGAGCTTCGAGTCGGACATCAAGCGCTTCAACAAGGAGCTCCGCAAGGGCCTTCACTCGGTGCAACAGTTTGAGCGCATTCGTGGGCTGGAGATCGAGATGGTCACGGATTTTTCTGACCTGGGCTTTATGGAGCGCCTGAAGCAGGTCAGCAAATTCGCTAACGATTCACACCTTACCCTGGGACGCGCAGGCCAGCGCCGGCAGGTTCCCGACGAAGCCGCCGAAGTCGTACTCCATGAGTTCGCCAATACCATCGCTAGCGGTGGCCGGCTTGAGGTCGACCTGTCGCAGCACATCCGTATTCGCGGCAAGGTTATGGAGAACGACGTCGAGAAGATTTTCCACCGCGAAAGCGAGTTGGAAAACGTGTCGTCAAACGGTCTGACCTCGATCATCCTGATTACGCTCTTGCTCGGAATGCTGAACATGATCCGCGGCAAGGACGCGATCTACATTACATGGGTCACCGACGAAGTCGGAAAATTTGACGGACCGAACTTCATCGCCCTGATGGATATGCTGCGCGACAACCGGATCGACGTGATCACGGCCTCGCCGGATCTGAACCCTCGCCACTATCGCAAGTTCGCGCAGCGATATCGTCTGGAGGATATGGGCGTGATCCGTACATTCGCCGTACCGAAGCACGACCTCGTGACGACGGGCGAAAGCATGACCCACGCTGCTGGAGACGCTCAGTGATCGCCGCCGTTCTCAAAACCCTGCTCTCCGGCCGTTTCATCTGTTCGGTCGCGTACCCGACCGAGTACAACTACCTCTCGGACCCGGAAGCGCTCGCAAAGGTCGAAGACGTTCTGGGTCATATGGACTTGCGCCTCGCGCGCACGAATTCGGAGGACGGCGCGTATTACACGGCACCGAAGGACGTCACGACCCTGTCAGTCACCCGTCTGAAGGAAGATCTCCGCCGCTTCCGGGATGTCTATGGGCCTGCGGTGATGCTGCTTGACCTCATCCGGCAAACAAACTCCACGGAGATCGCCCTCAGCCCGGGCGATGTCATTCGACTGGCGCGGATGGAAGAACTGATCATCGACAGTGCGTCGCTGGAGAGTCAGCTCAATGGGCTCAGCCATGTGATCAAGGGCTTCAACGCGCGCCAGTCCATCCGGGAGAATTTCCGCAAAGTGCTGGAGCAGTTGCGCGACGAGGGGTACGTCATCCTCTTCAACCCTCAGGCCGACATCTACAAGATTACCGGCAAGATCGAGCATCTCTATTCCGTCATCGAATTCATCTCGGAGAATGAAGCCATCCAGGCCGACCGAATCGAGGATGAAGTGGTCGAGGAGCAGCAAACACTGGGCGGGATGAGCGATGCGTGAGTCCTCTGATCAGATTGGCAAACTCCTCCGGGCGTTGAGCCAGAATGACGACCTGATCTCAGAAGCTTTCGATACCTCAGTGGAGTTGGGGGACCGTACTCGCAACGCCCGGATCGATACGCTCTCGAACCTGAAGGCGCTGAAGCCACAGGACGAAGGCGTCTACCGTCTGAACCCGCGACTGCGCGATTTCATCGCCGACTACCTCGTCAGCTATCGCGCGTACCAGACGCTAACTCGCCTGTCCGGTGGGATCCAGCAAGCGCGATCGGTCTGGCGTGAGATTCGCGTTCGATACGATAACGGCGACGCCAGCGACCGGGAGTCGCTGGTTGCACAACTGGTCGACACGGTCATCGACATCTCCTACTCCATCGAGCGAAACCTGTCTTTGCTTCATGCGCTCATCTCAACGCAGTACGGCGACGTCTCGAACTTTCAAGCGAAGCTTCGCCAGAACAAGTTCTATGTGAACGAGGTCTCCGAGTCCCTGAACGAGATGGAGCAAGTGAACACCCTGTTCAGCGAGGTGGAATCCGAAGCGCTGAACATCGGCATGCTCGACGTCCGTTCGATTGTGCGCAAGCGTCTGACGAGCCGCATCCTCACATGGACCTTGCAGATCAAGGACGTGCAGGCGGCGATCAACCGCTCGCTCTTTCGTGCCAAATTGCAGTCGGAGCGGGTGCGAAAGCTCAGTCGTGTCGCTCACTATCTGCGCCAGAACAAGACCGCCTCCGGATTCGAGGTCTCGTCGGACAGCGCACCCGCCGGGATCTTCGTGGCCGAGCCGATCCCCCTGGTGCATAACCTGGACGTCAGGACGTGCAGCGACCGCGACCGGGCCGCGCTGATGGATGCACTCCGGCGCCTGCCTCCGCGTGCAGTTCCAGTCCCGGTTCGGGAGGCAGAGCCAGCGCTCGCGATCATCGACGAAGAGGAAGTGGCCGCTCCCGATCCCCTCGAGCCCCACGACGCGATGCTGAGCGAGCTGATCACGGCGCTACATCAGTCCTCGCAATCCATCTCGTTGCGCGACTGGAAGGAACGTCACGCGGACGGGATGGACCTGCGGGATGAGGATTGGCTGCTCTATGCGTCCATCCAGCTGGAGAGCGAAGGCGTCCACCTGACCTTTGTCAACGCGTTGCCCGCCGACCAGTTGTACGCCAACCAGGTATCCAGCGATATCCTCGCGCACGGCTTCCTATGATCCTCTCCGCCCAGGAAATCACCTTTCTCCAACGCCTGATCGCAACGCGGCCGGCGACGCGAAAGGCCGGCCCGCTCTCCCTGACGATTGCGACCTACGGCGTCGGTCGGGCTTCCGGCCGATCGATCCACTACGGCCCCAACGACTGGGCGACGGCAGCTAAGCTCCTTGAGAATCGTGGCATCCCACTCTCGCGGCCTGACGGGGAGATGCGCCGGGCTGAGACTGCGGAGTACTCTGGCGTATCCGAGAAAGCATTTGGTAGTCGCCCCCATTCCAACTCGGTGGCGCTGCGCACCGCCCATGGCGACTGTGATCTGGACGGGGCGGGGTTGAAGACACCAGGCGGCGGCTATATGGTGCTGAGCACCGAGGACGCCATGCGTGTCCGGTGCGACCGTATCCTTCTGGTCGAGAACCTCGAGACGTTCAGGCATTTGCACCGTTATGCATGGATTACTTACGGTCGCGGGAGCACCCTCGCGATTTTCCGCGGCGACCCGACTTTCAGCCTTGCTGACGCGGCGAAGGTCCTTGTGGCTCGCGGGGAGCCGGTTGATGCGTTCGTGGACTTTGACCCTGCAGGGCTGTCCATAGCGGCTTCCCTTCCTCGCCTTGCCCACCTGATTCTTCCAGACGAGCGCTGGCTTATATCGGCCATCCGAGAGCGCAAGCGCTACGACCTATACGACGCTCAAATCGGAGTGCACGGGGCCAAGCTCGCGGCGTCGGCGCATCCCGACATCGTGCGCTCGCTCGCGCTGCTCAAGGAACTTCGCCAAGGCTACACCCAGGAGTGGATGGAGAGCGCGCCTACAACCCGACGTTGTGACTGACGGTCCCCCACTGCCTTGTAATGTGTCTTGTGGCTTGACGAGTCGTTGATTAGGAAGGGGCTCCAAGGTGCAATAGATTGGGCCGCAACACAGTGTCCCAACCATCCCAGACCCCGCCACCTCAGTGAAGCAGCGAAGCTATTGACATCGAAACGCGACCCAATAACTCGCAATTGGGATATGGACTGCTTTGCGGCCCAATTCATTACACCTTCCCTGGTCGCCATTTTCCGCAACGTAAGCGGGTCGCCACCCACCTTGCCTTGCCGGTCCGCAGCAATTGGGGGGGCATCGGACTTTCCGTGCCAAAAATGGCGTTATCGGCCCTTATCGCCCCTTCCCAACATTGTCGCCGTCACCTACTTCCCAGCCCCAGGCTCAACTGCTAACCGGTCGCACTTTTGGGGCAGTGTAAGACTGTTGCCGGCCAGGCTCGGCCATTGGCCATTTCGTCAGCGAACGTCCGGTGTGTGTTCATGAACCGACGTTGAGCCGGCGTTGGTCATTGGCCCCCGTGCCGCAGCTCACCGAAAGTCGTCTCGCGTCGGGCGCGAGCGGCTGACCAACCCGTAAGACTTCAGCGTGGGGGAGCCGCTGCACGACATAATCTTCGGGAACGTGACATGCGATGGTGTCGCAAGTCAGTCCTTAGTCTTCCATCGGGTGGTATTTTCCCCATCCGAAGTAATCGTTATAAATTTGCGCGGCCTCCTCGTAGGTTTCGGCATCAAACGTTTTTAGTAGAACCGGCTTGCCTTCGAACAAGTGAGCTTGTGCTTCGAATTGCCCCTTTTCGATGAGCGCGTTTTGTCCACTGCCGTCAACGTCCGAAATGGCTTGCCAAATCTCATATGTCTTTGTCATCCCGTTTCCCCTTACGGTACGAAGGCCATGCCTTTTTGCACCTCAATGTCAATTCGTTCACTACCATTGACTACGATGACTTCATCATTGCGGAAGCTCTGCCTTGTCGGGCCTGTTCCTCCACCTCTACTGGCATTCACAACAAACCGCTTGGCTCTCGCCAAAGCCTGTGAGCGGTCCAGATACTGCTTCTTGGTCATGCGCCCTTCGAGGGCTTCCAATTTCGCCAAGCCCGACGCGGCTGTAAGCGGTTCCTCTTGAGCCCAAGCCTCAACATCGCCCGCTCCCTCATCTCGATAGCCGGGACCTTGCGCCTGAATCCTTCCTCGGTGATCTGTTTTCGGACTATTTCCCGAACACGTCTCAATCAGTCGTGACGTCCAAATTGCCATCCATTCCCAAGGCTTCTTTCCGCCGAGGTTGGGGGCGAGTACGTCCCATGGACTCGGTGTGTAGGTGCCAGGAATCGACATGGATGCGCCCACAGCCGTCACCGGCGCCGGTACTGCTTGCGCATGTGCCGATCCGAACAGCCAGTTGAATAGTTTCGAGATCCACCCCATCCATGCGCTGAATGGATTACTCCCCGCATTCTCTGATGTCGTCTTCGCCAACGTCAGTTGTTGCTCATCCGGATCGGGACCAGTGAGCGACTGCCCATTCAGCAAAACATCAATGAGCCGGTGCGCCGCATCATAAGTGTAGTTCGTCACGTCTCCATTGGGACTCGTCACCTGGATTTTCTGCCCAATCGCGTTGTACACATATGCCGTCACGTTGTCGCCATACAGGTACTGGAGCACGCGCCCCCGCTGATCGTAGACGTACTTGACTGTCACGCCCTCTAGGTCGACTGCCTCGAGCAACCGCCCAGCGGGATCATAATGCACGGCGCGCGACGTTCTACCCGTTCCGTCGGTTGCAGATGTCAAATTACCCTGCACATCGTAGCCGAATGTCCACTGCTGTGTCACCGTGCCATCGACCTGCTCCACCAAAGCCGTCATTAGCCCGTTGGTGTCATAGCCATAGCCGTTGCTGGACACCGTGCCCGATGGCGCTGCTCCGAGCCCCTGACTGCCGTTGGCGTCAGCCGTAGGGAACCAGCCGTGAGCGGTCATTTGACCTCTTGCGTCGTAGGTGAAATAGTCCACGCGTCCTGGCGCTGCGACCTTCAGCGGCAATTTCCAGGTCGGATGCCACTCGGTGGTCGTGGTTTTGGGGTCGGGCGTGCTGTAGTCCTCGATGCGCTGTGTTTCTCGGCCAAGCGCGTCATAGGTGTAGCGTGTTTCCTTGTTGTCGAAGTCGACGCTGCCGGACACGTTACCGTTGGCGTCATAGCTGGTATTTTTTGCCACCTTGCCGCATTCCGGACAAGAGGCGGATGCCCCTGTTGATCTCATAAAGTCGTCACCCGTCTGCTCAAAGCTGAGAGTCGTGTTCGACCCACCGGGAGTAGTGACGCTCGTTGTGCTTCCCGTCAGGTACTGGAACTGGAACCGATTGACGCCCCCAGCATGCTCGCTCGAAATCGCCCTGCCCGCTGCGTCGTAGGCGTAGATCCCGAACCGGGTACCAGCTTCATCGATGATTCCAGTCAGCGCTGACGGGAATCTCGTGTCTTCATACACATAGGTACGGAAGCGTGCGTCCGGCCATACGACCTTCGACAGCATGCCGTAGACACTGTATTCAAAGGAGGTGATTTCACCTGCCGGAGAGGTGATCGCATTCACCCGTTTGTCGGCGTTGTAACTGAGCTTCAGTGTGCGCCCGAACTGATCGGCAATTGCAATCAGCAGGCCAGGTGCAGGAGCAATGCTCGGCGGAGTCGCCGCATCGCTATACGCAAGGATTGTCTTAGCACCCGCCCTAGTAGTGACGGAAAGTAGCTGGCCACTCGCACTGTAGCTCTCGATCGAGTCGTCCTCGGCAATATACTCCCAGCCCACTGTTTCTCCGCTCGGAGCTGACCTTCCGTTCAATCTGCCCTTCTCGTAAGCGTACGACGGCTGCCACTGCCTGGTCGTTGCATCCCTTACGAAGTATTGGCGTGTACCGTCGCCTCGGATCACCGTCAGTTGGTCCGTAACAGCTGGATGGGTTCCAGCATCGATCCGGCGCTCCCAATTGTGGATCCACAGGTCACCGAGGCTTCCACCTTTCAGCCCCTTGCTCGAATAGTTTCGCCGGAATGACAGGCTATTTCTGATATCGGCAAAATCTGTTTCGCTGGCAATCTTCTGTCCTGCACCGGGCAGAACGGGATTGCCGATAGCTGAACATGCCATTTCCCTTGGCGCGCTTATGCAACGATTTGCAGTAGCGTCCCACGTTGTCCCGGCGGGGCACGAGCAACCAGAACGGGTTCCTACCATACCATTCCTACATCCACAGTAGTAATACGTCTTGTAGGCGGACCGGTACATTCCCGATGCCGCTTGGTCGCAATCAAGTCTCCAGAATTGCTTATCGTTATTACAGTAGACTGGATCTGTTTTCTTAGGGTCCCAGTTCGGAAACATAACCCCGCCATCGGCTGCGCATAGCTGCCCCTCCTCCACCAGTTCCTGCGGGTAACCAGGCGCCTCCATGTACGCTTCTTGCCGTACCCACACTTTGTGGGTTGGTCCTCCACTACCGATTTGATCCGCCGCGCAAACGACGCCACTCAATATCAGTTGAACGATAGCAAGTGCGAAAACTCCCCTCAAACTGAAAATTCCTTTCACGACCCCTCCTTGTCTTCAATGCCCAATCCTTCGCAATGCCGGTTAGCACCCCGACGGGACTGAGTGTTTTTGTAGTGGTACTTGGCAGGTCTTGTCATCTGGCCACGCCACGGTCGACAGATCCGAACTCGGCCCAACCTGCATGGGCTGCTTTTGTGCACGTCTAACTGACTCGCATGCCCAATACAACTTGCATGGCAACAGGTCATTGGCCTTGCCAATGCGACTCCTCCCCGCAGTTCTATCCTGGCCCCTTATTCTTCTTGAAACGAATGCCTCACGCGAGTGTAGGGGCCGGGACATCACCTCACGTATCGATTTGCTTAAGTCTGAGATCTGATTTATTAAAATCACGATGACTTGGCGAAGGCACGGACGCACTCAGTGTCCGAACGGCTGCATCACGTCAGATTGCTGCCATAGATAGCGGGAGCGCCGAACGACGCAGAAGGGTCGCGAAGAGACGACGGACAGAGGGCGGAGATCCGTGACTTGCCGCACCGCCCTGCCCCTCCGATGACGAAGACTTCTCGCCGGCGACCCGGTCGGTGATACCGTTCCGCGAGACATACCCGGCATAATGTCTAGACTTTTACGTCACATCCTTGGACGGGGCTTCAAGGTTTTATAGCTTGGGCCGCTGTAGGGACTGTTTTCGCCAGCATAGAGAAGTAGGCGGGCGGGCTCATTGAGGCACGCCAGGAGGAGCTGTCATTTGCCGTCGTGATCGAGCATTTCCGAGTATTCGCTGCTGCCATCGATGCCAAGCCTTCAAATGAACAAGGGCCCCCGAAGGAGCCCTTGTCAGTAACTTTTCTGTTTCGAGGTCAGTTACAACCCAAGGCGGCTGTTAGGCGGCCAATGCGAACTTTTCGTCGTTAGCATTTACTTCGATTTAGTTTTAACGTCTTCTCTGACGGGTTGCCTCACGACCCTATCTCCCCCTGTCGAAACCAAGTCAGGCCCATCAGAAGCGCACTACCCGTGCAATGTGCTTCTGGTGGACCTGGGCGGAATCGAACCGCCGTCCAGAAGGCCTTCAAGAAGAAGGTTCACAACCATTATCGGGAACCTTGCGGCACCCGACCCTGCAGATTCTACGCCTCCTGCCAGCAGCGTCAAGGCAGTTTACGCGCGGCTCTACAAGGCCCGTAATCGGGCTGCGCAGCCCCGTCGGGCAGCGCAGGCGCGAGACTCTTGAACTCTCGACTCTGTACACCCATCCAACTACTGCCGGCGAATTTTCTGTGCGCCGCTCATAAGGAGGCGTTATCGGACCTTATTGCCCCGGCGCCGCAACCGCCCGTCCCGACCCCGCTTTGCGATTGGCGGCGTGGAGTGCAACGGCAGTAGCCGGCCGTTGGCGTGCGCTATCTCAAGGACATTCGGACGCCGGCTCCGCCCAGTCGACGGACCTTCGCGCGCCGACCGTGCTCGTCATTTCCTCGACCTTTCCGGCTCATCGCGGATCGGAGACAAGGGCAGACAAGTCCCGTGACGGGGATCCGCTTTCGAAAAAAGAGACATTCGCGGATTACGCTGAGCGCCCTTTAGCGAACATCTGCTGCATGTGATCCGCCTCGAGGTCGGGCTTCAGGTAGTCATGCCAAAACCCAGAATGCGAATTTGAGTCCGGAATTTTTCTTCGCTTTCAAGCCTGACCACCAATTGTCGATCACCGGCGCGTAGACACAAACTGGCTGTTTCCTTATGCGTAGCGATCAAGGCGGCGATTTCCGCATTCTCACAATCGATCAGCAATGTCGTACCCGAGATTTTCAGCGCCTTGCCCTGTTTCTCGGTGGTCTTGATGAAGGACTCCACCGTTTCTGGGAGGGGCTGGTCTTCCCGGGTCTGCAGAAACGCTCGAAGCTCGGCAATGTCGCGCCCTTTTTCAATCGCTCCGACAGCCTTTTGGCGGTCCAGTCGCCAACTCTTGTCCGTTGCCTCTACGGCCCAGGTATCCAGCGTGAGCGATTCTTCCCTTGACAGGCCTCCGCCGACGACATTTACCTGCAGACTGGGCAAGACAGACAGCTTGACGCTCGGCTGGATCGGGACGGGCGTGTAATCCTCAACCGATCCGAGACACCAGGCACCCAGCGGCGTCACGCGGAAGTAGATCAGGCCATCGTAGCGGCTGAGGAATCCCAAATCGTCCGTCCCCCACAGGTCGCCAAAGTCGTTACGCGCGCCGGTCGCTTCGATGTAGGCGACATCGATGATGCCAAGGGCGGCGGCGTACTCGAGCAGGAAGCAGAGAAGGTAGCGGAACTGCAGAATCTCCCAACTATGATGAAAGCCGTTATTGCCGAGGCTGCCATATTGCGGGTCGCTGATGTAAAGCTTCCACGGGTTGTGCGTCACGTCAAACGTTTGGCCTATCGCCTGCATGAACCGGGAAATGTCATCGACATCGATCCACGCTCCAACCGGACAGAGCCGCAGTATGTCATTGATAGCGGCACGACGCGGCGCCACCGCGGTCATGACGCGACCTTTCGATTTCTGCCCCTTGATGACGTCAATGCGGCTGAACTCGTCATAGAGACTCGACTTAAGCCATTTGCTCCAGATCGTACCCAATACACTGGCTGGGGAAGACGTCAAAGCTTTCCGCCCCGTCGTGCTCAATGCCAGTTTGCTACCGTTCCGTTGCACCAGTCCGGCAGCCTGAAGCAGCAGGGGCCACGAGAACGCCTTGATCGGGCCGATTTCCTGATCCCATTGATCTTGCTTTGGTTTGTGGGCATAGAAATCGCCGCCGGCGAGGCTCTCCGTCAACAGGCGCAGCGTGGCTGAGCCAGGCAGCGATGTCTTGTCGCTGACCTGGAGCTTGCCCTGATCAGTCAGACGCATTAGAACCGACAGATCCACCATGGCGTCGCGCTCGGTGTGTCGCACCGTCAGCCGGTTTCCCCCGATCTCCTCCGGAAGCGTTTCGATTGTACTCAGCCTGACGGCCTCGGGTTCGGGCACGAAGGTCCGCAGTCGCTCGCGCATATCATCGGGCAGGCTGTAACACCCATCCTGGTGATACAAAAAAAGGCCCAACGCCGTCGGCGGTCCATAATACGAATAGCGGCGGCCATTCTCCTTGATGGTGAAGTCGGGCAACCGCCCGTATTTCGCCCGAAACCGGTTTCCATCAAAGGAACTATCCAAGGCGTACGCGGTTTCCGCCACCGCCATCCGCTGGATGTCATCCAGACGATCCCAGAGTGCGCGCAGCCCGTCCCCGGCGAGACTTCGCAGGATCGCCCCGACCAGTAGATCTTTCCTGCCGGTGGGAGAGGCATCAGGAAGCCAGCGCATCAACGATTTTAGCTGGTCGATGGTGAGGCGGGCGAGCACTTCGTTTAACGTGTTCATGGCAAAATTGGATGTGCTTCTCAGGGACGAAGACCTGCATTATCTTCGACATCTCCGGCTCGCTCGTAGTCTTACACGATAGGATGCCGGTCCTGTCAGCGTTTCAGTAGCGATCCAACAAGCCGCGCTTCATCCATGTCAGCAAGCCCCCCCAACGTCGCCCCCAGGCCCGAACCGGAACGCCTCGCGGGACTGGTCGAGCGTGTCACGTTCCATAACGCCGATAGTGGCTTCTGCGTCCTGCGTCTGAAAGTCAAAGGCGAGCGCGAACTCGTCACCCTGATCGGACACACCCCAACGGTGGCGCCGGGGGAATACGCCTCGGCGTCGGGTACATGGGTTACGGATCGCGAGCACGGGAGACAGTTCAAGGCGGTCTTCGTCAGGATTTCGCCACCGAACACGCTGACCGGCATTGAGCGCTACCTCGGCTCCGGGATGGTAAAGGGTATCGGTCCTGTATACGCCGGCCGGCTGGTCAAAGCCTTCGGTGCCGCCGTGTTTGACATCATCGAACAGACACCTGAGCGGCTTAGGGAGGTCGAGGGGATTGGCGCGATACGTGCCAGAAAGATCACCTCGGGCTGGGCCGATCAGAAGATCATTCGCGAGATCATGGTCTTCCTGCATGGCAATGGCGTTTCGACGTCCCGCGCCGTGCGGATTTTCAAGACCTATGGCCAGGACGCCATCTCTATCGTCACGGAAAATCCTTACCGGTTGGCCCGGGACATTCGCGGCATCGGGTTCCTGTCGGCCGATACCATCGCCCAGAAGATCGGTATCGCACATGATTCCCCGCTGCGTGCGCGGGCTGGCGTCTCCTACGCGTTGTCAGAAGCAGCCGGAGAAGGCCACTGTGGCTTGCCCCGGAGCCAACTCGTGTCGCTTGCCGTGAAGCTGCTCGAAATCCCGCAACCCATCATCGAGGATGCGATCGACCAGGAACTGGCAGAGGAAGTCGTAATCGCCGATACCGTTGACGGCGTTCCAAGCGTTTTCCTCGCGCCGTTGTACAACGCCGAGCTTTCGATCGTCTCGCAAATGAAGCGCCTGAAGTCTGGATCGCCGCCATGGACCGCATTTGACGCAGAGAAGGCAATTCACTGGGTTGAGAAAAAGCTCGCGATCCAGCTTGCCGATAGCCAGAAGCAGGCGATTCGTCTGGCACTTTCGTCAAAGTTGCTGGTCATCACCGGCGGCCCTGGCGTTGGGAAGACGACACTGGTCAATTCGATACTGACGATCCTGCGTGCAAAACAGGTGAAGGCGTTGTTGTGCGCACCAACCGGACGGGCTGCCAAGCGATTGTCGGAATCGACCGGGCTTCAGGCGAAGACGATCCACCGGCTGCTTGAAGTCAATCCGGCCAATGGGCAATTCAAGCGCAACGAGGAGTCGCCGCTCGAATGTGATCTGCTGGTGGCTGATGAGTGCTCGATGGTCGACGTGCCTCTGGCGAACCAGTTACTGAAGGCGGTGGCGAGCGCCACCGCGGTGATCTTCGTCGGCGACGTGGATCAGCTCCCCTCGGTTGGCCCGGGACAGGTTCTCTCTGACTTGATCGAATCGGGCGCGGTGCCTGTCGTACGCCTGACTGAGGTGTTCCGGCAGGCCGCCACGTCGCGCATCGTCCGGAGCGCCCACCAGATCAATCAGGGGCTGTTCCCGTCCCTCCCGGAAAAAGGCGAAGAGTCCGATTTTTATTTCGTGCCGGCGGAAGAACCCGAGGCGGTTGCCCGGACTGTTGTCGACCTGGTCAAGACCCGGCTACCCCGAAAATTCCAGCTGGACCCCGTGCGCGACATTCAGGTGCTGTGCCCGATGAACCGCAGTCTCACCGGCGCTCGCGGCATTAACCAGATGTTGCAGGAGGCGCTGAACCCGCCGGGCGAACACAGTATCGAGAAGTTTGGCTATCGCTTCAGCGTCGCCGACAAGGTCATGCAGATCGAGAACAACTACGACAAGGACGTCTATAACGGCGACATTGGATTTGTGACCCACATCGACGCTGAAGAGCAGGAGCTCACAGCGACCTTTGATGAGCACATCGTCACCTATGCATTTGGAGAACTGGATGAGCTGGTGCTGTGTTACGCGACGACCATCCACAAATCTCAGGGATCGGAATATCCGGTTGTGGTGATCCCCGTCTCGACGCAGCACTACATGATGCTCAAGCGGAACCTGATCTACACCGGCATCACGCGCGGCAAGCGCCTTGTTGTACTGGTCGGTCAAAAGCGTGCACTGGCGATTGCGGTCAAGGGCAAGCAAACGGAACGTCGCTGGTCGAAGCTCGCAGAATGGTTATCTCCCTGATCCGCGCGTGTTAATGCAAACGCTGCCTCCAGGCCGTCTTCGGCCAACTGTGGCGGCACACCCGCTTCCTCCTCCAGGCCACGGGTGATTCGCGCCGGCTGCACTGTCACGCCACTCGCAGATCCATTTAGAACGGCCTTTCATCTCCGTTCTGCGACGCCCCCGAAGCCATCGACGTTTGACGGTATCCATCGCACAGCACAAGACGAAATCAACCGCAAAATACGAATAAACGTCCGCGGCCGCCGACCAGCTTGCGCGGCTTTAGCGCAAGCAACCGTTCCTACGCCATCACCGCCCCTCAAACCTGTCCTGTCAGCGGCGCTGCTGCTCGGCTTGTGCTGGGCCAAGGCTGCTCTGAATGAGACCTTGGCCTTGATTGCAACACGTACCCATCGCGTGCGACCGGATCGCGCTAAGCCACGTCCGCCTCGCCGCTCTTGATGGCTTGCGGCGGTTCGCCGAAGATCCGCAGGAACGCACGCCGCATACGTAAACAAAATGCCAACATCGCGCGGCGAGCCGCAGGCTGCAGCCGGATTTTTGGTGGCAGTTTCAGTTTGTTCGACGCCTGCTGCGTGCTGCCGTCTTTCCCTTGCGCCGTCCCCCATCTGCAAACATCGGCATATCCCGAAGAATGCAGTGCAACAACGTATCGGCTGCCACACCGAGCGGCCGTCCCGCCTTGACCAACAGCCGCGCCTTGGCAGCTTCCAACAAAGGATGCGCGATTGGCAGCGCAACGAGCTTGCCTGCCTCCAGTTCGCGATAGGCCGCGAATGCGCCGATCAGCGTGACGCCGTTGTTGCGCTTGACAAAGTGGCGCAGCACCGCGAGGGAGTTGGTAGTAAGGGTCGGGCGGATGTGAATGTTGTCGGCGTAGGCGAGCATCTGCACGACCTGCCCGAGGCCGAAAGCGGGCGGCATCAGCGCAAGCGGATACTCGGTGAGTTCGTGCACCTCGACTGATCCGCCCCGCACCGCGAGCGGGTGTCCGGCGTGGACGAGCAGCACCACCGGCTGCGACGACGTTGCGATGTACTCAATATCCGGATGTGTCGGTGGATTATAGGCAAGGCCGATATGCGCGCGGCTCTCGGCCACTTCCTGGAGCACGTTGTTGACCGGGAGGATGTCCACGGTCACATCAAGCTTCGGATAGCGCGCGCAGAAATCGGTGAGTACCTCGTCCATCAGACCATCGACAAAACCCTCGCTGGTGGCGATACGCACTTGGCCGTGTTGCAGCCCGCGCAGCGCCTGCAGGCGGTCTTCGAACAGTTCCTGCTGGGAGCGGCAGCCGCGCCAGTACTCGAGCAAGTGCGCCGCGGCCTCGGTCGGCTGCACGCCGCGTGCGTGGCGCTCGAACAGCGGGGCGCCGATCTCCTCCTCGAGCAGCCGGATCTGCCGCGTAATGACGGACGGTGACGTGTTGATGCTGTCGGCCGCGCCACGGATGGAGCCGTGCGTGAGTACCTCATGAAAGTAACGCAAGCGGCGCTGGTTCAGTTCGCGCATGTTGGAATCCCGGTCGACATGTGAAGCGTTGGCCAAAAAGCAACATTAGTCTACTTAAGTTGCTCTTGCTCTGCTTATTCTTCTGCACGACGATCCACCAATCGACACCGCATCGAAAACATACGTACTAAGGGAGAGAGACATGTCCGCCATTCCGAGCCCACAAGACCTTGCCGCGCACGACAGCCCGGCCCGTCAGGCCCTG
The DNA here is from genome assembly GCF_040578825.1 of Cupriavidus necator. GTDB lineage: Bacteria > Pseudomonadota > Gammaproteobacteria > Burkholderiales > Burkholderiaceae > Cupriavidus > Cupriavidus necator_E. The sequence continues at coordinate 16,682 of NZ_JBEFLI010000060.1, read as the reverse complement.
TACCGAAAACTGAACTGGCGCCTGTTGCCGTTCCTGTTGCTGTGCTACACGTTCGCTTATCTCGATCGCGTGAATATCGGGTTCGCCAAGCTCCATATGCAAAGCGATCTGGGTTTCTCCGATGCGGTCTACGGACTCGGCGCAGGCATCTTCTTCCTCGGCTACGTCCTGTTCGAGATCCCGAGCAACCTTCTGCTGCCCAGGATCGGGGCGCGCAAGACCATCAGCCGAATCCTGGTGCTGTGGGGCCTGACCTCGGCGGGCATGATGTTCGTCCATGACGAGACCACGTTCTACGTGCTTCGCTTCCTGCTCGGCGTGTTCGAGGCCGGCTTCGCACCCGGCATGATCTTCTACCTGACCTACTGGTACGGCCAGCAGCGCATGGCTGGGGTGATGGCGATCGTCATGCTCGCCGGCCCGATCGGCGGCATCTTCGGCTCGCCGCTGTCGACGTGGCTGATGACCGGCCTGTCCGGCGCACACGGCCTGGCCGGCTGGCAGTGGATGTTCGTCGTTGAAGGCCTGCCATGCGTGCTGCTCGGCGTGCTCGCACTCAAGGTGCTGGCTGACAAGCCGGCCGACGCGAAATGGCTGACCGACAGTGAGAAGCGGATGCTCGCCGCCGACCTGCACACGCCCAGCGGCAGTCATCACTCGTTCGGGCAAGTGGCGCGGGACCCGCGCGTGTACCTGCTGGCATTTGCCTACTTCACCATGATCTGCGGCATCTACACCGTGAGTTTCTGGCTGCCGTCGATTCTCAAGGCCGACGGCGTGACCGATACCATGCAGATCGGCTTGTATTCGATGGTCCCCTACATCGGCGCCGCGATCGCGATGGTCGTCATCGGCCGCAACTCGGACCGCTGCGGCGAGCGCCGCTTCCACAGCGCGGTGCCCGCGTTGCTCGGCGCGGTCGCGCTGGCTGCGGCGACGCTCGCAAGCGGCAACCTCGCGGTCTCACTGCTCTGCATGACGATCGCCACGGCGATGATGTGGGCGGCATACACGGTGTTCTGGGCAATTCCGTCGCAATACTTCAAGGGCGACGCGGCAGCGGGCGGCATCGCGCTGATCAATACGATTGGCCTGATCGGCGGCTTCCTGAGTCCGACCATCATTGGCACGATCCGCACGGCGACGGGCAGCATGGAAGCCGGGCTGCTGGTCATGGTCGCCCTGCTGGTCGCGGGCGCCGCGGTGCTCGTGGCGAACCGGCTGCCCGCGCCCCAACGCGCGTTGGCGAAAGCCTGACGGCGCTGGCCCGCAGGTTCCGCAAGCACATCAACGCTATTCGCGGCGTTATGCCGCCTGCGCTGACGGCTGTACCGCCGGCGCATCATCCAATTCTTGGAGACACGACCTTGGCAACACGCATTTTGATCGCCGGCTTTCAGCACGAAACGAACACATTTGCGCCATCGAAGGCCGCTTACGCGAACTTTCAGCGTGGCGAGGGCTTCCCGGCCATGGTGCGCGGCGATGACATGCTCGCGCTACGCGACGTCAATATTCCGGCGGGCGGGTTCATCGCCGCGGCCGAAAGGCGGGGCTGGGCCCTGCTGCCGGTTATCTGGGCGGGCGCAAGCCCGTCGGCCCATGTCACCGAGGACGCCTTCGAGCGCATTGCCAGCGAGATCGTTGAGGCGGTTCGCATGGGCGGCTTCGAGGCTGTGTACCTCGACCTGCATGGCGCCATGGTCGCCGAGCATACCGACGACGGCGAAGGCACGCTGCTCGAGCGTGTGCGCGCGGCGGCCGGCCCGGCCGTGCCCCTGGTCGCGTCGCTCGACCTGCACGCCAACGTGACCGAGCGGATGCTGCGCGAGGCCGACGCCCTGGTCGCGTACCGTACCTACCCACATGTGGACATGGCCGAGACTGGTGAACGCGCGGCCATGCTGCTCCAGCGCCTGCTCGAGCGGCAGGCAGCGGGCTGCCGTCCGCTGCATCGCGCCGCGCGCCGGCTGCCGTTCCTGATCCCGATCAACGGCATGTGCACGCTGCTCGAACCGTCGCGCGGCATGTACGCGCAGCTCGCGGCGCTGGAGACCGGCGGTGTGGCCTCGCTGTCGTTCGCGCCCGGCTTTCCGGCGGCTGATTTCCCGGAATGCGGCCCGGTGATCTGGGGCTATGGTGACGACGCCGCGTCGGCAGAAGCAGCAGTGCAAGCCCTCTATGACAAGATGCTGGCCGATGAAGCCGCGTGGCAGGTGCCGTTCCTGTCGCCCGACGACGCCGTACGCGAGGCAATGCGCCTGTCCGACGGTGCCGACAAGCCGGTCGTCATCGCCGACACGCAGGACAACCCCGGCGCGGGCGGCGATTCGAATACAACCGGCATGCTGCGCGCGTTGCTGCGCAACGGCGCAAAGGGCGCCGCGATCGGCTTGATCTGGGACCCCGCGGTCGCGGCTGCGGCCCATCGCGCGGGCGTCGGCGCGTTTATCGAGGTGGCGCTGGGCGGTGTCTCCGGCGTGCCCGGCGACGAACCGCTGCATGGGCGCTTCGAGGTCGTGAAGCTGTCCGATGGCGTGTGCCGCTATGACGGCCCGATGATGAACGGCATGCTCGCCAACGTCGGGCCCGTGGCCTGCTTGCGCATCGACGGCGTGCTGATCGTGGTGAGTGGCGGCAAGGCGCAGATGCTCGACCGCAATCTCTATCGCATAGGCGGCGTCGAACCGGAAAAGATGAAGATCCTCGTCAATAAGAGCTCGGTACACTTCCGCGCCGACTTCCAGGACATCGCCCACGCGGTGCTTGTCGCCAAGGCGCCCGGCCCGATGACGGCGGACCCGGCCGATTTGCCGTGGACTCGGCTGGCGCCGGGGATTCGGATGAAGCCGATGGGGAAGGCGTTCTGGGGTTAGGGTTGAGTTCGGGACGGGGGGGCTGCGGGGGAAGCCTTACACCCTCGTCGAACTCTGGCGTTCTGGGTTGGCGCGGCTGGGCTCACAGGTGCAATGCCTGGCGCTGACTCGAACAGTTCGTGTCGCGCGACGCGATCTGCCGCCGTGGCCTTCAAGGATCGTCTCGGGCTGATGTTCGCCTAAGTTCCCAATTGTCGCAGCGCGCTCTCGGTCTCGCATGCCGCATAGCCCGAAGACGCTGGAGCGGCCTGGGCGCAGGCAGGAGCGTCGCTTTATCGGCCGACTCGGCCTTTCGGCGCTTTGGAGTCGAACGTCTCTATAAAGGGTCGGCTAGAGACCTTCTCTTCGCGGATGAACGGCGGTTCATGAACGTTCGGCGGAAAGGGCCCGCCGAACACCGAATGCGACAAGATCAAGCCCCGGCCAAGGCGCCGGGCACAAAGGCAGCTTCCACCACGCCCCCCGGTACGCACCTTCGGTCGCTTCTATTCCAGCTTGACGAGCACTATTCCGCAAGAGATTCTTCTTCAAGGTGCAATAGCTTGGGCCGCAGTACGGCTGGGGGCTGTCAAATAGTTCGGGCCCTGAGCAGAATGGCCAGTCATCGCCTCCTGGGCTTGCGTCTCGGGTGTTGGCCAACCTCTTTGCGGCCCAATTCATTGCACCATTCGGTAGCCGCCACTTTCATGATTTCATGATCATGACGATATCGGGTTGGCACAGGTTGGCACAGTTCCGCGGGCTCTCTGTTTTCATGGCGCTCGCAGAACCCGCAAGAGACCGTTTTCCGAGGTGGCAGCAAAGCGCTCGGTACTCTCCACGCGCGAGATCAGGTCATCACAGCACCGACGAAGCAAGCCCAAAATGCTACGGGCCCGGGAACGAACAGCCTAGCAGCGCTACACAGGCAGAGGTTAACTGGCGGCTAGATCGAGCTTTCGTCGAATTCAAGACTCTCGACAACGGGCGCGTGGCCGCTCGTCAGCATCCGTGGCCGAACCTTGCCGATTCTGCAGACGGTCGTGCATTGTCTCGCAGCGGATCAACATCATTGTCGCGGCTTCCTCATCGGTGCCGGCTACGTCAGCCCCCGCAGCGCTGCGCAGATATACTTGTCGGGAGACGATGGCGACGATCACAATGATGGCGCCGACGCAGACGGCCCGGGCCACAAATTGAAGATATCGCGCCATGAAAATCGCACCGGATAGCAGGAGATGATTTGGTGGCTAGACTACACGAAGATGCCACAAGACGGCGCTACGTCGTTGCACGATTGACACCGCCTCCGTTTCGCCGTAGTGAGGCCGGACCGCGCCTTCTGTGACACCACACTGGGCTGATGAGCATGCCAAAGACAATCGTGCCCCTACCGGGCGGCCTCTACTGGGCCACGCCGCACGCGCCCTTTCCCCTGGACGTTTCGAATGGCCATGACGAAGTCTTCCCTGGCGCTCATTGCGTCAGCGACGGCAAATGGGTCACTTTCTACAAGGACGGGGAAGAAGTCTGGGCGTGCAATGCCGTGTATGCCGCTGCGCATTTCGACTTTTCTACCGAGTCGAACGCTTGCGCGTCGACGGCCGACTGAGGTGCCGGCGGCGCTCGCACCCTGCCCTTCTCTACCAATCAAACATAACACCCCATCAAGCAGCAATATTTCGGGGTACGGGCGTTATGTTAAAAGGCGCCGGCGCCGGTTTGCTCCGGGACGATGGGACGCCCGCCAAAAATCACGCCCCATGTTTTCGGCACAACCAGGTACAACAACGCAGTTGACCGCTACGCCAGCTTAGATCGGAGCGCTGCGTTTAGTTCGTTGCCGGCATCCAGGACAATTTCTGAGATTCGATTGAATGCACACTCTAGAAATGGAAAAACCTCCCGTTCTTCATAAAGTGTACCATCGTATTCGAACCGTTGAAAGTTAAGTCTAAAAGGCTTTGGATCAACCTCGGTCATGTCGAGCCAAAGTGACGGCTTTACCAAGCTGCGATGCTTGCAATGGTTGGCCAGCGCGTTCAGATACGAGTAGTGCTCATGTTTAACCAGCAGATTTAGCTGATAGACCAATGCCGACTTCTGTCTGCGAGATTGAAGCAACCTTATAACCGAATGCGCGGAAATGCGCCGTGGAGTAGGCGCACCCTCTTGAAGATTGTAGCCGAGTGAATAATAAATAGCGTGGGCAAAGATGTCTGAAATAGCATGGAGACTTTGAACGCAGGCCGTAACGTGAGCACTAGTTCTATTAATAGCATCATCAAAGTCGCGTTGTTCTTTTTCAGTTCCCGCACCGAACATAGCAATCAATCTGCGTTCGCTGGGTATTGCTTCAACTTTCTTATCCAGAATCTTGGTCGCCTCACGATAGTGGAAGCGGGCGTATTCGCCTCGATCAATTGCCGACCCAAGGCTCTGTCGGGCAAGTTCGAGTTGATCATGCCCGAACTGCTGGCGCACGAGAGTTCGTGTTTCTTGAAGATCCCAAGTGAGCATTCGAAGTCCTGATGTTGTGTCCAAAAAGGTTAAGAAATCCACGCTGCCAAGTCGGCTGACCCATGCCGGGCGCACAGAAAAAAGGCCAGTTGCACGAACTGGCCTTTCGGTTATGCCACAACGGCAAATGGGAACTTTTTCTCAGCGCGGGGCGCCTCGAAGGCCGGTGTCTGGCGGCCACCGCTTAACAGTTTCACCCGTGCTGACGCAGCATGGTGACTCTCCTGCGTCGAAAACGTTGCGTATAACTTGGTCAGATCGATATTGCTCAGCCTTTTTCCTGCCCACTCATTGGCGGAACCTATTAGCGAGGAGGTGTAATATCCACCTGCAGATTCACTCTCACCTGCCGTTTCATCGATCGCGCACGAGTTCATCACGACGATTCCGCCGTCGCAACGTGAAATGTCCTGCTCGAAATATCGCCGGCATTCCGCAGGAGTTAATGCCTGCCCCCTTGCAGAATCGAATGTCATTGACTCCATTGCGGCCTTGAGAACGCGTTTCTCATCTTCCCGCTTCCGGCAGCAGTCCAGAATCAGCGTATGCTTCTCGGCACCAACTCGCAACTCCAGGCTATTTATGGTCTCCCGTGAATTGATATGCAAAATCGTGCTGCCGCGCTGGTTGGAATGGTAGCCGTGCCCCGCGAAGAAGATCAGGGAATAATCCTTCCGCTTCAAAATCTCGATCTCCGCCCGGATATCGCTCGCAGACGGCGTAATTAGCGTCGTGATTTCACTTTCATACCACAGTCCTCCAACAGGCGACATGAAGAACCTCTTCAAATTCTCCACATCGACCTTTACACCCGGAATTTTCTCATCCGGCGAACCTATGATCAAAGCCTTGCGCGACACCACTTTTAGGTCTCCTTTACGGGATCAGTAACTGAAGCAGAATCCTCTATTCTGGTGATGATGGATGGCGCAAATCTCTCGCTAGCACCAGCCAATAACGCCAGAAGGGGAATGATGTACTGGGAGTTGCCCTCAACAACCAGACTGGAAAATATAATTCCTGATTTGACGCCTAAATAAACAATTTGCCCCGAAATGAATCCGCCAACAAGACGGCATCCTGACTCGATAAAGTGTAGATACTTTCCCGCATAACTCGCATGCTGCAGGCGACCAGATCGCAGGATTATCGAAAGGCAGGCCCCGGCAATAGCCCAGGAGCCAATATCGATGCTGCGTACAATATCTTCACAAAGCGCTAGATTGCCTCGATTCAAAATCAAGGCAATGGATATCAGGATCGCAGTTAGCGCCACCGTAAAGCTCAGATACCACTCCCTGGATTTCTCAACCACACGATCCAATCGGAATTCATCTGCCTGCACCAGAATCTCGGTCGCACCTTCACAATTGTTTTCCAGGCAGTTGACAATTGCCTCCCCGACAATTGTCTTGAAGCTCAACACGGAGGCCTCGCTCAGACCGCTGGTCGGCTTATGCTCGGCAATCGAACACTGACTGAGCGTTTTCTCGACATTCTTCTTGTCCTCTAGCGATCGCGAATCATCGTAGGACTTTGTTGTCTCCCAATCTATGTTCTTGTTTCTGTCAACAAGAACAATATAGTCCGCGGTGATTCTAATGATCCGTTTGCAATTACCTCTGTGCCCACCCCAAATCTCTTCATATTGACCAAATTCACACTGCGGTTCTTTTTTTTCTCTCACCCACATTGTCATTATTCTTGATAGAGTTTTTATGTGTAACGCGGCATGGATTGTACCCCTCAGCGCTTGCGCAGTGACTCTGTTCGCACGCTTACGAGTATTGCTAGCGGATAACGGCGATCGGCAAGGGATACCGGTGGGACATTCAGGCCATTTCCTTATACAAAAGTCATGACTCTTCTATATGAACGCGCCCCTTTGCGCTAGTTTTTCGTGTGCTCCGACAGACAGGATGGGCTGCAGCTCTATATCCGGCATTCTTGCAGCCGGTACTACCGCTGCGTGCCCCGATGAAATTCGCTGACTCGCACCTCATTCCCGCAGCGAACTAGAAGCCCGGAGAGTCATTCAGGTTTAGCGAGTCACGGTCCTACCTGGTTTGTCATCACTCACGATTGCCAACGCAACCTTTCGACGTTCACCCTGTGTCAAACGTTGATCTTGAACGTGGCCTTGAGGTCAGGCCGGCTTCTTGCTCACGTAGTCCTTTTCATACGCACGGTCATGCGCTAGTACCGCCCAGATCGTGCGCGCCATCTTGTTAGCGAGCGCCACGATTACGACATTCGGTGGCCGTCGCTTCTTCATTTGTTCGACCCACGGTCCGGGTTCCTTCGCATGTGTCAATACGCTGCGCGCACCGTGAATCAGGAGCGTGCGCAGATACGTATCTCCGCGCTTCGAGATGCCGTGCAGGTTCACCTTGCCGCCCGAGCCCGTCTGTTTCGGCACCAGTCCAGCCCAGGCGGCAAACTCTCGTCCGGAGCGGAACACCTTTGCGTCACCTATCATCGCGACTGCTGCAGTGGCCGTGAGCAGCCCGACGCCGGGAATCTCGCTGATCGCCTTCACCGCCTGGTCTTCCTTCTTCCATTCGCGCATGCGCCGCTCAATCTGCGCTATCTGCTCATCCAACCTCTCCAGACCGTTCCACTGGTCCCGCAACGTATCGACGAGCACTGCCGGCAGGCGTTCTGCGACCCGCTCAAGCACTGCCGGAATCTCCTTGTCCAACTTCGCTCGTCCCTTGCTCATCACCTCGCCGTATTCCGTCAGTAACCCGCGCAGAGCGTTGCTCTGCATCGTCCGGAATTTCACCAATTGCTCGCGCATCCGGTGCAGTGCCAACATCGCCTGTTGCATCTCGGTCTTCACCGCCACTGCCTTGCTCGGCTGCTGGACTGCCAGCCAGATCGCTCGGGCATCCGCCGAGTCGTTCTTGTTGCCCATGTTGAACGCCTTGACGAACTTCGCCGGCATCAACCTGACCTGATGGCCCAGCTTCGTGAGCTCCCTTGCCCAGTGTTGCGCTCCACCACACGCTTCCATCCCGATCAGGCACGGCGCCCGGTTCGCAAAGTGCTCTAGGAATTTCGCTCGCTTGATCGGCTTGTTCACAATCTCGCCTGTCTCCGGGTCAATGTAGTGCACTTGAAAAACCGTCTTCGCCGTATCCACGCCCACTGCCATACAGTTCATTTTGGATCCTCCGGTTGCCGGGAAATGCTTGCATTTTCCACTGGGCACGTCGATGCCGATGGCCCGCGAGGATACACTTTCCCTACTCTCACGTTCACGGGTGGGACGCGTTCATTTCATTCCCGTAGTGCTTGAATGGTGAGCGCGGCGTCCATAGTTCGCTGCATACCGATCCAGATCGTCTTGGCGCCGGGCTCGCCATCGCTCTTGCGCCCAAGGAACCCGCCCAGGGAAGCAACCAACCGAATCATCTGATTGAGTGTGACCGGTGTCTTCGGGCGAGCTTTCTTGGCGAGCACGTATGCTCCCCGAATTTCGTCGGCGTCGAAGAACAGGGACGCATCCAGGTCCGGACAGGTTCTGCCCAACCGCATCAACCGGGCAATGCGCCACGCCACCACCATATACAACGCCAAGGCACGCTCCACACGATCCATTTGCGATAGCTGTAGCGCCTCGACCTTGCAGCCTGTCTTCAGGACATGAAAAAACATCTCCACTTCCCATCGGGCTCGATACCACTCGACGAGTTCGATGACAGCATCAGCATCCCGCGCTTCTCGGTTCGTCAGCAACCGCCAAACCACTGGCTTGACACCTGCGGGCGCCTCGATCTCCCTGGCCTCTACACAGGTGAGCGCAGCGCCATTCAGACCGGGCAGCCTCATGCGTTTTGCGCGTAGCTCTTGTTTAACCTCTCGCGCCTTCTGGCCTGCACGGCCTGGCAAGATAAAGGCGATGTTCCCAAGTACTGGGCTGGCTCCGACGCTATCCCACAACTTGTCGCCCTCATCAAGGTTGCGGTTGTGTTGGCTGCGGATCAACAAGTCGGCCGGCTGGCCAAGTTCCTGGGCCCGCAACATCAGCTCGGCAATATCACCTTCGCGGTCCGTCACATACACCAGTCGTGTCTGGGGCAGTTGCGCGGCTTGCTCCGCAACTCGTTCGTACCCTCTCGATCCAGCGTACGCTTTCCTTGATCCCGCTGCGCTTGCCATTGGCGTCCTTCGGCTCCCGGGCCCACATCCAAGCATCGATCACCCCTAGCGGCTCCCGGTCTGGCGTAACCGCGTAGGTCGGATGCAAATACATGCCCCGCTGGGCTTCGTAGCTCAGCGGCCCGAGTCCCTCGATCTCCTGGCCATTAAAGTTGAGCTCGGTTGTATCAGCGATGCACAGCACTACCGGAAACTGTGCAGCTCTTTCCGCCGTGCGTTCCCAATGCGGCTGCATCACGTCCCGCCAATCGATCTGCTCATTGCCGAGAAAACGATACGCCCCAATGGTTTGGGACCAGTCATCGCATGCGCCGGGAATGCTCGCCGTAGGCAGGGCTGCAAACCGCTTGAGCAATTCCTTGGCGCGCCGATCCCGCCGCGGATCACCAAGATCCAGACTCTCAAATTCCTCGTCCACCCATGCCCCCGATTCGTTGCCCATTGCAGCGCGCAAATCCGAGAGTAAACGCGAGTCTGGCGAAGTTAACAACCCCTTACCTCGAAATTTCCGTAGCCTCAGGCTTCATGCCCCTCTGCGGAGACGGTACTACTTTTGTATAAGGGGATGCATTCAGGCTTGTCACCGTGGTTCGCCCAAATGGCCGCCATGGTCTATCAGCGCGCTCGGTCCGCAGATGGCCTTCTGACGATGTCAAATCCAGCCAGCAGCAGGCCGGGGAATGCGGCTGGCACGAGCGCTTCGTCAAGATCGGTCATCCGGTAGTTACTTCCATAAACGTTGCGGTCCATCCATTCCACAATAGCGTCCCGCTCTGCGTCCGGTAATGGTGCCGCTGACAGGATGCCACTGCCGGTCGCCCGCATGAGCCCGCTCGGGGGCAACACATGCTCCTTCAGCCACACGGGTGACACGCGATTCATCAGGACACTCGGCCATGACAGCGCAATGTGGCTACGGCGCAGCGTCCACACGGACTGTGTCAAATATGTCCCGATACTGGAACAGTCCGACGGCTTAATTTCGGCGGTCAGCGCCCCCGCCGCCTCGGCCACGTCATGGCCCTGGAACAGGGTCAGGATCAACTTGGCACCGTAAGCGTTGTCGATATTGTCGCCGATCCGCCGGACACCGATGGTGCGTGTCTCGAGGAGATGCGCCACGATCACTGGCCAGATCCCGTCCGCGAACATCGCGCGCGGAAATGCCAGCCGTTCCGCCAGCCGATCGGCGAGCCAGCTCACATCAGCGGCAAATAGCAGTTCCTCCACGCCGGACGCTGTGCTGGCGCTTGCTACACCAAGCTGGATGATCAGGTATTGATCGACCCAGGTTTTGAGTGCCGTCAGATCGTCGGCGTTGGGTCGGATCCAGACCTCGCGATTTTCTGGCGCGTAGCGATCGCGCCGCGTGAGCCATACCTTTCCTTCCCGCTCCGCACGCTCGAGTATCGTTTCCAACTCCACGGCGGCAGCGAGGCGATTCGCGGCGACGGCGGCTTTGCGCATGGCCCCCACCGAACTCGGCGCTAGTTCGGCTTGTTCCGGACGGCTGCGGCGCTCCTGATGTAGCGCCCGCAGCCATCTGACGGCCCAGTCGGTGTGCTTTCTGATTTCCGTGTCGGCCAGCGTACTCAGGATGGGACTGGGTTCGACCACGTGCTGTCGCACTTGGATAATTGGCATGACGCCCGATAGACTCCCCCCGCGCGCAAGCGACACCTTCGGCATGAATTTCGGCACTCGTGATCGAAAGCGAGACCGATTCCTGTTGGCGTCCTTCACACCCATACTGCGTGTGGCAACACGGCTCGGTCATGGGACCGCTGACGATCTCCCGGGCGCGCCGAGATGTACAAAACAACGTTGCGCCGTAGCGCAGCGCGGCATCGCGAAAATCGCTACGCGGCAGCCCGTGTTTGCCGTTGGCGCTTACCAGCACGGCCCGTGGGCGTAGCCATTGCCAGACCGCGTCATAGGCCCTGTCGCGGTCAACAAACGAATAGGATCCATGATGCGGCGTCTTCACGACGTCGCAGCCGAGCCCCATCGGCCAACGCGCCATCAGATAGGTAAAGTTCTCAAGGTCCCCGGTAAGAAGCAGGCGCCGATGGACGACTCCGAGACGGGCCTCGACCAACAGCACGATGGACGTGTCATTCAGTACCGAATTCCCGAAAAATTCGGGGTCCACGCCGTGTGCGGCGGCCTGTGCTTTCAGCTCCTTCTGCTGACCCGGTCTAAGTGCTGGAGGAAGATGAAGAGGAATGCGATCGGACGTGATTTCGCCATTAGCAATCGCCAGCCGGAGTTCCTCGAGGTCGTCCTCAATGGGGGGCTCCAGTTCATCCGACAACAGCCATCCAAGTGGCATCGGCTGCTCCAGAAAGAGGCTCAGCGCGTCGTCCCTGGTCAGAAGCCGCTCGATCACCCGGCCGGCGGGGGACAGGACCTTAATGGACAACCCCCCATCGGGACTGATCCAGGAAGCGCCCTCGACGGGCCACGACACCGCACACCCGGGGCCGAGAGCCTGCTGTAATGCTTCAGCCTGATCCAAGCCGCGCTGTACCCGGGCTGGAAATAGCCAACTATGCCGCTGGAAGGCTGGTAGGCACGGCCCCCAGTAGCGATGGATGGGCAGCCGATCGGCTTGCTTGGCATAGTCGAGCAACCCATCTACATGGTCGGCATCGCAATGACTCAGCACCGCCAGATCGATCTCGCGGGCGCCTACCCGACTCAACGTTTCCCCGATCCGCTGCCCGCCAGCCTTCGGCCCACCGTCCACAAGGATGGTCGAAGCGGGTCCCTCCTGCGGGTTCCAATGCAATAACAACGCGTCGCCGTGACCGACGGCAATGAGCTCGACCTTTAGGGTCGCTGCGGACCTCGCTTTCATTCGACCCTCGCGCAAGATGTGGGGCACTCGCGAGGCATGTCGCGCCGTGCTGTCGGCAACGTCCGTGACTGTGGCGCCGCCCGCTCGGCGGTGAGGCAAGCAGTCCACATGTCACGCATTTGCGCAATTCCTGAATGGCCAGACATTTGGGGGCACTCCTCCACCGTGTTGATCCGTAGCGCAGGCTAGCGCAATCCCTTGAAGCCGGGGTTATATCGGTTCTGGATCGTATCGGCGTTCTGGCGCAGAAGTTCCGACTTCTTGGCGCGGTATTGCGAGGCCGATGAAACCCTCTGCGAATTCGCCATCAGGTTCGTAAGTTGGAAGTCCGCAGTGTGGCCACCAATCGATTCGATGATGACATCACCGGTCTTGGTAGTGAAGATGGGGATTTCCAACTCGTACAGGATCCCGCGGATTTCCTCGCACGGATGGCTGTACTGGTTGTCGTAATTCGAGGTACAGATGGCCAGCCTGGGCCTCACTTGCTCCAGGAACTTCTTCGTCGTGATATCACTTGGCGCGCCATGGTGCGGCAGCACCAGTACATCCACCTCGCTGCTAAATATCCTGCAGCTCCGTAGGTAGGAGCCGATGTTTGCATGCTCGACGTCCCCCATGCTGGCGACATTGAAGGTGCCCCCACGGAACACCTTGACCGTCGAATTGTTGTTCGAATTGTTCTCGTAGATTTGCTTTGGGTGGTAAAGGATGTCCTTGTACCCGAGATGGTTGCTCTTTTCCAACGACGAAATATAGGACGGCGTGATTTGCACGGCCGTCACCTTTCCAGCAGCGGAAGCGGCGGTACGGTAGGCGGTAATCAGCTTCAGGCTTCGCTCAGCACTATCGGTGTGAGGCGAATAGCCTGGATACTCGACCCGTTGTGGCTTCAGATTGGTCAGTATCCATTCCAAGTCGCCTGGATTACAGTGATCTACATCCCAGCTAGTGATATGCAGCGTATCGATAGTCTTCTTGCCGCAAATCGCAAGTTCGTGCGCCAGTGTCTTGTTGCTATAGGCCTCGGTGCGGCGCGCCTCGATCAACGTGAAGTGACCGTCCGCCCAATACGAGTAGGACGAACCGGCCTCGCCAATCTGATACGCACGGAAGCGCGTCTTAACGGCTTTCACTCCCGTGCTAGCACGGAGCTTGTCAACCCACGGATTTACACTCATCTTGATCCAGAAATCACGTCAGACAACCGACGCTTGGGAAAACGCCATGTCATTCCAGTCGGCCGTCTCATATCCATGCTGCGCAATCAAATCGAAAACCTCTGCAGAAACGACCTTGAGATTGGTCGGCCAACTCGCGGCACGTTCGACCTCCTGTCGGGAAAGCCAGGCGCCATCGCTTCGCGCACCAGACGCCGCAGCGAATTGAGCCAATTTCTCCTGCGGCACGCTTCCGATCTGATAATACCGACCGACCGACCTGTCCTTTAGGATCGCGTTCACAAAAGGCCGCACGCGTAGCGCGCGGGCCTGGTCCATCGAGATCTCCAGGATCCTGGAGAGCCTTCGCAATCGCCATTGGGCGGGCAACGCCGTGCGTTCGAGGACAGCGCCGGCATCTGAAACGATCAAATGATCTACGCCCTTGAGGCTCTGATTCCCGATGTCAAAGAAGGGCTCCATGCCGAGATTGTCGTAGACTCCCCCGTCAATAATATGGAGCGTCCGATAGGCGCTGGAGACAGCCAGTTCGTGGCTCTCAGTGCCGCCCCAAGATGGTCTTTTGAACCACTCCATGCCTGCCGCATCGATGCGCAGCGGGCCGATGAGCAGAGGGTACGCCGCAGAAGCGGCCATCGCCTGCGCAACAGTAAAGTTCTTTGCGGCGGCGTAACCCAACTCATAGTCGCCGCATCGCTCCTCCTTGAAGCGGAATCGACGGCCAGTCTCCGCGGTTGTCCCGTTGATCGACCAAGCGGGCGACGGGTCAAGCTGGTCCAGTGTGATGTCAATGTCCCAGGCGCGATCCATGGCCATCGCCAACACATTGGCCCGCGAAAACAGAAAGCGCCAATTGTCGGGGCGGTATAGCAATAGCGCGCGAGCTTTCCGCTCCAGGCACACGGTTGTCAGCAACTCCCGTATCTTCGGCAAGACGACGTGCAAGTACGTGTGAGAATTAGGCCAGCGCCAACCGTTCAGGCGTAGGACCAGGCCTGTTATCAGGGTACCTCCGGATACGGAAGAGATAGCAGAGACCTGCTCCAATTGCTCCTTCTGCGCCAGCCAACGCAGCACGCCAGCATGGAAGACCATGGCCCGCAGCCCGCCACCGGATAGCGCCAGACCTATACGTTCGGCCATTCATGTCCTTTGCGAGTCATAAAAATGTGCATCAAGAAATATCAGCTACTTACGCGATCACTCCAGCCTGCTGTTTTGCCGCACTTCCGAAACGAAACCGCCAGCCTTGCAGACTGTGCAGCTAGCCCGTGCGGATAGCAAGAAAGCGCCGATATCTTAGAGAACCGAGTATTTGCGCATACTTCAAAGGCACCTGTGCACCCCCTGTTGGTGGGGCGCACGCAATAGCATTACACCCCAATTTTCTCCTTCGGGATTTTCGCGAGAGCTTTGCCGCTGCGTTACGCGCGATGCGGCAATCTTGCGACCGCCTCGAGTCAATGCGCGCCTGCCTCATGGCTTTGTGGCTCACGAATTTATCGGTAGCGGGATGATGAATGGCCTCCCCGAACGCGCGTTAGGAATCGGGCGGCACTTCCCGGACCGCGGCTGCAGGCCGTCAGGCGTGGCGCGCCGCGCGATCCGTCATACCGGCGCATTTGATCGTACCTTTCGTGCGGCGGGGCAAACGCAATTCTGCAACGCTTCTCGAACGCCCAAGGTACGATCCTCCCGATACCGGTGGGCACGGCAAGCTCGCGCTCCGGATTGAGCGTGATCGTGTCGATTGGCGACCAGTTTCGAGTGTTGCATGACCAGCGCTGCGGCCTGCGCTTCCAGCTTAGCGCGTCCCTCCACCTGCGCCACGGCCGCATCGCGCGCCTCGTGGCGCGCCGTACGCTCCTGGTCCACTTCGCGCAAGCTGCGCCGCTCACTGGCTTCAGCGCGTTCCTGCGCGAGCGTCACCGCCCCGCGGGCCTGCTCCAGCTCCCCCCGCGGCAGAATAGATGTCGCCCCGATAGAATTTGAACCCTCGGTGCCGAGGCCGCCAAGCCATCTGCTGCCGTTTTGACGAACCGCTTACTCACCACCAAGTTGACGGCCGACTCGACGAAACCGGATGTATGGGCTCCCCATGCCCATAGCGGTCACCGTAGTTCACGATGCAATGCCGTTTGATGTGCAGGTAGACGATGTTGCCTAGGAGTTTGGCCTCTTCGGGGCTGGCCTCGGCATCCAGATCCCAGCCGAGGCTGTCCAATCGGCGCAACGCTGGATAGGGGCAGCCGTGCCACAGGTGCCACTTGGCGCCATGCAGCGCCTTGATCAAGGCCGCGTTGCTAGGACCGTCGTAGTGTGCCGGCCGGCCCTTACAGTAATCATCTGTTCGAGGTTCTGTATCCGCATGGCGATGTGGAACCAATCGAGAACGTACTCACTGCGGTCACCAAAGCCGAGCTGCGCAAACCAGACTGTATCGTCTCCATCCGACAGAAAGATCACTGGTTGACTAAGTTGCACACCTTCACGTAGCAGGAAATTCAACATACGATCGGCCATTGAAATCGTACACGTAGACGAAGCCTTCGTGCTCGCGCAGAGTGAAAGCGCTCAGCATCTGAGCGGTAGCCGTCGTGGAAAAATTGCAGAGCGCCCTCCCCGGCGTCGCCGTACCGCCGGACTCGAATCATGAACTGATGCAGATGTTCGTCCGTCCGGCCCATGGGCGTATGAAGTGGTTCCAAAATCATATATGTGGCGTAGACAGCGGTTCAGGCGGCATTGCAGCGCCCTGAGAAGCGCGCCCGTGCCTAACGTGGGATTTTCCCCAATGTTCCTGCCGGCGGAACCGGGAATAATGGCGAGGCCATCCTCATCCAGAAGCCCCCGGCGCCGTACCGTGGTGCAAATACGGGTGGCCTGCTTCTTGCGAGAGGCTGGCGCTGTTCCGCGCTGACAGCGCCGCACCAGACGGCGCGAGCAGGAGATTTCCATAGCCCCCGCCGTCATACATGAATGCCACCTGTATCTTTCCGCCTGTGCTAGTACAACATCCCTTAAATAGGTTGAATAATTAATCGCCTCCGATATCATGACGGGATGAGTCGAGGCCGCCATGCAACGCCAGTGAAGCTGGCG
>NZ_JBEFLI010000005.1:0-152588 GCF_040578825.1 Cupriavidus necator | reverse complement strand
GACGGGCTCCCGCGCGCTGGAAGCCGTCAAGCTTACGCCTGCCAAACTCGGACATTTGAACTTAGCCAGAACCGGACATTACCGCTTAGCCGCTACAGCAAGAGCACGCATAATGTATATTATGTTAAATCGTTGGTCCGGCTCTGCAACCCAATACTGGCGCGGCTCTCCGGCAGTTTCTGCACGATTTCTTGAGCGCGTCGACAATTTAAGCCCCACGCCTGCCACCCCGGCACCGTGGGGCTTCTTTTATGACGGGTCAACAATGCCAAAACAACAACACGCAATCCCCTCCGAATTCGCCCATTGGGCACGCAGCATCCCGATTGAATATCTCGCCCGCTATCTGCGCTGCACGCCCGCCACCGCGCGCGCCTGGCAGTCTGGCAAGCGTCCGGCGCCCTGGTGGGCCGTCCACGTGCTGCGCCTCGACAAGCTCGAGCGCGACGAGATGGCCCGCCAGATGGGCTACGCGCACCTGCTGCCCAAGCTCGGCATCGTTAGCGGCGAAGTGATCGAGTTTCGGCCCCGGCGCCTGCAGCCAAAGCCGGCGCCAGCCAAGCCCGCCAGCGTGACACCGCTTCCGGAGCCCGGCCAGATGCAGGCCTAATCGGTTGAATCGCGCGGCCCGTACATGCTTGGCCTCTTGCGCAGAAGCTCCATGTAGGCATCGTGCTGGGTTTTTGCCTCGTCTGCGAAGGCTCCATGCACCTGCGGCGCCGCAGTCTCCGGCGTGCTCATGATGGCCTTCAGCGCCAGATGCGCGCCGCTTCCCGCCGCCGTCACCGTGTCGCTGTATGGGTCTTTCTTCATCAGTTCCGCGGTGCCGCGCGCTACCTGCTGCATCTGGTCCTCGCTGCCGATATATCGCAGCCCACAGCCGGCCAGCCCAATCACCATCACCCCCGCTAGAATCGAGCGCATAACCCCTCCCGTTGTTTTCCGGGAGTGTAACGAAAAAAGCCCCGGCTTCCCGGGGCTCTTTCACTTCTTGCGCTTCCTGAACTGGCCGTTGGCCTTTCGCGGCGGCGTGCGTCGTTTCTTCGTTGCCATGCTCTCTCCTGTTGTCACCACAATACGCGGCCCTGCTGGTCTTTCAGCGTCACCGCCCCTTGATCCGCAATCCATGATTTCAGCCCAGGGAAGCGCGACAGGATCACGGCGGCGCAGATGACGCCCCCAATCACAATCAGCGTTTCCCGGCCTATCTCGGCAGGTGTTGGAATCCATCCCGTTGCCATCAGCCCCGATGCCCTTGCAAATGATTGTCCATGCGCAGATGCGCCCGGTCGATGCTGGCCCGCATGGCGCGCAGATCGGCACGGATGCCGCCATACACCGCGCCGGCACTCACCAGTGCCGTGGCGATGTATTTCAGCGTGTCCAGCGTGACCGCGTCCATCACTCGGCCTTGCCCTTTTCCGGCAGGAACACCGCGACAGCGGCCAGCACGGCGGCAATCGCTTGCGCGGTCAAATTGGCCTTGTCCGGATTGGCGCCCATTGCGACGGCCAGCCCGGCGAAGCCCGCCCAGGTCGACGGCTCGCGCAGACGTTGCAGAAATTTCATATGACCCCCCTTACCTTTTGACTCGCGGATAGAGAAAAGCTGCGCCGCCCGCGTTCTCGGTCACAGTCCATGGCGTTATCGGCCCGCTTGCATACGTGCCGGTGAATGCCTGTTGCCCATAGTCGGGCAGGCGGTCATCGCTCACGAACGAGCCCAGGAACGCGCCGGCCGGACATGCAAACGACGCGTCCCAAGTGCGCCCCTCCGCTATCGCGAGCTCACACTCGCTCATGTCGGTACGCGGCACGCCCAGCACGTCACCTATCCCCAGCACTGCCCCGCTCGCCGCATCCCCCACGGCGCCGACCAGCGCGCTTGCTGCACCCGCAGCCACACCCTGTAGCCCGCCGTTTTTTTTTACGACGAACGCAATCGCGGCGATCGCGCCGGCCGCCAGCAGTAGCTTTGCGGTGCCGTCTTTCATCGCGTCACCACGACATGAAATTGCCCAGGCTCGGCGGCTCCACCGGCGAACCAAAGGTATAGGCGCCGTTCAGATTGCCAAACTCGGCCGGCGTAAAGCCGTCGGTGGCATCCCTACCCAACTGCCCAATGTAGCCATTGAAGGCGTTGTATTCGAGTGCGTTCGAATTGCCGCCCCCGAACACCCCCGACACCCGGCCGCCGCTGATTACGGAATCCGGCGAGCCCGCCCCGAACATGCCCGCAATGGTGCCCAGCAGGCCCACGCCTGCCTGCGTGTAAGCGATGTTTCGCTGCGCGGTGTAGTCCGGGCGCAGTTGCGCGGCGGTCGCCACCGGCACGCCCGTTGCCGCCGTTGCCGCACGCGAACGCAGCGCGAGGAACGCCATCGCGCCCACCGCCGCCAGCATCAAAAGATCGGGGCCGCCGCCCCCTGCCGCTGCCTTAGCCATACACCACGCCCCCCGCCGCTTCGTATGCGGCTTGCAATCGGTTTAGTTCCACTTCCGGCTGGCCGTAGCCAGCGCCCGGCATGCTCGCCCAAATCTTGCGCACCTTGCGCACTGCCAGCGCAAAGCGCCCGGCATCGACGTCGCCCAGCGCGCCCGCGTCGCGGATCAGTTGCAGCGCCGCGGCGTCCTGGCTTGCTGGCGAAAAATCGGTCAGCCCCAGGCGCGGCGCGATCGAATCCCAGGTACGGCGCAGGATTTGATACGCCCCGGCCGCGCTACTGCTTATCGGCTTGCCATTCGACAGCGCGGTCACGACTTGGCGCGGATGGTCCGCGTACGATTCGAACAGCCCGCCGCCAAACAGCGTGCGGTATCCGTTCGCGCCGGCCGTTCCCTCTGCGCTGCGAATCATCAGCAGGAACGCTGCGCGATTGCTCGCGGCTTGCGTCATATCGGTTTCCTCGTTGCCGCCGAACATGTTGCCCTCGGCGGCGTCATAAAACAGGTTTTCAGCTTGGTCGATAAAGTCGGGCGACTGCGCGCCCGGCTCTGCGCTGCGCTGCCAGTCGCGCCACACCACATAGCCCACGGCGGCAAGTGCCAGCAGCGCGAACTCGTAGCGGGTCATCAGGCGTTTTCCTCAAAGAATTCATAACTTGCCCATACGTCCTGATTCGGGTTGCCATTCCACGCACTGAGCGCATAGCCGGGCGGCAAGACAATCGGCTCATTGAATTTCTTTTCGATGGTTTGGCTCAACGGCACGCCCAGGGTCACGATTTGGCTTTGCCCGATCCACGGCCCGCCCGCCGTTGCCTGGTAGTACGTTCTTGCCGCCGTCGATGCCGCGGCGCCCGCTTTCTTCGCGTTGCCAAAGATCCCCGCCGTGCTAAATACCGTCGACGCCAGTCCGAGGCCGATTTGGGTTGCGGCAGTCGTGCATTGCACCGACACCGCTTCCACGATCAGGTTTTTCCCGCTTCCCGCGAGGTTGAACAATTGCACAGCCGAGTATTGCGCCGCCACGGCGCTCTGCGACACCGGCACCATGAACGCCACTCCCCCCAGCGTGCGCGCCTTGCCGCCGTCGATCACGTCGACGGTGCCG
This sequence comes from Cupriavidus necator, assembly GCF_040578825.1. GTDB lineage: Bacteria > Pseudomonadota > Gammaproteobacteria > Burkholderiales > Burkholderiaceae > Cupriavidus > Cupriavidus necator_E. The sequence continues at coordinate 149,036 of NZ_JBEFLI010000005.1, read as the reverse complement.
CTGATTCGCTGGTCGAAAAAATCGCCCGAGCCAATCATCAGCGCACCGGTCAGTGCCACCAGCCCCCGGTTAAACACAATCCAGCGCGTGACTTGCTCGCTAAACCGGAACCCCTGGCCCGGCTTGAGGCTGATATTGCCCTGCGCGAAGTTCGGGCGAATCTCGATTTCCGCGAATGGATCGGTCGCGGACAGGAAATGGATGCGGTCACCGGCCACGTCGATCGCTTGTGCGGCGCCGGCCGGAATGTTCAGGTCGTATTCTTGTACCGACTCAATAATGCCCACGCTGTCACCCCTTCATTTTGCTGACGGCCACAATCCCGGCGATGCAGAGCGCGCCCGCGACCAGAAATTTTTGCCCGGTGCCGATTTCTTGCACGTTGCTGTATGCCGCCGCCACGTTCGCCGTGGCGTTTTCGTTCACGGCCTTTGCCGTGTCCAACAGCTTGCCCATGCTGTCCAGAAAGCCTTTCGCGTTGATCGCGGATTGGTCCAGATTCAGCTTGAGGCCGTCGCGCGCCAGCCCGATCGCATCGGCGGTCGACTTGTAAGTGGTTTCCGTGCTGCCCTTGGCGAAGTCAAACGCGGCGTCGATGGCGCCCTGGTCGCTGAATACCGCGCTGGCGTAGTTGTTCGACCCATTCACGCCCAGGCCGCTATCAACCACCATGCGATTGTCGACGTTGTTAGTCGTCGACGTCGTTACGCTGGTGTTCTCAGAACTGCTTTGCCGGGACATGCCCGTGCCGCTGCCAATTTTGCTCATGCCTTGCCCCGCTTTTTGCGCAGCACTACCGCTTCACTGCGATAGCCCGCGCGCTTCAGTTTCTTGATCAGCCCAGGCCGGCAGGTTGTCACGCGGATCGCGTCCGCCTCCCGGCACTGGTACTCGATCAGCGGCAGCACTTCGGCCACCAGATCAAAATCGGCGCGACCATGCGCGAGCGCGATTTCGATTTCCAGCGTATGCGCGTGCTTGTGTGGCATCAGCACGTACCACGCTACCGGCTCGCCATCCTTCCACACGCGGAAAAAGCCGCAGGTGTCCAGATACTCGGCCGGCGCCAGCAGTCCGCCGCTGGCGTCGCTCTTGGCATGGCCCGCAAACGCCTTGTCGACCTCGGCGGCATGCTCCGGCGTCCATGGCTCGTGCTTGATTTCGATCATCATCGCCGAAAGAACGCCAGCGCCACCACGACGCCAGCGATAAGCACCATCGGGTTATTCAGCAGGCCCAGCGCCTGCCCTGCCGTCGCCTGCACGGCGCTGGTCACGGTCGGCAAGGCTCGCGCCTCACTGCCTCCGGTCGCTACCACCCAGCCGGAGCCGTCGAAATGCTGGTCGAACATGCCCGAACCGGATAACGCCGTGTTGCTCGGTTCGGGCGCGCCCATCATCTGCCCGGCCACCGATCCCACGGCCATAATGCCGGCCGTCCAGGGATTCGACATTGCGAGCCCGCCCACACCCGCCCCGAGCGCGCTATTCATCAGCTTTTCCCCGCCAGCAGCCAAATTACGGCGCCTGCGATCACCAGCGGCACGAGGCCACCCGCGATCGCCACCGGAGCGTAGCGCGGTGCCGTCGACAGCGTCATGCCGTTCGATTGCAGCACGGCAGCGGTGTTGGTGCCTTGCAGCGCGCGAACCGTCTGCACGTCAATGACGCGCGACAGGCCCATGCGCAGCAGGTCGGCGCCGGTTTGCGCAAGCGGGTTCATGTCGCTCGCGTCCGCCGCCGTGCTGGTCATCGGGTCCGAGAAATACGACTGCGGCTGAACGCTATCGGTCCAATCACCCATGACGGCCCCTTACAGGTTGAACGGCAGGTCGATCGCTTCGACATACACGTCGATACCATCGGCAGCGGTCAGGAACGCATTGAATTCCAGCGCGGCAGCATCGGCGGTTTTGAGCGCGCCGGACTGATTGTTGTCGTAAATGAAGTCGACGCAGTAGTGCTTTGCCTGCGGAACCTTGCGCTGCTCTTGCTCAATGAAACGCTGCACGCGGCTGGTTGCGTCCCACACCACGAGGCCGTTTTTCTTGACCTCGACGCGGTTGACGTTGCCGTCAGTCGTCGCGGTCCAATCGGTTCCGGTGTAGAACATGTGAACGCGCTTGATCAGCGCGCCACGTGCGGCGAAGTTGATCGGGAATTTACCCGCGACCGACGTCGACGCCGGGAAGTAAAGCAGCTTGTGGACCAGTTCGCCGGCGCCCTGGCCTTGCGGCGGCGTCAGCACCATGTAACCGGTCAGCGTCGGTGCGGTCGCACCGGCGATCGTCACTTCCAGATTCAGGTTGTCCGGCCACGCGGTCATATCCAGGCCGCCGACTTCCTTGCCGTCGATGCTCGGCGCGTCGCGCTCGGTGAAGTCGATCGCGAGGAAGTTGGCATCGGCTTGCATGCCCTTGTAACTGTTGATCAGGTCCAGGCGCGAACCGCTGACGTTGTAGATCGTCCGGGCGCCAATCTTCACCTTGATATCGGTGATCATGGCCTTGGTAAAGGTCGTACCGCCCAGCGCCAGCACAATGCGGTTCAGCGTGTTGGCGTAGCGCGGGATTTGCAGCGTCGCGACGCCGGAGGCAACCACGTTCAGGAACGGCGGCAGTTGTTGAATGATCGACATGTGTTCTTTTCCCTATCAGCCGACCAGCGCGGTCGCGACGAGTTGGTCAGTCACCGGCAGGCGCCGGGCGACATAGATCACGGCCAGCACGAGTGCGGTCGTTTTGATGGCGTTTTTCAATTCGCTCATTGGCGTTCAGCCCAGCAGCTTGGCGACAGAATCGGGCAGGAACTTCTTGCCCTGGTTGATCAGCACCAGCGCGATAGCGGTCATCGCGACAGCCTTGCCAATTTCCTTCACGCTCATGATGGTTTCCCCCGAAAGTGCGTGTTTGCAATGTCGGGAGATATCCCCCCGCGTTTGAGCCTTCAGTGTGGGCAGCGTCCCGGCAGCATTCAAGCTCGCACCATTACGTTACGTTGCCGCCTCCGGCGCCTCTAACGTACGTACGTTACGTACGGCCGGCGCCCTGTTGCTTCCGCGCCTCGGCAGCGCCCCGACGCCCGTTTGCCCGGTCTGCATTTGCCGCTCAATGAATTCGAACACGTCGCCGGCCGGATCGGCTTTCAGGTTCCGTACGGTATCCACCGGCACGCCCAGGATTGCCGCCATGACCGAAATGTCGTTCTTGTCGTTTAGCCGGCAGCAGTGAATCAGCGTGCAGTTGCCCAGGAACGTTTTGTCGATCACGGCAGGCCGCTGCGTGACCGCAAACATGGTCATCGCCCGATGGCGCCCCTTGCGCGACAGGCGCGACCAGAACGGCGGCGCGTAGCTCGCGCTGGTCACGTCCGCGACTTCCTCCACCACCAGACACAGCCGTTCGATCATGTAGGCTATTTCGCAGAACAGATCGAATTTCCAGCGGTACGTCGACATGTCATCCCCAGGCTGGTACACGATGCGGAAATTGTCCGACGGCCCAAGCTCGCCCAGGATCTCGATCAATTCGCGCATGTCAGTGACGACGCGGCCAAACTCGCTGTATTCGTCCTGCGGATCCCAAATCAGAAGGCGCGGCGGGCGCATCAGGCGCAGGCCGTCTTTCAGCCACCGCGACTTGCCGCTACCGCTCGCCCCGATCACGCCAATAATGCGCGCCACGTTCTGACTGCCGGCCGCCTCGCTGGCGGCTTGCGCGATTTCCGTTACCTGCATATCACCCCCGGATCGCGGGCAGGCGCCCGCCGCTATCTTCCATGTTCTCGCCCAGGTGCGACCGCGACTGCGGCGGCACCACTTCCGGCAGCGCCCCGCCGTTCTCGACCGTACGTTCGGCCTCCTGTTGCTCGCGCCAGCCCTTGTGCGCGACGTACGTTGCCAGCGCCAGCGGCCCGGCCACTATCAGCAGGCCGATTTCCGGCCCGGACATGATCCCGCCCACACTCAGGCCGTATTTGTCCGCCACCGGCACGATGGCGCCCGCCAGCGCCTTGATCGTGTCCGGCGTGTAGACCGTCGGCAGGTACGGCAGCGCGGGCGACAGCACGGCCACCAGCAGCGACAGTGACATTTCCCATTCGACTACCGGGTCGACCGGCTCCGGCTCCCCCGGCAGCGGCGGCAGGCTCGCCGCCGCCTGCCCCTCGAATGCGTACGCCTTGCGCTTGAGCGCGTCCAGCGCGTCCAGTTCGATCAGACCACCCATGCCATCAGCCCCCCTTGCGCCAGTTCGTTACGTTCGGACGCGGGTTCCGTTACGTTACGTTCGGGCGCCGCGCCATCGGCCAGAATGAACCGCTCGCGGATTTTCTCGTCCGCGTCGTCGGACCGCGCAAACAGTTGGATGCCGCAACCGGGCGCGGTGCAGACGATGCACACCCGCCCTTTCCCTTTCATGACGGACCAGCGCGCGCCTTGATTGCAGACCGGACAGGTGCATTTGCTCATTGCATCAGCCCTCCTGGCCGGCTTGCAGCGCAGCGCGCAGCACCGCATCAATGACACCGGCCGCCGTCGTGTCGGCCGGCAGGTTCGCAAACGCGTTGATGCCGGCCGTCGTCATGGCTTCGGTCGGTTCGGTCGGCGGCGACAGTTCGGCCTCGGCCATTTCCAGCACGGCGCCGACTTGATGGCGCGCGGCAAAATACGTCACCTCGCCGGTATCCCGCACATGCGGCCCCAGGTTTTCAATCTGGTCGACCAGCGCCAGTAGTTCCGCTTTGATGCTCATTGCTTTTCCCCTTTCAGTTCGTCCAGCGCGACGGCCATGTCGCGCAACAGTTCTTTCACCGGGCGCGGCAGCACGCCCCCAAACAGCAGCAGCGCGGTATCAGCGCGGTCCTTGAAAGACTTCGTTTCCACTTCCCTTCCCCCTCATGTTGGCGCCCCACCGGGCGCGGTTTCGGGCATTTCCAGCCCATTCATCCAGGCGGGTCGGCGCTCGCCGGTATCCGCCGCGCTGCGCGCGCCGTTTGGGCGCGTACAGTTATTGACACGAGTCCGAGTGCTCGCGGCTTCGCCGCTGCGCTCAACCTTCGTCCAGGTGTAGCGCGTCGCCGGCACAAATACCGCGTCGCACGTCAGTTCGCCCGAACCCGGCATCCGATACCACTGCACCGCCTGCACCCCGTGCGGCACCTTGCGCAGCGCGAGCCCGTAACGGCCCGGTTCCATACGTTCGGTGTACTTGATCGACACGCGGCGCTTTTCACCGGCCACGCCGCCCATTGCGCGCGCATAGTCGGCCCAGCTTGCCGGCTTGTCCTCGGTGCGCTGCGCGGCGTTCCACGCGGCCACGATGGCAGGCGCGTCGGCGGCTTCGGGCAGGTCGGCGGCCTTCACCCGGCGCAGTTCGCGCCAGACGCCCACCGGAGCCCCGCCAAACGCCTGAAACTGGCGGATGCCCCAGGTCGCCGCCCAGGCTTCCACGCGCTGACTCGGCGTTATCACGTCATCGCCCAGCCAATCGGCTTGCACGGTGTAGCCCTCGTGGGTCTTATGCTCGCCTACCGCGTGACCGTCGATGTTCTTGGCGATGTACTTCGCGATATAGCCGACGGCGCTACCCTTGGCGCGGTCGATGCGCTCAAAGCGGCAGCGGCGGCGATCGGCGCCCTTCTCATCCGGCGAGTCTTTCAGCGCGTGCGCGCGGATCACCCGGCAAACGTCATTCACGCGGTCCGAGAACAGCAGCCCGTGCCAGTGCGGGCAGCCGTCGTGATGCGGCTCCGCGACGCGCATGCCGAAATACACAATGCCCAGGCGCGCCAGTTCGGCCCGGATGCGCGCCCACACGCCGCGCAGGTATAGCTGCGCCTCGCGCGGGTTCTCGCCCTCATATTTCGCGTTGGGATGCCACTTGTGGCCGGCTTGCTTGACCGCGTGAAAGCGGCTCGGACAGGTGATAGTGAACATCACGCCGGCAAAGCCCGCGGCGTCTGCTAGTTCCTCGCTGCCCTTCAGGCGCGTCATCAGTTCGCCGCGGCGCAGCGCCTTGTTTGCGACCGACTTTTCCGCCAGTTCGGCCAGCGTGAATTGCTGGCCGTGCTCGTTCTTCAAGGTCGTCGCGGCCAGCGTGGCGGCGTTGCGGCGGTTCTGCGCGACACGGCGGCGCACCGCGTCATTGCTCGCGTATGGGTCGCTGCGATAGTGGACGTAGTGCAGCCGGATATTCGAGTGTTCCAGCGCGCGGATATGCTTCGTGCGCAGACGTCGGCGCCACCACAGTTCGCAGCGCACGCGCGCCACTTGCTCGGCGGCTTCTTTGAAGTCGGGCAGCGCCACGCCCTGGCGTTCGCACTCGGCCGCGCAGATCACTAGCGCGTCATCAGTGCCCAGGCCCGTTGATTTCAGCAGCACGTCGGCGGCGATCTTGCGCGCCTTCATGCAAATTTCGTAGTCGGATGCGTCCGGGCGCACCGGCAAGCCCTGCGGCGCATGGTCCGCGAGGAACGCAGCGACGGCGCCAGCGGCGGCGCCCAGGTCGAACATGTCGGGACGGTCCAGGCGCAGCGCGCTATCGCGCCCTGCCTTGTCGGCGGCCTTGAGCACGCGGTTATACCAGCGCATCGGCACGCGGGCCCGCGCTTCCTGCATTTCCGGAAGCGCGGGCACAGCGGCTACTGCGTCGCGGAGGTATCCCCAGGCCATTCGCTTACCACCAGCGCGGCGTTTTGATGCGGCTGCGGTGCGTCGCCAGCACGGCGCGCGCCTGCTCCAGCGCGGCGAACGCCCGCGCGTCGCTGTCCTGGCTGCGCTTGCCCATCGGCCCCACGCTGGCCGGTTGATGCGATGCGTGTGCCGGCTCGCGCGTGCTGCCGGGAACGTATGCGACTTCCTCGCTATAGCCCATGGCTTAGCCCCGGCGCACGTTGAAGAAATCCGCCCAAAACACATAGGCGGCGAACGTCCATATGATCGGCAGCGGCATCGCGTCAGGCTCCCAGCCAGTGGAAAAAGCGATCGGCCAGAACGGCCAGATTGGAGCGGCGCGTGTAGTACGGGCCGTCGATGGTGAAACCGCCCAAGGCGGTACGGTGGACGCGGGCGGGCTTCACAGTGCGCCCTCCGACTTCACGCGATCCACGAAGTCCAGCGCGGCCACGAAGATGCGCGCGTTGCGCTCTGCTTGCTCGCGCGTCTGCCCGAATGAGCCGCCAAACATGAAGTCCACAAAGACGCCCTCGCCCTCGACCGTCACCGCCCCGATGAATACGCCGGGCTTGCTGTTGTGCTCGTGCTCTCGTGTGGAAATTTGTAACGACATGTGACCACCCCTCTAACCCCTACCCTGTTGCGGAAGCTCCCGTTTGGGAGAGCGCGCCGCCTGCCAGCTAGCTAAGCCGGCCCTGGCGGGTAGGGTTCCAGGCGGCGGCGCGTCTGGAACGGAATATAGTCAACCGACCGAGAACAGTCAACTGTATGAGAACGTCCGCACACAGATGACGTTGCTCGTTCGAGGACAGTTGACTATCCTTCGGTCTGGGTAGACCACTAGGGGTAGTGATGAAAACGACTCTTGAATTTCTGGAAGCCGTCCGCGCAAAGCTTGGCGGCGCCTCGGATTACGCGATTGCCAAGGAACTGGACATTTCGCGTTCGGCGGTCAGCAAGTACCGCAATGGCCTTGGCGGCTTCGATGATGAAACGGCTGTGAAGGTGGCGCGCGTGCTGGATATCGATCCCGCCGCGGTGGTGACTGCTGCTCACGCGGAGCGCACTAAGAACCCGGAACTGCGCCGGATCTGGGCGTCGCTAGCTGACCGCTTTGCCGTAAATTTTGAGACGCTCTGCGAGCACCTCCGGATAGCCCAGACCCCGCGTCTGGCCTAGCCCGCAGAGCTATTCCGGATCAACGATGTATATTATGTTAAATCAACTGCATGGTTTCCGTAGCCATACCGCTCGAGATGTCGGACGCTCAGCCAAGTCACCTCTTCGATGACCCTTCGCCTGGCGCATCCCCTTACCGCCCACTTCATCCCGTCAGTCCCTTGGCGCGGAGCCAACTCAGCCAGGCCTGATCTTCGATCTCGTAGGAGCCTCGCGACTCTTTCCACACGATCTCCCGCTCACGAAGAGCGTCGATCGCGTTTTGGACCGTTCCGGCGCTGACGCTCACATGATCCGGCACAAGCGCCTTGTACGCGGACATTGCGCTCTCTCCGAACGGAGAGAACTGACCGTCCTTGCCTGCCATGACTCGCACCACCGCCTGCTGAAGTGGCGACAGCGATGTGAAGTCGCTTTCGACGTCATGCCACAAGCGCTCCTGGACGAGCGTCGCGTCATCCTTGAGCCGGGTGCTGAGGTTTGGCGATTCGTTTGCCAGTGCGATGGTGCCGATCAGGTGGCGCAGCATCTCGGGGCGGTGTCCGACCATTACGAAGGCTTCGTAGACTGCCTCGGGCTCAAGCTGATTGCCAGCGGCAAGCGCCCGGTTCACGCTCTTGGTAAATTCGTCGGTAAAGTTTCGGTCGAGCAACGGGAACGGCGTCACCTGGGAGCCGTAGAACGGCATGCGCGAATTCATGACGAGGTGTGCGAGTTTGTCCCGGCTTGAGCCGGTGAAGACAAGCATGAGATCCGGGGCCTTGCCCGAGACGTTCATCGCGTCGCGCGCCGCCTTCAGGCCGAACATCGCCTCGACGCCCTTTTCCGTGGTCAGCGCATGCTGCGCTTCATCAACGATCAGCAGAACCGGTCTCCTGGCGGCCTTGCACAGCGCCTCAAGGGCTTGCGTGAGGGAGATGCCCGCTGGCAATCCCGTGGCGGTGAGGTCCAGCCCGAGGGTGCCCATCACGCTGACCTTGGTGAGGCCTACCGCCTTTGCGGCTTTACTCACCACACCGGCGTGATCGGCAATCTTGTGCTTGATGGCGTCGGCGATCAGCTCGCCGGGGTCGTGGGCCTTGTTCGACCATAAGTCGACATACACGGTTACCCAGCCGCGCTGCCCGGCGGCCGGCATCAGGTCCTCGCGCAGGAACGTGGACTTCCCTACCCTGCGCGGCGCCGCCAGGAACAGGCCGGAGCGGGCATCCTGGATGCCTTCCCCGGTCAAGGCTGCGCAGAAGCTTGCCGCCAGCGCCGGGCGGCGGAAGGTGTAGCGTTCGGAGGCGGCGGACGGCTCGGACATGGTGGCCTTCTGGGTGTGATTATCGGTATTTATCCTAGCCGGATAAATTATCCTTGGCAAATAAATGAGGATAAATGCCGTTTAGGCCACTTACTAGGTGCCGACGATGAGCCGGCCATGCCAAGGTTCATGACAGCTGCCCACCTGATGTCCCGCTATTGGGGAAACAACGCCATCTGCCCACTCAACAGTGTCTCGAAACTGTCGTCCAGGAACGGCAGAATCGCATCGGCAATCGGCTGGAGCTGCCTGGCGACGTAGTGGCTATAGTCGATCGGCGCCGAGCGGGTTTCCAGTGGCTCCGGGCCGGCCACGGTCATCACATAGCTGATCCAGCCGCCATGCTGATACTGGCGCGGGCGCCCCTGGCGCTCGTTATAGGCATCGGCGATGCGGGCGGCCCGGACGTGCGGCGGCACGTTGCGCTGGTATTCGTCGAGCTTGCGGCGCAGCCGCTTGCGGTAAACCAGCTCCTCGTCGAGCTCACCGGCCAGCGTGCGACGCACGATGTCCCGCACATAGTCTTCGTACGGCTCGCGGTTGAAGATTTTCTCGTAGAGGGTCTGCTGGAACCGCTGGGCAAGCGGCGACCAGTCTGTACGCACCGTCTCCAGCCCCTTGAACACCATCTCGACCGTCCCGTCAGGCCGTTCGACCTGCCCGGCATAGCGCTTCTTGCTGCCTAGGTCCGTGCCACGTATGGTCGGCATCAGGAAGCGCCGGAAGTGGGTTTCGAACTGGAGTTCGAGCGCGCTTTCCAGGCCATAAGCCTGCCAGAGATGGTCGCGCCACCAGTCATTGACGTACGCGACGAGGCTGCGGCCGATCTGGTTGGCATCGGCTTCCGTGCGGGCACGACGCAGCCAGACAAAGGTGGAATCCGTGTCGCCATAGATCACCTCGTAGCCGCGCGCCTCGATCAGCGTGCGGGTCTGCCGCATGATCTCGTGCCCGCGCATCGTGATCGACGACGCCAGTCGTGGATCGAAAAACCGGCAACCACTGGACCCGAGCACGCCGTAGAACGCGTTCATGATGATCTTGAGCGCCTGAGCGAGCGGCTTGTTGCGGTCGCGCTTGGCGGCCTCACGGCCTTGCCAGACCTTGGCGACGATAGCCGGCAGGCAATGCTTCGTCCGGGAAAACCGCGCACCGCGGAAGCCAGGTACCGAATCGGCATCGTCGGGATGCGCCAGACCCTCGACCAGGCCGATCGGGTCGATCAGAAAGGTACGGATGATCGACGGATAGAGGCTCTTGTAGTCGAGCACGAGCACCGATTCGTACAGCCCCGGCCGCGAATCCATGACGAAGCCGCCAGGGCTGGCCTCCGGTGCCATGTCGCCGAGGTTGGGTGCTACATAACCCTGGCGGTGCATCAGCGGCATGTAGAGATGCGTGAAGGCGGCCACCGAACCGCCGCTGCGGTCGACTGCCAGGCCCGTGACCGTGGCACGCTCCAGCAGGAAGGGCAACAGCTCGGTTTTTTCGAATATCCGCGTCACCAGTTCGCAATCGCGCAGGTTATAGCGGGCCAACGCCGGCTTGTCCTGCTCGAACATGCGGTCGATGGCGTCCATGCGGTCGTATGGGTTGTCGATCGCCTTGCCTTCGCCGAGCAGCGTCTGTGCCACGGATTCCAGGCTGAACGACGGGAAGCTCCACGTGGCGGAACGCAACGCCTCGATGCCGTCGATGATCAACCGGCCCGGTGCACTGGCGAAATAGTGCTGCTGGGCATTGTGCTCGCGCCATTCCATTTCGGCCCCGCCCCGCCCCAGGAGCAGCGAAATCTGGAACTGGCGTGCATGCTCTTGCAACACGCGCAGGTCGAACTGGATCAGATTCCAGCCAATGATCGCGTCGGGGTCGTGTTCGGCCAGCCACCGGTTCAGCTTTTCCAGCAACGCTGGTCGTGTTGCACAGTATTCGAGCGAGAAGTCGAGGCCGACAGGCACCTGCGGCGCCGGGCCCAACATGTAGACCTGGCGCTGACCGCAGCCTTCGAGCGCAATCGAATAGAGTTCGCCGAACGCGTTGGTCTCGATATCGAGCGAGACCAGGCGTAGCGTGGGCCGGTAGTCCGCCGACGGCTTCATCTGGGCATTGCGCAACGTGCCGCTGGCATCCGGTTCACCGTCGAACCAGACCGGGGCGGTGATGAAGCGTTCCATCAGGTAGCGCTCGGGCGGGCGGATATCGGCTTCGTAGACATCCACGCCGGCGTCGCGCAGAGAACGGCTGAGCTGGATCAGTTGCCGATGTTGCTGGCAGTACAGGCCCATGACGGGCCTGCGCTGGAAATCCTGAAGCTTGAGCGGGCGCAGTTCGACATCGCGCTCGCCGCGCAGCAGCGCCTCGGCGCGCTCACGCTGTGCCTCGGGGATAAACGCAATGGAGGGCTGGCCTGACAGGCGCAGCCGGCGCGGCCCGTCATCGGTCGCCAGCCAGACCTCGACCTCGGTGCCAGCCGGCGTATCGCGCCAATGTCGGGTGAGGACAAAACCTTGCTGGAGTGCCACGCTATAAACCTTGGGGAACCGCTTGGAGCCGATTTTAGCTGAGACGAGGGTAATGGGCGCGGATGTCTCGTACGCCACCACGTTTCGCCGCTTTTGCCCTCCCCCTGAAATGCCCCCATCCATAGCGCGCCCCCACCATCGGGATCCTCCCGATGATGGGGGCCGAACGCCGCGTGGGACAACGCGGCGCTTGAATCAGGCGAGCGTCAACTTCCCGGGCTGGCAACTGGCTGGACGATGATCTTGACGTTGCCGTCCTTGTTGTTGACCAGCTCCTCAAAGCCATGCGACACAATGTCGGACAGTGAGATTCGCCCGGTAATGAGCGGCTGCACGTCTATGCGGCTATCGGCGATAAAGCGGATCACGTCAGCGAACTCGCCGTTATAGGCGAGGGATCCGATGATTTCCTTTTCCGTCGATACGATCTCGAAGAAGTTGAACGAGCTTGGCTCTTCGAAGATGCCCACCATCACGCATTTGCCGGCCTTGCGGATAACGTCGATGGCAAGCTTCGCGGTGGCCTTGTTGCCGATGCACTCAAAGGACACGTCCGCGCCATAGCCGCCGGTCAGCGCCTTGAGCTGCGCGATCGCGTCGCATTCCCTGGGATCGATGACGATGCTTGCGCCGACCTCAAGTGCCTTCTTCTTGCGTGCCGACGACATTTCGAGCGCGATGATGCGGCCGGCACCGGCGGCCTTCGCGCACATGATCGTGCACAGGCCGATGGTGCCGGCGCCGACCACCACAACCGTCTGCCCGACGATGCTGCCCGCTTTCTTCACGGCATGAAGCCCTACCGCCAGCGGTTCGATCAGCGCGCCCGCCTCAGTCGGGAAGCCCTCCGGCAGCTTGTAGAGCAGTTCCGCCGGCACGTTGACGTACTCCGCGAATGCGCCATTGTTCATCAGCCCGGTGAACGCAAGATTCTCGCAGACGTTATACAGGCCGCTGGTACAGTAAAAACACGTTCCGCAATGCTGGCAGGCATCCGCGGTGACGCGTTCGCCGACCTTGAAGCCGGTGACGCCAGCGCCAAGTTCGGCGATCTCGCCGCTGAACTCATGGCCCAGAATGCACTGCCCTTTCAGGCCTGTGAGCGGGTGGGGATGGTCGACAGGGATAAAGACCGGGCCGGCGACATACTCATGCAAGTCCGACCCGCAGATGCCGCACCAGTGCACGCGGATCTTTACCCATCCTTCGGGGGGACTGTCGGGTACGCGTACGTCTTCGACGCGGATATCGTGTCTGCCCCGCCATACGGCGGCTTTCATGCTGGACTGCTGCACCGATCCTTCGTTGCTCACGGTTTTGTCTCCATCGGGTTATGGGGAACGACAGGCCATGCGGGTGCCACGGCAGCGTGCATGGCATGGCCCTCGTGCAGGGTCAAAACGCATTAACCATGCCAAAGTGGAATCGAGACGGCAGCGAATGCGTGCGCAGCCCTGCGTACGCTGCGACGCAATGCCGGGGCGTATGGGCCCATGTGCGCTGAAGCGTTGGTTGCGCCGGTCTATTGCTGCGATACAGCACGAGGCCGATGAGCGCTGGCGCCGGCCACTTGAGGCACCAGGGTGAGATGGCTTGCCTCGTACGGTGAGACACCGTGCCTCATTTGGTCTCGTCCGCCTGAGACAAGGACGCGGATTCCGGCGATGATGTCGGGCCCGGATAGGCGATCTTGTATCTCGCCATCTTGCGGTAAATGGTTGCCCGGCTCATGCGCAGCGCTTTGGCGGCTTCCTTGACGCGCCAGTGGTGGCAGGCGAGCGTCTGGACGATGTGCTCGCGTTCGAGAAGCTCACTGGGGCGAAGGTCCGCGGCCTGCGCGGCCACCGGCGGGATCGGCGGTTGCGGTGACGCCATGACGGCGTTGTCGCCGCGCAGATAGTCGGGAAGGTCTTCGACAGCAATGACGCCCCGGGTTGCGCCCAGCGCGCATGCGTACCGCAAGGCCATGCGCAGCTGGCGCACGTTCCCTGGCCATCGATAGCGGCGGATGCACGCCGTCGCTGCATCGGACAGCACCGGCCGGCTACCGTGCGCTTCGGCTTCGGCCGCCAGGAAAAACGCGACAAGCTCGTCAAGATCGGTGCGCTCGCGCAGCGCGGGCAGCGCAAACACAGCGCCGGTCAGGCGGTAGTAGAGATCTTCCCGGAAGGTACCATCGGCAACCATGCGCGCAAGATCCCGGTGGGTGGCGCAGATAAGGTTGATATCGATCCGCACCGGTTGCTCGGACCCCAGCGGTACCAGCTCGTTTTCCGAGAGCACGCGAAGGAGCCGCGTCTGCAGCGGTAAAGCCATGTCGCCGATCTCATCGAGAAACAGCGTGCCTCCGTCCGCCTGGCGTATTTTTCCCTTGAGGCCTTTGCGCTTCGCGCCGGTGAACGCGCCTTCAGCGTAACCGAACAGCTCGCTTTCGATCAGCGTATCCGGGATCGCCGCACAGTTCACGGCGACAAACGGCTGCGACGCACGCAGCGATCCGCGATGTACGGCGAGCGCGAACGCCTCCTTGCCCGTTCCCGTCTCGCCTTGCAGCAGCATGGGAATGCGCCGGTCGACGATCTGCAGCGCGCGGGCGAGGTGCGATGAGATTCGGGCGTCCCCTGTGACGAGATGTTGGCTGGCGATGGCGCCCGAGGCCGGTGCGGCGTGCATGGTGGCCGGGTGTTCCGGTAACAGCGATATCGTGCGCATGGCGCGGCGCGGCGGGCGCAGTTTTGCAAAGAAGCGCCCTGCCCCGCGCGTCAGGCGCAACGGGAACATCTCCGGGCCGTTGGTCAGGTCGATAACCTGTCCGGCGTTCAGGTCGAACAGATGCTGGATATTCTGCGGAATCCTGGTATATAGCGCGCTCAGCGTGCTTTGGGTTTGCCGGTTCATCGATACGATGGTCCCGGCATCGTCGAATGAAATCAGTAATTCGGGGTACAGGCTCAGATAGTCCTGGCTGCGGTGCAGGTACAGCGTCCACAGGTCCGTGGCATCGTGCAGCAGGTAGGCGTTCTCGATCATTTCCGCAGCCTGGCAAACCCAGCCATAGATCAGCGCTTGCGAGTCGCGGTTTTCGCTGCTGCGCACGGCCGATACGTCGAGTACGCCGGCCAGCTCACCGGATGGCAAGAAAATGGGTGCCGCAGTACAGGTCAGGCATGTGAAAGCTGCCCTGAAGTGATCCTCGGTGTGGACGGTAATGGGTTCCTGGTCGGCCAGGACGCAGGCCACTCCACTGGTGCCTTCGGCATCTTCCGTGAAATAGCGGCCGTGATATAGCCCGTGCTGCCGATATTCCTTGCGGCGGTCGTCCTGCCCGCGAAAATAGATCAGGGCACCGTCCGTATCGGCAACCAGCACGCAATAGCCCGCTGTGCCGACGACGCCGTGCAAGCGCTCCACCACCGGGCCAGAGAAGCGCAGCAGGGCTTCGGCACTGTTGCGTCTGTCCTTCAGCTCCGCGGCGCTGATCACGCGCGGGCCGGAGGTATTTCCGGGGTCCAGCCGGAAGGTATTGAGCGAGCGGGCCCACGAGCGAAACAGGCGCGATTGCGTGTCCGCCGGGCAGGATGAAGCTGTGTCGACCGCGGATGACACACGTCGCGCGTGCTGCAATGCATAAGATTGCGTCATGTCAGCTTCCTCAACAGGCGTAAATCCTGAATGCCGTGCGTTAGTGTCGTCCAGAGGAGATGGGCCGCGTACCGGGCCGAAACGATGCGGCGCCGCACTGCCGTGCGGCACGCATTTTTAACACATCCCGACCCGCCGATCACACTGCAATGCAACACAGCGGCGGCCCGGAAGCGGAGGATTTTTTTGACATTGCTCACGCCAGGCTGCTGCGAGCGGGCGGCATGTCAGAGCGGCAACGTGGGTGCAGCGGGCCGGCGGCGAGGATGTCTACGCCGCGTCTGCCCAGGCTTCGCACTTCAAGGTCGGTTCGAAATGCGCAGAGGCGCGCGTCTGCCACTGCTGGACAGACGCGCGCCCCGATCCAACCAGCTTACTTGGCGCAAGCGAGGTTGACAGTGAGGCCGCCCCAGTCGGTGGCCTGGTTGTTGTCAACCTGTACCTGCAGCTTGTCGCTGTGGTTGACGGTTCCGGACGGCACTTCCTCCGAACAGATCTGCTGGCCGTTGGTGATCTTGCAGCTCAGGTCGCCGATCGGCGTGATGGTCGCCGAAGCGCCGGATCCCGTTACCTTATGCACCGAAATGTCCAGCGTCCCCTGCACCTTGCCGAGCGTGGTGGCAGTCAGCGTGACACGGCTGCAGTCGTAGGGAATCATGACGCCGAAGTCAGACGGCAGGGGAACCGCACCGCCGGCGCCGGTCATGGCATAGCGGCCGCGGCTGAGCGTGTCCGGCACGTTGAAGTTGCCGTTGTAGACGGTGCCTGTCGTCATGGTCACGCCCGTGGTCGGCCACTTGCCGTCCTGCTTGGGGCCGTACATCGTCGAGGTCGAGGTGTCGAAATAGAAGTCGCCATCAACACCGAGCGAGTCACTCGGCGCACCGCTGCCGTACAGGATATGCCCGCCACTGCCGCCGGTGCCCCCCGTGCCCCCGGTACCACCGGTACCGCCATTGCCGCCCGTCTGGCCGACCAGCGAGATCCCGGCAGGCCACACATCATTGGCCTTGGGCCCATACAGGGTCCAGGTGCTGGTGTCGAGGTAGAAGTCGCCATTGTTGCCGACGCTGTTGTCCGGAGCGCCGGTGCCTGAAAGGATGGTGCCGCCGCCCGACGATCCCGTGCCGCCACCCAGCTGGACGCCCGGCGGCCACGTGCCGTCCGCCTTGGGCCCGAACAGGGTCGAGGTAGAGGTATTGATGTAGTAGTCGCCGTTGTTGCCGACGCCGTCGGTCGGATCGACCGAGCCGGACAGGATGGTGTTGCCGGCCGTGCCGGTATTGCCGGTACCTCCCTGGGTGCCGGTTCCACCCGTCGGGCCGGCCAGCGAAGTCCCTGCCGGCCACACGCCGTTTGCCTTGGGCCCGAACATCATCCAGGTGACGGTATTCAGGTAATAGTCGCCGTCTTTACCGACCTCGGGACCCGGATCGGTGGTGCCTGACAGCAAGGCGCTGCTGCTCGCCGTGCCGTTGGTCGGCGTCGTTGGCGTTCCCGTCCCAGTTTCCGTCCCCGTCCCCGCTGCCGCGCCCGGTCCTGCCGCGGCGGCAGGCGTCGAGTCACCGCCCCCGCCCCCGCAACCGGCTACCGTGATGATCAGGCAGGCGAGCGGCACGGCCGCCAGCTTCATATGGATTTGTTTCATGGTGGACCCCCTTCCCCAGGCTTTTTCTCGGTACGTAAAGGTCGCTGGCGATGGAAGCGCCAACGATGAGGTCAATCTAGCTGGCGGAATTGGAATGGAGAATCGGCCCGATGGACGACCTACGAATTTGGGGTAAAGCCACACTCTTCAGCCAAAAAGACCGGCAAAAGTATGTATAGAAAATGAAACGTGGCGTGGCGGATCAGGCCATTGGTGGCGGCAGGCGGGGGTTGCGATCTGAGCCAGGTGCATGCAGCCGCCGTCGATGGCGGGACCAGGCAAAGGATGCCGAAGCGAAGAATGGGGGATGGTGCCCATGGGCAGGATCGAACTGCCGACCTCTCCCTTACCAAGGGAGTGCTCTGCCACTGAGCCACATGGGCGTGCGCTCCGGCGCGAGTGCGCCGGAATATTTGGAGCGGGAGACGAGTCTCGAACTCGCGACCTCAACCTTGGCAAGGTTGCGCTCTACCAACTGAGCTACTCCCGCATGCTGGCTCCCCGACCTGGGCTCGAACCAGGGACCTGCGGATTAACAGTCCGTCGCTCTACCGACTGAGCTATCAGGGAATCGCCGTTCAGCGAAGCGCGGATTCTACAACAACTTGGTGGCGCTTTGGAAGTGGCTGGCATGAGCGATGCCAGCGCCGCAGTGCGCGATGCGTTGGTGGAGACGTTGCGGCGCGGGTTGCGGCGGGAGCCGGCCTGAGCTGCGCTGTCCACGATGCCGCCCCGCACGCCGCAGCGCTTAATCGTCCACGCCCTCCTCCACATAGCCCTTGCGCAGCTTCTCCGCCACCAGCTTGTCCATCTCGCGCCGGGCCCGCTCGGCGCTGTCGAACGCCTTCACGCCGGTCTGTCCCGCGCTGCCGATGCGGCCGAAGGTGACGGAAAGCTCAGCCCCGCGCACGCTGGCGCGCCAGAACTTGCGCGACGTGCCCTGCTCGAAGCGCAGCGACCGCACCAGCTCCGTCTGCGCCGTCGATGCCGCCGCCGCGTCCGTGCGGCCTTCCGTCGATGCGGTTGACGCAGCGCTCTGCACGGCGGCCGGTTTCGTCAGCGGCGCCGGCATCCCGATCTCCACGTCCAGCGCGCGATCCTCGCCGTCGGCCAGCATGGCCTCGATGCGGGCCAGCACCGCGTCGCGGTCGTCGAGCCAGTCCTTGCCGGGGATGTCCAGCACCCGCCAGCCGAAGCCGCGCAGGATGCCGGGGCGGAACACATAGCGCTCGGCGGTGTCCGTCACCACCTCGGACGGCGCATCGAGCAGGATCGCCAGCGCGTAGCCTTGCCCCGACGGAGCGGCGATGGCCAGGTCGCAGCGGAACTGCGAGCGGCCGACATTGGCGTGCACCTGGTGGCCGCGCGCCCGCAGCGCCCCGGCCAGTGCGTCGCGGATGCTGTCCGGCGTTGGCTCGCGCGTGAAGGCGTCGCGTGCGCCGGGGTTCAGCGCGCCGAGCACCGCCTGGGCGCGCTCGAACTGGCCGCGCGCGCTGGCCTGCGCGAACTGCAGGAACGCACGCAACGCGGCCGCGCCGTCGTTGTGCACGTTGGTGATAGCCTCGGCCTGGATCGTCGACACCACCGCCATCCGATGGCGCGCGCGGCTGAAGATCACGTTCAGCCGCTTCTCGCCCCCGCGCTGGTTGATCGGGCCGAAGTTCATCAGCATCTTGCCGTCCGGTCCCGGCGCGTAGCAGATGCTCAGGATGATCACGTCGCGCTCGTCGCCCTGCACGTTCTCCAGGTTCTTGACGAACAGCCCGTTGAACTGGTCGTCGTCCTCGCGCACGTACTCGCGCTCGAGGCGCATCGCGAAGTCCGCGTCCTCGGCGGACAGCGCCTCCAGCGCGGACTCGATGGCGCCCTGCTGCGCCTCGGAAAACGCGACGATGCCCAGGCTCAGCCCGGTCTCGCGGCGCAGCAGCTCGCGCACGGTCCGGGCGATGTAGCTCGCCTCCGGCGCATTGCGGCGGTCCGCGTAGACGCCGTCGGCCAGCCGGTGGAAGCTGACCGGCCGCGCCAGCAGCGCGTCGGCGCCGGCGATGCCGGCATCCTGCTGGTCCGAGCGCAGCGGCGCCGCCTCGTCCTCGGCCTGTTCCAGCACGCGGTCGGGAATGGTGACGAGGCGCCCGTCGTAGAAGGCGGCGTTGGAGAAGCTGATCAGCGACTCGTGACGGCTGCGGTAGTGCCACGCCAGCAGCGTCGCGGGCAGGTTGCGCGCGGCCTGGTTCAGCAGGCTGTCCGAATCGAGGTTGATGGCGATGCGTTCGCCCTCCTCTTCCACGACGATCTCGTCCTCGCCCTCGGCGCCGCCGGCCGTGAAGAAGCTCGTCGGCGGCAGCTGCATCTCGTCGCCGACCACCACCACCTGGCGTGCACGGCTCAGCGCCGGCACGGCTTCCTCGGTGGGAATCTGGCTGGCTTCGTCGAAGATCACCACGTCGAACAGGTCCGGCGACAGCGGCAGCGTGTCGGACACCGACAACGGACTCATCAGCCAGATCGGCTTCAGGTCGTTGATGACGAGACCGGTCTCGTCGTCGGACAGGTCGCGGATCGAGCGGTGGCGCATGCTCTTGCCGAACTCATGCTCCAGTTCGCGGCGGCCCGTGGCGTATTGCTTCTTGAACGTCTTGCCGTCGGCGTCCAGCATCGTGGCCGACAGCGAGGACACGCGCACATGCTCGGCGAACTGCTTGTGGCGCGTGGCGCGCACCACCTGGGCGTTCAGCGCGAGCAGCTCGCGCTGACTCTGCGCCACGGCGCGCGCGGCCTGCGCCAGCGCCGCGCCGCCGAAGCGCGCCACGATCGGATTCTCGCGCGCGAGACGGCGCAGCGCCTCGTCGGCGACCAGCGCCTCCAGTTGCGCCGGCGCATGGTCGAGCCACTGCAGCGTGGCGGCGCAGGCGGGGTCGCCCGCATGCACCGCGCGCAACAGCGGCAACAGGTCGGGCAAGTCGTCCAGCGCCTCGCGCAGGTCGCGCAGCAGTTCGGCGATATCGCCGAGGCGCGCGTCGGTGGCCAGCACCAGCCCGTCGCGCACGCGCTGCGCGAGCTTCTCCAGCGCCTCGCGCGCACCGGCCTCGGCGCGCGCCGCCCCGACCGGATCGACGGCCTGGCGCAGGTGCGCGACCAGTTCGCGCGGGCCTGCGCCCGACTGCAGGCGCTGCTCGAGTTCGCCGAGCGCGCGCAGGAAGGCCTGCATCTCGCTGACGCCGTAGCGCCGGCGGCTGTCGGCATCGGCCGCCGCCAGCGCGGCGCTCGCGGCGTGCTCGGCGGCCAGCGCTGCCAGCACCTTGCCGTAGCCCGGATGGACGGCGTGCTTGCCAAAGTCGTAGCGGCGCTTCAGTTCGCCGCGCAGCCGCCACCAGGCGGGCTGCAGCCAGCGCGCGAACGACGGCTCCAGCCGCCGCGCGAGCGCCAGCGCCGATTCGGTATCGCCGGGGCTCAGCTTGTCCTGCCAGTTCGACGTTGCGGCTTGCGCGCCGGCGAGTGCCTGCGCGCGCCGCTCCAGGTCCGCGCGGACCTCGCGCAGCGCGGCTTGCGCCGGCGAGGCCGGATCGAGCAGGTCCAGATGCGCGGCGAGGCCTGTGTCGAGCAGCCACTGGCTGTCGGCCGCAATCGCGCGTGCCAGTTCCAGCGTGGTGTCCTGGCCGGTCAGGCTCGCGGTATTGTCGAGCAGCGGGTCGAGCGCATCGAACAGCGCCTCGGCGTCATGGCAAAGCTGCTCGGCGCGGCCATAGGCGCGCTCGTCGGCCAGCAGTTGCGGGGACAGGCGCGCGAACGGATGCGCGGCCAGGCTGTCCAGGCCGAACCGCTCGCGCATCGCGCGATGCACCCGGTGCGCGAGATCGCGCTGGCGGTCCCATGCGGCCAGCGCCGGCAGGCGTTCGCGCAGTGCAGGCCCTGCCTCGGGCACAGCGGGCAACGCGGCCACGCGGCGCAGCAACGCGCGCACGCTGTCGCCGAGCGCCTCGGGCGCGCTGGCCATCGCCGACTCGAATGCGTCGATGCGATGCTGGTATGCGGCCAGCGCCTCGGCCACCTGCGTGCGGCGCGCAGCCAGCGCGTCGCCATCGTGCGGCTGCGCGATCCACTGCTCGTAGCAGACGCGCAGGTCGGCAATAAAGGCCTTCTTGTCGGTCTGCGAATCGTGGATCAGGGAGCACAGCGAGTCCAGCCCGCTTTGCTTGAGCCGGTGGAACACCACATCGAGCGCGGCGCGCTTCTCGCAGACGAACAGCACGCGCTTGCCGCGTCCGGCGTAGTCGGCGATCAGGTTGGTGATGGTCTGCGACTTGCCCGTGCCCGGCGGGCCCTGGATGATAAAGCTGCGCTGGCTGCGCGCGAGGCCGACCGCGGCGTTCTGCGTCGCATCGGCCGCCACCACGTTCCACTGCTCGGCCGGTGCGAGCGGCGCGGGCGCTTGCGTCTCCACGTCGCGCGGCTCGATCGAGAACACGCGGTCGAACGCCGGATTGGCGCCAGGCTCGTCGAGTAGCTGCGCGTAGTCGCGCACCAGCGACATCTTGCGGTAGTTGAAGTTGGCGAGCGTCACCTGCGTCAGGTCGAGGTCCCAGGCATAGCGGTGGCCTTCGGACTCCTCGAGCACGTAGCCCTGGCGCTCATCGCTTTCCGCGGCGGCGGGGCCGCTCATGTGTGGCTGGCGCGGACCGGCGCCCGGTGCGGCGCCCGCCTCGAAGCGCTGCGGCAGCTCGCTCGGCCGCACCCAGTGCTCGAACAGCGCGCGTCCCAGCGGCCGGTAGTCGTCCTGCGCATAGCTGTACGGCGGCAGCCAGCCACCGGTGCGCGCGGTGGCCGTCCCCGGCTTGCGGCGCTGGAACTGCTGCATCCGCTGCAGCGCTTTCTGCCGCACCAGCCGCACCGCGGCCTTGTCCACCAGGCGCAGCTCCACCGACGGCTCCGAGCGGCGGATCTGCGCGAGGATGCCGGCATGGATCTCCTCGAGCGAGGTCTTGCCGAGATCCACGGTCTCGTCCAGCCGGATGTCGTACAGCTGGCTCAGGTAGTGGCGCAGCACCGGGTTGAACTCGGCCTCGCCGCCCGCGCACTGGATCACATACTGGTCGCGCACGCCCTTGCGCTTGACCAGTTCCACCGGCAGCCACAGCAGCGGCGTCACGATGCGCTCGTCCGGCGCCTCCTTCAGGTTGTGCCAGCGCAGGAACGCCACCACCAGGCGCAGGTTGCTGAAGCCGTACTCGGCACGGTCGCGGCGGGTCTCGGCGATCAGGCGGTCCAGCGACGCCGGCAGGTAGGGCTGGTCCTCGAAGCGCAGCCAGTGCTGCAGCGACACCGGCTTGCCCGCCACCAGGTCGGCCGCGAACGGTCCGCCCCAGGTGCAGATATGCTCGGGCCGCACGCTTTCGATCTGCAGCATCAGCGGCACGCTGGCCACGGTCACGTTGACGGTGGCCGCGGTCGGCCGGAAGTGCAGCAGGCGGTTGCGCCGCGACAGATCGAAGAGGCGGTCGCGCAGATGCGTGAGCACGGCGGCGCGGCGCGGCGCGGCGCCGGTCGTGCCGGCCAGTGCGCGTTCGACGTCCAGGCCCAGCGGCTGGTCACGCCATGTGCGCAGCCGGGTCGCCAGCGCTGCGACATCGGTGGCGCGGTCGTGGCGGTTGATCTCGGTCATTTCGACGATCACCGCGGCGACGATCGGATGCAACCGCTCGTGCATCAGGAACAGGTTGCGGCGTTGCGCCACGAAACTGCGCAGGTCGTCCTCGTCGGCGAAGTCCAGGCCGCAGGCCAGGCTGGCGAGCACCATGCCCAGCAGGAAGACGTCGCCGATCTCGTCGTGGTGGCCGACCAGCCGTTCCCAGCTGGCCGGGCCGGGCAGGTAGACCGGGCGCTTGACGGGCGCGGCAGCGTCAAGCTGCAGCGCCAGGTCGGTCTGGTCGCGCTCTCCGTCGTCGGCGTGGCCGAGCTGCAGCGCGCCAACGATGTTCAGGCCCGAGGCCGGATGCGGCTGCACGCGATGCACCGCGCCGATGTCCATCACGGGCGCGTCGCCATCGGGCCGCCGCAGGCGCAGCCCGCCGTCCTCGTCCACCAGGATGCTGTCGGGATCGAGCGTGGCCACCCTGCCCTGCGCGTGCAGCGCCGCGACCTGTGCAAACAGCGGCAGCATCAGCACCAGGACGTCGTCGGTGGACAGCGCCGCGCCCGCCTGCGCGTCGATCAGGGCGCGCAGCGTGCCGGGCTCGCGCCGCTCCCTGCTGCCGGTCGTACCGGGAATCGGGCTCGTGCCGTGGGTCGTGCTGTCAGTCATGCCCGGCCCTCCCTGGCCCGTTGGCGGTGAAGTTGGCGCTGGAAACGATCGCGTTCACGCTTGCCGAAGCCGGCGTCGCGGCGCAGGTTGCCTTGCAGCGCTTCCAGGCTGCCGAGCGCCTGCGCCACCTCACCGGCGCGCAGCAGCGCCGCGTCCTGCTGGTCGGCGTCGGCGAGCGCCAGGTCCATCATCAGCGCGTTGAGGTAGCCGCGCACGCTGTCGTCGGCCACGTCCGGGCCCAACCCCTCGGGACCGATCGCCGCTTCGTCGTCGCGCCAGTCGGGGAACATCATCCGCACCTGCGCAAGCACCGCCTCGCTCGCCAGCGCCGTGCCGGCAAGGAAGTGGGCGAGGAAGCCGCGCGTCAGTGCCTGCAGGCGGACCTGTCCCGGCAGGTCCAGCTTCTCCAGCGCCAGCGGGCCATGCAGGCGGGTTTCGATCCACGGATCGAGATCGGCCGCCCCGTCCCACCACAGCGCCAGCGCGCGGGCCCGGATAAAGGTTTCGGGATGGCTGTGGGCGGCGCTCGCGCCCGCTTCGAGGGATTCGATCTCGGCCGCCTGGCGCAGGTAGGCGGCGGCGTCCACGCTGCCCATGCCGGTCTGCACCTTGACCAGCGTCGACACCGCCGGCGCCACCGCACCCGCGGCCACGGCGCCGCCGCGGTCGGCGAACAGCTCGGTGTGCAGCGCGTAGCGGCGCCAGGTCTCGCGATGGCTGGCGCTGGCGCCCGGCGCGGCCAGCGCGTCGTTCAGGATGCGGTCGGCCACCAGGAACTGGCCGTCGTCGCGTGACCACAGCAGGTAGTGCGCCAGTTCGTGGCCGAACACCGCCAGCAGCTCCGGCGGCGCCAACCGTTCCAGCAGCGGCCCCTGCAGGACGATGTGGACCTCGCCCGGCACGTAGACCAGCGAGGCGTTCATGTCCCGGCCCGGAGACTGGTAGAGCGTCGCGCGCGCCTCGATGCCAAGCCGCGCCATCGCCTCGGCCAGCGCCGCGTGCACGTCGGCATGCGCGTCGGCCTCGATGCGGTAGGTATCGCGCAGCAGCATCGAGCGCAAGGCCTCGCGGTGATCGGCGCCGGTCGCGCGGGTGCTGGCCCAGCGCCAGACCTCGGGCTCGTGGCGACGCAGGTAGTCGACCACCGCTGCGTGATAGGCCAGCGGCACCAGAGCGCTGCGATCCGGGGCTTGAGAGTCCATGCGGGACGTTCCTGGGGTTGGGTGGGTGCCGATTTTACAGGGCCTGACCCAACAGGGGACCGTCCGCCGAGCCCTGCCAGACCGACGGCCCCGCCGCTCGCCGCTCCATGTAGACTCCTGCATCGTTGCATTGCCGACCATTCCCTATAGGAGCAAGAACATGATTCGCCAACCACTTCGTACGCTGTGCCTGACCGTGCTGCTGGCCGCAGCAACCACGCCGGCACTGGCCGATGACCTGAAAAACGCCGCCGGCGGCGGCCTGGGCGGGGCCGCGGGCGCGGCCGTCGGCGGCGCACTGGGCGGCAGCACGGGTGCCGTGATCGGCGGTGCGGTAGGCGGTGGCGCGGGCGGCGCGGTGACCGCCAACAAAAAGGAACGAACTGGCGCCATCGTCGGCGGCGCGCTGGGTGGCGGCGCTGGCGCTGCGGCCGGCAATGCCATGGGCGGCAGGACCGGCGGCATCGTCGGCGCCGCGGCGGGTGGTGCAGCGGGTTCAGCGCTGGGTGGCAATGTGTCGCGCAACAACTATGCCGATGACCACAAGAAGGGCAATCGCGGCAAGCACAAGGGCCGCAAGAAACATCGTCACGACGACTGAGCGAGGCAACGCGCGATGGCGCCGTCATTCAGGCGTGTGGGCCATCGCGTGCTTGACCCGAAACCTCGCTTACACTTGGCCTCACTCGCCATTTCACAACCCAGCACTGAGCGGTGCGACCGCTACTCGCTCCCTTTCACCGCCTTCTTCGTCGCGTGATAGCCTCGCTTTGTCGTGTCGGCAACGGCGTGACCGGCCCCTTTCGCACCATGGCCTATTGCGCGCGCGGCATCGCGCACGGCGTGCCCGGTCTGTTTTCCTGCGGTCTTGACACCTTGCTTGAACGCCCGGGCATCCGAAGCCAGGCTCGCGTGCGCCGACGAACTGAGCGCGGCAAGCACGAATGC
Source organism: Cupriavidus necator (assembly GCF_040578825.1). Lineage (GTDB taxonomy): Bacteria > Pseudomonadota > Gammaproteobacteria > Burkholderiales > Burkholderiaceae > Cupriavidus > Cupriavidus necator_E. The sequence continues at coordinate 123,619 of NZ_JBEFLI010000005.1, read as the reverse complement.
CATGATCGAGATTCTCGTCTTCATCATTCCAACTTCAAGTGGGGGTCGAGGGGAGTATTGTAGCGGGGCTGCCAGGCGAGGCTTAACGTGCGGCATTCCAGCTTGCCCGGCTGAAGCGGCGCCGGATCGTGGAGGAACGACATGACCATACCTCAGACGCGTGACCAGGCGCGCGCGCCCTCCGCCCTGGGCGCCGACGTACGGCCGCGCGAAGTATGGGCCTGGGCCATGTACGACTTTGCCAATTCAGGCTACACCACGGTGGTGATCACCGCGCTGTTCAATGCCTACTTCGTCGCCGTGGTGGCCGGCAATGCCCAGTGGGCCACGCTGGCCTGGACCGCGGCACTTTCCCTTTCCTATGCGCTGGTGGTGCTGAGCGCCCCGCTCGTTGGCGCCTATGCCGATCTGCGCGCTGCCAAGAAGCCACTGCTCGCGGTGACGACGGCCGGTTGTGTAGTGTTCACCGCCCTGCTCTACTTCGCGCAGCCCGGCACCCTTGGCCTGGCCATCCTGTGCGTGGTCCTGTCCAACTTCTTCTTCGGCAGCGGGGAAAACCTGATCGCCGCGTTCCTGCCATCGCTCTCCACCGCCCGCGCGCTAGGCAGGGTATCGGGCTGGGGCTGGAGCCTTGGCTATATCGGGGGCCTGGCCACGCTGGGCGCCTGCCTGCTCTACGTCAACTGGGCCACCGCACGCGGCCACGGGGCCAGCCAGTTCGTGCCGGTCACCATGCTGATCACCGCGGCCATTTTTGCGCTGGCGAGCCTGCCGACCTTCCTGCTGCTGCGCGACCGCGCGGCGCCACAGATCGCTGCAGCCGCTGGCGAACAGGCGGTTGGCATGGCCTGGGCCAAGGTATGGCAACGCCTCGGCCACCTGCGCCAGTTCAAGGACTTGCGCCGCTTCCTGCTGTGCACGCTGTTCTACCAGGCCGGGATCCAGGCGGTGATCACGCTGACCGCCATCTACGCCAACCAGGCCATGGGCTTCACCATGCAGCAGACCCTGATGCTGGTGCTGGTGGTCAACCTGACGGCGGCTGCCGGCGCCTTTCTGTTTGGCCCGGTGCAGGACCGCATCGGCCACGTGCGCGCCATTGCGCTGACGCTGCTGGGCTGGATCCTGACCATCCTGCTGGCGCGCGCCGCGCGCGAAGCGCCGCTGTTCTGGCTTGCCGCCAATGTGGCCGGCCTGTGCCTGGGCGCTTCCCAGTCCGCCGGGCGGGCCATGGTGGGGCTGCTGGCCCCGCCCTCGCGCGCGGCGGAGTTCTTCGGCCTGTGGGGCCTGGCGGTCAAGCTGGCCTCGATCGCCGGGCCGCTGACCTATGGCATGGCGAGCTGGCTGACGGGCGGCGATCACCGGCAGGCGCTGTTGGTCACCGGCAGCTACTTCGTCGTCGGGCTGGCCCTGCTGTTCGGGGTCAACACGGCACGGGGCCGGCGGGCTGCCTTGCGTGCCGAGCGAAACGTGGAGCTGGAAACCGGCTACGGCGCCACTACCGCCGGACCCGCTGGGCAGTAGCAACGCCGCCTGCGGACTAGAATGAAATTACCCTTTGGCGTTCCGGACGCCGAGACTCTGGCGTTTTTGGCCCAATGGCCAGGCTGCCGCGCGTAACCTGTCTCAAAACGCGTTTCAGGAGGGATATGCCATGACGGCATTCGACAAGCCCTCTCCGGGAACGTATCCCGGCCGCTACTGGCATTTGCTGGACGACGGCCGCATGCAGTGCGACCTGTGCCCGCGCCACTGCCGCCTGCATGACGAGCAGCGCGGCGCCTGCTTCGTGCGCCAGCGGCTTGGCGATGGGATGCTGCTGACCGCCTATGGCCGCTCCTCGGGCTTCTGCATCGACCCCATCGAAAAGAAGCCGCTCAACCACTTCTACCCCGGCAGCGCCGTGCTGTCGTTCGGCACCGCCGGCTGCAACCTGGCCTGCAAGTTCTGCCAGAACTGGGACATCAGCAAATCACGCGAGATGGAGACCCTGGCCGCCACGGCCATGCCCGACGCCATCGCCGAAGCGGCGGCGGCCCATGACTGCAAGAGCGTGGCTTTTACCTATAACGACCCGGTGATTTTCGCCGAATATGCGATGGACGTTGCCGATGCCTGCCATGACCTGGGCGTGCTGGCGGTGGCGGTGACCGCCGGGTATATGGGCGAGCAGGCACGACGCGATTTCTACACCAGGATGGACGCCGCAAACGTCGACCTGAAAGGCTTTACCGACGCGTTCTATGTTGCCTGCACCGGCGCGCATTTGCAGCCGGTGCTCGATACGCTGCTGTACCTGAAGCACGAAACGAAGGTCTGGTTCGAGATCACCACGCTGCTGATCCCGGGAAAGAACGACAGCGATGAGGAGATCCGCGCGGAGGCCCAGTGGATCGCGAAAGAACTGGGCACCGACATCCCGCTGCACTTCACGGGATTTCATCCCGACTACAAGATGCGCGACGTACCGCCGACGCCGTTCGCCACGCTCGCGCGTGCCCGCAAGATCGCGCTCGCGGAGGGACTGCGGTATGTGTACACCGGCAATGTCCACGACACGGAAGGCGCAACCACCTACTGCCCCGCCTGCCATGCGCCGCTGATCGTGCGCGACTGGCATGCCATCGACAGCTATCGCCTCACGCCCACGGGAACCTGCCCCGACTGCTTTGCGCCGGTTGCCGGTCGTTTCGGGCAGTTCGAGCATCACTTCGGGCGGCGGCGGATCCCTGTCCACATCGGAACGTAGTTGCAGCGCTGACGGCCCCATGCCAGCAAACCTCACTCCCGAGTACAAGCATGCCGAACAAGCCTACCGGCTGGCACGCCAGCCGCGCGAGCAGCTCGAATGCCTGAAGGAGATGCTCCGCGTCATCCCGAAACACAAGGGGACGGAGCGCCTGCAAGCCGATATCAAGTCGCGCATTAGGGAACTCAGCCACGAATCCGCGGGCCACGGGAAAGCGGCTCACCGAGGGCCCTCACATGCGGTGCATCCGGAGGGCGCTGCCCAGCTCTGCCTGATCGGCCCGCCCGGCGCGGGCAAATCCACCCTGCACGAGCGGCTGACAGGGTCGGGCAGCGAGGCCGGCCCCTACCCTCACCCCACCCGGTTGCCGGTGCCCGGCATGTTGCCGTTCGAGGACATCAATTTTCAGCTGGTGGACCTGCCTTCTGTATCCGCCGAATTCATGCAACCCGGGCTCACCGACATCTTGCGCATGGCAGACGGCGTGCTGCTCGTGGTTGACCTGAGCGCGCCTGACTGTACAGAACGGCTGTCGCTGATTCTGCAGCGGCTCGGCGAGGCAAAAATCCACCTGTCGGAGCGCTGGCCGGGTCACGCCGACAGCCCCGTGGCGCCGGCGGAGCCGGAGGCGGCTGACCCGTTCAGTGTCCACCTCCCTACGCTGCTGCTGGCCAACAAGACCGATCTCGCCAGCCCGGAAGACGCAGCCGTGCTGGAAGACCTGCTCGGTGTCCGCTTTCCGGCACTCGCAACCTCGGCAACCCGTGGGAGCGGACTGGCCGAGATCGGGCCGTTCCTGTTCAGCGCTCTGGGCATCGTGCGTGTCTACACCAAGGCACCCGGGAAACCCGTCGACCAGAGTCGGCCTTTTACGATGCGGCGCGGCGACATCGTCATGGATGTCGCCCAGCGGGTGCACCCTGATCTCGCGCGTACGTTCAAGTTCGCGCGCATCTGGGGGAGTGGCAAGTTCAGCGGGCAGCAAGTGGGCGCTGGTCATCTGGTTGACGATCGGGACGTGGTGGAACTGCATTCGTAGGGGCGGAGCTGTCCTGGCGGAAGGAGTCCGCCCCGGATTCTCGCCTGTCGCCCACGCAGCAGGGCGCTGTCGCAACGGACAAGGAATATGTTGCAGTGCAGCATGCAGGCGACTATGCTTGAACCGATTGCCGAGACACAAAGCACCATGAATGCGAGTGCGCTCACCGTATTTGTCGCCGGCTCTGATTGCGATTCTCACCCTGTCCGTTTGTCAGATGCCCGTATAAGCGGACATCCAAGGAAAATATTACGTGCCTTCCCCCACCCTGTCCCAGCCTGTCATTGACGTTTCTACTAACTGGTCGCGCCTCTTCAGTGAAATGTGCGAATTGCTGGAAGCGACGATGCAAGTCGTCAGCGTACGCACAACACGCATGGCAATAGCGGGTCCGTCGCCTGATGAGCAGGACCGGCGCGAATTCAGCCTCATGAGCGTTGAAAAGGGCGAGGCTGCATCGGAATCGATCCTTGCGATGCACTCTGGATTGATGAATCTGACCATGGTGCTCGCAAAGGACACCAACGCTCATCTCTGGGCGACATCCGCTGCAGTGACGACGCTGGTGTCGAGTCGTTCGGCCACGCAATGGTTCGAATGCCAGACCGAACTCTTGAGGTTTGCCACTGACTTCCCCGCGCATCCCCTGCAATTGGTCAGTTCCGCGACATCCCTGATGCAAGAAATCCTGGCGCCGATTCACAACCGTGCGACAGCAAATGCGAGACGCCTGGCGGCGCCATGAGCGCCACCGCGCCCGCGCGGTTACGAGCCGTCACGCGTTAATCCATTGGCTAAAAAAGCGACACGACCGTCCTTCCGTACATACAAGCCTGAAAACGACAGCACCACGTTCAGTTCATCCAGGCACCAACGAAATCCGCCGCTGTCACGAGCGGCGTGGTTGTTGGGTTGCCCGCTTGTCGTCGATATCCATGTGCCAGGGCCCATAAGGGCACCCCAATGTGTTAAGTCGTGAATGGCCTAAACCTCCGTAGTGTCCAGATGAGTCCATAGGAGTTGACGTCTCCGTGCGATTCCCGGATGGGCAGGGACATCACTCTGCTGTGGAGGCATCTTCCTTCAGTCGACCTCCGGCATCGTCTGCGTATGGCGAGGATCCTGCCGACGGTACGGTTGATCGAATATCCAACGCACCCGACATCTGTTCGACAGCTTGCGCGATGTCATCGGGCACCGCGTAGTGGACCATATGACCCGCTCCTGGCGTGACCATCAACTTGCTCTCGGGCAGCGCGATGCAGCCGGGCCGAATGCGATTCGACGTCGATAATCTTGTCCCCTGCCCCCGCTATCAGGGTCACCGGCACGTCCAGCCCGGAGTAAAGATCGCGAAACTTCGCGGCCGCTGGGATCATCAATGCAGCTTCCTCCGCCGTCGCCTTGATTTGCGATGGCCGCAACAGCAAGAAATACGCCGCGCGCGCGTGACCAGCCTTTTCCCCCAATACCTCTGAAACAAGTTGGCCATGCGTCTTTCGTTCCTGCATCGTCGTCTTCGATTACTGTCTTGACGCAGAGCGACTGCACCCGATGGAACGAGGGTGAGTGCTAGACCCCCGGTTGCAAGGTGACCGTGACATCGCGCTGCGTGCCGTTTCGTTCCACCGACAAGCGTATGGCCTGACCGACCCTATAGTCCGACAGCCGTGCCATCAGCTGCCCGACCGATCCGACCGGCTTGTCTTCCACCGCAGTGATGACGTCACCCGGCACAAAGGCGCCATCGGGCGCAATCCTCGCGCCGACCAGGCCGGCAGCAGCGGCGGCAGAGCCGGGCGGCACCTGCAGCACGAAGACGCCGGGCCGGCCGGTCAGCTGCACCAGCGTCTGGTTAGCCCGCTCATCCACCCCGATGCCCAGGGTCGGCCGGACAAATTTGCCGCTCTTGATGAGTTGCGGGACGACAGTGATGACCGTGTCGACCGGCACAGCGAAGCCGATGCCAGCCGAGGCGCCGCTCGGGCTGTAGATGGCGGTGTTGATGCCGATCAGCCGGCCGGCGGAATCCAGCAGCGGGCCGCCGGAATTGCCGGGGTTGATGGCGGCGTCGGTCTGGATCAGGTGCTCGATGGACGGCCCGCTCTCGGATGGCAGCGAGCGGTCCAGCGCGGAAACAATGCCGGAGGTCAACGTCCAGTCCAGGCCGAAAGGATTCCCGATGGCGAACACCTTCTGCCCTACCTTGAGGTCTGCACTGGTGCCAAGGGGCACGGGCCGTGGCCGCTTCATGTTCACGCCGATGCGCAGGACCGCGATGTCGTGGCCCGGAGAAGCGCCAATCAGTACCGCCCTGAAGGTGCGCCCGTCTGCCAGCTTCACGGTCGCTTCGCTGGCGCCTTCGATGACATGGAAATTCGTGATGACGTGGCCCGCGTCGTCCCAGATAAAGCCTGAGCCACTGCCGCGCGGAATCGCGAAGATGTCGCGCGTCCAGAAGTCCATCACCTCTGCCTTCGTGGTGATGAATACCACCGAACCACGCGACTTCTCGAAGATCTCGATGGTGGTTTGCTCCTCGCCGGCAAGCTCACCGCGGGCGGTGACCACGCGGGGTGTCAATTCCGGTGAGGACCTGCCGAACCAGCTCGAATAATCCGGGACGCCCCATATAAGCAAGTACAGCACACCGGCCACCAGGGCGAACCAGAACAACCTGACAAGGAAACGATTGCGCATCGTACAGCCCCTGTGAAGTGAAGGAATTGGCTCCGCGTAGCATCCCACAGAGACCCGGCGCGCTGGCAAGCGATGCCAATGCCACAAAGGGAAGCAAGGGCCACCCAGGAAGGATGACCTTGACAAAAATACCGATTGGTATATTCTGAGTTCCTATGAATAAAGCTCAGCGAACCCGCCAGTTCATCGTCGAGAAGACAGCCCCGATCTTCAACACCAAGGGCTATGCCGGCACGTCCCTGGCCGATCTGACGGAGGCCACCGGGCTGACGAAGGGCAGCGTCTACGGCAACTTCGCCAACAAGGAGGAAGTGGCCCTGGCCGCTTTCGATCACAACTGGAAGCTGGCGCAGGGCGCGGTTCGGGCCGTAATGGCCAGTAGAGAAACCAGCACGGAGAAGCTGCTCGCCTTGACAGGCGTGTACGAAAACCTCCCTGTGGATTTTCCGGAAGGCGGATGTCCCCTGCTCAATACCGCCATTGAAGCCGACGACACTCACCCGGCGCTACGCGAGAAAGCCAGGGAGGCTTTTCAGGGGTGGAACACGAATCTGGTCACGGTCATCCAGGCAGGGATTGCTTCGCAGGAATTCCGAAAAGACGTCGATGCCGGGCAGACTGCCGTCACGCTGATTGCATTGATTGAGGGCGCCATCATGATCTCTCGCCTAACGGGCAACGCCGGCTACAGGAAGGCCGTGATGTCGGCGGTAAAAAAGACCATCATCGATCTGGCGTGATTTTTTTTGACCAAGAATATACCAATTGGTATTTTATTTTCAAAGGAAGTAGCCATGAGCTTGCAACTGAAACGGAAAGTCGCCTTCGCCCTGTCAATGGGAGTCGTGACGACGGGGATCATTTCTTTCGCGCTCCTTGCTCTGAATCTCGGATTCTCGGAAGGATTTGCCCTGATGTGGCTGCGTTCCTGGGGTGTCGGATACGTGATCGCCATTCCCGCCATTCTGCTGGTCGGTCCGCGTCTGCAAGCGCAGGTCGATCGCCTGATTCACTGATCCGCAGGCCCGCCTCAAGGAACCACTGACATGTCCAGGCCATTGCTACAGCGGCTGCTTATCTCCCTTATCGTTCTCGGCGCATGGATGGCGTCGGGATGTGCCCATCACGCCCACAAGCAGGTACAGAAAGCCGAGACCGGATTCGTCGATATCGACGAGGGTATCTCGCTCAGAAGGATGGTCGTGCACAACCCTGCCCCGAAAGGGACAGTTCTTCTTCTGCACGGATTCCCGGAGACCCTGTACGCCTGGAAGGACATTGCCCTGGCTCTGGGCGATGACTACGAAGTACACGCCATCGACTGGCCCGGCTACGGTCTCTCATCCCGACCGACGGCCGACAAGTTTTCCTATGCGCCCAGAGACTACGCCCGTGTCCTGAAGGCGTATATCCGCAAGGCCGGCATCGACACGTCGAAGCTCACGATCTACGCAACGGATATCGGAGCGTTGCCAGCGCTTTTGCTGGCTCTGGACGAACCGGGCATTGCCAGGACGATGATCGTGGGCGACTTCGCTCCGCTCAACCGACCTCAATACATGTATGAGAGCCTGCAGAGCCTGAAGTCGCAACCGTCGGCGGAGCTGGCTCGTGCTCAGCTGAACAAGAATCGCGAGGATGTTCTCAAGAATGCCTACAGGCGCGGCTTGCCCAGGGAAGCGCAGTTCGACATATCCCGCGAACTCGAGGACGACATGGCGCGCGGATGGAGCCACGGCGAGATGACGTCAGCGGACGCCTTCTATCACTACTACTCGCACTTCACGCGGGATCAGGAGTATTTCGAGTCGAACCTGGGCCGCCTCAAAACGCCTGTCAAGGTGGTCTGGGGTGAGAAAGATATCTATATCAAAAAGGAAATGGGCATCGAGTTCGCCGGGAAGGCTCATGCAGAGCTCACCCTTCTTCCTGGAATCGGTCATTACCCGCACCTGCAGAACCCGCAGCAAACCATTGAAGAGATTCGCGCCTCATTCCGTTGATCACGCATTGCGTGCGGCCTCAGTAGCGATGTCAACAAGGGATTCGGTTACGCGGCCCTCATGCAAACGCGGCCGCAAACCTCGCTCTACTGGCTCACAGATACGGGCACGTCGAGCGGACGGATCTACTGGGAAACCAGTGTCGCCCCGCCAAAGAACGCCCCATCACCGTTACCGCGGCAGTGACCATTTTCCCTGGCGAGGTGTACCGGCCACCGAAGCCGTGGTTGGCACGCGCCTATCAGAACCTGATCTATTACAACCGCGTTGCCAAAGGCGGTCACTTCGCCGCTTGGGAACAACCGGAGCTATTCAGCGCCGAACTGCGATCCGCGTTCAGGACGTTGCGCTGAGGGAAAGAAGCTGCGTAGCGACGGTGTCGGCACACGGCCCACGATGTCGAAGCGCCGCCCGGATGAGAATTCTCGACGGTGACCGGCCCTCGCCTTCCCGTTCTTTCAGTCCTGCGCGTAATTTCTGCACTGCCTTCTACAACGCTTCCCGCAGCAATAGCGCGAGTGGCACCCAGCAACATGGAATGAGACTTGCGCCGGTTCACCCGCCTTTGAAAAATGGAGGTGATATGTCAACCATCGAAGAATCGGTCGATGTAAGGGTGCCGGTGCAGCTCGCGTATCAGCAATGGTCCCGGTTTGAGGAATTTCCGCAGTTCATGGAGGGCGTGGAAGAGGTGAAACAGCTTGACGAACGCCGTTTGCACTGGCGTGCCGAGATCGCCGGGAAGGAGAAAGAGTGGGATGCCGAGATAACGCAGAATATTCCCGGGCAGCGCATCGCGTGGCGAAGTGTCGCGGGCGCCGAGAATTCAGGCGAGGTCAACTTTTCCCCCCTCGACGAGGGAACGACTCGGGTGTCGGTACGGATGAATTACGAAACCGAAGGCGTGGTGGAGGCCGTGGGCGATGCTGCGGGCGTCCTGAAACGCAGAGTCGAGGGTGACCTGGAGCGATTCAAAAAGTACGTCGAGGCCCGCGCGTAGGCGTTCACGTTGGCACGCGAGGATGCGAGCTCGTGCCCGCAAGGAAATACTGTTGGAGGCGTACCATGCAGACCCGGAATATCTCCCAAACGACGAACGCCTCGCTGCGCTTGCGGGACGTCATGACCAGGGATCCTGTCTATGTCGGCCGCGACGATTCCATCCAGCAGGCGGCCAAGCTGATGGATGATCTCAACATTGGCGCGTTGCCCGTTTGCATGAACGGACGCCTGGAGGGAATGATCACGGATCGCGACATCACCGTCCGCTGCACGGCAGCCGGTCGCAATGCCGACGCGAAGGTGTCCGAAGCCATGTCCACGGGAACAGAATGGTGCCGCGAGGACGATACCGTCGATGACGCGCGTGCTGCCATGGCCGAGCGGCAGATCCGCAGGATGCCGGTGGTTGATCGCGACAATAAGTTGGTTGGCATGGTTTCGCTCGGCGACATCGCAACGAAGTCCGGCGAAATCGAGAAGACCGGCGATACGTTCGCCGAGGTTTCGAACCCTTCTGCGCCGGATCGATAGCTGTCCGGAGAGTCCGCCCTCGCTTCGGTCAGTTTAGACCCGAATGGAGAGAGAACATGAACCAAGGCATAAACCGACGCAACGAGCCAGACCCCAGGGGCGGCTTCTCTGACAAGGATGTTTATGAAGGGGCCTTCGGCGAAAGCAATTTCGGCGTCTACGACCGTGAAAGTCCCGGCGTCGGCCCCTCGGGCGGCACGCGCACAGGGCCGAAGGGCTATCAGCGCTCAGACGAACGGGTCCGCGAGGAGGTCTGCGAGCGGCTCATCGAATGCCGCTACCCCGTGCACGATGTGGAAGTCAGTGTCGCGGCCGGCGTCGTGACCCTGACAGGGTCGGTCGCCGAGCGCGCACTGAAATACCGCATCGAGGAAATCGTGGAAGATACCTTCGGTGTGAAGGAGGTCGAAAACCGCCTGCGCGTCGGCGCGGAAATCAGCACGACGCCATCGCCGGGCGCCGCCAGGCCCGGCAGCACCGGGGGCGGGGGCATCAGCGGGTTAAGCACCTCCAGCGTAACGACGGAGGGGTCCGCAGCGGGCAGCGGCGCGGTGTCTGCGGACAAGGCCGGTACGCTGGCGAGCGGCACTGACACGGTGACCGGGCCGAAAGCGGGAGGCAGCACAGCGTGACGATATGTCGAAGGCCGGACCGGCGTGCGCCGCGGGCCTTTCAGATCGCCAGCGCGTGGAAATCTCGGGGCCATCAACGAACGGCTATACCCGATGATCGGCCGAGTGTGATCGACAAGCTCGGCGCCAGGCGGGAGGCATACATCCTGCCGGTGGAAGCGCTCGATGCCACCACCTGGCCGGCCTGCCAATTCACCAGGTCCTACTCAACCCGCAGCGTAGCCTTCATCATTGGATGCAGGGTGCACACATAGGTAAAGACCCCTCGTCATTGCGAGCGGACCAGTCCGCGCATGCTAAGTGCGGCGAACACGTGATTGACCACCGCGTCGCAGCGTGCACCGGCAAAACTGAACGTGCCCTGCAGATAGGGCTTTACCTCTTCGGCCAAGGATTCGCGCAGCATCATGCGGGCCCGCAGGAAGCGCGTCTTGACCACGTCACCGTTTACGCCAAGGCAATAAGCCGTTTCCTCTACGCTCATGTCTTCGACGGCCCGCAGGATGAACACGCTGCGGTAGATAGGCGGCAGGTTTTCGACCGCAGCCTGCAGGAGATCGCGCACCTGACCGCGTTCGACCATGGCTTCAGGTGATTCGTCGTCAGCGCTGCGCAAGGACATCACGTTCTCCTGTAAAGGTTCTCCAGGAAGATCTTCTTCAGCAATCCGGTCTTCCATCTGGACGAGCCGGCGTCTCTTGCGCTGCGCCGTCAGGGCGACATTGATGGCAATGCGCGCCAGCCAGGTGCTCAACGCGGCCTCGCTGCGAAACGAATCCAGGCTGGTAAAGGCACGCAGGTAGGTTTCCTGCACTACGTCCTGGGCTTCGGCATCATCCGGGACCACGCCACGCGCCGTCCGGAACAACAGGCGGTTGTTACGCCGCATGATGGCTTCGAAGGCAGACGCGGTGCCGGCGCGAGCGCTGGCGACCAGTTCGGCATCTGTGGTGGCATCGACGCCAGACGGCATGGGTGGCCCGGGATCCCGGTTTGCGTCCATGTTGGAGATATCCCTCCTTTCCCGTTCCTGATCATTAGACGGCACCGCTGCGAAAAGGTGACAGTCGGCTGGGGCACATACCCTGCTGCCATCCCTGGCCTCGAGTCGAGCCACGCGTCAGCAATCATAGGCAAACGCACCCGCCACAACCCATCGCAATGTGGCCCAGGCCTCGTGTCACCTTCCCGCGTCCGCCAGCGTCTAACGACATATGCAACGGACATGTTCGAGCCACTGCCGTCGGAGACATGTCGGTTGTCATATCAGTTGCCGCATCTCATCCTGACAAGGACGTCGATCATGAACAAGCCACCCTCCTCCCTGGCACCTGAAACGGAAGTGCAGCCCGTCCCGCTACTGCATCGGTCGATGCAGTGGCTGCCTCGACGGAGGCTGGTCAATGCACTCATGACGGCGGTCGCGGTGGCGGCAGCCTCGGCATGCGGCGGCGGTTCTGGAGGGGGAGGAACTGACGCGGCCAGCACGGAAGCGGCGCAGAAGGCCCTGGTCGAGCAGGGCAAGCAGATATTTCGCTTCGATACCTTCGGGGACGAAGCGAAGTGGACCGATAACCTGAAGATGCACGAGGTCATCGCCAGCTCGGTGGATCCCTTGACCGCATTTTCCGTCGGGCTGAAGGTGGACGCCGAGGCCTTGCCCGAGGCTGTCGCGAATGGAATCCGCAACGGCACGATCGACCTCAAGAGTCCGGCAACGACGGTGGCGCTGCTGAAACTGGACGCGGTCGTCGGCATCAAAGGGACCGTCGAGACGGTCAATGGGGTAGACAGACTCACCCGCGTCGGCATTACCTGCGCGCTCTGTCATTCGACGGTGGACAACTCGTTCGCGCCGGGCATCGGCAAGCGACTGGACGGATGGCCCAATCGCGATCTCAATCCTGGCGCCATCATCGCGCTGTCACCTGCCATTGACGACGCCATGAAGAAGGTCCTCAACGCCTGGGGTGCAGGCAAGTACGATCCCCGCAACAATATCGACGGCCTCAGCAAGCCGGTCGTGATACCGCCCGCCTTCGGGCTGGCCGGCATTCATCGCATTACCTTTACCGGCGATGGCGAAGACATCATGTACTGGAATCGGTATGTCGCCGTCTCCCAGATGGGCGGCCTTGGCTCCGTATCCGAGCCGCGCCTGAATATCTCCATCACGAATGGCTCGGTGGATCTTGTCACCAGCAAGCTTCCGGCCCTGCAAGCGTATCAGCTATCCCTGAGCGCTCCGCCGCCGCCGGCTGGCAGTTTCGACCCCGTGGCGGCACTGCGGGGCAAGGTTCTCTTCGAAGGCGCGGGCCGATGCGCCACGTGCCATAGTGGCCCGGCATTTACCGATGCCAACTCGCTCCTTCATCCGCCCGGCGACTCGATGGCTGAACCGGAGACCCCAAGCTACGCCTCGCGCTCCGCCACCAAGCAATACCGAACCACGCCGCTGAAGGGCGTATGGCAACACCCCCCCTATTTCCATGACGGATCTGCGGCGACTTTGCCGGATGTCGTGAGGACCTACAACACAAAGCGGGGGCTGGGGCTGAGCAGCCAGGATATTGCTGATCTGGCGGAATATCTTAAGTCGCTGTGAACGATATTACAGCCGGGCTAGCTCAGCGTGGCAGACATGACACGACCAAGGCCCGGCAACCCGCGGATTCCATTCGACCAGCGCTGCGGATGGCGCGCCGGGTAATCGTCGCCGTCGCGGGCGCGCTGCTCGCCCCGCGGGCGACCTGTCATTCCTGCGGAATGAGGAACCGCTCGGGTCGCTTGCCCAGCCACGCCGGCGCGCGGCCACGTCCCGACCAGGTCTTCCCGGTCTTGGGATCCAGATACTTCGGCGGCAGCGATGCCTTTTCCGTTGAAGTGGAAGCCGCCCCGGCGGGCCGGCCGCGACCGCGCCGCGGTGCGATATCTTCGGGCGCCAGACCATACTGAGTCATCAGGCCGCGAATTTGTTCGATGACGCTCTCCACCTCATTGGCGCGCGCCTGTTCAATCTGGGCTTCCAACGCCTGCTTTTGCGCCATCAGTTCCTGATACGTTGCCATCTGTGCCTCCGATTTTCCAGTCATTGTTGACTTATACGCATAATAAAGTCGGCCGGCAAGATATTCGTTCTTCACTCCTCAGGGAAAAGCTAATAAGTCTTCAGATTCGGAAAACGCTTTCCCCCAACCCTTCACGCGTTGTGCCCATTGCGGTGCACCGCTGATCAAAGAGCAGGCGAGCGACGATGGCATAGACTAAAAGACCGTCTATCGCTTGCCCGGTGCCGCTTTGAGGCAATGCAACGTCGCTGGCCTCCGATTCAAGCAGGCGAATGGCGATAGCAGACGCGCCGCAACGCTTCTGCTTGGCGCGGCCGGCTCTCGCTTGTGACTGTCGTGCCGAATTGCGGAGCAATTTCTTGCACGGAGGTATGCCATGACTACGTACGTCATTCTCAGCCGTCTCGCTCCTGACGCGTTCACGGATCCCAAGGACATAAAGAAACTCGCCGCCACAGTCGCCGAGAAAATCAAGACCGAATGCCCTGCCGTGACCTGGAAGGACAGCTATCTGACACTCGGGCGCTTTGACGTGGTGGACATTGTCGAGACGGATGACCTGAAGCAACTCGAGCGCGCGGCACTGATTATCCGAGGCTATGGACACGCCTCTACCGAGACCCTGCAAGCGACGCCATGGGACCAGGCTATCGCCGCCCTGTAGCGCAACGCGATGGACCATGTGGCTCGCGCGACGGCGGCGCAGCCGGATGGAGGTTGACCTGACTGCGGGCTGGCCTATAATTGAAGTGCTGACTGAGACACGCTTGAATAAAGCGAAGGCAGGCCAGCGAAACGATCATGTTTCCTGGATGATTTCCAAGTGAAGCACGATCGTGCAGGCGAAGAAATATGCCTGCAAGTCCGGACCGGATCATGAAATACTGACCCGGTTCGGACGCACCCAGATGGCAAGCGCTGAGCACCTGAAAAGGTGCTTTTTTGTTGGCGGCATGCAGGACGACGTCGGCCGCCCGCATCCCAGCCGCCACCATTGCGCGATTGCGGCACGACGACAAACTAGATGTCGGGGGCGAGCAGGAGGCCGCTTTTCACTGTGTGGATCAGCGCAAGTCGATCCTCGACTGCCTTGCGCAGGACTTCGCGTCCCCTGAACGGATCCGTCAGGTAACTGGCGTACTGGCTTGCGCGAATCTGCACCTTGAGACTCATCATCGTCGATCCGCTCTCCGGCCATGTCACCATGAACGCCGGATGGCTGTCTGCGCATTCAACGAAAGCCGTATCAGGAGACGGAAAACAGGAGTCAGCGCCCTGGGCGAGGAACTGGAGATCCTTGTCCTTGAACTCGTAGGTTGCCATGTCTGAATGCCGCGTGGATGACTGCGCGCCCTCAGTGAACCTGCATGCCGCGCATGGCATGAATCCGCTCATGGTGCCGCTTCAACGCGTCATACTGGCGCTGAAGCGTTGCGCTGGCCTCTGGTGGCAACGGCTTCATCATGACGGACTGATACTCCCGCCTGGCGGCATCTTCCTCGTGCTCGCACATCCCCAGCACTGCGTCATCGTTGTTTGGCTGCAGCATGTGGCGGAACGCCATCCAGCCGCGGAACAGCGTGCCATTCATGCTGCCGCGCTCGGCCGGCTGACCGCCCATGCCAGCGACCAGTGACTGCAATTCCTTCACCGACGCCCGGTAGGATTCCGCGGTGCTGGTCAGAATGTCGCGTAGCTGCGCATCGCGCACTTCACTGGCACCGCTCATGCAGGCCAGTTCGCTGTCCTTGCCAGCCTCGATCAGCTGGTTCAGCGCCGAGACAGCTTGTTGCTGGTTGTCGCCCATGGAATTCTCCCAACATGCACAGGCGTCGGAGACGCCATATCAGGAATCGGCCGGCCGGTTCGCGCCGGGCTTGAAGCTGCCTGCTCGTTCACAGGCAAGGCGTGATTCCATGATAGGAGATGGGCGAACCGCAGCGGGAAGGCGCCCGGCGCGCTACAGGCGTGATCCGCGAGAGCAGGAAGGTCGCAGGACAGGTCTGATGCCGCCTGTTCGATCCGCGATCAGGCTGCCAGCCGCTCCAGTGCCGCATCGATGGCATCCACGGACTGCATCAAACCGGCCGTATGGGCCTCGTCCCTGAGCAGATGTAACCGGGCAAGCAGGGCCGTCGCGCTCGCCCCACCCTCTTCCCGTCCGGCGCATATCAAGGCGCGGCCCCTGCGGATCAGGAAATCTCCCCACGGAAACGGCTCATGCCGCATGTAATCCTGTAGCGCAGCCAGGTAGCGTTCGGCTTCCTGCCACCGGCCTGCCGCCAGGGAAACTTCGATCGCAGCTTCGAGCAGGTCGATATGGCAATGGCTTACGCAGCCCTGGGCCAGAAGGGCCTCGCCCTGGCGCAGCGCCTCGAGCTGCTTGTCCGGATCGCGTGCGGTGCGCGCCAGGAACCCCAGCACGGTTGGCCCTGAATACCGCACGCCGCTGGCGTAGCTCAGCTGCAGCGCTTCGTCGAGCAGGGACTCCGCCTCCTGCACCTGGCCGAGCGCGCCAATGGCCAGGCCAAGCCGTGCCAGCACTTCAGCCTCGAAACGCCGGGCCCCCAAGCGGCGCGTCAACGCCAGCGCCAGCCGCGCGTGCGCTTCGGCACGCGGCCAGTCGCCGGCGAGTTGCGCGGTCGATGTCATCACATCGTAGGCCAGCATCTCGCTGCGCGCATCGCTGATACGCCGCGCCAGGCGGAGGCCCTCCTCGCAACGGGTTTGCGCGGCGCCAAGCTGGTTGCGGAACAGTTCCACCGCGCCGACCATCGGCAGGTTGGCACATTCGATGCGGATGAAGCCATGCGCGCGTGCCAGCTCGACGCAGCGAACAAAATGCGCATGCGCGGTCAGCATGCGGCCCTGCT
Organism: Cupriavidus necator; assembly: GCF_040578825.1. Classification (GTDB taxonomy): domain Bacteria; phylum Pseudomonadota; class Gammaproteobacteria; order Burkholderiales; family Burkholderiaceae; genus Cupriavidus; species Cupriavidus necator_E. The sequence continues at coordinate 107,022 of NZ_JBEFLI010000005.1, read as the reverse complement.
GATAGTACGCATCGCCGAGGCCGCCCAGAGCACGCGCCTCGCCCAGCACCGATCCGGCCGCCCTGGCATGGCCAAGGGCGCGCTGGTGGGCGGCGAGGCATTCGTCCATGTCGCCCATCGGGAAATAGAGATTGCCGCGCAGCGATTCGATCTCGGCCAGCCGCTCGGGCTGGCCCGGAGCAGCGGCGGCCTGCTCCGCCTCGCGCAGTGCCGCCAGCGCTTCTTCATAGCGGTCGAGCAGGCGCAAGGCGGCCGCCGTGCCAAGCCACACCCGGGCCCGCTGTGCCGCCTCGGTCGCCAGCGATTGCGCTTGCCGGAACGCCTGCAGCGATTGCGCCGGCAGGCCCAGGTCAAGCGCCAGCTCGCCGTGCAGGCAGGCAAGCGTGTGCCTGCAGGCGTTGTCGCTATCCAGACGCTGCGCGCGCTCGACCAGGCGCAGCGCGCGCTCGCCGCGGAAGTGAGCCGCCTCATGCCGCGCGGCAGCGGCATAGGCCTCGGGCGCCCTCGCATCGCCGGCAGCATCCAGGTGCTCGGCCATCAGCGCCGGATCCCGGCCTTCGTACCACGCGGCCGCGCGCCGGTGCAGGTTCTGTCGCCGCGACTTGAGCAGCGAGGCGTACACCGCTTCGTGGATCAGTGCGTGCATGAACAGGAAGTCTTCGCCTTCCGGCCGGGCCATGGCTTGCTGCACCAGGCGCTCGCAAACGTACCCAGGATCGTCGATCAAATGCCGCAGCGCGGCCGGGCTAAAGCGCTGGCCCAGTACGGCGGCGGCCTGCAGCGCCTGGCGGTCGGCGGCACAGAACCGGTCCAGCCGCGCCAGCACGATGCTCTGCAGCGTGCCGGGCAGCTCGTCCGCGCCCGCCTCCGCGCCACGCAGCAACTGGTCGAGAAACAGCGGATTTCCCTCGGCCCGGCGGATGCAGGACGCGGCCACGGCAGGATCGACCTGCCGATGGCATGCGGCCAGTTCGTGCGCCTCGGCATCGTCGAGCGGCCCGAGATCGATGGTGGTCAGCGACGCGCCCTGGCTGGTTGCCCGCCAGGCCGCATCGAGCGGGTCGTGCTCGGGGCGTACGGTCAGCACCAGGACCAGCGCATGGCTGCGCGTTGCCGCGGCCAGTTGCGCCAGGCAATCGAGCACCATCCGCTCGGCCCAGTGGACGTCTTCGACCACGATCAACTGCGCCCGCGTGGCGCTCCTCCGGGTGGCCAGCGTCACCATCAATCGCTGTGCGCCGCGTTGCCGGCTGGCGGCGTCCATTGCGGCCAGCGCGGCGGCCTGCTCGGCGGACGGGGGCAGTTCGAACATCTCGCGAGCGAATACAAGCTCGCCCTCGCCGAGTTGGCAGGCTGCGAGCGCCTGCTCGATGGCCGCACCGGTCGCTTCTTCGGCATCACCGCCACCCGCGCCCGCACGCGAGGCGGCACCCAGCAGGCTGCGCGCGAGCATGCGCAAGGGATCGCCGCCGCTGCCGGCGCCGAAGTCCAGCACCAGCGCCCGGTGCGCCTCAAGGCCATGCTCGCGCGCCAGCGCAACGAAGCGGTCGGCAAGCCGGCTCTTGCCGATGCCGGCCTCGCCGCGGATCAGCACGACCCGGCCATGGCCGGAACGCAGGACGCTGTCGGCAACACCGGCGAGTTGGGCCAGCTCGGCCTGCCGCCCGACGAAGGCGTGCTGCGCCGGCGCGTGTTCCACCCCGAGAAAGCGCCGCACGCGCCAGAGCGGAATCGGTTCGGCCACGCCAGGGAGCGCGGCCTGTGCCACGCAGTCGGCTTCCAGGCGTCCCGGCAGCGCCTGGTAGACCCGGTTCGACACCACGGTCGAGCCAGGCTCGGCGCGCTCCATTGCCTGCAAGGCTACGCCAACCGGGCCGCCGGTCAGCGTCATGCCGCTGTCGCCGCTGGCCGCCAGCACCTGCCCGCTGGCCAGACCGACGCGCGCCAGCAGCATGGCGCTTGCAGAATCCGCCAGCCGCGCCAGCCCGGCATGCAGCGCGCCGGCGGTGTGCAGGGCTCGCTCGGCATCGTTCCCATGCGCCACCGGAACCCCGAACACGATGGTCAGCCGGGTGCCGATTTCATCGGTGATATGGCCGCCGCATGCACCAGCCAATGCCCTGGCATGCTGGCGCCAGCGGGCAAGGGCAGCGTGCAGTGGCTCGGGTTCCAGGCCAGCGCTGCAATCGTCCAGGCTGGCTACCAGGACCACCGCGTGGCGCAGCTGCGGCTCGGAAGCGATCACGGCGGCGGCAGGCACCGCGGCACCGTCGTCACCGGCCGGCATGCCAGCTACCGGCTCGCGGCGGGCCCGCAGCATTGCCTGGTACAGCGCCTCGGTTTCGGGCTCGGGCGACACGCCGAGTTCGCGTTGCAGCGCCGTCCGGCACAAGCGGTATTGCCTGAGCGCCAGCGCCTGCCGGCCCTGCCGTTCATACAACCGGATCAGCGCCCGGTGCACGCTTTCCTGCAGCGGATCGAGCGCCAGCAGGCGGGTGGCAGTGGCGATGGCCTGCTCCGTCTCGCCGGCCTGCTCATGGTGCGCCAGCAACCTGGCCATCACCGCCAATGCCACGCCGCGCAGACGCTCGCGTTCGATCGCCAGCCAATGGTCGAACGCCGGCGCAGCGGCATGAAAGCCTTCCAGCAAGTCACCCCGGTACAGCGCCGCGGCGCGCGCCAGCGACGCGGGCGTGGCCTCACGGGCACACCGTTCGAACTCGCACACGTCGACGTCGATCGCGCCGAGCGTCACACAGTCGGCTTCCGCCAGCACCACCTGCTGGCCAGCCTCTTGCAGCGCGCGCCGCGCCGCACTGAGCGCCTGGCGCAGGCTGCTGCGGGCCTGCTCGGTATTGCTTTCGGCCCAGCACAGTGCGGCGAGCTTGTCGCGCTGCTGGGCACGGCCTTGCGCCAGCGCGAGATAGGCCAGCACTGCACGCGCCTTGCGGGCAGTCAGCGAAACCGGCGTGCCGGCTGCGGAACTCAGCTGGAAGCCGCCGAACAGGTCAAGTCGGGCGCGGGCCATGATAGGGAAACCGGAAAGCCCATCATTTATAGGCGACGGCACGGGCCGCGCGCGCCTCGCCGGCGCAAAGAGATGAAGCCGGTACTTGCCGCCCTGCCGCAATTTTCACGCTTCTTTCACGCTCGATTGCCGGGCCCGTTCACGCCCGCTACCTAGTATGTGGACAACCCCGGCCCGCGTGGCATCCGCCGAAGCGGGCGAACCGGGTCTGCCGTCGAGGCAAAGGCTGCCTCCGCCACATTGGAAGGATTGCGTCATGACACATACTGACTCGCGCGGTGTTTCGGTCTCGAGCACCAACATCAGCTCGCTGGAGCGCTTTGAAGCCGCCCTGGAATTGCTGCATGGCTACTACGGAGACCCGCTTACGGTGATCGAACATGCCCTGGCCGAAGACCCGGACTTCGTGATGGGCCATGCCATGCGCGCGGGGATGATGATCACGGCTGGTGACGGCACCGTGGCGCCGATGCTAAGGCACAGCGTGGAGGCAGGCGAAGCGTTGTCCGCCAGCGCCAACGAGCGCGAGCGCCGGCATATCGCGGCGGCGCGCGCCTGGCTGGATGGTCACTTCGCGCGCTCGATCCAGCTGTACGGCGACATCGTGGTCGACTATCCGCGCGACAGCCTCGCGCTGCAGATCGCCCATATCGGCGACTTCCTGCTCGGGCAGTCCACCTTGCTGCGAGACCGCATCGCACAGGTGCTGCCCCACTGGAATACGCGCGTAGCGGGCTTCGGCTATGTCCTTGGAATGCATGCATTCGGTCTCGAGGAAACGCACTTGTACGAGCAAGCCGAGGAACGCGGCCGCTTTGCCCTGGAACTGAACCCGCGTGATCCCTGGGCCATTCATGCGGTCGCCCACGTAATGGAAATGCAGGGTCGCCAGGACGAAGGCATCGACTGGCTGAGCGGGCGCGCCGCCGACTGGTCGCAGGACAATATGATGGCCGTGCACAACTGGTGGCACCTGGCGCTGTTCCATCTCGACCTCGGCCATACCAGGCAGGTGCTGGCCATCTACGACGCGCACATCCGCGAGAACCACTCCGCGGTGGCGCTGGAGCTGATCGATGCCTGTGCCATGCTGTGGCGCCTGCACCTGCGCGGCATCGACGTGGGCGAGCGCTGGAACGAACTCGCCGACACCTGGCAGGCACGGGGCGCCGAAGGCTACTACGCCTTCAACGACACCCATGCGGCCATGTCCTATCTCTGCGCGGGGCGCGACAGCGCACTGGATGCCCTGCTTGTCGGCATGCGCGCGGCGGCAGAAGGCAACGGCACCAATGCCATGATGACGCGGGAAGTGGGACTGCCTGTGACCGAAGCCCTGCTCTCCTTCTCGCGCCAAGACTACGACCACGCCATCGATCTGCTGCTGCCGGTCCGCCAGATCGCGCACCGCTTTGGCGGCAGCCACGCCCAGCGCGACCTCATCAACCTGACGTTGATCGAGGCGGCATTGCGCGGCGAACGCGCCAATCTGGCCTGCGCGCTGGCGGCCGAGCGCATGGAGCTCAAGCCGATGAACCCCAGCCTCAGCAAGCTGGCGCAGCGCGCCTCAGCGCTCCAGCGCGAAGCGGCGCAGTGGGATGTCGGCTCGGCGAAAGTGGCTTGATGCAGGCGCAGTCGCTGACCGTCGCAGACTGGGGCGCTGCTTCAGTCTGCTGCATTGCCGCATATCTCTGCCTTGATGCAGGCGACAAAGACGTCTATTGTTCCCGTTCGGTGTACGCTCCCAGCGCTCCTCGCACCGATGCACCCACTGCCGTCGTCACCGTCGACCGTGGAAGCGAGCTCGGGGCAGCAGTCGTAGTTCTATTTTCCAACCACGACAAAGGAGGCCGACATGCTAAGCCCGCATGAAATCGCCGCGCTACTGCTGCTTGGCGACGCGCACGATATCGACGACCTGGAGCCCGAGCAATTGGACACCTTGTTGGTTCACAAGCTGGTCACGTTCGAGCATGGTCATGACAGCGGCGAGGCTTACCCCCGCCTGACAAGTCAGGGGCATTCCATGCTCGAAGCCGTGCGCCGCATTCGGTAAGGGTGGTCGCACCCTTGTAAGCCACGTATCAAGTATTAGCCCTGCAGGTCAACGGTGGGCTGCTAGCCAGTTGCAGGGATAGCTGTACCGAACACCTGGCAAGCTCAGGCTCTGGCTGACTCACGTCTGGGAGAAACCACGATGGCGAAGCTGGTCGTGCTATACAAGAAACCTGCGGACCAGGCGGCGTTCGATTCATATTACTTCTCGACCCATGTTCCCATCGCCAAGAAAATCGCCGGCGTGCGATGCTACGAGGTCAGCAGCGGCCCGGTTGCAAGCCCGGGCGGCGATTCGCCGTTTCACCTGGTTGCCGTGCTGACCTTCGATTCGCTGGCGGCGCTCCGGCAGGCAATGGCTTCGCCTGAGGGCGCCGCAACAGCAACTGACCTGGCCAATTTTGCCCAGGCCGGCGTCGACATGCTCATCTTCGACACGAAGGAAGTTTAGACCGGCGGTTCACGGCCAGTTTTCATCAAAACCGATGCCCCAACCCCACGCTTATCGACCTGGCATCATCGCCGCTGCCAGGATCGATCGCGATGCTGTTGAGGCTGACGCTGCCTCCTGGGCTGTTATGCACTAGCACCGCGCGCATATACGCCGTGGTGCGCTTGCTGAGATCATGATCCCACCCCAGCGTCACCGCCAGCGGCCGTTGTCCGCCGCCCAGGATCTGCCGCTTGAGCGCCGATGCCTTGAAGGTTCCGGCTGCCGAGCAGCTTGAGCATGCCGGTCTCCGGTCCAAGTTGTGCGCCCGCGCGCGCCCGCCAGCGAAAGCGCAGCACGGTGGCGGCCAGCGCTTCGAGCCGCACCTCCAGCTCACGAAAACGTCGCGCAAACCACGGCCGCTGCATCAGCGGCTGCCCGCCCTCTTCCAGCGCCGCGGCAATCGCGCGCACCTTGGCCAGCCGGCGCCGGTTCCCGGCCACGCGCGCCAGGTTCAGCCGCTCATGCTTCAGCAGCGACTTGGCGATGGCCCAGCCGGCGTTCTCGGCGCCGACGCGGCTCTCGACGGGCACCTCGACCTCATCGAAGAACACCTGGTTGAACAGGTGCCAGCCGTGGATGCCCATCAGCGGCCGCACGCTGATGCCGGGGCTGCGCATGTCGATCAGCAGGAAGCTGATGCCATGCTGCGCGCGTGCCTCGGTATCGGTGCGCACCAGGCAGAAGATCCAGTCGGCGTACTGCGCGTACGACGTCCAGATCTTGCTGCCGTTGTGCCGCGATGCGCCGTGCTGCCGCATGATTAATTCGCATCATCGCAACGCCGGCACCGCCGGCACGGACGAGGAGTGGATCGCATGGAAAGCCGGCAAGACCTGCCCCTGGCTGGCGCGACCGATACCTTCGGCCTGCACTAGGCGCCCTGCGCCGGATGCCCGCTACTCCAGGACCAGGCCACTGGCCTTGATCACGGCGCCCCATTTGCGCACTTCCGCATCGATGAACTGCGCAAAGGCAGGGCTGTCTCCCGGCTCGGGCTGCAGACCCAGCGCTGCCAGCTTGTTGCGGACGTCGGCGCCGGCCAGCACGGCGCTGGCGTCGCGGTTGAGCTGGCCCACGATGGCGGCGGGTGTGCCGGCCGGTGCCATCAGCCCGAACCAGCCGTAGCCGGTCACACCGGGAAAGCCCTGCTCGGCGAAGGTGAGCGCATCCGGATAGACGGGCGTGCGCTGCTCCGACGCCACCGCGAGCACCCGCAACTGACCCGCCTTGATGAAGGGCAGCGCCGAGGTAATGGCCGTGAGCGTGGCGTCCACGCGGCCCGCAAGCAGTTCGGTGTAGGCCGTGGCATCGCCGCGGTAATGCACGTTCAGGGCCTTGAACTTCGCCTGCACGGCGAACAGTTCCGCCGTAAGATGCGGCCCCGAACCCGCGCCCGGCGAGGCAAAGGTGACACCCTGCGCCTTCGCCCGCGCCATCCGCACGAAATCCGCCACCGAGCGTACCGGGGAATCCGCCTTGACGATCAGGAACAGGGGACCGATCACGCGCGGGCCCACCGCAACGAAATCCTTGTGGATGTCGTATTGCTGCGGCAGGCCCGCCGCGGTGTTGATGGCAAAGGGTGCCGCGGCCCACAGCAGGGTATAGCCGTCGGGGGCGGCACGCGCCAGCGTTTCATTGGCGACCCGGGTGCCGGCGCCGGGCTTGTTCTCGACCACGAACTGCTGGCCGTACTTGCGGCTCAGCGCTCCTGCCAGCAACCGCGCCGAGGTGTCGTTGGACCCACCGGGGCCATAAGGGGAAATCAGCCGCACGGTCCGCCCCGGATAGCCCTGAGCCCGCGCGGCCCGCGGTACAAGGGCCGGCGCCGCGGCCAGCAACAGAAGGCCCGGCACACGGCCGAGCATGGCCCTGCGTGACATCGTGTTGGTTGTCATCATGCCTCCGCGGCGTGGATGCCCGGATAGGAGAAGGTCTTGTCCAGGTGCGCCTGGCCTGGCACGTAGAGTCGCAAGGCCACGTAGAAGGGGCCGGCGGGCGCGGGCAGCCAGTTGCCGTGGCGCCCCGGGTCGCGCGGCGGCGCGGCGCCCAGATGCAGGCGCAGGCTGCCGTCCGGTTCATGGCGCAGGCTCGGCGAACGGTCGCCCAGGGAATAGCGGCCGATCGGGTTGTCCACCAGCATGCAGTCGCCCTTGTCGTACATGGTCAGTGACCAGAACGCACCCACGTCGGGCAACTGGCCGGATGGGAACACCAGCTCGTGCGGCTGGCGACCGTCCAGCGGACGGCCCTGCGCGTCACAGTCGGCGACGATGTACATGGCCTCTTCCATGCCCAGCGCGCCGATATAGTTGCGCGCCACCTGCGCCCGCTCGGCATAGCGCGCCCCGAACGAAGCCCCGATCTCGACCGGCAGCGTCCAGCCCCCGCCCAGCGCGGAAGGCATCGGCCTGGCCAGCTCGGCGAGCACCTGCGCCAATGCAACGGCGAGTTGCTGCACCTGCGCGGCATCCAGCGGTGTGTCCTCGCACTCCGCGCCCAGGCCGAGCGCGGCAAAGCCCTGCACGAGCGCAGCTTCGGCGGCTGGTGGCGGATTCTCGCGCAACGCGCGGTTCACCACTTCGGCGTAGCGCTGCACCTGCTGCGGCAATGCGCCCAGTTGCTCGCCTGGCTGCATGCCCACGTCGTAGGCGCGTACCGCATCGCCACCGTCCGGCAGCGTCAGACGGATGCGGTCCTGCAACCCATGCACCGCGGGCAGATCGTCCGTGCCGTCCACCAGCAGCCGGCCCAGCAGCCACACCGCAGGGGTCGGACAGGCAATGGCAGTGGCGCCAGGCGGCAGCTCGCCCTGCCAGTCCGGGCCATGCAACAGGTAGCGTCCGGCCTGCGTGCCGGTGGTACGGCTGCCGATATAGCCAAAGGGGTTGGTGTAGAAATCGAGCAGGCCGAGCACGTAGTAGCGGCCGGCGCTGTCCGGCACTTCAAGCAGCAGCGGTCCCTGCGACAGGTCGAGCCAGGCGTTGCTGTAGAGCGTGTCGTTGTTGGGCGTGACCACCTGCCGGTGCTGCGGGCCGAGCAGCTGGCGCGTGTGGATGAAATGATTGACCCAGCGCAGCGTGCCATCGGGCCGCTCGTCGGCAAAGGCGCCTTCGCGGCGGCGGCGCGGGCAGGTGGCGGCGCGCATGCGCGCCATCTCGTAGAGCGGCAGTGTGTACAGCACGGCATCGCGGGCGAGAGCGAGGGTGCGGGAATCAGCTTGGGATCGGGTCATTGGGCTCGCTCTCAGGAAACGCGGCGCACGGCCGGGATGCGGTACTGGCCCTCGATGAAGGCAGGCGCGGGGTGGTACAGGCGCAGGATCAGGTAGAACGGGCCCGCGGGTGCCGGCAGCCAGTTGTCGGGCTGGGCCGGTCGCCGGTGGGAAATGGGGATGACCAGGCTGCCATCGGGCTCCAGTTGCAGGCCGGGCGTGCGATCGCCCACCGCGTAGCGGCCGATCTCGTTGGCGCTGAAGAAGCGATCCTCGCCGTACAGGGAGACCGACCAGAAGGCCTGCGCGGGCGGCAGCATGCCGGGCGGAAAGCGCAGTTCGTACGCGTGTGCGCCGTTCAGCGGCTCGCCGTCGGCATCGAAGTCCGCCATCGCGTAGATGGCCTCGTCGGCCCGCAGCGCGCCGAGGCCCTTCATCGCGGTGCAGGCGCGCTGCAACCAGTCGTCGCCATAGACCCCGAGCTTCAGGCTGTAGCCCCAGCTCTTGCGGCCCTGGCTGCGCGTGTGCGCCTCGATCAGCTGCATGGCCTGGCGATAGGCGTTCCCCAGGCCGGCGCGGAGGTCCGGGCGCAGGGATGCAACCTCCACCTCGTCTTCCAGTTTCAGGCCAGCCTTGCGCAGCAGCGTGAAGGCGCCCAGTTCCCGTTCGGCGGGCGGGAACTCGCGCAGCGCGTTGAACAGGTTCTGGAAGAAGTCCAGGCCTTCGTTGCCGGTCTCGTGCCAGGCACTGACGCAGCGCGGCAGCGCCCTGCCCGGCGCGTCGAGCGCAAAGCCACGCTCGAAGGCATGGGCCGTGTCCAGGTCATCGGGGCCTTGCACCAGCACTCGGCCCAGCAGCCAGACCAGAGAGGTCGGGCAAGTCACCACATGGGTGCCTGCGGCCGTCTGCCCGGGGCCGACCAGGGTCACTTTGCCGCCTTCGGCCGGCACATTGCGCGGCCCCAGGTTCTCGAAGTTGTTCGTGTGCGCGTCCAGCAATTCCACCACGTAGTACCGGTCATGCTGCGGCAGCGGCGGCACGCGCAGCGTGACCGGCCCGTCCGCCAGGTTGACCCAGCCGCAGAAATAAAGCAGGTCGTTGGCGGGCGTGACGACGTCGCGATCTTCATGCGTCCACGGGCGCTCGCTCGCCGACAGCGTGTTGACCGGGGCACGGCCATAGCCGGTGGCTTCGCTGACGGCGGTCTGCAAGCGGCAGGTGCGCAGCGTTTCGAGCAGCGGATAGCCGTAGATCACGAGCGGCACCGCGGCGGCGGCTACCAGCGCTTCCTGGCTGGAGCTGTAGACGGGGGCAGCGAAAAACTCTGGCGCGGGATGGTTCATGCATGGCTCCGGCAATGGGAAGACAGCGAAGTCAGGGAAAGTTGGGACGCGTAGCGGTTCATTCTTGTGCCGCTCCGCTCGACTTGACCAGCGCAGCCCAGGCGGCCACGTCGGCGCGCATTTGCGCGGCGAAGGCGCTGCGCGGCTGGGGGGCATAGCGCATGCCGAGCGCATCGGCCTGCGCCTTGATGGCAGGGTCGCGCATGACGGCGGCCGTGGCACGCTCGAGCTTGTCGACGATGTCAGGCGGCGTCCGCGCGGGCGCGAACAGGGCAAACCAGCTGTCCACGCCGAACGCCACGCCGGCTTCCTTGAAGGTCGGCACGTCGGGCAGCGCGGGGGAGCGCTCGGAGCCGCTGACGGCCAGCGCCCTCACCTTGGCGCCGCGGATCAGGGGCAGTGTGCCGGCCAGGTCGGACATGGCCACCGGCAGCGTGCCGCCCATCACGTCGGTCAGCATCGGGCTGACGCCCTTGTACGGGATGTGACGCAGGTGGATGCCGCTGGACACGTTGAGACTCTCCCCGGCCAGGTGCCCGCCCGAGCCGTTGCCCCAGGAGCCGTAGGTCAGATCGGCGCCTGGACGCTTTGCCGCAGCAATCAGCGCTGGCAGGTCGCGGCCGGCGAAGGCCGGACCGGCGACGAGCACGTTGCCGCCGTAGAAGAGGCGGCCGACGGGCACGAAATCGCGCAACGGGTCATAAGGCAGCTTCGGGAAGATGGCCGGGGCAATCGCGTGCGTGGCGGAAATCCCCAGCACGAGGGTGTAGCCGTCCGGCGCGGCGCGCGCGACCTGGGCCGAGCCAATGGTGCCGGTGGCACCGGCGACGTTGTCCACCACCACGGTCGTCCCGAGTTCCTTCGACAGGCCGGCTGCCAGCCGCCTGCCGACCACGTCGGTGCCGCCGCCCGGCGGGAACGGTACGACCAGGCGGATCGGCTTGTCGGGATACGGGCCGGCGTGCGCGGCCGGCTGGACCGCGCACAGCGCCGTCACGGCGAGCGCGCCCAGTCCGCGCAGCACCATGCGCCGCGCCGGCAATTGCCTCTGCAATGGCATGCTTGTCTCCTGTCTTGATGGGTGGACGGCGTTTTTCCGCGGTGGCGGTGCCCGTCTGTGCAGGCATCCTGTCCACCGCGCAGCACTGCGTAGCTACGGGGCGCTGATACCGTCCGGGCGGAGCGTGACGACCGCGTCGGCGGCCACCAGTCCCTGCGCAGTGACGATGAAAGGATTGATTTCAAGCGTGTCGAGCCGCGGGCCCAGGTTCGCGGCCAGCTGCGACACGCTGGCCAGCACCTGCGCGGCGGCGTCCAGGTCTGCCGCCGGATTGCCGCGATGCCCTTCGCATAGCGCGGCGACCCGGCTCTCGCGCAGCATGGCGCGGGCCCGCTCGCGCGACAGCGGCGCCAGCCCGCAGGCGGTCTGGCGGAAGATCTCGACGGCCGTGCCGCCGATGCCTGCCAGTGCCACCAGCCCGAACACCGGGTCGCGCCGCACGCCCACCATTACCTCGCCCCAGCCGCGCACCATCCGGGCCACCAGGACGCCTTCGAAAGGCACCGGAGCGCCGTTTTCTGTCCCCGCCCGTGCCGCGGCCGCTTCCATCCGGGCAAAAGCTGCGCGCACCGCCTGCGCGTCAGCCAGGTTGAGGGCCACGCCGCCCACATCGCTCTTGTGCAGGATCTCGCGCGAGCACAGCTTGACCGCCACGGGATAGCCAAGGCGTTCGGCGATGCGCACCGCTTCATCCGCGTCCTGTGCCAGCCCGTGCGGGGCCACTGGCACCTCGGCGTCTGCAAGCAGCCGCATGGCCTCGTATTCGGAAAGCGCCCTGGCTGCAGGCGTGAGATCGCGCAACATGCCTGCGTGCATGACCGGTGTCGGCAGCGGTGGCGTGCCGGCTCCGCTGGCACCTTCCATGGCCGCCGCGCGCGCCAGCGTGGCTGCGGCTTCCACTGCATGGGCGGGCTCCCGGAACACCAGGCAGCCGCGGGCCTCCAGCCATGCGCGCTTGTCGTCATCGACGATGCCTGCCAGCAACAGCGGCGCGGCATTCGGCTCGTCGCTCAGCATGGCCACGGTCTGCTGCAGCTCCGGCCAGAGCCGCGGGGCATTGGCGCCCCCGGCCAGGAAGGCAGCAACGCAGCCGTAGGCACCGCTTCGCGCCACGCCCGCGATGGCGTCCATGAAGACGCGCGGCTGGGCCACCACCTGCCCCGTCACGTCGATCGGGTTGGCGGTGCTGGCAAACGGGATGGCCGTGCGTAGCGCCTCGGCCTCCGCTTCCGGCATGGGCGGCAGCGGCAGGCCCAGTTCTTCGGCGCGATCGGCCATCATGATGCCCACGCCACCGGAAACCGTGACGACCGCGAGCGGTGTGACGGCACTGGCATCGAGGTCTTCCGGGCAATGCCAGAGCGCGGGCCGCCGGCCCCTGGACAACACATAGCCCAGCCGAAAGAACGCCTCCAGCGTATGGGCCCGGTGCACGCCGTAGGCGTCGAACACCGCCTGGTACACCGCATCCTCCCCGGTCAGGCTGGCCGTGTGCGACTGCGCCGAGCGCGCGCCGGCCGCCGTGGTCCCGACCTTGGTGATCACGACCGGCTTGCCGGCCGCCCGCGCGGCGTCCAGCGCCTGGCGCAGGCGGGCGCCGTCGCGGCAGCCTTCGATGTACGCGAGGATCACGCGCGTGTTCGGGTCATTGGCCAGCCATGCGATCACGTCGGCCACCTGCAGGCCGGCCTCGTTGCCGGTAGTGACCCAGTGGCTCAGGCCCAGGCCCGCTTCGCGCGCCAGGGCGTATGCATAGGCCCCGAAGGCGCCGCTCTGGCTGACCAGGCCCACTTCGCCGACCGGCGGCACGCCGCTCAGCGGGATCGGCGAGAACGTGGCGAACATGCGCTCGCGCAGGTTCATTGCGCCCAGGCAGTTGGGCCCCAGCAGCGTTACACCGGCCTCCTGCGCGCTCCGGGCCAGCATGTCCTGCATGCGCACGCCCGCCTCCCCCGCCTCGGCAAAGCCCGAGGTGAAGACCACCGCTGCCCGCGTGCCGTTGCCGGCCAGCTGCGCCATCACGTCCTGGCTGGCGCTGGCCGGTACCGCCACGATCGCCAGATCCACGGGTTCGCCGATATCTGACAGCGAACCATAGGCGCGCAGGCCCTGCACTTCGGCGGCGGACGGGTTGACCGGGTAGAGGCGTCCCTCGTAGCCGAGTTCGCGCAGCAGCCGGATGGGCATGCCGCCCACTTTGTCCGGCTGGGTGGAAGCACCCACCACCGCGATCGAACGCGGGTACAGCAGGGAATTCAGGTCAACCATGTGGAAGTCTCCGGATCTGGTCCGTTGTAGGGATGGCCTGCGGTCGCTACTGCCGCAGGCCGGTGGTGGCCTCGATGGAGCGGACCATCTCCATCAGCAGCGGCGCCACCTTCTTTTCCATCATTCCGCGCTTCACCTGGGAACCGGACAGCGCGCAGTTGAACAGCAGCGGGCGATTCAGGTAATGGATGCGCGAATAAACGCCTACGCCATGCACGCCGATACCTGCGTCGCCCTCGTTGAGCGCGAAACCGCGCTTGGGGTAATGCGCCACGTTATGGCAAAGCGTGTCGTAGAACGCCGCGTATTCCTCGGGCCGCTCCTCGCGGGCGGCCGCCATCAGGCTTTCAAACTGGGCCTTCGACAAGGTGCACAGGTAGGCCCGGCCCATCGCCGTGCTGAGCACCGAGCGCACGGCACCGGTTCCCGGCCGCGCCGGCGTCCCCTCGTTGTGGGTGCAGGACTGCAGGTAGGTCACGTCCAGCCGGTGCGCCACTCCCATCGATACGGCGCCCTCGATCCGGTCGGCCAGGGCCTGCATCAGCGGCCGGGCCACGTGGCGCACCTGCAGCCCGCTCAGGTAGGGATAGCCGAGTGCGAGCACCTGGGCGCTGACGAAATACTTGTCGAGCTTGGGGTCCCAGTCCAGGTAGCCCAGCTCGAACAGGGTGCGGCAGATGCGCGACACCGTGGCGCGCGGCAGTTCCAGGCGCTGCGCCAGTTCCCCGTTGCCCAGCGGACGCGGCTCATCGATAAAGCAGCGCAGCAAGGCAAAGCCCTTGGCCAGCAGGCCACCGAAGGACGGGTCCTCGCGGCGGCGCTCGGCGATGAATTGTTCGACTGGCATGTTCATGGCGTCTCCCGTTTATCCAGTCTGGACAGCTGTCCATCCTGTGTCAAAAAGCGGAATCAATTTCCACATATTGGAAATATAGGCCATCGCCTTGACCGGTCTCGCGGAGCACCCCTATGTTCTGTGGCTTCGACAGAGATTCGAAACCGGAGCGGGAAACCTGAACGGGGCCATGGACCACCCGGGGGTGATTCCACCTTTTTCCAGGAGACAGAACATGAAAATCCGCAGCCAGTCCGGCGGGCGGCGTGCCGCCCTGTTCATGGCGGCAGCCCTGTGCCTGCTGCCGCTGGGCGCACAGGCCCAGGCCAGCTCCCCGAGCAAGCCGGTGCGCCTGATCGTGGCCTACCCGGCCGGTGGCCTGACCGACACCCTGGCACGCGCGCTGGCTGATGGCCTGGGCAAGCGCCTCGGCCAGACCCTGGTGGTGGAGAACAAGGGCGGCGCGGGCGGCATCATCGGCACCGACCAGGCGGCCAAGTCGCCGCCCGACGGCTACACCCTGCTGCTGACCATCCCTGGCCCGATCACCGCTAACCTGGCCCTGTACAAGAAGCTGCCCTACGACCCGCGCACCGACCTGCGCCCGATTTCCGACGTGGCGACCGCACGTACCGTGCTGGCGGTCAACACCGCCGTGCCGGCCAGGACGGTGAGCGAACTGATCCAATTTGCGAAAAAGGAACCCGGCAAGCTGCGCATGGGTTCGTGGGGACCCGGCACCCAGCCGCATACCATCCAGACCTACATGGCCAAAATGTATGGAGTGGACATCCTGCACGTGCCCTACCGTGGCGAGGGGCCGATGGTGACCGATCTGCTGGCCGGCCAGATCAATGTCACGGTGGGTTCGGTCACCGCCCTGCAGCAGCACTTCGCTGGCGGCCGGCTACGGCCCCTGGCGGTTGCCGGCTCGCATCGCGCCAGGGCGCTGCCCAACGTGCCCACCTTTGCCGAGGCCGGCTATCCCGATGAGGCTTACCGGCTTACCGGACCGATCACCCTGATGGCCCCGGCAAGGACCCCCCAGCCCATCATCGACCGCCTGGGCCGCGAGGTCAGCGCGCTGGTGAAAAGCCCGCAGTTCTCGCAGCGTATCGAGGACATGGGCGCCGAGCCCATCGGCAATCTGCCTGCCGAAGCCGAAAACGCCTACAAGGCGTACCTGCCGGTGGTGATGAAGCTGACTGCCGATACTGGGGTGACGCTGGACTGAACGCAGCAATGCCGCGCGTGGGAGATTTCGGCAGCGCGATGGAGGCGCTGCGGGGAGATTCGTGGATGCCGGGTCGCTGACCGCCCGGGAATGGGTGCACCGGGCACGCCGTTGCAGCGTGCCCGGCTTGCTGACGCTTACTCGACCGCGATGCCCTTCTCGCGGATCACCTTGCCCCACTTGGCATAATCCTGCTGGATGCGCTGGCCCATCTGCGCCGGCGCCTGGTAGTTGGCAATGGCACCGGCCTTCAGCAACTTGTCCTGCACATCCTTGTCGGCCAGGATCTTGCCGACCTCGCCGGCGACGCGGTCCACCACCTCTTTGGGCGTGCCCGGCGGCGCCAGCAGGCCGCCCCAGGAAACGGCGTCATAGCCCTTGAAGCCTTGCTCGGCAATGGTCCTGACGTCGGGCAGCATGCTCACGCGCTGCGGCGAGCCGACCGCGATCGCACGCAGCTTGCCTGCCTGGATATGCGGCAGCGCGGCGACCAGGTCGGCGTACATGATGGGGACCTGGCCACCGATGGTGTCGCTGATCGCAGGCACACCACCCTTGTACGGCACATGCTGCATCTCGAAGCCGCCCATTTGCTTGAGCAGTTCCATGCTCAGATGGCCGAAGCTGCCCGCGCCGGAACTGGTGTAGTTGAGCTTGCCCGGCTGGGCCTTGGCCTGTGCGATCAGCTTGGGCAGGTCCGTCACGTTGGGCAGCAGCGTCGGGTTGACCACCACTACGATCGGCAGGTCATAGACGGTGGCTACGGGCGTGAAGTCCTTGGTCGTGTCGTAGCCCGCCTTCTTGTACAGGTACGGCGCCAGCAGCGTGGGCGTGGCCAGCATCATCAGCGTGTAGCCGTCCGGCGCGCTCTTGGCCACCTGCGCGGCAGCGATGGAACCCGATGCACCGGCGCGGTTCTCCACCACCACCGGCTGCTTCAGGCGCTCGGCCAGCTTCTGGCCGACGATGCGCGACGCCGTATCCGTGGGCCCGCCCGGCGGGAACGGCACGACAAGCTTGATCGGCTTGCTGGGCCAGGATTGCGCGAAAGCGCTGCTGACGAGCAGCGGCACTGCGGCCAGGGCCAGAATGGCACGACGCCGGGAGTGGACCTTACGGGTGAAATTTCGAGTACGCACGATTGTTGTTCCAGGTTGAATCAGTGCAAGGGAACCCAAGCCCCCCTTGCCGGGCGGGGTCGCGCGGACGTCAATGTGCGTCCGCGCGGCGCGAAAACTCAGGCTTGCTGCGGTGCCTCGGGCAGCGTCAGCACGCCGCGGGCCTGCAGATCCTGCAGTTGCTCATCGCTCATCTGCAGCAGGTTCTGCAGTACCGCCCGCGTGCCCTCGCCCAGCGTGGGCGGCGCGTTGCGGATCGGCAGGCGCTGGCCATCCAAACGATATGGGGGCGCGAACACGTGCGTGCTGCCTGCCACGGGATGCGGCATCTCGCGCAGCAGGCCGCCCTCGCGGGTGCGCTCGCTGGTCAAAGCCTCGTGCAGTCCCGCCACCTTGCCGCAGGGAATGCCGCAGGCGGTCATGCGCTCAAGCAGCAGGTCGCGCGCAAAGCCGCGGATCAAACCCGTGATCAGCGGGGTCAGCGTCTCGCGGTTTCTGGCGCGCTCCACATTGGTGGCATAGCGCGGGTCCTCGACAATGTCCGGACGCTCGATGACCTGGCGGCAGAACTTGTCGAACTGGCTGTTGTTGCCCACGGCGATGATCAGCGGGCCATCGGCGGCCTCGAACATGCCATAGGGCACGATGGACGGATGGGCATTGCCATAGCGGGCAGGGTCGCGCCCGAGCAGCATGGCGTCCAGGCCGTAATAGCCGGTGACCATCAGCCCGCAGTCGTACAGCGCCATTTCGATCAGCTGGCCCTTGCCCTTGCGTTCGCGGCGGAACAAGGCTGCCAGTACCGCCTGCGCGGCATACATGCCGGTCATCAGGTCCACCACCGCCACACCGAACTTCAGCGGCGGCGTGTCGGCTTCGCCGTTGAGCGCCATGAGGCCGGCTTCTCCCTGGATCACCAGGTCGTAGCCGGGACGCTTGGCCTCGGGGCCGCTGCTGTTGTAGCCGGAAACCGCGCAATAGATCAGTTCGGGCTTGATCGCCTTGAGCTGCTCGTAGCCAAGGCCCAGCTTCTCGGCCCCGCCGGTCTTGAAATTGTGGATGACCACGTCGAACTGCGGCAGCAGGTCGTAGACAATCTGCACGCCTTCCTTGCTCTGCAGATCCAGCGTGATGGACCGCTTGTTGCGGTTCATGCTGTTGTAGTAGGTCGTCTCGGTCTTGCCGATGCGCATGCCCCAGTCGCGCGTGTCGTCGCCGCGGCCGGGATGCTCCACCTTGACCACCTCAGCCCCGAAATCGGCCAGGACCTGGCCACACAGCGGCCCCGCAAACACGCGCGACAGGTCGAGTACGCGCACGCCCTCAAGCGGGAAGTCGATGCCTTGGGATTGGTCAGGCGTCTGCATTGTTTGTCTCCTTGGGCTGTTTCGAGGCACGCGCCGTCCCTGAAGCTGAAGGTTTCTCGGGCGTGGGCTGTCCCATCGCGGTCAGCCTAGCATTCTTGCTTGGATAATTACGCTATACAATCCCCACTCACATTGACAAAATGTTCAATTAAATTTGACGATGACGGTCCGGGGCTGCCTATTCGGGCCACAAAGTCCTGCCATCGTTGTCCAGACTGCGCCCGCCCCGAGTTCACCACGAAAGCCTGCCGCTCAGCACGCCATGCCGACCGGCGGGCCGGGCAGCCCTCGTCATCGCCGCATGTTGGCCCCTATCCTGATGTCAAAGACGCGCGATAAACGCTTTTTGCGTGCGGTATTTTGCCCTCAAGCTGGTTCGCATGATATGGCATTAGTTTTCAGGCTTTTTCATGCCATATCATTGTGCCTGGCTTGTGGCGACGCGATGGATGGCTCATACTATGGCATACATTCCCAAGCTGGTTAATGATATGTCATTACTCCTTCAGTGCCAGCAGATGCGACTGGCAAGACACAAAACGCTCGCCGAGCTAGGCCGCACGCTCGGCATGGCCGCGCAGAATCTCTCTGCCATTCTCCGCGGGAAAAACGACAGTCGCGCCTCGACTCTGGAAGCGCTGGCCGCCGCCCTGGATTCGGAATGGGTACTGGTGCCCAAGGAGCGGTTGATGGAGGTGAAGCAGATCCTGGAAGGCAAAGGCAGCGGCCCCGACCGCAGCGCTCGCAGTGCCCTCGACGTATTCCTGAATAAAGAATGAGCTTCGAATGGCACCCGCGTTTTCTTGAGGTCCACTTGTACGGTCGCCTGTGCGGCTACCTGTGCGAGGCCGGGGGCAATGTCCGTTTCGTCCCGTCGGAGGCGTATCGTGGCGACGCGGACCGGCCGACGCTGAGCCTGTCGATCACCGTCCCGACCGAAGCGGGCCGCAAGGCGACGTCCGAGGTGCTGGACAACCCCTTTCATCCGGCGATCTACAGCACTGGCCACGAGCTTCCGCCCTATTTTGCGGGGCTGCTTCCGGAAGGCGAACTGCGCAAGCGCCTCGAGGTGACCCGCAGCAATCCGGACGACAAGGACGATTTTGGCATCCTCGCTTCGGCAGGCAATGACTTGCCTGGAGCGGTCGTCGCCATACCTGCGGATATCGATTCGCTGCCGGAATACGCCCGGACGTTTGGTGTCACCGGCGGCGCAGACAATCTCAAGATCGCGGTGGTGGAAGGTGCGACCGAAGGCGCGGCCTCGGTGTCCGGCGTGCAGAACAAGCTGGCACTGTCCACCGTGCAGAAGGGAGAGCGCTATACCCTGCCAACCAGGGGCAAGCTCTCGGACATCATTGCGAAGCTGCCGGCGAAGAACGACGACGCCCAGGTGTTCAACGAGTTCATCTCGATGCGCCTTGCCGCGGCCGCTGGCGTCAATGTCGCCCCGACGCGCGTGCTTCCGATGTCGACCATCGACGTCGAGGGGCTGGCTGATTCGCTGGGCGCGGACCTCCACTACCTCGCGGTCGATCGCTTCGACCGCACGCCGGCGGGCCACGTGCACGCGGAAGACGGCTGCCAGATGCTGGGCCGGATGCCGGCGAAGAAGTACGCGAACGTCGGCGCCTATATCCAGCTCGTCGCCACGCTCTACCGGCTGAGCCCGAGCGGCGTAGAGAACGTCCGGCAGTTCTTCCTGCGCCAAGCCGTCAACACCCTGATCGGCAACAGCGACGCGCACCTGAAGAATTTCTCGGTGATCTACCACAACGGCATCCTTCCCGAGTTGTCGCCGGCGTATGACATTGTCTGCGTCGCCGCGCTACCGGGCTTTGCCGGCTATGGCCAGAACGTAGCGATCGACAAGCTGCAGCGGCAGGAAACGCTCGCCACGTACGAGATGATCGCGGAGAAGGCTGGCGTGCCGCGCCGCATCGCGACGGCCGCGGTCAAGGAAGCCGTTGCGCTGGCCCATGCCAACTGGCCGGGGCTGCTGGACCAACTGAACGCACCTGCAACGATGCGCAACGTCATTGCGGAGCGGCTTGAAACCCTTTCCCTCGCCCGGATCGGCAAGCGCAAATAAAGGCCGGAATTCGTGAAATTTTCGCCAAAAATAGTCTAACGCATTGATCTATAAGGGAATTTAGTATCCATTTCCGCTTACCGTCAATCGCCAAGGGCACTGCATGGCTGGTCGCCTGCTATCTCGCATTGCAGTCGCCCGTCCGCGGGCGCCCCAACCAATCCAAATTCTCCCCCTCAATCAACGCCGGCGCCGTCGAAGCGTCTGCGATGGGAGAACCCCAAAGTAGGCGCGATAGAGCGCGGCGAACCGGCCAAAGTCCCAGACACCGAATCGTCCGCAGATCGCGGATACCGTATCGCCCGGCATTGCATTGCAGAGGGCTACGCGGATGGCATGCATGCGGTACAGCGCCAGGTAGCGATGCGGTCCCATGCCCAGGTATCGATGAAAGACGTTGCGGACCGTGCGTTCAGATGCATCGGCAGCCGCGCAGAGGTCGTCCACAAGAACCGTCGTTTCCCCCACGGATTCGAGGAAGCCCAGCGCCCTGCTCAGGATCTGCCGATGACGCGGCTTGAGGCGGATTTGGGCCGCGCCATCGTCGAACGTCAGCACGGCGCGAAACACGAGGTCGATCAACTCGGCGCGCGCTGCGAGCAAGGCGCCCGGATGGCGCAATTGATCGGGCTCGTCGCGCTCGACGCGCAAGATGCGCCGAATCGTTGCCAGTAGCGTTGGCACGCCGTTGCGACCGGTGCAGACCAGATTGTTGGAGAGGAGTGTGGCGTCGAACTCGTCGACGTGCATGTGGACCCAGTGCAGGACCAATGGCGCCGATATTGCCACCGTCAGCCAGCTTGCCGCCCGCTCCGCAACGATATGGAACATTTGGTCGGGCGCCATCCAGCCGACCGTGCGGGCGTCGAAGGCATGGCCATCGACAATGGTGCATTGTTGTGCACTCAACGGAACGAAGATGTTGAAGTAGTCGGCCATGCCGACGCCGGAATAGGCAGTGGAGGCGCCCTCCCGGCCCATCATGATCGCCACGCCATCGAGGTCGATGACCTTTAGCTGCCAGTCTCGCTGTGGCCGGGACCGTAAGACATATCTTCCCTGGACGCCGTAAAGCGCCGCCTCGAACTCGTCGAACTCCGGGCAGACCAGCTTCGTCAATGGATGGCTCCTTGGGAGGCACTTCACGTGGGGTTGCCATGCAAAGTTCAGGCGACACTTGCCGATTTTACGTAGCTGGAGATCGAAGTTTCAAGAAATGATGGGCGGTTGGCCCACGCAACTGTCACCAACGCGCCGCACGTTCGCCGGTCGCTTGAACTGGCGAATCTCCGCGGCCGACCGGCCAGAAGTGGAGTTGAGCCATACCAACTTGTCACTAGCCGGACGGCGGAAAAGCTACGGGCGCGTCCACGGCTAGACTATCTTGAGTTCGCCCGGTCCGGAGACCGCATCATGGCGCAGATATCCCCGACGCCCTCGTCCCTTGTGGAATGCCGTTTTGGTACGACGACAGTCAACGCCGCGCGGCGAGAAGTGTTGCGCGATGGCGTCCGGATCAACGTCGGGGAGCGTGCCTTCGACTTGCTGTTGCTGCTGATTGAGCAGCGTGGTGTGGTGGTCAGCAAGGCGGAGATCATGAAAGCGGTCTGGCCCCGCCGCGTCGTCGGCGAGAACACGCTGGAGGGACAGGTATCGCTGTTGCGCCGAGCGCTGTGCGACGACCGCGACGCGATACGCACGATAGCGGGGCACGGATATCAGTTCGTTTCGGACCTGACTATCGATGGGCCGGCAGTATCGACCGCAGCCCCAGCCCCTTCCGCCGCCGCATCGGCGGAAGGACGGGCGGCAGATTTGCACAGGCGGGGGCTTCCCGCCCATGTGTCGCGCCTGATCGGCCGTGATGGACAGCTTGCCGAGGTGAAACATCTTATCGGCGCGCACCGCGTCGTGACCCTGACGGGCGCGGGAGGGGTCGGCAAGACCCGGCTCGCCATCGAAGCGGCGCGAGGCGAGGCGGGCGCGTTCACCGATGGCGTAGTGCTGGTGGAGCTCGCGGGAATCTCGTCGGGGGACTATGTCCCTGCCGCGATCGCGGGCGCGTTTGGGTTCCCGCCGGGGGATGGCACGCCGGATCTTGGCAAGCTGGCTTCGCGCTTGTGCGACCGCCAGTGCCTGATCGTCGTCGACAATTGCGAACACCTGATCGACAGCGCCGCGCAATTCGTTGCTTCCCTGCTGCAGATCTCACCAGCCTCGAAGGTACTGGCCACGAGCCGGGAGCCGTTGCGGATCGATGGCGAGCGTGTGCATCGTGTGCCTTCGCTCGCCATGCCTCCGCGCGACGAAGCTGGGGACGCGATGCGCTTCGGTGCGGTCGAACTCTTCATCGAGCGCGTCGGCATCGAGGTGCAGGCGAGCAACGTGCCACTCGTTGCGGGTATTTGTCGCCAGCTCGACGGCATTCCGCTGGCCATCGAGCTCGCTGCCGCATGCACGCCCGCATTGGGTCTTGACGAAGTCGCGGCCAGGCTGGGGGACCGATTCGCAATCCTGCGTTACGGCGCCCGGACCGCATTGCCGCGCCAGCAGACTCTGCGCGCCACGGTGGACTGGAGCTATGCGCTATTGCGCCCGGACCTGCAGACGGCGCTGGCCCGGCTGAGCGTCTTCGCGGGCAACTTTACGCTCGAATCGGCGCAGCGCTTGCTGGCGGGCGCAGAAATGCCACGGCATGAAGTGGCCTCTGTCCTCATGGAGCTGGTCGACAAGTCGCTCGTCGGAACGGTAACGAGGCTGCCTCAGATGCACTATCGCCTGCTGGACACCATCCGAGCCTACGCGCGCGAACGGCTGGCCGAGAGCGGCACGAGCCATGACTGGATCGGCCGCCACGCCCGGCACGTTCTCGATGTCTTCCGGACGGCAGAGAAGCTCGCTCGTGACAGGGCGGACATCGACTGGCGTCGCACGTTTGGACTGTATCTGCACGATCTTCGCGCGGCCATCGACTGGGGCTTCTCGGGCGCCGGGACGCAGGCGATTGCCATCGAACTCGTGGTGGCAAGCATCGCGCCGATGATGCAGCTCTCGCTGATCGAAGAATGCCTGCGGCGAGTGGACCTCGCCCTGGAACGCCTGCCACACTTGCCTGCGGCGGCCCGGAGATCGCTGCCGTTGCCCGAATGGGAGATGAAGCTCCATGCCGCGCGCGGCGCCTGCCTGCTCTTCCAGAATGTGGGCAACGATACAAGCGATGCTTTTGCGAGAGCACTGGCGCTTGCCGAGGAGGCTGGCGACGCCGAATACCAGTTGCGCGGCCTCTGGGGCTGCTGGAGTCACGCCTATCTGAACGGACGACATCCCGAGGCGCTCCGGCTGGCGTCGCGATTCTCCGATGTCGCAATACGCACCGGCTGGCCCGGAGACCGGATGGTGGCGCGCAGGATTTCCGCCATCTCGCAGATGTGCATCGGGCGGATGGACAATGCGCTGGCGGAACTGGCGCGGATTCGCATGCCGTCGGAGGGCGCCAGCCGTCTTGAACGAATCCGGTTCCTGTACGACGAACGTGCGATGACGCAGTCGTTGCTCGCGCAGTCGCTGGCCTTCCTTGGCCGGTTCGACGAGGCGGTGCACGCAGCCCGATGCGCGCTTGGCGAGGCCCAGGCGCTAGGCCACGCGCCATCGGCGTGCTATGCGCTGAGCGAGGCCGTATGCCCGACCGCGCTGCTGCGCGAGGACCACGACGGCCTCGACGTCGCGGCTCAGGCGCTTGCCGATGTCACGCGGCGGCACGGTGTGTCCACCTGGAAGGCGCGCGCCGAAATGTGGCGCGGGCTGCTGGCGCTGCGCGCGGGCGTGGTGCAGGCCTATGACGCCAGCATCGTCCCGTCGCTCGAGGAGATTGGCCACGCGCAGTATTGCGTCGTGCTGGCTGCCTTCTTTTCGGAGACCGCCATCGCGTTGGCCAAGGCCGGGCGGCCGGACGATGCGCAACGCCTGCTGGCCCGCCCGCTGGCACGCGCTGTAGCGACGAACGACCTGTTCTCGTGGGTAGAACTGCTGCGGGCAAAGGCCGAGGTGCGGATGCGGCGATCGGAGACGTCGGCCGGGCCATCAGCCGAGGCGATGCTCCTGAATGCGTTCTACCTGGCACGCCGACACCGCTTTGTCGCCTGGGAGGCGCGCTGCCGCGCGAGCCTCGCACGGCTATGGGTCAGCGATGGCGGGACGCAGCGTGACCCAGGCTGCCTTCCACCGCCGCTTGTCAGGACTTTTCAGGACGTTTCAGCACTCCCCAAGGCGAACCAAGGCGTGGAGCGCTAACCTCGAAAGCACTTGCAGGACTGCGGCATGCCAATGGAGGAGCAGTGCTATGAGATTTCGCGGAGCGATGGCGAGTTTCGAGCGTCCGGATGGACGCGGGCTCGATGGCTACCTGGTTGAACCCGACGATCCGGCCGACGCGCCCGCGGTGCTCATCCTGCAGGAGTGGTGGGGGCTGAACGACCAGATCCGCGGTGTTGCCGACCGGCTTGCCCGGGCCGGCTATGCTGCCCTGGTGCCTGACCTGTATCGCGGCCGGATGACCGTGGAAGAGGAAGAGGCCCATCACTTGATGAACAACCTCGACTTCGCGGACGTGGCCGCTCAGGACGTGGCCGGTGCGCTGGCCTTTCTCGGCGCCAGGTCGCGACGGATTGCGGTGATGGGCTATTGCATGGGCGGCGCGTTGTCGCTGCTATCGCTGTGCCAGCACCGAATGCTCGCGGCCGGCGTCATCTGGTACGGTTATCCACCCCTTGAATATCTGGACGCCAGCGAGATCCGGGCGCCGATCATTGGCCACTGGGCGATCCAGGATGCGTTCTTCGCCATCGACACGGTGAACGAGCTGGAGCGCCGGTTGAACGCGGCCGGCGCGCGCGCGCAGTTTCACCGCTACCTCGCGCATCACGCGTTCGCGAACGAGACGGCAATCGGACCCGGTCGCATTTCGCGGACGCAGTTCGATCCGTTGTGGGCCGAGCAGGCCTGGGACCGCACGCTGACGTTCCTTGGCCGGGTGATGTGGGAGAACCGCGGAGAAGCGCAATGAACGACACAACAGAACCGGTGATGATGGCGACAAGGCGCGGCATTCTGATGGCCACCGCGTCGATCGCGGCATGGCTTTCGATGTCCCGCGCAGCGGACGCCGCCACCAATGCAACCGTCCCGGCGAGCACGGGCAACCAACAAGGAGACAATGCCATGCATACGGTCAGAACAAAGGACGGCGTCGACATATTTTACAAAGACTGGGGCAGTGGCCAGCCCATTGTTTTCTCCCACGGATGGCCTCTGAGCGCGGACGACTGGGACGCGCAGATGATGTTCTTCCTGAACCACGGATTCCGGGTGATCGCCCATGACCGGCGTGGCCACGGCAGGTCGACCCAGATCGCCAGCGGTCACGACATGAACCACTATGCCGACGATCTGGCAACCGTGACGTCCCATCTAGACCTGAAGAACGCCATCCATGTCGGCCACTCCACCGGCGGGGGCGAAGTCGTCCGCTATCTGGCTCGACACGGGGAAAGTCGCGTTGCGAAAGCCGTGCTGATCGCCGCGGTGCCACCATTGATGGTCAAGACTGAGGCCAATCCAGGTGGATTGCCGAAGGACGTCTTCGACGGCTTCCAGGCGCAGGTAGCAAACAACCGGGCACAGTTCTACCGTGACATTCCAGCCGGTCCCTTCTACGGTTTCAATCGACCGGGCGTCAAGGCGGACGAAGGAGTCATCGCGAACTGGTGGCGGCAGGGCATGCAGGGAGGCGCCAAGGCGCACTACGACGGCATCGTCGCCTTCTCACAGACCGATTTCACGGAGGATCTGAAGAAGATCACTGTGCCGACGCTGGTAATGCATGGCGACGACGACCAGATTGTGCCCTATGCCGACTCAGCACCCCTTTCGGCAAAGCTGTTGCGCAATGGCATCCTGAAGACATACAAGGGATTCCCACATGGCATGCCTACCACGCATGCCGAGACGATTAACGCGGACCTGTTGGCTTTCGTTCGCTCCTGATTATTCCCCCGCTCGCGCAGACGTACTGCCGATACGGATCCTCCACGGCGTCTAAGCAGGCGAACCCGGAGTGCCATCATGCTCAACCTCAGTCCGCTCGGAATACTCCACACCTCGATTGCCCTGGTGGCAGTGGCGTGTGGTCTGGTGGCGTTGTTTAAGCACGGCGAAATCGAGATGAGGACGCGATCCGGCCGGCTTTATATATGGCTGACGGCAGCGACGGCATTCACCGGGCTCTTTATTTTCCGCCATGGCGGATTCGGGCCGCCCCATGCACTGGCAATCCTGACGTTGGCAGTGCTCGCCATTGCCAGTGCCTGCGAGCGACATAGGGAAGCGGGCGTAGCACGCTACCTGGCCGTACTGGGCTACTCGCTTACGCTGTTCTTCCATCTGATCCCAGGATTGACGGAGACCGGCACGCGCATCCCGATCGGCCATCCGGCCTTCAGCGGTCCGGAAGATCCGACACTGAAGGCGATGGTTGGCATCGGCTTCCTCGTCTACCTGACTGGCGCGACGGTCCAGGCGATGCGTATCCGCCGCTCCCACCGACTGACGGTCACCCCCTGAATCTCTGTTGCCCTTGTGATGAGCCATGCAGAACAAGGACAGCCGAGGCTATTTGCCCAACTGCCGCTGCTCGACGGCGACTGGCTGGACGATGCCGATCACCGGAGCATCGGCGAATTGGTGGACGCCATGATCTGCCAGCATCGCAAGATCCGACCCTATCGCGGCACCGAAGGCGAGTTGGTCGATATTTTCAGCAGGCCGACTGTGTAGACGTGACCGGCGGATTCATCACGGCGTCGATTTCGAAAAGGTTTCTGGCCGACGAATTCGCGCTGTTTCCAAACGCCGGATTCCACCGCTGTCTTCTTCGACTGACATGCCGGCACGCTGTCCTGCACCTCCTCAAGCCACTCCCAATGATCCGGTGGTGACATAGCCACCAACTTTCCAGGAGATACGGTCATGAAGCGTTTTTTCGCCCGATGCATGCCAACCTTCGGCGTTCTCCCCACTGCGGCCCACGCGGCTGCCGCCGATGCCGCGGTCTCCGCGGGTACCGCCCCGACGTCCTACGTGACGGTCGAGGGCGACAGGATTGCCTACCGCAAGATAGGGCGGGGACCGACGATCATTCTCGCCAACCGCTTACGCGGGACGCTCGATACATGGGATCCGTTGTTTCTTGACGGACTAGCGTCGCGGTACACCGTCGTCACCGTCGACTATCCCGGCATCGGATACTCGACTGGCAAACTGCCCGACTCCATGGCATCGGCGTCGAAGTTCATCGATGAGTTCGCCAACGCAATCGAGGCCGATCGTTTCGTCATCCTCGGCTGGTCGTGGGGAGGACTTGTCGCTCAGACCTATCTTCTTGACCACGCGCAACGCGTTACTCAGGCGATCCTCATCGGAACCAACCCACCCGGACATAACGATATCCCACTGCAGCAGGTGTTTCTCGATCGTGCATTCAAGCCTGTGAACGATCTGGCGGATGAGGAGGTTTTGTTTTTCGAGCCCGCCTCCAAGGCAAGCCGTGCCGCGGCCAAGGCATCTCACGAACGCATCTACGCTAGGGCTGACGTTACCTCCAAGATACCCGCCAGGCCCGACGAGTTGGCGCCGTACTTCACGGCGGCAGAGGGCTTCCGCAAGGATGAGGAGCACCGGCGCGATCGCATGGGGCAAGTGAATGTGCCGATCCTGGTAATTGCAGGAGACCACGATACGAGCACCGCTGGGCAGAACTGGTTTCCTTTGATCGGGAAGATGCGGCAAGCACAATTCATCTTCTTCTCCGAAGCGGGGCACGCCCCACAGCACCAACACCCCGAACTTATTTCCGACTACATTCACGATTTTCTCGTTAGGACCTCTCGCGACGGCGAGAGATGAACTCGGCGCCAGGCGGCCTTCTTCCGCGACAGTCGTCGACCATGGCTGCCGTGAGGTCAACTGTCTGTGTCAAGTCGGCCGTAGCGGCCGATCGGACGAAGCCGCCCGCGCGGTGGCGTGAAGTCGGCTTGGGAAAAGGTGGTCAGATGAACGGAGCCCTCGTATCCGAATCCAGGCAGCAACGCTCTCACGGGTCTGCTCGGTGATCTCAAACTGCACCGGTCGATGGGTTTTTTGCTGAGTGACTGTGGCTCGGGCGGCCACGTGATCGCCGTGGCATATGTCTTGGACCAGCATTCGAGTCAGATCGCAAGCTCGGAGCTTGCTGTCGATGGCCAAGTTGAATAGCGCAAGCTCGCGAGCATTCGAGGACATTTAGAGTCTGGTGCGGATCGCCCAGATTTCCTTGAGCTTCAAGGGCGGCTTCTGACCCGTAAGCTTCCCTTTGTTCCAAGGAACGTGAGGCGCGGGGGAGGTTTGCGTGTCCATGACAAGCTCCTTTCTGGTGAAGGGAGAGTCAGTTTGCGCCTGCTGTAACGGTCGCTGTCCGACCCTTCGCTGCCGTTGGAGACTCGCTAACCCAACGGCGGGTGTTGGGCGCACAGCAGTCATCGAGTTCGTCGCGACGGGATTGAACATTGCAAAGTTTGGGCAATTGCGGCCACTCAGCCAGGTCCTAGTGAACATGTCCCTGAAAAAAAAGAGGCTCCCGTTGAAGCCTCCTTTGTATCCTCGTGGGGAAAAGGTCTGTCGTTGAACTCACCTCTTGAGTTACTGACCACTGCTGTAGTTGGCGGGTACCCAGCTATAGGCCTTCCCATCGCGACGGATATGTCCCAGACCAGGAAAAGAGATGTGCGCTGCGGCCACCCAATATCCCTTTGCGGCAGCATCGGCAAATGCTTTTTTACGCTGCCTTGCCGCAGCAGCTTGGTCCACATCGAAATCGATTGTCACCTCTGGCCTGGAGAACTGCACGCTTTGAGCGTGAATGGTGTCACCCCAAAACTGCATGCGCTTCCCCCGGCTTTCGACTTGGTAAAAAGTGTGCCCGTGCGTATGCCCCGACATGGTTATGGCACGGACGCCAGGAAAAAGCTCGGTTCCTCCGGCAAACGTACGGATCTTTCCGGCGGTTCGGTACGGGGCAAACGACGCATCTGCGCGAGCAAATGCATCCCTCTGCCCCGCGGGCACCTTGGAGCGGTTGGCGGGGTTGAACCAGAACTCCGCTTCCTCCTGATTCACATAAATCACGGCGTTGGGAAACATCGCCTTCCCATCTACCGTCAGCCCACCGGAATGGTCGAGGTGAATATGGGTCAGCAAAACTGCGTCGATATCTTCGGCCCGGTAACCTGCTGCTTGGATATTGGCTTGCAAGGCTCCTGCAATGCCAGGCCCGAAATCGTTGCCGGCCCCAGTATCCACCAACAGCAGCTTTGTCCCGGTATTGACCAGGAAGGCATTGATAGAGGTCTCCGCCTTGGGCATCTCAAAGTTGCGTGCAAGCAACCGCTGAATTTCCGCCGGCGAAATGCCTGCCAGCAAGTGGTCGAGCGGGACTTTGGCGGTGCCGTCTGAAAGAGCGGTGATTTCGTAATGCCCCAACATCATCCGGTAATAGCCCGGCGCTTGAGTACGCACTTGAGGCGCGGCGGCGTAGGCAGAGCGCGGCGTAACGACCGCAATGCTGGAAGTAACCACAAGCGCGCCGAGCATCAGGGCACGCAACGACATAGCGGATCTGGCAAACATGTCTGACTCCAAAGTAGTGGGAGTGATGAATCGCAAGATGACTGGATTCGTAATGGCGATAGCGTCCCAGGTATCCTCCCATTTTTGGAGAGGGGACTTCAAACTTGGCCTGCATCAGCAGGGGGAATTACGAGCAGGCCAGGCTCAAGCCGGGATTTGCGCCTCGATGACATGACCGACGCGCAGCACCGTGTGCTCGTCGAAAGGTTTGCCAATTAGCTGCACGCCGAACGGCAAACCGCCTCTATCGAATCCAGCCGGCACGCTCAACGCAGGCAACCCCAGTACATTCGCTGGTGCGCACAGCCGGACAAAGGCGGACACCACGCTTTCCTCGGCCCCGTCCGGCCAAGTGAAGGTCTCCTGCCCATGCAGCGGCGCAGTGTGTGGGACAGTCGGCGTGAGCAGGATATCGATGCCCGCGAACATTTCCCGCCACGCCCTTTGATGGGCATTTCTCGCACGCAGGGCCAGGATGTAGTCACGCACCGGTACAAAGGAGCCGGCTTCAAGCAGAATCCGCACGTCGTCCCCATACAGATGTGGCACCCGGCGGATGGTGTCCTCGTGGTATGTGGCGGACTCGGGCACCATCAACCCCCACTGGGTCGGGATCAAATAGTCCGGCAGCGGGATTTCGACGTCCACCAGTACAGCGCCGGCGGCGGCAAGTGCGGTGAGATGGCTGTGGACCGTGGCCTTGATGTCCGGAGCGACATGGTCAAAGAAATAGTTAGTCGGCACCCCGACACGCACCCTTTTGATGTCCTGCCCCAAGGTATGGCGGTAGCTCTGCGACCGTTTGGAACGCGGCTGTGCGATAACATCGAGCATCGCCGCGGCATCGGTTACGGTGCGGGTAATCGGCCCGACGTGATCGAGTGAGCCAGAGAGTGGCACCACACCCTGGCGCGAGACCAGACCGAAAGTCGGTTTCAAACCGACCACGCCGCATAGCGCGGCCGGTACCCGGATTGAGCCGCCGGTATCGGTCCCCAGAGCAGCCAGCGCTCCACCATAAGCCACCGCGGCGGCGGAGCCACCACTCGATCCGCCCGGGGAGCGGTCATGCGCCCATGGGTTGTTGGTCTGCGGCGTGGTCAGGCCAAAGGCGAACTCGTGGGTGTGCGTCTTGCCGGTTAGTACCATGCCGGCTAGTGCGAGCCTGTCCGCCACTACGCTATTGGCAGTAGCGACGTGATGCTGGCGGACACGTGAACTTGCCGTGGTCGGCAGGCCTTCGACATCGATCAGGTCTTTCAGGGCGTAGGGAATGCCATGCAACACGCCACGGTATTCGCCTCGGCGGATTTCCAGCTCAGCAATGCGGGCGGCCGCCATGGCGCGCTCTTCCGTGACCGTGACGTAGGCAGACAACTTGCTGTCCAGTTCCTGTACCCGGTCCAGCACGGAGCGGGTCAACTCCACCGGCGAGAGGTTATTGGACTGAATGTACTGGGCAGCCTCCACAACGCTCAATTCAAAGGGTTGCATGGATTAGCTCCAGTCGACGTTGAATGGCTGGGAAAGGCTGTCGTCGGACATGTCGAGCTCGTCCAGCTTGCCGATCACCGAGCGGATGAATGCGAGGGTGCCGGTGACGGCATCCAGGCGTTCAGCGTCAAATTCAAAGCCGGTTTCCTTGGCCAGGGCCTCCAGGGCTTGTGGCGTGACAGTGGTTGAAGTCATTGGTTGCTCCGGGCGTAAGCGGGATTAAACGAACTGCCATTCGAAGCCGCTGCCCTGGCGCCTGACCAGACCGGCGGAGGTGTCGGGAAAATGCGCGGTGAACAAGGTGGCGCCCTGATCCGCGGCGAAGTCGAGGAGCCAGCGGCGCGACTCCCGCGCCGGCTCCTGCTCCCGGCAAAACACCGAGTTCCATTCCGGCCGATACAGTTGGATCGGGGTGTGTACCACGTCGCCGGTGAACAGCGCCGTCTCGCCGCGCGAGGTCAACGAAATCGACATGTGGCCTGCACAATGGCCAGGCGTCGGATGGAAGCGAAAACCATCCAGATACTCGCCCCCGTCGATGCTGATGGAGACCGCCTGCTGGGCTTCGATCACCGGTGCCACGCTGTCCTCGAATACCATCCGCCGGCTGTCCGCGGCCGGCGTGGCGTAGAAATCCAGATCGCCCTGCGACATCACGTACTTCGCGTTCGGAAAGGTCGGCACCCAACGGCCATCGACCAGGCGCGTGTTCCAGCCGACATGGTCGGCATGCAGGTGCGTCAGCAGCACGTGATTCACGTCCCCCGGCTGGATGCCCAGCGCGGCCAGGCGTTCCAAATAAGGCGTTTGCAACATGTGGAACAGCTTGCTGAACGGGCGCTCCTTGTTGTTGCCGACCCCGGTATCGATCAGGAAGATCTGCCCGCCCCATTCGACTACCCAGGTATGGACACTGAGAATCACATGCTCGCCCGTCTCGTCAAGCAGGCGGCGCAATTGTGGCTGTTCGTTCAGCACGTCGGCGCTCCAGTCGCCGTACAGGAACGATGGCGTCAGACCGTGGAGCAGCGTGTCCGTGGCGCGGGTAATCCTGGCGTCGCCGATCCGGTAGGTTTTGGTGGTGTTCATACGCTTCCTCGCTTCAAGGTGGGCAAGTCGGGATGACCGTCTCGTTGAGCAGTACTATCGTGGAATCGGCTGATGCTTTCCAATGCCGATTTCCTAACATGCGATAAATTCGAAGCATCGCTCATCCGAGAGACTCAACGTGGAATTGCGCCATCTTCGCTATTTCATGGCCGTGGCCGAATTCGAAAGCGTGCGCCTGGCCTCCGAGCATCTGCACATTACCCAGCCGGCCATCTCGCGGCAAATCCAGGACTTGGAGGACGAACTGGGCTTTCTCTTGTTCGAGCGCTCACCGCGCGGGCTGAAGGTCACATTAGCGGGGGACAGTTATCTGCGCGACGTGCGCAAAGTGATGGCGGCGCTTGATAGCGCGGCCGAGGTGGCCAAGCGCGTGGCCGTGGGCGTGCGGGGCCAGCTCAGGCTCGGCTACGTCGAGAACGCCGGCTGGGATGGTCTGGTACCCAAGACCTTCAGCCGTTTCCAGGCCGAAGTGCCGGAAGTCAAAATCGAGCTGACCGCGCTGAACAGCCCGCAACAATTGCGCGCGATAGCGGATGAAACGCTGGATGGCGGATTCATCTATCAGTACGGGCCGCTGTCCGGTGAATTCACCACGATTCCCTTGCTGGAATATAACGTGGTGCTGGCGGTGCCGCGCGCCTGGGACATCGACCATGACGAAACCCTCCCCATCGATCTGCGCAGCCTGGCCGACCGTCCCTTCGTGATGTTTCCGCGCATGGCCTACCCGACCTATTACGACCGGCTGATCGGCGCCTTTCAGCAAAGCGGCATCCATCTGAACGTGGTGCAGGAAGAGACGACCGAAGCAGCGATCCTGTCGTTGGTCTGCTCCGGGATCGGCGCCGCTGTTGTCAACTCGGCCAATCTCGGGCGTCCGCCGGCTCAGGTGCGCTTTTTCCGGCTGAACGATCTGTCGATACCAATGCCGCTGACGTTTGCGCATCGCAGTGATGCGTCCAACCCGGTTCTGTCCCGCTTCCTTTCCGTCCTGCATGCCACCTTGGGTGATATGCAAAAGGCATCACCCACCCCATAAAGCGGCATTTGTAGGCATTGCTGCCCTGAGTGATAGTTCGAGTGACCGTTCGCCCTGCCGGTTTCCGGGGCGAAACGCATCACTGACCGCTTAGGAGAAACGACATGAATGCCAGCCAATCCCGGATCCAGGCCAATATCGACGACGCGCTACGTTCCGGCATTGCCGCGGGTCTATTGGCCGTGCTCGGCTGGGCCGTGTTCAATACTGTGGACCGCCTACACCTTCATGCTGAGGCGTTGGAATGCAGATCCGATCTCGTCCGTGGCGGCGGTGAACGTGATTTCCGGCCTCGTCTGCCTTCCGGTTTATCTGCTTACCGGCCACGGACTGCCTGAGGTCAGCATGGGATGGTTTGCCGCAACGGCCTTCATACAGGGGATTGTCGCCGCCCTGGTAACGGTATATTTCTACGCGCAATCGGTCCGCCGGCTGGGCGCTTCCCGCGCCGCGGTATTGCCTGCCATGGTGCCGCCCGTCGCCATTATCCTGGGTGCCATTGTTCTACATGAGATGCCTTCGCTGCCGCAAATAGCAGCGGTCGCCATTGCCATGATCGGCTTCACCGGGGCGGTAGGCGCTTGGCCAGTCTTTGTATTCGGCACCAGAGCACGGGCCAAGTCGTCCTGAAGACAATAACGATTTCGCAGGTCCGTTGACGTAATGCGACCGGCTATCTCGGCTCGGGATAAGCTTCGCGATCACTAGCAGCCGCGATCTTACGATAAATCCGATCCGCCCATTCCAAAGCTGTAACCGCTTCCCGTCGATCTTCCCCGGCGTTGTAGACTACGTTTCCCAGAACGGGGCCAGCTTGTCGCCTTGGAAGGGCGGTCTATCTGGGCAAGCACGCCCGAGCATCACCGGCTATGCGCGTTGGCAGTCGGGATGGTGAAGCTGATCACGCAGTCTGGCCAGTCGCGCCAAGGCCGGCAATGGCAAACGCTTCGCCACCGGCTAACCAGATGCGTCCGTGCACGGACTTCACGAATTCATAGCTGAGTTCGTGGAAGCCCATAGCAGGTGCGACGCTGCTAATCTTCCCAGAGCTATCGGGAGCTTGGGGGCACGGACCAATTGGATGACCGATCAAGGCTATTTAACGGCCGGTCGATTGTGAGGTGGCGAATGGCTTCTTGTGGCCGGGAAGCGACCTTCGTCACAGCACAAGGCCCGGTCATGCTCTCGGTGTACGATGTGCGGGGAGAGCCGTCCCGGTGGGACGGGACATTGTGGAACCTCAAAGTGGTGCATGGGGGGCAGATATGGGGTTTTCTTGCCGAAAATTCCTCATCGCGCGTGACGATACTCTCTGGCAGCTGCCAAGCACCAAATTCCAGCGGATGTTGCGGGAGCCGGCCAAACACTGCTTAGCCACTTTTGCCGGGCAACGCGCACGCATGGCCGATGTGGTCGTCGAACTCGTGGCCAGAGAGCCTGTGCGCGTCGTTCGAACGACGTTTTCCATTCTCACGTTCGATGCCGAAGGTCGCCTCGATCCAGGGGCATTCGAAAGGCAGCAGTTTGCCCTCGCGGAGTCGGTCGTTGCCCCCGTCTTCGCCGCATCCGCGGATGAGAGCAAGCCACCCGTCGTCGACGCGTCCGCGCGATTCATAGCGCAAGAGGGCCAATGGGTTCCGACACGAGCTTTGGCGCACGCGATCGATGAGGCAAACCGGTGGGGCCGATCCATTCGAGGCCGATGGTCCGAGCGCTTCACGAAGGCCAGAGCCAATAAGCGCCTACTGTGGCGCGACGGGCGCCGTGGATGGTTGAGCTTGTTGCTCGCCCACGGTGTGCGCATGCCGCCAGTCGTCCTCGGCGTGCAGGTAGATGCCGGTCGTCTCAATCGAAGCGTGCCGCAGGTTCTTCTGAATAAAGCGGATATCGGTACCCGCGTCGGCCTGGTGCGAAGCTGCGGAATGGCGCACCCAATGCGTCGAGGCACGCGCCAACGTCGCCGCGCCGACCGGATCGCTCGCCACCAACACGGCGGCCGCCCGCCGGAACACCTCCTTCGCGATCAGATAGACCGCCGTCGGCGTGAGGTGCCGCTGCGCGTCGCCGGCGACGCTCAGGATGGCCGGGCTCAGCTCACCGGGCCCCGGCATCGGCGGCAGACCGTGGAACGCGCGATAGCGAGCAAACTCGGCCATCAACGCGTCGCTCACGGGTACCTCGCCCTCGGCGCCACCCTTGCCGACAACGTACAGCCACCAGCGCCCGCGCCGCTGGACGAAGTCGGCTGCTTTCGCGTGGGCGGCTTCGCTCGCGCGCAGCGCCGTATGGTAGAGGAAGCGCATCACCCAGCGGCTGCGCTCGTAATGCTGGCACTCGCGCGGCGTGCCCTGCGGCCAGCCCTCCATCGACGCGAGCACCACCTGCCACAGCGCATGATCGAGGTAGCGCTCGACGCGTCGCGCGCGCGAGCCACGCGTCGACCCGGCGCTGCCGCGCCGCGGCGGCGCTCGGCGCCTATTCGGGGGGCCGCTTGCCGAGCGCAGCCGCCGTCAGGCGCTCGGTATCCTCTCAGGTCTGTTGCACTACCTTGTCGCGGCCGGCTACCTCGCAGGCAATCCGCTTGCCCTGCGCCGCAACCGTTCGCATTTCCGGCGGCGGCGGTAGGCCGTCGGCCAGCTCGCGAGCGGCGGCACCTTCCGCTGGAGATCCAATCCGTACGCGATAGCGATACGTCGATCGATTTCGTTTTCGGATCGGCGGCGTAGAGGAATTTTGGATACCGGGCCACTCCTGCACGGGGCAGCTCAGTTGCTGAACAATCCGTACGCGATAGATGCGTCACGGCTCGGCATCGCCCACACAACCGTGCCTTGGCCCGAGGCAGAGAACCGCCTTTACGTTTCGGATCAAATACTTAAGGCAACTTTGGCGAAAATTTCACGAATTCCGGCCGACCCTCAATAAACGAGTTGGTGCCGGTCATTTAACGTGCAATCGGACTTGGCCATTGCGCAAGGCGATACACCTCTGGGCTGGTACCCATCTGCCGGCCAGATGGAAAGATGATTCCCTGGCGGGCCGGCCCGGTCTGTCGCCTCAAGGCCCCTTGCAAGACCTCTCCCCAACGCACCCATCGCTATGCGCATCTGGCACCAGACTAGTGCGCGGCAGAAATCCGGTCGCTGTTCCCTGCGTCTCAGCCTCGCCGGAGCTTGTGTCAGGTATGGCACACATATTGCGTTTGGGGCAGGCAACGTCGTTGGCTCGAACGGCGCCCAGAAGAGTGCCGTGAGAACTTGATGCGGAGACTGCCTTGAAGCGTTACCTCGGTGTCGTTTGCCTGATCGTCTGCAGCGTCCTGGCGCTTGCCGTGGCCGGAACCGCTTCGGCTGAAACACTGACCGTTAATGCGGCAATCAACAAGGCGGGCCGCCAGCGCATGCTGTCCCAGCGCATGGCCAAGGCCTATTGCCAGGTTGGCCTCGGTGTGGAAGTCGAACGAGCCAAGAGGATCCTCGAGCAATCAGTAGCGCTCTTCGACAAACAACTCATCGATCTGCAGGCGTTCGCGCCTACCCCGGAGATCAAGAACACCTATGCGAGCCTCGAGCAGGCGTGGGCTTCCTATAAAAAGTTGCTGTCCGGCAGCGATCCGAAACTCGAGAACGCGATGACAATCGCAAGAATGAGCGAGGAGGTACTGAAGCTTGCACAACAAGGAACCGTACAGCTGGAGAGATTCTCCGGCACCACGACGGCAAAGCTGATCAACGTTGCCGGCCGCCAGCGAATGCTCTCGCAGAGAATCGCCAAGATCAGCATGCTACGCGCCTGGGGTATCACCTCCCCCCAGCTGACACAGGAGCTGGACACGGCTATCACGGAATTTACCGCCGCGCAGGAATTGCTGACCGCTGCACCGCAAAACACTGCAACAATCCGAAGCGAACTGCAGCTTGCGGGTTCCCAGTGGCTGTTCTTTAAGGAGGCGCTCAGTCAAACCGGTGTCAGTCGAGCGGAGCAGTTGAGAAACATTGCCACGACCAGCGAGCGAATTCTTCAGGTGATGGACGACGTCACTGGCATGTACGAGCGCGCGCTGAAGTAGCGTGCTTTGGGTACGCTTATCGGTGGACGGTTCGCGAAGCGGGTGCCGAAACCGGTCGCCCGCGCTTCAGTTCACCGCCGGAACCACAGCAGCGACAGCCCGCACGCCGCCACCAGCAGCAGGACCGAGGTCGCCGCCAGCAAGGCACTGATCTCGATGTACCTGCGCTCGAGCGCGAAACGGGCGTTCAGCTGGCGATACACCTGCGTCAGGTCCGCAGCCGAGCCAGCCTGGAAGTACTCGCCGTCCGTGAGCATCGCGACCGCGCGCAACGCGGGTTCATCCAGCTGCATAAAGTAAGACAGGTTCGACAATGCCGCTCCCGCGTCCGGCGGCGTACCGAAGCCCACGGTATAGACGCGCACGCCGCGCTGGGCGGCCATGCGCGCGGCGTCCAGAGGATCCGGGCCGGTGGTGCGGCGACCATCGCTGAGCAGGATCACCGCACCGTGCCGGTAAGAGCCGGCCTGCGCCCCCGGCCGCTCCTGCTCGCGCTTGCGCACGGCGTCCGCTGCGGCGGCCTCTGCCAGCGATCTGCCGCCGGGCCCGGGTGCGAGCGACTCGCCGCTGAAGAGGATCGCTTCCAGGTCGATGCCATCGTCGGGGAACAACACCGCCAGCGCCTGGATCAGTCCGCTGCCGGTCGCCGTGCCGCGCTGGAGCTGGAAGCGATCGATCGCGTCGAGCATGTCCTGCCGGTTGTCGGTAGGGGGCAGCACTACGGTCGCCGTGGCGGCAAAAGAGACAATGCCCAGGCGCACGCTGGCCGGCAGCCCGACGATGAGATCCCGCGCAGCCTGCTGGGCGGCGCTGATACGGCTGGGCGCGACGTCGGTCGCCTCCATGCTGCGGGAGGTATCCATGGCCAGTACCAGGGTGATGGTGTCGGACGGCAGCGTGATGGTCGCGGTAGGACGGGCGCAAGCCAGCAGGGCCGCGCCCAGCGCGAGCAGGAAGAGCAGCGGCGGGATGTGACGCCGCAGTCGTTGGCTGCGACCCAGCGCCGCGCGCGGCAGCGCAAGACTGGCATACAACAGGGCGACCTTCTTGCGCCGCGCAATCAGGTACAGGTAAGCGGCTGCCAGCAGGGGGAGCGAGAGCAGCAGCCAGAGCATTTGCGGCCAGAGAAACTGCATGCCCTGCTCCTTGGCGCGTGGGTATTGACGATGGTACTACTGTATTTTCCACGGCGGGACGGGACCTGGGGGCTGCGATGAAACGGGTGGCGATCAACGGGTGGGAAAAAATCGCGGGCGTCCGCGCCGCAGGCTACGCGTGATCCCCGTGCCACACGCCCGAAGTCTTCCGCACCACTCCCGCCCCAACCCCGGGGCGCCGAACTCGGCAAGAATGAACCGCTCGCTGCAAGGACGAGCCACGCGGCAGGCGCGAAGCCCGCTACGTCGGCTCCGGCGTGGAAAGACCTCGCCGTGCTCCCGCCCCAATACGCGCGATCGCAATCTCACAGCGGGCAAGGGTGATAAGTGTCAGCAGCAGATCGAGGAAAGCGTCCAGCGGTACCTTAAAGCTCTAGAGGCCGAATCGACTACGAGACAAGATTGCGCGAAGGTTATCGAGAGACGATGTCCTTCCTCATTGGCCCCAGCAGGCCGAGCAATTCTTTCTGGTCCTGCGGCGGCACCTTGAATTTGGTGAGCGATTTCGCCAGGTCTTCCACCAGTGCATCAAACTCACTATTTGTGATTCCCATACCGGCATGGGCGGTCTTCATGTCTCGCCCGGAATAAGTGCATGGCCCTCCTGCGCCGGCACAAATCTGTTCAACCAGTCTCATCTTCAGACGAGGAATGTTGGCATTGGCAAACTTGGCATTGATGCGCGTGTCGGCAGCCACGTTGCCAACAAAATCGTCCACCACCGCTGTAATTGCCTGGATGCCACCTAGCCGATCGTATAACGAAGGCGATGGCGTGGTCGGCTTCGACGTATCCCGCATCGCGCAACCGCCGAGTCCAACAAAGGCTGAAAGTAGAATGCCGTACAGAAAAGGCGAAATGCGCATGGGGGTCTCCATCTTGTACGATTCAGATTCCGGATCAACCTGAACAACTGCTGGCGCGATTTGCAATGATGGACTGCCGGAAGCTCCCTGACAGAGGGGATTCCGATTTGTTCAGCATAGCAGGAACGAAGATACAGAAGGCTGTCGAATACCGCGATCGAGGAGCTCCGCTCTCCATCAAGCGACATTCGCCACCATCATTTCAGTTGGCCGTTGTCAGGCCACTTTCTGACCTTGAACCACGATGCGTAGCGGTTCGTCGGACAGCGTCCGAGAAGTCGAACTTGTTGTGGTCTGGCGATCCGGTGAATCGGCTCACGGCGAGTTCGAGCTCAGTGATCATCCAGTAGAACGCCAATCTGGTTACTGGTCTTTCCTGGACGGCTTCGGCGGCGATCCGCGATCCCACGCAAAATACCCCTCAAGCACTGCACCGGAATCCGACAAACACGTCACCGCGGTGCGGCAGGTAGAAATTCCGGTAGCGGGGATGCTGCATGCGGGGATGGGCGGCGAACGATCCGCCGCGAACAGCGCGATGCGTGCCAAACCAGGGCGCGGAGTACTCCTGGTAGGGGTCTGCCGAAAAACCCGCATAAGGCAGGAAAGGATCGGCCATCCATTCCCATACCGCCCCACCCCACTGGATCAGGTCGCGGCTCGCCGCATACTCCCATTCGGCTTCCGTGGGCAGACGCTTGCCGGCCCACCGGCAATAGGCCTGCGCTTCATAGGCGTTGACATGGCAGACCGGTTGGTCGAGGGGTAGCGGCACCCACTGTCCGAACCAGCGCAATTCCCAAGGCCCCTGCACGTCCCCTGACGCCTGGCGCCACCGCGCCGGATGAGCCAGCCCGCTCTGCTGCAGCCACGCCAGGCCCTCATCCGACCACCAGCGCCGGTCGCGATAACCACCCGCGGCAACGAATTGGGCGTATGCCGCGTTGCTGACGCATTGGCGGTCGATGCGAACCGGGGCGATCCGGACTGCGTGGGCCCACTTCTCATTGTCAAACACGAATCCGCCGTCCCCCGATGCGCCCATCAGGAAGGCATCGCCGGCGATCGCCACATCGCCGGCGCGGGGCATAAGCGATGGCATCGCAAGCGGAGCATGCAGGGGATAATCGAGCGTCTGGCGCATATAGGTCAGCGCCTCGGCGTGCATATCTTCGTGAAACAGGCCGAGACGAAAGAAATAGAGCGCCTCGTCGGTGTCGTCTGCTGCGGCAAGCCTGTTGCGCACGCCTTCCAGCACCGCGCCCACGTAGTCGCGTATCTCCGCAAGCTGAGGCAGGTCCAGGTGCCAGCGGTCCTGGTGGGCAACGCGCATGGAATCGAACCAGCGGTCTGCGTCGGCCAGCAATGACGGCAGGCCGGCAGTGAATCGCCCATCCTGGCCGGCACGCGGATCCCGCAGTATCCAGTGCTCAGTGAACCAGGCGATATGGGCATACTCCCACAAGGGCGGGTTAATCCCCGGATCGTAGCGAACCTGCCATTGGGACGGCGACAAGTCCTGCAGGATGGCCCAGGTACGCCGATGCGCATCGACGAACGCCTGATCCAGCCCGGATTTGTTTATCCTTCTTGCTGCAATCCCTTCTGCGCCCATCGCCATGCCCCCTCCAAAGGCCACAGTGGCAATTATCAGTCCGGCACTCCGGAAAGCCAATAACGGCAACTGGCAGACCGCCAGTCGCTGGTCCCGCTTTCTGCGCGCCGACTACGATGTCTTGCTGGCCGCCGAGTGGCCGTCCGGCGGCGAGGCCGGCGTCCTGCCGGACTGCATGATCGCTTTGCACGCCCGGCGCTCGGCCGATAGCATCGCCAGGTTCGCCATGGCCTGCCCGGATCGGCCGCTGGTGACGGTGCTGACGGGGACTGACCTGTATCGCGACATCCGCTGCGACGAATCCGCCCGGCGTTCCCTCGATCTCGCCACCGGCCTGGTGGTGCTGCAGGACGAGGGGCCAGCCGAACTGCCGCCGGAGCATCGCGCCAAGTGCCGTGTGATTTACCAGTCGGCGCCGTCCTGCGCGCCGGGTGCACACGACAATTGCACCTTCGACGTGGTACTGGTCGGCCATATGCGGGCGGAAAAAGACCCGCTGACACCCATGCGGGCGCTGGACCTGCTGCCCGACGATTCCCGCGTGCGCCTCATCCATATAGGGGGCGCCCTTGACGATCAGTACCTGCATGCGGCGCAGGCGCTGCAGGCACGTGCCTGGCCGGCAGTGCAGCGCTACCTCTGGCTGGCCAGCCTGCCGCACGCCGAGACGCGGCGGCGCATCCGGCACGCGCAGGCGATGGTGATCTCCAGCATGATGGAGGGCGGTGCCAACGTCATCGTCGAGGCCGTGTGCAGCGGCGTACCAGTGCTGGCCAGCCGCATCCCGGGCAACATCGGCATGTTGGGCAGCGACTATGCGGGTTATTTCCCCGCCGGCGACGCCGGGCAACTGGCGCTTCTGCTCGAGCGGGCCAGCCGGGATGCCGGTTTCCTGGCCTGCCTGCGGCAGCAGGTTGCGCGCCGGGCGCCGCTGTTCGCGCCGGCGCGGGAACGAGCGGCAGTGCTCAAGCTTGTCGCCGATGCCTTGAAACAAGCCTGAGGCCGGCAGTGAGGCATTGCCTACCCCCGGCTCCTCGCCGTGGGGCCCGTATACCCTTATTCCCTGACTTCCCTGATTGACGGTCTCCGCAGCCTCATCAGATCTGCGCGAAGTGACGGTTGCCTGCAATGCGAGTGCGCATGGTGCCCGGGGCGCGGTAGCATAGTCGCCTTGCACACCCGATCCACCAACACCGCTCAGCCATGATTCCCAATGTTTTCCCGCGCATCCTGAAGCGCCTTGCCGCGCTGGCGCTGCTGGGCTTTGCCAGCCTGGCCAGTGCCCAGGCCGTCCTCAAGGTCTCGGCCATCCCCGACGAGGCACCGACCGAGCTGCAGCGCAAGTTCGCGCCGCTCGGCAAATACCTGGAGAAGGAAACCGGCATGAAGGTGGAGTTCATACCGGTCACGGACTACGCCGCCGTGGTCGAATCGCTGGCCACCGGCAAGATCGACTTGGCATGGCTGGGCGGCTTTACCTATGTGCAGAGCAAGATCCGCACGAAGGGCGCCACCATCCCCATCGTCCAGCGCCAGGAAGATGCCGCATTCACCAGCAAGTTCATCACCGCCAACAGCGCGATCCAATCGCTGGCCGACCTCCGGGGCCGCACCTTCGCTTTCGGCTCGCCCTCCTCCACTTCCGGCCATCTGATGCCGCGGCACTTCCTGCTGCAGGCCGGCATCGATCCGGACAAGGACTTCAAGACCGTGGCCTATTCGGGCGCCCACGATGCCACGGTCGCCTTCGTGCAGGCCGGCAGGGCCGACGCCGGCGTGCTCAATGCCTCGGTCTGGGACAAGCTGGTGGAGCAGCGCAAGGTCGATACCAGCAAGGTCCGGGTGTTTGCCGTCACGCCGCCTTACTACGACTACAACTGGACCGTACGCGGCGGGCTCGATCCGGCCTTGCGCAAGAAGCTGACCGAGGCGTTCCTGCGCCTTGACCCGGCCAATCCCGAGCACCGGGAGATCATGGCCTTGCAGCGGACCTCCAGGTACATCGCCACCCAGCCGGAGAACTACGCCGGCATCGAGGCCGCGGCCCGTGCCGCAGGCCTGATCAAGTGAGTTTCCGGCTCGACGCCGCCAGCGTCAGCTACCCCGGCGGGCAGCGTGCGCTCAGCCAGATCGCGCTGTCGGCAGGCCGCGGCGAGCGCATCGCCGTCATCGGTCCGTCCGGCGCCGGCAAGACCTCCTTGCTGCGCTTGCTGGCAACGTCGCTGCGGCCCAGCGAGGGCCGTGTCGAGGTGCTGGAGCAAAGCCCCTGGGCGCTGTCCGCCTCACGCCTGCGGCAGTTGCGCTGCCGCATCGGCATGGTGCACCAGGCGCCGCCGCTGCCGCCGCGCCAGCGCGTGGTCACCGCCATCCTTGCCGGCCGCCTCGGCGTCTGGCCCGGCTGGAAATCCATGCTCTCGCTGGTCTATCCGGCAGACATTGCCGGCGCCAGCGAACAGCTTGCCCGCCTTGAGCTGGCCGACCGCTTGTTCGATCGTTGCGACCAATTGTCAGGCGGCCAGCTGCAGCGGGTAGGTGTCGCGCGCGTGCTCTACCAGCGCCCGGAGCTGATCCTGGCGGACGAACCCGTCTCGGCAATGGATCCCGTTCTGGCCAACCTCACCCTGGGCGAACTGCGCAAGGAAGCCGATACGCGGGCGGTGACCCTGATCGCCAGCCTGCATGCCGTGGATCTCGCGCTGCGCTGGTTTCCGCGCATCGTCGGTTTGAAGTCGGGCGAAATCGCCTTCGACCTGCCGGCCGAGCGCGTGACCGATGCCCTGCTGCGCGCGCTCTATGCCTCCGAGAGCGAGTCACCACCGGTGCAGGGCAGCCAGCCCCTGGTAGTCGCCGCGGCTGCTACCGTCACCACTGGCGGCGGGGCCCGGCCCAGGGCAGCGTGCAAATGACGTCCCATCCACGCGATCCGCAGGCGCTGCGCCGGGCAAGCGGCCTGGTCTTGGCGCTGCTTGTGCTATGGCCCTTGTTGCAGCTGTCCCGGTTCCGCCCCGCGGCGTTGTTCGAGGCCGGAAACCTGAAGGTGGTAGGCAGCTTTGTGCGCAACTTCCTTCCCCCTGAGGTTTCGGCCGAGTTTCTCGGCCACCTCGCCAGGGCAACGCTCGAAACGCTGGCGATCGCCACCGCGGGCATTGCGCTCGCCTTTGTTGTTGCCGCGCCGCTGGCTGTGGCGATGACGGGCAGCCTTTCGGTTTCCCGCATCGGCCCCGGCCCAGGGCGCAAGCCGCGCCTGGCATTGCGCTTCGGGGTGCGCGCCGTGGTGCTGCTGCTGCGCGGGGTGCCGGAACTGGTCTGGGCGCTGGTCTTCGTGCGCGCGCTGGGACTGGGCGCGGCGGCGGGCGTGCTGGCGCTGGCCGTCACCTATGGCGGCATGCTGGCAAAGGTCTATGCGGAAATTCTCG
The DNA here is from genome assembly GCF_040578825.1 of Cupriavidus necator. Classification (GTDB taxonomy): domain Bacteria; phylum Pseudomonadota; class Gammaproteobacteria; order Burkholderiales; family Burkholderiaceae; genus Cupriavidus; species Cupriavidus necator_E. Next base: position 62,432 of record NZ_JBEFLI010000005.1, on the reverse strand, counting down.
AATCCAGCGACCGGCGCGCGGTGGATGCCCTGCTCGGCGGCGGCAGCGGACGCGTGGCGGCACTGCTCTATGGACTGCTGCCCAATGCCGCGCAAGAGCTGGTCTCGTACACCGTTTACCGCTGGGAGTGCGCGATCCGGGCATCGGTGGTGATGGGTTTCGTCGGCGCCGGCGGGCTCGGCCAACTGATGGACCAGGCGATGAAACTGCTCAATGGCGGTGAAGCCGCGACGATCCTGCTGGTGTTCCTGCTGCTGGTCCTGCTGGCGGACGCGATCAGCGCCCGGCTGCGCAAGCTGCTGGACTGAATCGTGCCGGACCAGACCAGGGCTGCCCAATTCTGCCTGAGCTGCCTGCTCACCCTGATCGCGGTGGCGATCGCGGTCTCGGGCAGCTTTGCCTATCTCTCGCTCGACCTGGGCCGGCTTTTCTCGGCGGAGGTAGCCGGCGAGATGCTGCGCTTCCTGGTGTCTTTCTTTCCGCCCGAGCTGTCGTCCGGGTTCCTGGCCCGAACGGGCAGGAGCATGCTGGAAACGCTCGCGGTTTCCGCCGTCGGCACCTTGTGCGCGGCGGTGCTGGGTTTTGGCCTGGCACTGCCTGCTTCCGGCATGCATGGCAACGCGCTGCGCACGTTGTCGCGCTTCCTGCTGAACCTGTTGCGCTCGATTCCCGAGCTGGTGTGGGCCGCCCTGACCGTGCTCGCGGCCGGCCTCGGGCCGCTTGCCGGCACCCTCGCCCTGGCCCTGCATACCGCCGGCGTGCTCGGCCGCCTGTTCGCCGAAGCGCTGGAGAATGCACCGGGCGTGCCTGCCCGTGCGCTGACGGAAGGTGGTGCTCCCTCTGCGCTGGCCTTCATGTACGGAACGCTGCCCGGCGTGCTGCCGCAGCTCCTGGCTTACGTGCTGTACCGTTGGGAGACGAATATCCGCATGGCGGCGATCCTGGGATTCGTCGGGGCTGGTGGGCTTGGGCAGATGTTGTATTTCGAACTCTCGCTGTTCCGTCTGCCCCAGGCTTGTACGGTGATTATCGCCATGCTTGTTCTGGCGGCCCTGGTCGATGCGGCCAGCGCGGTCATGCGGCGGGCGTATGCGATGGGGCAGTGATGCGCCGGTCTAGTACGATCGCTCACGCGGACAGAACCGGGAACATGTCAGTTGCACGGCGTACCCGGGAGAGGCGTCCCATAACTGGTTATCCCATGACAGCTGTCGCTCAGGTTGACGGCATCGCCCTCTGAGTTCGGTTCTCGCGCGAGGGGGAATTTTCCGACCTTCGTGCAGCAATAACGAAACTCAGTCGAAAGTGCCGGGACATTCGTCATCGCTGGGGAAGCCATGGCGGGTTGCTCAGCTGTCGGGACGTTTCTTGTTGCCGGGAGAGCTTTGGCGGGTTGCTCACGTGCCGGGACATTCTTCATCGCTGGGGGAGCCTTGGCGGGCTGCCGAGGTGCCGGGACAGTCTTCGTCGCTGGGGGAACCCTGGCGGGTTGCTCAGGTGTCGGGACGTTTTTCGTGGCTGGGAAAGCCTTGGTGGCTTGCTCTGCGTTCTGGTCCTCCGCTACCGGCGAGACGCACTGGCCTTTCTCGCAAATTCGCTCCCCTTTGCACTGCATGTCATATTGGCATCCAAGTGCACTGGCGTGCGGCGCAACCCCTACCGCCATGGATATGGCGACAAGCAAGCCTAGCGTTTTCATACCTGGCTTCGCCCCCTTTTCTATATAAAGATAGCCAGTCCGTGCGTGTTGCCCTCCGCCTGCCAGCCCTGTTGGCGGGCATCGCACGCCCTAAGTCCAAGCGGTCCTGCGCTTGCCTGGCCGGTGGTCTTGGGAGGGCTCATGTAGGAGTAACGGCAGCTACGCCGTCTCCGCCTCCCGCTCGCGAGCGGGACTGGCGACGGCGCAAGCCTGGTGAATGGGCAAACAGACCTGCTTCGCCGCAGCCTCACTTGGCTCGGCCTGCTCCAGGGATGCGGCCGTCACCGGGCTGGCTGGTTTTGGAGACCAACGCAGCCAGGCCACTAACGCCGCCCGGCGCACGTCGAGGCGAGAGCGAAGCGGCAAGGTCGTCGAGCTATGCCGCTGCTGGGCCGCATTTTCACGCGGGCGATCCAGGTAATGAATCCGGAAGCACATGGGATACCTCCTGTCGTAAGGCGCAGACGTCCCAACGCGCATCGCTGCATTCCGGCGGGGACGACCACTTCTAGTATGGAATGTGCACGCGCTGAGCGCCACCCGAGCTGACCGTTTCGATGCCGGGGCACCTGAGCAGCCATGCGACAGAGCGCCTGCCTGCTGGCCACCGGCCCGCACGGCCTCGCGCAATGGTGTGAGTCCACTTTCACAATACGACCGCCCCCAGCAAATCCGCTGCCGAAGCTATCTGATCCGGTAAAACGCCACACTCTGTCCCGCATTGACCGCCCGCGGCAGCCAGTCCGGCATCTCGCCCTGCCCGTCCCAGCTCTGCCCCGCGGCGTTGCGGTAGCAAACCAGGCGCGGGGTCGGCGGCGGTGGCCATAGATCGCGCGTTCGGAAGCCCACGATGCAGCAGTTCAGACCATTGACGCCCCTCATTGCGGGAAGCATCCTTGGCTGCAGGCTTTGGCCCTGTTTCTTCTCACGATAGGATAGGCCCGCATGCGCGGACTGCCTGGCTAAATTAGAGAACAACGGTAACTTGAAGGAGGGCGCAATGCGAACGACACATTGGCTAATGACTGCAATGCTCGGGCTGCTGCTCTCGAGCTGTGCGGGCATCGATAGCGCCCCGACACGAAGCGCCCAGACACGTAGCGCCCCGACATCGCAAGTGCAACAGGCTTTGGCGCCGACCGGCAAGCTTCGCGTTGGCCTCTTGCTCGGAAACTCCACACAAGTCGTCCGGGAGACTGCATCGGGCGAGATCAAAGGGGTGGGATTTGACCTCGGAAAAGAGCTAGCCCGGCGCATGGGGGTTCCGTTTGAACCGGTTCTGTACCCGGGGTCAATCGGCGCCCTTCTCGACGGCGGGAAAGCGGGCAAATGGGACGTCGCCTTTATTGGGTTTACTCCTGAGCGGGCAAAGGAGTTTGATTTCGCTCCCGTGCACCTGGAAGTCGAATTCGGGTACCTCGTCCCTGCCGGTTCTTCCATCTCGACAATGGCTGATGTAGACCGGCCCGGGGTTCGAGTTGCCCTGCAGGAGAAGTCCGGCCCGGAGTTCTTTTTTACTCGCACGCTGAAGAATGCAGTGTTCGTCCGAGCGCCAAGCAACCCTGCAGCATTGGAGGCGCTGAAATCGGGGAAAGCAGACGTATGGGGCAGCATCAAGCCAATCCTGTTCGAGCTGTCGAATCAATTGCCTGGCTCCCGGGTTCTCGACGGCCGCGCTGGTGTCGATCCGCACGCTATGGCGATGCCGAAGGGACGAGATCTCGGCCATGCGTACGCGCGCCAGTTCATTGAAGACGCCAAGTCCGAGGGTTTGGTCAAAGCCGCGATTGAGAGGGCCGGAGTACGCGGCGTGGTTGTCGCCCCACTCAAATGATGCTCTCTAACCACGGCGTGGACATTGGGTCGGGTTATCCAGTCCGTCGTAGCTATAGCGCTTTATTTGCTGCAGCGGGTCAGTCTTGCTTGTAGCCTGGGCATGTAGCCCGGCGGGTCAAAGGACTTGACGGACGGTCTCCACCACCGTCTTGACCAACATTACCGTGGCCGCGCCAACCATGGGCGGTGCGACTACGCCCGTGATGCTGAGCGAAACACGTCCGCTCCTGGGCAGCCCAGGCTTCTTGCATGCGATATAGATTGCGGCGGGCGGCAGGAACAGGATGGAAAGCAAATAGCTACGGTACGTGTAGCCGTGCTTTGCGACAAAGGCAAAGACCTTCTGCTTGAAGGCGGACATCATGATGGCAAATGAACGCATCAACATCTTCAAAGTCTCTCCGATTGGACGTGCGTGGCCCCGCCGGTCGGCGCCGGCGCCCGGGGCGAGTCAGCAGGAATGAAAGGAGGGTGTTGCCCGGCGCGTCAGTGGCCCGGGTATTCCATCTGCAGGCGCACCCAGGTCGCGGTCCGCTCGCCGAAATCCGTTCTCACGGCCCTCGATCGCCTCGACGAGCGCGAACGAGACCGGAATCGTGGCCGTGACGCCGGTGGTGGTCACGACCTTGCCGTCGGCGACGTAGCGCTTGTTGCGGAGCCACTGCGTCTTCGGATAGGCCTTGCGCAGGTCGTCGAACGAATACCAGTGGCCCGTGGCCTCGCGCCCCTCGAGCAGGCCAGCGCGCGCGAGCACCCAGACGCCGTCGCAGACGCCCACCACCGTGGCGCCCTTGCGCGCCTGCGCGGCGACCCACGCAATCAGCTTGGGTCCTGTCGTAACCGGCGACGCCGTACGCTGCCGGATTGCCACTGCCGTAGCGATAGTAGCCTTCACGCTGGATCTGCAAGTGACCGCCGTACTTGACGTAGTCGGTTTGCAGGCCGTAGGTGATGTTGCGGCTGTAGCCACCGAACAGCAGCACCGCATGGGCGCCAACGTTCATGGCCAGGATCGTCGTGATCGAGCGGCGACGATTGCGCATCAGGTTGCGCAGCGCAAGGGCAAACGTATTCATGCGGCCTCCCGTTCGACAAGGCCGCGGCAGGCGTCGACGATCCTGCCGTCGGCGATCCTGACCACGTCGTCGTCGGTGGCAAGGACCTGTGGATCGTGGGGCGAGATCACGAAGGAAACACCCTGCTCCTGCTGGAGCCGGCGCATCAGAGCGATGATGGCGGCGCCCGTGTGGCTGTCCAGATTGGCGGTCGGCTCGTCGGCAAGCACGATCCGCGGCGATGCCGCCACCGCCACGCGCTGACGCTGGCCGCCCGAGAGCTGCCTCGGCCGATGTTTCGCCTTGTCGGCCAGGCCCACGGCGTTCAGCAGTTCCGTGACGCGCCGCGCGCGCTGCGCCTTCGGGGCATTGGCGAGCACGAGCGGATACTCGACGTTCTCGTAGGCGGTGAGCACCGGAATCAGGTTGAAGCCCTGGAAGATGAAGCCGAGATGGCGCACGCGGAAGTCCAACTGTGCGTCATCGCTCAGGCGGGCAATGTCCTGGCCTGCAACGATCAGGCGGCCGCTGTCGGGCTTGTCGATGCAGCCGATCAGGTTCAGCAGCGTCGACTTGCCGCTGCCCGATGCGCCGGAAATCACCGTCAGCCGGCCGCTGCGAATTTCGAGGTTGATATCGCGTAGTGCCGCGACCCCCACCGCGCCCAGGCGATAGCTCTTTCCATTGGAATCTATTTTTAGTCCACTGAGGGCTGGTGTGCGCATATACACGAATGAATGGATTGTTAATGCGACGATGGATCGATAATTGACTCCAGCTTATTCATGCACGTATATACCTCGCATGGGAATCGCAACTCGACTCGATCGGATAATGACAGAGCGCCAAAGCGCTCTGAGCCGGCTATCGGGCGTGCTGCAGCCGAGGTGCGGATCGCTCAGGCAGCGGCCATCCTTGCCGCGCTGCCGGACAGGGCTCGCTCACTGGGCTTCTGCTCAAGGACGCCGAAACAGCGCAGGCAAACAGAAAGCACGCGGAGCCTCCAGAGCAGCCGGTATTCCCACGAAAGATATCAAAGAGCCGCAAAGCGGCAAAATGAAGCGCTGGCTGGTGGCCGGGAGTTTGATTTGCCTCGCTGCGTGTGACCACCGGCCCGCTGACCCAGCGCGATCCAGCGCATCAGGGTCTGCCGCGTCGGCGGCGCCAGCCTCATCCGCCGGAAACTATGCGGTGATGCGCTATGGTCGCCCTCCCACTTCGCCGGGAGTTGTGGCGGAGCGCTCATCGAGATCGTGCGTCAGTACAGACACAGTGGCGACCTTACAGAGTTTCACGTTTGGGCGCTTCGGCCACCTGTACATTGTCCCGATGCAACGACTCCAGGCCTTCAAGTTCGAACTGATGCCGCGCGGTGAGCAGCAGCGCGACATGCGCCGATTCGCGGGATCGTGCCGGTTCGTCTACAACAAGGCGCTGGCGCTACTGATCGAAAACTACGAGGCTGGCGGCAAGTTCATCAGCTATGTGGCGATGGCAAAGCGTCTCACCGAGTGGCGCAATGGACCTGGAACACCTTGGCTCAAGGACTCCCCGGTGCATCCGCTGCAACAAGCGCTCAAGGATCTGGAGCGCGCCTACAAGAACTTTTTCGCTAAACGGGCCGCACATCCTCGCTTCAAGAAGAAGGGGCAGCGCGACAGCTTTCGCTACCCCGACCGGAAGCAGATCAAGCTGGATCAGGCCAACAGTCGCATCTTCCTGCCCAAGCTCGGATGGATTCGTTACCGCAGCAGCCGGGATGTGCCTGGCGAGGTGCGCAACGCCACGGTATCTCTGCATGCGGGCAAGTGGTTTGTCTCGATCCAGACCGTGCGTGAGGTGGAGAAGCCGGTGCCGCAAGCAACCAGCGCAGTCGGCATCGATGTTGGCATCACCCGGTTCGCTACGCTCAGCGATGGTACGTTCCTCGCTCCGCTCAACAGTTTCAAACGGCACGAAGCCAGACTGCGCCGCGCTCAGCGGGCGATGAGCCGCAAGACGAAGTTCAGCAAAAACTGGAGCAAGGCGAAAGCCAGAGTCCAGCGCATCCAAGCCCGCATCGGCAACGCCCGCCGCGATTACCTGCACAAGGCCACGACCATGATCAGCAAAAACCACGCGATGGTCTGTATCGAGGACTTGCAGGTACGTAACATGTCCAGGTCGGCGGCGGGAACAGGCGAAAGCCCGGGCGTGAATGTTCGGGCCAAGTCCGGCCTGAACAAGGCCATTCTCGACCAGGGCTGGTCCGAGTTCCGCCGGCAGTTGGCGTACAAGCTGGCGTGGAACGGGGGCTGGCTTATCGCTGTGCCACCGCAGAACACGAGCCGGACGTGTCCGTGCTGCGGTCAGATGTCGGCGCAGAACCGTACGACGCAGGCAAGATTTTGCTGCGTCCAGTGCGGATTCGAGGAAAACGCCGATGTGGTCGGAGCGATCAACATTCTGGCGCGGGGACACCGCGTTGCAGCCTGTGGAGAGTCGGTGCAGTCGGGCCGCTCGGTGAAGCAGGAACCCACCGCAGCGACTGCGGAACGCATCGCGTAGCGCCGAAGGAATCCCCTCCCTTTCCGCCGTCAGGCGGTGGCCGCAGGCCGAGGAGGGGAGGATGTCAAGAGCGATTTGGCGTGCACGGCGCGTTCGTGCAGGTGGGCAGTATCCGTGCGGTCGATCAAGAGACTAAGCAACTCCGGTCTGTTGTAGTGTCCAGCCGAGTCCATCAAGACCTTGCGCCGGTCGATCAACGAGAAATCAAGATCGGCGATGACCTCGCCCTCACCCGAGCGGATAGGTTCGCCCAACAGCATGCCGTCCGGTGTCACGATAGTGGTCAAGCAACCGCCAGAAATCGGCTCGATGTCGCACCCAGTGTCCCGCATGATTTGCGCCTGCTGGTCAGGGTCCAACCACGCTGTTGCGTTCACGACGAAGCAGCTGGACTCCAGCGCATGCTGACGGATATTGATTTCCATCCTTTTGGCAAACCCTTCGCCGAAGGCTGACCCCGGATACATGGCCGAATGGATCTGCTCGCCGTCGGCAATCATTGCGTAGCGCGCGAGCGGATTGTTGTGCTCAAAGCATGCGAGTTGGCCGATTCGTCCGACCTTGCTGTCAACAGCGCGAAGGCCCGACCCGTCGCCCTGCCCCCAGATCATGCGTTCGAAATGCGTAGGCGTGATCTTGCGGCGGCGCTGTATCAGGGTCCCATCTGCGTCGAAGAGCAACTGCGTGTTATAGATGGTGCCTCCGTCACGCTCATTCACACCAATGGACACCACCATGCCGGCCTTACGGGCTGCCTCCCCGATTGCGTCGGTGACGGGGGACGGTACCGTCACGGACTGCTCGAGCAACCTGAGGTGTTCATTTCCGGTAAGAAGCTGAAGACCTGTCTGGACCGCTGAAAAATATGGGTAGTACGGCACCACGGTCTCGGGAAACGTGGCGAACTGCACTCCCTTCTCACCAAGCTCCTGGATCTTCTGCACGACTTTATCCACGGTTGCTTCACGGCTGTAAAGCACAGGGCTGATCTGGACTGCGGCAGCTTTGATGACTGTCATCTGAAAAATCTCCTTTGGATGGGGTGCGGCATCGTAGTGCCGCGACGAAGTTGCATGGGCGACAGCAACATTTAGTATCGAGCGCTCGTGGTAATTGGCTCCGACGGTCGATGTGGCTGCCTTCAAGTTACGGCGGGTGCAGCTCAGAAGCCGCTGGGTCCGGGCAGGCCACCAAGGACTTGTTCAACTCGGCGAGCCAGGGTGAGCAACTCACGGTCACGACCAGCAGCCGCATCGAGCTCGAGCCCGAGTGGAAGTCCCTCTGAGTTCAGCGCCATCGGAATGCTGATGCCTGGCACGCCAGCGGAGCTCGACGGATGCGTGTTCCGGGACAGGAAGAGGTCCGTGACCTCCTTGCCGCCAACCTGGAACTTCCACTGATTCTCGATACGGGGCGCTGCACTCGGCGTGGTCGGGAAAAGCAGCGCATCGGCCTGTCCGAACGCAATCGCCGCAAGCCGTTGGCTCAGCTCTTGTCTGGCCACGTTAAGCGCGGCGAGGTACTTCTCCTCGGACACGTAGCCTGCGCCGCGGGACACGACGAAGTGCGACCAGCCACTCCTGATGTTCTCGCCCAGGCCCGCATAGATCTGCTCAAAGGAAACGGGCAGCTCGTTGGCAGCGAGGAATCTGCGAACGGCGGGCATCGTCTCATGGAAGAAGATGGGCCACGTCGTGTTATCGGCAAGGGCAAGGAAGTCTTCCCCCAGATCGACCTCCACCAGCTCGGCTCCTGCGTCCTTGAGTTGTCGTAAGGTCTCGCGGAATGCGCGGTCCACCTCAACGTCCACGTCGGCGAGGTACTGCCGAGGCGCGTAGGCCAACTTGATGCCCTTCAGGTTGCCGCTTACGTTGGCGCCGGGGACAGGACTCTTGGTGAGCACGGCGTCCATAAGCTCACAGTCTTGCACGCTGCGAGCCAGGAGTCCCGTCGTGTCGAGGGTGTCGGATATCGGAGCCACGCCCTTGGCCGGCCAGCGGCCCGGCGTCGGCTTGTATCCCACCACACCACACAACGACGCGGGAACACGGATGGAGCCGACAGTATCTCCTCCAAGCGCGGCGGGAACGATGCGAGCAGCCACCGACGCGCCTGCCCCGCTGGAGGAACCGCCCGTGACGTTGGCCTTGTTGTAGGGGTTTTTCACCTGGCCATGGTGAGCATTGAGGCCCGTCAGGCCATACGACATCTCAACCAGGTTGTTCTTTCCAAAGATAATCGCCCCCGCATCTTTCACATCTGCAATCGCCTCAGCGTCCTGCGTCGGCTTGAAGGCGGCCAGCACGGAAGTGCCGACGGTTGTGGTCAGCCCCCTGGTCAGGTAGCTGTCCTTGACCGCCAGAGGCACGCCGAGCAAGGGAGCGCTGCGTCCTGCTCGACGCGCCCGATCGGCTTGGCTTGCGGCCTCCAGCACTGAGGCGCCATCGATTGTGATGAACGCCTTCAAGTCGGCGTGCTCACGCGCTCGTTCCAGCAGCTTGCCAACATATGCCTCCGAGGAAATCTCCCCGTTTCGAATTGCACGTGCTGCGGCTGCGAGCCCGAGCTCGTGCAAATCACCGGAGCTCGCCGAACGCGTTGCAGGCATGAGTTCTCCAGTCGAACCGAAAGTGGCTGATGCGCCGGTCGCCGGGGCGACGCCTTTGGAAATTTGAATTGAGCTCATTTCTTTACTTTGAATGTCCTATGCCCTCACGGGCGGCTGGGAAGCAATGGATGTCTTGACAGGCTAAGGATAGGGGCCTAGGCTTTAGCTCAAATGACCAACTTCCCTCGTTTTAGGCCAACATGAAACGCGTCGGACTTGTGGTGTTCCCCGGCTTCCAGATCCTGGACATAGTGGCGGTCTCCGTGTTCGAGATGGCTAACCTTGCCGCACCCAAGGCGGCGTACGACATCCATGTCGTCTCAGAATGTGGCGGTTCGGTAAAAAGCTCGATGGGCACGGCCGTTCAGACGGTTGCGCTGGATCCGAACATCTATGACACGCTCATCATGGCCGGCGCGACCACGCCGCAGCGGTCATCGCCCAGACTCCTGCGGCTGCTCGCGCGTGCGCTCGAGCCCACTCGGCGCATGGCCAGCATCTGCACCGGCGCCTTCGTCCTGGCCGAGGCCGGGATCCTGGAGGGCCGTCGGGTGACAACGCATTGGGCCCATGCGCGGGAGCTTCAGCGGCGCTATCCGTCGATCCGGGTCGAAGAGGATCGGATCTTCGTACGCGACGGCACCGTCTGGACCTCGGCCGGCATGACCGCCTGCATCGACCTCGCGCTGGCGCTGGTGGAGGGCGACCTCGGCAGCGACGTGTCGAGAGCGGTCGCAAGACAACTGGTCGTTCACCATCGGCGCTCGGGTGGGCAGTCCCAGTTCTCGACGCTGTCGGAGCTGGAATCCAAGTCCGATCGCATCCAGGCGGCACTGACCTACGCCAAGAACCACCTGCGCGAAGACCTGTCGGTGGAGCGGCTCGCCCATGCGGTCCACATGAGCCCGCGCCACTTCAGCCGCGAGTTCCGGTTGAACACCGGTCAACCTCCTGCGCGCGCCGTCGAGCGGTTGCGCGCGGAAACGGCTCGCATTCTTGTCGAAGCGGATCGACTCACGATCGAGCGCATCGCGAGTGAAACTGGCTTCTCCGACCCGGAGCGAATGAGGCGGGCGTTCCTGCGCGTCTTCGGCCAACCGCCCCAGGCGTTGAAGCGCGCGGCCCGCTCGCGACATGCAGCAGATTCGGCGCTGACATGAATGGCTGCCTGCTGGGGAATTGCGGTGGTGCGGATTGATGCGGGTGCCGTAGTGAAGTCGCGGACGCGCACGAGTGAAGCGCGCGTTCAGGTCCTTGGGCTCGGCGCTAATGTGAATGCGCTTTCGCGCCCTCAGGCACGGTGAACGCCAGTGTCACGACCTGTCCGGGAAAGACGTTGTGATTGGCGTCGACCAGCGAGATCTTCACCTTGTGCTGGCCGGGCGGCAGACCGGCTATGTCGACGGTGTTGTTGTCGCTCGGATCCGCCCACCACCAGGGCAGGTCATCCACCGTGATGTGCAGATGCCCGACACGTGGAGATACCTTGGCGGCCTCCGGCCCGAACACGGGTGCGATGCGCAAGTTCTCCACTCGGTACTGAGCCCAGAAGATGCCGTGGGCCAGCCCCTCGGGAAGCGGAGGATCCACGATCAGCTTCGGGGCGGGCTCATTCTCGACCGCGACGTACGGCGAAGCGCCGCGGATCTCCTTCGCGCTCTGGGCAACGGCGCTCGTGGCGAGAACGGTGCCCGCCGCGACTACGGCAAGCGTCTTGATAAGCATGGTCATTGCAGTTTTCTCGTTCAAAGTATGGATTGCGGTTGTGCGGATCCAGGCGCGGTTCGAAATGAAGACGCGGACGGGGTACGAGGGGGCGCGAGGGACGTTCGCGTCCTGGGGGCTCATCTCAGCGTCCTGAACACCGCACGCTGCTTAAAGAATTTCGAACTGCACGTCGACGTTGCCGCGAAGGGAGCGCGAGTATGGGCAGGTCTGGTGGGCGGTTTCCACAAGTTGCCTCTTCACCGCCGCATCCAGGCCCGGCAAGCTGACCTTCAGCGTCACGCCGAGGGCATAGTTGGCGCCGCCGTCGGTCTTGCCCAGCGAGACTTCGGCGTCGATGGCCGCGTCCTTCGGCAGCTTGACACCCACCTGCCTGCCGGCGCTTTCGACGGCAACGATGAAGCAGGCTGAGTACCCGATGCCAAACAGCTGTTCGGGGTTGGTACCAGGCCGGCCGGAGCCGGGTGTGCTCAGCTTGACGTCGATGGCACCGTCAGTGGAACGTCCTGCGCCTTCGCGGCCGCCCGTGACGTGGGTGTGTGCCGTGTAGATAACTTGATCGAGTTGGTTAGTCATGATGATTTCCTTATAAAGGTTGAGCCATGCCTCGTTGCCGAAGCACATATAGCGTTTCCGCTTTAATCGGATGCGATGGATGTGATAGTAGGAGGCTAAGCCTTGGCTTGACGGACTAACTTCCCTCCTTTTATGCCAACATGGAATTAAGTTGAGTGCTAACGAAATGGCCGAAATCCGAAGCAGGCTATTTCTGCCATCCCCCGAAAAGTGAAAATCTTCGGCCAGCCCCTGCCAGGCAAGGGCTGGCAGGGTGCGACTTGACCTGATAACGGCCCGAGCGGGCCCTGTAACTTGCGCTCGGGGATCATGCCGGGGGGATGTTAGGTCGTGCGGGAGGTCAGAAGCTGTAACCTTGGTCGTGCCAGTAGTGCCAGTCAGAGACGGCAAGGCGCGTGCACTTGTCGGCGCGGACGGGGACAAGCTGGGCAAGGGGCACGACGAGTTCACGCTGGTTGTAAAGTGCGTGCACGAAGATGGCAACGCGGCACAACTGATCATGCGCGAGTCTGAGGACGGAGACTCTGTCACCTGAGCGCAGCGGGGAAGCCGCCATCGCCTGACGTACCCGCGCTTCGAATGGAAAGCTAAGACTGTCCTCGAGATGGCAGTACCACGCCATCGCGCATTCTTCTTCGGTGTACGCGTCGACCACGATCTCCATCGAGATGCGCCGTTCGTGTTGGTTGTCGGCTGGTTTTGCCATTGGGTTCGTGCTGGACCTCGACAATGCGTCGCGGCAAGGCCATTTTTATGTTCCCGTCCTGGTGCGGGATCGGGGCTTCGCCGCCGGTGCGACAATAGGTGGTGCGGCCGGGATCGGCTCGAAAAGCGCTTCAATGTCGTCGGCGGAGAACTTGACGGCGCCGGCGGCATCTTCTGACAGGATCGCGTTGGCAAGCGCTGCCTTCTGCTCCTGCATCGCGACGATTTTCTCCTCAACACTGCCCGCGGTGATCAGCTTGTAAACAAACACAGGCTTGTCCTGCCCGAGACGGTGAGCGCGGTCGGTGGCCTGATTTTCTACGGCGGGATTCCACCAGGGATCGTAGTGAATGACGGTGTCGGCCGCCGTCAGGTTCAGGCCAACGCCACCGGCCTTCAGGCTGATCAGGAAAAGCGGCACCTCACCCTGTTTGAAACGCTTGACCGGCGTGACGCGATCGGTGGTATCCCCCGTCAGCATGACGTACGGAATCCCAGCTTTGTCCAGGGCCCCCGCAATGAGGTCCAGCATGCTGGTGAACTGCGAGAACAGCAGGATGCGACGACCTTCCTCGATCAGTTCGGGCAGCATGTCGAGCAGCAGATCAAGCTTGGCCGATTCCTTGATCCGGGCCGCCTGGCTGATTTTGACGAGCCGCGGATCGCAGCAGACCTGGCGCAGCTTGAGCAACGCCTCCAGCACGATAATGTGGCTGCGCGCGAGGCCTTTTGCTACGACGGCCGCACGGACCTTTTCCTGCATGGCGGCGCGCACAGTCTCGTACAGGTCACGCTGCGCGCCTTCGAGCTCGACCGTGCGCACAATCATTGTCTTCGGGGGCAACTCGGCGGCGACCTCATCCTTGCGCCGACGCAGCATGAACGGTCGGATGCGTCGCGCGAGCAGTTCACGTCGAACAGCATCGCCGCCTTTCTCGATGGGCGTGCGCCAGCGGCGGGTGAAGTCCTGGCGGGTACCGAGGAAGCCAGGCAGCAGGAAGTCAAACTGGGCCCAAAGCTCGCCGAGATGGTTCTCGAGCGGCGTGCCCGTCAGGCAAAGGCGGTGTCTTGCACGCAGTTCGCGGATGGTTGCTGCGGATTTGGTGGCGGCGTTCTTGACATACTGCGCCTCATCCAGGATCAGCAGGTGAAAGTCGTGCTTGGCAAGAACTTCCTCGTCGCGCCACAGCAAGGCGTAGGTGGTCAGAATGAGATCATGCTCGCCGATCTGCTCAAAGCGCTCGTGGCGTTGGGGCCCGTGCAGATCCAGGACGCGCAGCTTCGGCGTGAAGCGCTGCGCTTCCTCGCACCAGTTGTGCATGAGGGTCGTTGGCACGACGATCAGCGCAGGCCGGTCCAGCCGGCCACGTTCCTTTTCGGTGAGGATGTGCGCAAGTGTCTGAATGGTCTTGCCAAGGCCCATATCGTCGGCGAGCACGCCGGACAGCTCGTGTTCGCGCAGGAACTGCATCCAGGCAAGCCCCTGGCGCTGGTAAGCACGCAGTTCGGCCTTCAGCCCACGCGGCACCGGCACGTCTGTCACCCCAGGACCTGCCATCAGGCGTTGCGCGAGTTGCCGAATCGACGCGTCGCCGTGAAATTGCCAGCGCCCGGTCTGATCCAGGGCATGGAGTCGTGCCGCATCCCACGCGGAAATGCTCATGCCGGAGCCGAGCGAGTCGAACAGGTCGATCAGCACGCGCACGACCGGCTTGAGCCGGTCGGCACGCAGGCGAAGCCGCTCGTTGCGGTCGGTTTTCAGGTCGATCGCTTCGTCGTCCGCGACGGTATCGAGCCTGCCCGACAGCCAGCGCTCATCGCGACGAAAGAGGTCTGCTAGCAGCGGCTCCAGGCGCACCGTGCGACCATTGACGGTAATGCCCATCTCGACGTCAAACCAGCCGTCGCCGGTCTGACGCAGGCTGCCGTCAATCGCATCGATCTCGATCACGTTGTGCCGAAATTCGTCGCTCATGACGACGCGCCAGCCGCTTGCCCGTAGTGCGGGCAGCACCAGCTTCATGAGATCCGGCCAGTCGTCGACATCCTCGGGGCCGAGGATGCCATCCGGAAACGGCTTTGGCCCAAATACATGATCGGCCCGAATTTTCCGAAACCCGGTCTTTTGCAACTCAGTCAGCCGTTGGCGCTCGAGATCGGCGTCTCTTCTTATCTGGACGACCTCGCCGCCGGAGGCCCGAACAAGCGTAGTGTTGCTGTGCGCCGGGAGGTTGTGGCCTGCGTAATCAAAGCTGACCGTTGCAAAATCCTGCGATGACGCCCAGGTCGGCAAGGTGTCAAGCGTCAGCACGGGCACCGGCACGGTGTTGACGACCTGCACTGACGCTACGTCATGCGCGGGTGGCACAGGCAGGTCGGGGGCGACTTCGCGCAACACATTGCCAACGAGCGCCGCTTCGTCCAGCGTGATGGCCGGCATCGACAGGAAATCCGTGACCTGTTCCGCTGGCCACGGCATGGCGAGTATGCCAGCTTCGCCAGAATGCGCGTCCACATACCAGCAGGGCTGGGTTGTCGTCAGCAACAGGGTGGCGGGTGGCTCGGCCTGCAAGACTGGCCGCACGCGCGTGTCGGGCTGCGCTTGCCAGGTCATCTTTGCGCCGCGCTCTGATCCGCAGTGCACCGGGCAGTGTGATCCGGGGTAGTGGGCGCCTGCGGGAGCAAAGGAAGTAAATGCACGCCCGGTGGCGATGAGCTTTTCCAGGATGGCGGCGCCGGTTGTGCCCTGCAGAGCAAAACCACCGGTATAGGCGGCATGCGAGCGGCCCAGCCACAATCCGCGCAGGATAGAAAGATCCTCCTCGGAAACAAATTTCGGCGGTTCGACCAGCGCTTTCTCGACGTTTTGCCACCGATCGTCGACCGAGCGAATCGTACCGTCCGCCCCCACGCGGGCCTTGTAGAGGGAAATCTCGCAGCCACGATACGATTGCCCGATCACATAGGCCAGTGCATGCGTGGCCTTGGCTGGCTTTTTCTTGGCAGCGGGATTGGCTGCCGTGCGTCGAGCGCGAAAATTTTCCAGCCAGGTCACCAGTTCCCCGCGCACGCCGGCAGCCGATGGCTTCGGCTGGTGCGCAAGGCCGGCGATCAGCAGCGCTGCCACGTGCTTGCAGTCAATGCCGACCGGACACGTGCATTCCCCCTCCACCCACATGTCTTCGTCGATGTCGTGGAAATACGCACGCACGTCATACGGACGCGTATGGGTGCCTTGCACCAGTCCCGCCAAGGTATCCTCGTCGATCCAGCGCAACTCCGAGACAGCGCTCGCATAGGAGCGAGCCTTGGACACCGTGTGGGAGTCCAGCCATTCCGCGATTTGGCGGGGATCGTAAGAGACAGACATCGGTTGAGGGATTCAGAGGTTGACAACGCGGGGAGCATTCTACGCGGGGAGGCTCCCCGCCGGTACGGCAGCGGCTTCCGGTTCTGACCCCGCCTGGGTGGTCTGGGCATGCCGGCGGTCATCTTCGGCGTGCAAGTAGATCCCCGTCGTCTCGATCGAGGCGTGGCGAAGGTTCTTCTGGATAAAGCGGATATCAGTGCCGGCGTCAGCCTGATGCGAAGCCGCCGAGTGCCGCAGCCAGTGCGTCGAAGCCCGGCGCAGTGTGGCCGCGCCGATCGGATCGGTTGGCTCGAGTGTGTCGGCCGCCCGGCGGAACACTTCCTTGGCAATGAGGTAGATCGCCGTCGGCGTCAGGTGCCGCTTGGCGTCGCCGGCGATGCTCATTACGGCCGGCGTGCTTTCGGCCGGCAAGGGCATGGGCGCCAGATCATGGAATGCGCGGTAGCGCGCGAAGTCGGCCATGAGGGCGTCGGAGACTGGCACCTCGCCCTCGGCGCCACCCTTGCCGATGACGTGCAGCCACCAGCGGCCGCGACGCTGGAAGAAGTCCGCCGCCTGTGCGTTGGCGGCTTCGCTTGCCCGCAATGCGGTGTGGTACAGCAGCCGGATCAGCCATCGGCTGCGTTCGTAGTGCTGGCGCTCGCGCGCAGATACCTGCGGCCAGGCCTCCATCGATTCCAGCACAACCTGCCAAAGCGCGTGATCGAGGTAACGTTCAATGCGGCGGCTCCGTGCCGGCGTTGCCGAGGGCGAGCGCCGCAGCGCAAGCGGATTGCCGGCAAGGTACCCGGCGGCCACCAGGTAATTGAGCAGCCCGCAAAGGATACCGAGGGCCTGGCGTCGGCTGCGCTCGGAGAGCGGCCCGTCGAACAGCCGCCGCGTGCCCCCGCGCCGTGGCAGGACGGGATCGGCCCAGTCTGCGGACGGTGCGGTAAGAAATTGCTCGTAAATCAGGAAATCTTCGCGCGTGAGGCTAGACAGCGGCTTGCCCAGCGTGCGCGTCGCCCAGACGAGCAGCCGCACCACCTCCTTGCGGTAGCTGCGCAGCGTGTGCGGCGAGCTGACGTACTCGGCAAGCCACAGGCGGACGGCCTCAAGGTCGGTATCGGCCGTGATCTGCCGGTTAGCGCCGCGCGCGCGATTCGTGCCGTCGTGGCCGTCCAGTGCGGCCGGCAGCATGAGGGGGACAACAGGCTCGGTGGCGGGCAGGTTCATGGACTGACACGATTTTTCAGCAGGCTCTCGCATCGTACACCTAGGAATGCGAGCGGAAGTCGACCAGGCGACCGCCCGGCTGGAAGGCGTGCAGAAGCGCGTCATGCTGCAGACCGAGGAGGCCCGCGAAGCGCAACGACGCGCCGAAGCAGTGCTCTTGAAAACACAACAGCGCAACGAGCAGTTGGTCGCCGACGTTCAGCAGCTATCGGCCGACGCCGCCGAACAGCGGCGACTCGCTGAACGACACGAGAAACAGCTCGCCAGCGTCATGGACGAAATGCGTGAACTGCGGCGCGAGCGTGACGCGTTGGCCAGGCAGGTCGCGCAACTGCAGGGGCAGCTCCAAGCTCAGGTCAATCCGGCACGGGGGCGGCCAGCGAAGCGGTCACGCTGAACTTCCGGGAGCCCATTATCCCAGCGGCCCCTGTGGCATGCCTGGGATTCGGCGAAGAACAAGTACACGCGCAACATGGCTGCCAATACGCACCGGCTGTCGATCCTGACTCGCCACGAGATCGACGAACTGTACGCGCTCCCACGCCTTACCGAAGAGGACCGGCACGCCTACTTCGAACTGGGCGAGGCCGAGCAGCAGCTCATGCATTCCCGCTCGGCCCCGGTCGCGGCGCACCTGATATTGCAGCTCGGCAATTTCAAAGCAAAGTACCAATTCTTCTACGATCTGGACGCCGTCAAGGACGACTTGCGTTACATCCTGGCCCGGCACTTCCCGGACCGAAAGCTTGGCGTCATCAGCCCGCCCTCCGCGCCGACACGGCGCGCACTGCAGTACACCATCCTCGAGCTGTTCGATTTCCGCCTGTGTGACAGCGGCGCCAAGGCAGAACTTGAGCGCCGTGCGCAACGCCTGGCCATGCTTTCCACGCAGCCAACCTTGAAGTCCTTCGGCTCGCGCTTGAGGATGTTTACCTGGTACATCGACTACAAGCTGCAACGTATGCCGATCGGCATTACGCGCCTGTGCCTGCTGTGCTTTGCTTATCACCGGTTTCGCCAAATCAACGACAATCTGATCGAGGCCTTCATTCATCTGGTCAACCAGTACGAGAAGTCTGCCAGCCATGCCGCCGATGAAGCTGCACAGAATGCCCTTACCGAAGCGAGCACCCATCTGAAGGCTGCTGGCCAGGTTCTCCAGCTGTTCTTCGACGACTCGATCCCGCGCCATGCGTCGTTCGCCAGCGTCAAGAAAAGAGCCTTTTTGCTGCTCCCACTGGAACGGTTCGAGCAGGTTTCAAACTACATGAGCAACATCGCGTTCGACAAGACCGGGTTCGAGTGGTCGCACTATGCTGCATTGTCGCGTACCATCAAGCGCAACATTCGCCATCTGTTTGTCGGCCTCAAGGTCACAGGCCGCGTGTCAGATGCGCCGCTGCTGGAAGCCGTTGCCTGCCTCCAGGAAACGTTTCGCAGTGGCAAATCGCCCCAGCAGTGCAAGCCCGCCGCGTTCCCCACTGCCGTCATTCCGAAAGGCCTGCAGCCCTACCTGTATTCCGCCAAGTCCGACAAGAAGAAGCAGCTTGACGTCGATCGCTACGAGTTCCTGGTCTATCGTCTGCTGCGTAACGCCCTTGAAGCCGGCGATGTGTTCAGCAACAGCAGCAACGAATTTCGCCGTTACGAGGACGACCTGATCAGCGATGCTCGCTGGCAGCAGAAGGACGCCATCCTCCGCGACATTGGCTCGCCGGTCCTGCTTGCTCCCATCGAGGAAACGCTTGCCGCGCTGCACGACGACATCGAAGCCTAGTTGAAGATCGCAAACCAAAGCATCGAACAGTGCGACAACCCGCACCTCAATGTCCGCCAGCAAAATGGCAAGCGTCGCTGGAGCCTCGTGTACCCCGACCCAGATGAATCCGTTAACCACTCGTTCTACAGCCAGCTACCCGGCATTGACGTGGCCAGGCTGCTATGGTTTGTCGCAGAATGCACTGGGTTCCTGAAGGCGTTCACCCACGTACTCGACCGCTATGTGAAGCACGACGCCGACCCGCGCGAAATCCTCGCCTGCGTGGTCGCAATGGGTACCAACATGGGCCTGCGAAAAATGGCAGAAGTCTCGGGCCTGAGCTACGCATCGCTCTCGAGCACGGCGCGCAGCTACCTTCGCCCCGAAACCCTGCATGCCGCTAACGACGCAATTAGCAACGCCACTGCTGGTCTGCCAGCTTTCAAGCTGTTCAATATCGATGACCGGATCCATTCGAGCAGCGACGGCCAGCGTTTCGAAACGCAGTTTGATACCTTCAATGCGCGGCACTCGCCCAAGTATTTTGGGCTGGACAAAGGCATCAGCGCCGGCACGCTCGTCGCCAATCATCTGCCGATCAACATGACCGTCTTCGGCGCTCACGAACACGAGAGCCATTACGTGTTCCGACCTGCTCTACAACACCAGCAAACCGCTCCAGAAGCCTACGAACGCTGAATTGCCACGACACATATCGCCAAGCGCAGGCTTGGCAGCCAGCCGTGCAGCCCCGCTATCAGGGTCACGCCGCACCCCGCAAAGCGCAAAGCCTTGCCAGGCAAGGGCAGGCGGGAGATTTTCTGTATAGCGTCCGGTCCGAACGCCAACTGATGGAGCAAACGCAGTACAACTTGCTGTTCCGCTGGTTCATCGGCCTGTCGATGGACGACGCAGTCTGGGTGCCAACGGTGTTCACCAAGAACTGTGCACGGCTGATCCAGCACGATGCAGTGATCACGTTCTTCAACGAGGTGCTGGCCATCGCGCACAAGCGCAACTTGCTGTCGGGTGAGCACTTCAGCGTGGATGGCACGATGATTCAGGCCTGGGCCGGCCACAAGAGCTTCGTACGCAAGGACGGCGGCGATGGCGATGACAGCGACATCGGTGGCACCGGCGGCTTCCAAGGAGAGAAGCGCAGCAACGAGACGCATCAGTCCAAGACTGATCCGGACGCCAAGCTCTATCGAAAGGGCAAGACCGCCAGTGAGCTGCGCTATATGGGCCACACCTTGAGCGACAACCGTCACGGCCTGGTGGTAAGCGCGGTGGCCGCGGGTGCCCACCCTTGCCGAAGCCGGCGCCGCGGGCTTTGCCGTGGAGAGTTGGCAGGGACTGCTCGCGCCCGCGGCAACTCCGGCTGCTGTGGTGGAGCGTGTCAGCCGCGATGTCGCGGCGGTGCTGCACGCATCCGCCACCCGCAGCCAGTTGGAAGACGCTGGCTACGTCGTGGTCGCCTCGTCGGCGCAGGAGCTGGATGCAACGCTAGCGCGCGACCTGCCCCGTTACGCCTCGGTGATCGCCGCATCGGGCATCGCGCTACGCTGATAACCGCTGGAACCCAAATGACCGACAACACGCAATCCACGTTGTCGCCAATCACGCCCACCATCCGATCGCTGACGCCGATGTGAAGCTGGAGATCGGGGTAGCGTGCGTACTTTGTGCCTCTCTCGCTACTAGATCATGCGATCTCGGCCATAGAAGATGTGTCGCCTGGGCAATGTACTAGTTCACTGAGGGCTGGTGTGCGTATATACCCGAATGAATGGATTGTTAATGCGACGATGGATCGATAATTGACTCCAGCTTATTCATGCACGTATATGCCTCGCATGGGAATCGCAACTCGACTCGATCGGATAATGACAGAGCGCCAAAACGCTCTGAGCCGGCTATCGGGCGTGCTGCAGCCGAGGTGCAGATCGCTCAGGCAGTGGCCATCCCTGCCGCGCTGCCGGACGGCGCTCTCTCACTGGGCTTCTGCTCAAGGACGCCGAAACAGCGCAGGCAAACAGAAAGCACGCGGAGCATCCAGAGCAGCCGGTATTCCCACGAAAGATATCAAAGAGCCGCAAACCGGCAAAATGAAGCGCTGGCTGGTGGCCGGGAGTTTGATTTGCCTCGCTGCGTGTGACCACCGGCCCGCTGACCCGGCGCGATCCAGCGCATCAGCGTCTGCCGCGTCGGCGGCGCCAGCCTCATCCGCCGAGGCGCCTTCGCCTACCGTCCTTAAGTGGAATGAATTCAAAGCCAAGGCGGGCTTTGAGGAGGCCACTCAAGACGAACAAGTTCTTATCTGGGAAAGTTACCGGGACCAGTTCTTGCCCGCCATTGCGGCCGACCAAGGCGCCACCGTCGATGAAATGAAGCGCCGATTCGAAGCTCAGGTGCCCCGTCCGACGCAAGGCGAGGCTGGCGGTGAACGTTTCTTAGGCTCTCGCTGCACCCAGGACTGCTCAGGACATGAAGCGGGCTACTACTGGGCGGCGGACAACGATATCTCCGAGCCGGACAACTGCACCGGCGACTCCCAAGCCTTTGTTGAGGGCTGCCAGGAGTATGCCGAGGAGCGCCGAGAATCCAGCAGCAACGCCGAGAATTAAGTCCCCCGTCGATAGAACAGCGCCTTCAGCGAACCGTCTATGAGGCCGGAGGCGAGACCGCGCTAAAGCGGGGCAGACTAAACAGCAAGGCGGTGGCCCTTCTCCCGGGCGATGGAGGGATACCATTGTTCAACTTCGATCTGAGCTAGTCATTAAGCACCGCCGTCCGGATTTGCCCCAGTTGTACGCGTGCAGAGGCCGCCGGGCAATCTGTTGCCGCTTGACGACCCAGATTCCAAGTAGCTCATGCTGGTACCTCTTCCACTCCTGGCGGAGACTGACGGGAAGGAGTTTGGCTTCAAATTTTGCCGAGCCACAAGGGGCAAACGCACTCGCCTTGCAAACTTGCAACTCGTCAGGACCGCACTGCGGTCATCGGCATTCAAGGAACGCGACTTGCGTTTTTTCCGGGGTTGCCTGGTGACGGGAATCCACCTTCCCAGAAAAATCCATAGTGCCCCTCCAATGAGGGGTTCAGCGCACATAACCGTCTTCCGTAAAAGCCCGGAAAGCCGAGTATTCGAGGCAGGCATGGCTTGATCCTTCCTTGCCGGCTTCCCGATTCGAAGAGCGTCGAAATCGAGCGGCCTGACCATCTCCTTGCTAGGCGCCAACGCAATACGATGGGAAATGAGCCCCTAGAGAGATGCCACCACATACCGAAGAGAATGGAATGACGAGTTGTACAAATTGCGGTGTGAGTACCCCTGCCAGCGCCCGTTTCTGCAAATCATGTGGAACGCCAGTTGAATCCCAGGCCGCGCCGGTAGCCGCATTGGCTTGCATTGGGTGTGGTGCTGAACTGATCGCTGGGGCAAAGTTCTGCAGGAAGTGTGGGACACGGCCGACGGGTGCAAAATCGGCGCATGCGGGTGACGTCTTGCTGGCGGCGGCTATGCCTGCACCAGAGGCCGTCGTAACCGCCGAGGTAGCAATCGAGCCCACTCAAGTGGAAGCAATCTCGGTTGTGGACATAACACCAGAGATTGCCTCGCCAGTATCGCAGCCGGCCGAAACTACCGTGGCCCGAGAAGTCGAGTTTGAGCACGTGCATCTGCCCATCACTCCCGAGGCCGCAAAAAGCGATGAGCTAGTACGATCGGCATCGTGGCCGACGCAGAGCTGCAGCGCATCGGCCTCCCAAAACGCGACCGCCCCCTCCCCGCGACAACCGTCGAAAGCATTGATCGCCGCCGGCATCGCCGCCGCAGTCGCTGTTGGCGGAGGCGGCCTGTTCTGGTGGTATAGCGGCAAGCAACCCACCACGCCAGTCGATCAGGCGACGCAGGTGCAGGCCTCCCGGCCGACGTTGCCCGCGGAAGCCACGGTACCCGTTCATCCGAACGAACCTGCTCAGTCCGTCGAGGCTACCGAACCCCCGGGGCAGCCAGCGCCAAGCGCACCCGTGGCATCCTCCCTACCGCCCGCACCAGAAGCCGCGACGCAACCACTCCTTAATGCTGCTGCAGCGCCAGCCCTCGCCGCACCCAAAGCCCCGGTCCCGCCAGCGAAGCCTGTGGCTCAGGCCGATCCTATGGAAGCAAAGATCGATGAGCTGTTGCGAAAGGCAAAACTCCACGTCGCCAATGGCCAGTTTGACAAAGCCATCGCTACCGCCGAAAGCGTCCTTGCCATCGATGCCGGCAACCGCGCCGCGAGGTCTTTGATCAGCAACGCCAAAGCCAGGCAAATGGAAGCGCTCCGCGCCAACACCTCTCTCGAATAACTACCAGCAAACCATGAAACTCCAGAAGACGATTCTAGCGGCGGCCCTTGGCACGCTACTAGCCAGCGGCTGCGCAACCCATCGCGGCGGAGGCACCGCAGACAGTGACACGGTCCTGCGCTGCGCGGCGCTCGGCACGGGTGGTGCCATCGTGGGCGCATTGATCGGCGGCACTAAAGGCGCCCTTGGCGGGGCCGCTGCCGGGCTGGCTGCATGCGCGGTGATTGAGATTGCCACACGGCAGACCAAGACCGCGGCGGAGGTAGATCGCGAGTACAAGGTAAGCAATCGCAATCGCCTGCCTCGCACTGCCGAGGTGAACGCATACAACACGGTCGTTACACCCAGTGGTGCGGTGAAGGCTGGCGAAGCGATCAAGCTGCAGTCGACGATCCGCGCCGTGTCCGGCATAAATGAACCAGTTCAGGAGGTGAAGGAGATCCTGACCGTTTATGCGCCGTCAGGTGAGGAGTTCAAACGTGGCGAGAAAATCGTCAGTTCGGAACCGGGCAGCGGTGAGTACGACAACAGCTTCACGTTGAGGCTGCCGTCCGGCGCGCCGCAGGGCATCTATCGCCTGCGGAGCCAGGTGGTGCTGAATGGGAAGCCTGGCATCAGCCGGGAAAACCAACTGCAGTTAGCTCGGACGGGAGATACGTTCACCGTTGCAATGCTGGATCGCTGAGTCGATCACTGAAGCAACCGCCGAATCAATAAAAATACGGATAAACCAAGTTCATGACAACAAGCGAAAAAGCTGCAGCGCCCTCCTACGCCCTTCTTCGAGCGGCTGAGGCGATCACCAACTGGCGCGCATTGGCGATGTGCGCCATCGCGGGCGTGGCGACGCTGATTGCGGGCATGCTCACCACCTATACGATTGCCCACAGCTTTTTCTTGGGGCTAGTGTCGGGATTGGTCACGCTGGGGGTGATGCTGGTGGGATATTCCGCCGTTGGCATCACGCTGATGCGGCAGGCGCAGGGCCATACCATCGGCTTTGTTGATGCGATGCTCCAGGCAGTGTTCACCGCGCACAGATTCCTTGGCGTCGGAATCTTGCTGCTGCTGGGATACCTGGCAGTATTGCTCGCGGGCCTGTTGATCTTCTTGCTTTGCAAGATCCCGGGGCTTGGGCCACTGTTGTACGCGTTCGCGTTTCCGGTGGTGGCCGTGGTCATTGGCGCGACTTTCGCGGGCCTGTGGTACGTGGGCTACCCGCTGGCCGCGCCGGCTATCTGGGAGGGCAATTCGGCAGTTCAGACGGTGGCGCGCCTGATTCAGATTAGCCGCCACCGGCTGCTGCAGGTGATCGTGAACATGTTCCTGCTGCTGGTGCTGGTGGCGGTGCTGTCGATCGTGGTTTTTGGCATTCTGGGATATGGCGCCTTGATTTCGACGTCGCTATCAAGCGCAGTTGGCGCCAGCCCGATGAGCGCGCTGTTGTCGATGTTCTCTGGCTTCATGGGTCCTTTCGGTCGCAGCTACGGCGGCGGCTTTGGCCGTGGTGACATGGCTGCCTTGCAGGACGGCATCGCCTATGCTTCGTCGTTTGGCTTTGGCGCCGGCTTACTGTTGATGATTGCCTTGGTGATCCCGTTCCTGACCTTTATCAATGGTACTTGCCTGATTTATCTGCAGACCGTCAACGGCATGGATTTCTCGGACTCTGAGGCGATGCTGAAGGAGCGCATGGCACAGGCCAGGCGCCAGGCAGAGCAAGCGCGCGATCGCGCCGTGGCGGGCATGCGTGAGACGAAGGAGTCGCCGCAAGCCAAGGCTTCGGTGCAGGCGGTTGAGCAAGTGGCTGCGCCTGTATCGGTCGCGCTGGCCTGCCATAGCTGCCATGCACCCATGGCGCCGGATGACCTGTTCTGTGGCGAGTGTGGGGCAAAGCGGTCGGCTTGAGGGCACGACTGCCTATCGGTGGGTAGGTGAGGTGGTGCAATCGCCCCTCCTCCCCTTATCCCCGCCTGCGACATTGCTGGCCAGGCTGATCCGTAACCCGCAATTGCTGCACTGGGGTCTGACGCGCGCATGACGAAAGGACTCTCTCTGATGCTTGGAGCTGAAGACCTCTTGGTCCATGTGCACCGTATGGCGGGATCCACAGCTTCAGATTGCCAAACAGAGAATTACACCATTCGGGGCAAAAATCGATGCCTCATAGGAATGCCGCGGTCGTCGGCGCGTTCGCCGCGCTGCCAGGAGGCGACGAATCCGTCCCATAAGCGGATCAACACATCTCAAAAACAGGACACTCCAGGCGCCCGTCCCGCTATGGGGCCGGACGGCGCAAGCGCCGCCCCCCCAATCACTCACTCACCTCAAATCACCAAACCGCTTCCCCTGCGCCACCAGATCCACCAGCAACTGCGCCGGCCGGAAATCCGCCCCGAGCGTTTCCTCATACTGCCGCAACGTCCGCAGCACCTTGTCCAGCCCGATCGCATCGGCATAGCACGTCGGGCCGCCACGGTAGACCGGCCAGCCATAGCCATTGACCCAGATGACGTCGATATCGGACGCGCGCAGCGCCTTGCCCTCCTCCAGGATCTTGGCGCTCTCATTGATCATCGGGTAGATGCAGCGCTCCAGGATCTCCTGGTCTGATACCACGCGGCTTGCCCTGCCCTGCCGCGCGGCGAAGTCGCGGATGACCTGTTCGACCACCGGCGACGGACGTGCGTTGCGCTTGTCGTCATAGTCGTAGTAGCCGGCGCCGGTCTTCTGGCCGCGGCGGTCCATTTCGCAGAGGATTTCGCGCAGGGTCGAGCTGGTGGATTTCTCCTTCACCCAGCCAAGGTCCAGGCCGGCCAGGTCGCTCATCGCGAACGGGCCCATCGGGAAGCCGAAGTCGTACAGCACGCGGTCGATGTCCCACGGCAGCGCGCCGTCGAGCGCCAGTTTCTGGGCTTCGCGCTGCCGTTGCGCCAGCATCCGGTTGCCGACGAAGCCCGGGCACACGCCGACCAGCGCCGCGACCTTGCCGATCCGGCGCGCCAGCTCCATCGAGGTGCGGATCACCGGCTTCGAAGTCTTGTCGCCCCGCACCACTTCCAGCAGCTTCATCACGTTGGCCGGCGAGAAGAAATGCAGCCCGATTACAGTCTCCGGGCGCGAGGTGGCCGCGGCGATCTCGTTGACGTCCAGCGCCGAAGTGTTGGTGGCCAGGATGGCGCCCGGCTTGACAATGCGGTCGAGCTTGCCGAATACCTCCTTCTTGACGTCCATGGTTTCGAACACGGCTTCGATCACCAGGTCGGCGTCGGCCAGCTGCTGCAGTTCGAGGGCGGGTGTCAGCAGCGCCATGCGCGCGTCCACCTCGGCGGCGCTGAGACGCCCCTTCTTCATCGTGTTCTCGTAGTTGGCGCGGATGGTGCGCAGCCCGCGGTCCAGCGCCTGCTGCGTGGTTTCGACGATGGTGACCGGCAGCCCGGCGTTGAGGAAGTTCATCGCGATGCCGCCGCCCATGGTGCCGGCGCCGACGATGCCGACCCTGGCGACCGGGATCGCCGGCACGTCGGCGCCGATGTCGGGCACGTTCCAGACTTGCCGCGAGGCGAAGAAGTAGTAGCGCTGCGCCGCCGACTGCTTGCCGGCCATGAGTTGCTGGAACAGTTCGCGCTCGCGCCGCAGGCCCTCGTCGAACGGGAGTTCGACCGCCGCCTCGATGCAGCGGATATTGGCCTCCGGCGCCTCAAAGCCACGGAAGCGGCGCGCGTTGGCCTTGCGGAACGTGGCGAACAGTTCCATGTTGCCCCGTGCCGGAGCGATCTTGTCATCGAGTTCGCGCACCTTGCGCAGCGGCCGCTGCTCGGCGACCACCTGGCGCGCGAAGGCGATGGCATCAGCGCGTAGCGTGGCGTCGTCGGCGAGTGCGTCGAGCAGCCCCATTTCAGCGGCCTCGCCGGCGGGCACATGGGTGCCGTAGGCGACCATTTCCAAGGCCTTCTCCGGGCCGACCAGTCGGGGCAGCCGCTGCGTACCGCCGGCGCCGGGAAGCAGGCCGAGGTGGACTTCGGGCAGGCCGCATTTCGCGCTGCGCGTGGCGATGCGGTAGTGACACACCAGCGCCACTTCCAGCCCGCCGCCGAGCGCGGTGCCGTGGATGGCCGCAATCACCGGCTTGGGACTGTCCTCGATGACCGCCTGCACGTCCGGCAGGCCAGGCGGCACGAACGGCTTGCCGAACTCGGTGATGTCCGCGCCGGCGATAAACGTCTTGCCAGCGCAGATCAGCACGATTCCCTGCACCGCAGCGTCGGCGATGCAACGTTCGATGCCGTCGCGGATGCCGGCGCGCACGCTGGCGGACAGCGCGTTGACGGGCGGCGAATCGATGGTCAGCACGGCGATATTGCCGTCCACGGCCAGGCTGGCCACTGCGTTGATGGCGGTCATGCAGGCTCCTTGTACGCTGTGTTGATGTGGTTTGAACCGGTCAGTCATGCCGGTCCGTCTCCGGCTTCCAGGCGCCGCCGCAGCCGTGGGTCGGCAATGCGCAGCGCCAGTACGAATGCGGCCGACTTGACGGCGATGGCGGCAACGAACACCAGCGGGAAATACAGCGACTGCGCCAGCAGCCCGCCGATCACCGGCCCGATGGCCATCATGCTGTAGGTGGCGGTGTCGGACACGGCCAGCAGCATCGGCCGGTCCTTGCGTGCGCCGAACTCCATCACCAGGTTGTCCGCGGAAACAAAGAAGCCGCCGAAGCCCGTCCCCAGTCCGCAGAACGCCAGCAGGAAGCCAGGCAAGGTGGCGCACGCCAGCAGCCACGCCGTGGCCGCGATCCATATGGCGATGCTGGCAAGGAACACCAGCCGGTAGCCGCACCGGTCAGCGACGTGGCCCCACACCAGGTTGCTGCCGGTCTGGGCCAGCAGGAACGCCAGGCTGAGGTAGCCGAGGATGGCGCCATCCAGCCCCAGCAGCCGGCCGGCGTAGATCGCATAGAACGGCATCGCCATCATGCCGAAGGCCACCAGCGCGCGGGCAATGAAAAACCGCACGAAATCCCGGTCGGCAGCCAGCAATGCCGGCAGCTCGCGCACGCGCCGCCGGAAGCCGGCGGGCATGCGCACATCGTGCAACGCGGGTTCGCGCATGCCGGCCAGCGCCGAAATGCCCAGGCTGGTCAGCACAAAGGCCGCCAGGAAGGTGGCGGCATAGCCATTGCCGAACACCTCGTTGCCCACCAGGTAGCGTCCGCCCAGCCACGCCACGGCGGCCGCCGTCAGCCCGCCGAAGAAGTTGCGCAGCGCCGTCAGCCGCCCCCGCCGCGCCAGCGGGATGATCTTGGAGGTCAGGTAGTTGAAGCTGACGCTCTGCACGCCGTTCAGCAGCCCGAACAGCAGCAGGAACGCCGCTGCGGCCGCCAGTGCGCCGCGGCCGCTCAGCAGCAGCGCGGACAAGCCGAGTCCCAGGATCTGGCCGCGCACCAGCCAGCCCACCAGGTAGATCAGCGGCATCACGCGCCGGCGATGCTCGATCAGCGTCGCCCCCCAGATCGACGAGGCCGCCATCCCCGCGTACTGCGCCGCCAGCACCAGCCCCACGGTCAACTTGGAGCCGGACAGCAGGTAGAGGTAGGCCGGCACGAAGGTCGGCGCGGTCACCAGCCGGAAGCCCGTCATGCCGAGCATGCCGTGGAGCAGGAACGCTTTCGCGTTGCGCGGCAGGTGCCTGGCGACGTGATCGCGAAAGTGTTGTTCGGCCTGTTGTTGCTCCGCCTCGTCGGTGCCGCGCAGCAGCGTGCCGCTCATACCGGCACGCGCGGCGTGGCGCCCTGCCCCGCCTGGACTGCGCCGTGCGGCGCGCAATTGACCTGCGTTGTCACGTTGTCTCCCACTTTGCGCCAGGTCACGCGGGGGTGCCGGCCGCTTCCTGGTCTCTGCCTGCCCATGGCGCCGCACTGGCTCACGCGGTGATCTGGTGGGCGCTGAATTGATTTTCGTATTTTCGGTATGTCTGCGATGAATGCTAGCACAACCGTTCGTTTTTCAAATGGATCGATGTCTGGCCTTTTCGAAATTCAGGGATCGGAACCGACGGAGCGGCCAGGCATGCGCGGCCAACGAGCGCCCAGGATGTGGGGTCCGCGCCTTGGTTACTCGCTGATTCGGATATAAATCATGAAATCGCTGCATGTTCCGCCATGTTTTCTGCGCAGCAGCACTCGCAGAACCACCGTACACGGGGGCCGCCGGCTGGTCTTCAGACGCCTTGGGAAGCCGACCGGCTCTGTTACCCGACTCGCTCGCTTTCGGTTTTGGAGTATTGACGTTGCCAGATGCGGCTTGTATAAAAGGTCCATGCCGCTGCGCTGCCGTCACCGTTTTTAGAAATACCAGACTGCTGCGTCGTGCCCCTGATTCTGGCGCCTCCCGGCCAAGCTCAGAACACGGGACTGAAGGCGTACAACCAGGAGACAAGCTTGGACGAACTGGAGACGTTCCGGCAGCAGGCGCACGCCTGGCTGGAAGCCAATTGCCCCCCTGAAATGCGCCAGCCGGTGCAGGACGAGGACGACATCTGCTGGGGCGGGCGCAAGTTCCGCTTTCAATCCGATGCGCAGCGGCTGTGGCTGCAGCGCATGGCCGACAAGGGCTGGACCGTGCCGGAATGGCCGCGGCAGTATGGCGGCGGCGGGCTGAGCGCGGCCGAGGCCCGGGTCGTGCGCGCGGAAATGCAGCGCCTCAACTGTCGGGTACCGCTGCAGAGCTTCGGCATCTCCATGCTCGGCCCGGCCTTGCTGAAGTACGGCACCGAGGCACAGAAGCAGGAACACCTGCCCAGGATCGCGCGTGGCGAGATCCGCTGGTGCCAGGGCTACTCCGAGCCTAATGCGGGCTCCGACCTGGCCGCGCTGCAGACGCGCGCGGAAGAGCGCGACGGGCATTTTGTCGTCAACGGCCAGAAGATCTGGACCTCGTATGCCGACAGGGCCGACTGGATCTTCTGCCTGGTGCGCACCGATCCTGCCGCGCAGAAGCACACCGGCATCAGCTTCCTGCTGTTCGACATGGAAACGCCGGGCGTGTCCACCCGCCCCATCGTGCTGATCTCCGGCAAGTCGCCCTTCTGCGAGACCTTCTTCGACGATGTGGTGGTGCCGCGCCACCAGCTGGTCGGCGAGCTCAACGGTGGCTGGGAAATCGCCAAATACCTGCTGACGCATGAACGCGAGATGATCAGCGCGATCGGCAGCCGCGGCTTCCGCCAGCCCCTGGGGCGGCATGCCGCCAAGATCATCGGTGTCGATGCCGGCCACCGCCTGGACGATCCGATGCTGCGCACACAGATCGCCCAGTTCGAGGTCGATGAGGCCGCCTTCGCCGCGGCCGGCGAACGCGCCCGCGACCTGGCCAGGCAGGGCGAAGGCATGGCGGCATTCTCTTCCGTCCTGAAGTACTACGGCGCGGAACTGAACAAGCGCCGCTATGAACTGCTGATGTCGGTGGGTGGCACCGACGCCATCGAATGGGAAGGCCCGCGCAGCCAGGAAGGCGCGCTGGCGCGTGCATGGCTGCGCACCAAGGCGAATTCGATCGAGGGCGGCACCAGCGAGGTCCAGCTCAATATCGTTGCCAAGCGCCTGCTCGGCCTGCCCGGCGCCTGAGGCGCCCTGACTTCCGCCCCGACACCAGACCCGCCGAAGCCACCATGCCCATCGTATTCCATGACACGCAGGAGATGCTGCGCGACAGTGCCATGACGTTCTTGCGCGAGAACGCCCGCATCTCCACCCTGCGCAAGCTGCGCGATACCCATGACCCGACCGGCTTCTCGCGCGAGCTGTGGCAGCGTTGCGCCGCCCTGGGCTTCGCCGGCGTGCTGATCGACGAACAATATGGCGGCAGCGGCCTCGGTACGGTCGAGGCAGGCGTGATCGCGGAAGCCATCGGCACCACGCTGGCGCCGTTGCCCTTCATGTCCACTGCCGTGCTCGGTGCCTCGCTGCTCGGCCTGTTTGGCAACGACAGCCAGCGACGCGCGCTGCTGCCGGAAATCGCCGCCGGGCGGCACCTGACGGCGCTGGCGCTTGACGAGGCCGCCAAGCATCGGCCGGACCGCATCGCCACCACGGCGCGGCGCGAGGCTGACGGCTACGTGCTGGACGGCAGCAAGGCCTTCGTGGTCGATGGCCACGTGGCCGACACGCTCATCGTCGCGGCGAGAACGACCGGCGCAGGCGAGGCGGACGGCGTCGCGCTGTTCCTGGTGCCGCGCGACAGCGCCGGGGTACGCGTGGAGCGCTGCGTGCTGGCCGACGCCACCAATGCGGCGCGCGTCGCCCTCGACGCGGCCAGGGTGCCGGCCGACGCCCTGCTTGGCACCGCCGGCAACGGTGCAGAGATGCTCGAACGCGTGCTCGACACCGCCCGCGCGGTGCTGTCGTCCGAGTTGCTCGGCATTGCCGATGCCACCTTCGCACGCACCCTCGCCTACCTGAAGGAGCGCCGGCAGTTCGGCAAGGCCATCGGCGAATTCCAGGCGCTGCAGCACCGCGCGGCGCACCTGTTTGCCGAGATCGAACTCACGCGCGCCGCCGTGCTGCGCTGCCAGCAACGGCTGGATGAGCGCCAGCCGGACGGGCCCGAGCCGCTGGTCTGCATGGCCAAGGCCAAGGCCGGCGCCACGGCGACCCTGGCGGTGCAGGAAGGCGTGCAGATGCACGGCGGCATGGGCATGACCGACGAGCTGGACATCGGCTTCTTCATGAAGCGCGCCCGTACCGCGCAGGAGTGGCTGGGCGACGCCAACTGGCAACTCGACCGCTGGGCGGCGCTGCGCGGCTACTGACGCAGGCGGCCCCGGCGGCGGGGCCTGGCAGGACATCACCCAACACCGAGGCGGCAACCGGCGCCCCGGCAACGGCGGCACGCGCTCATGCGGGCCCGGCCGCCAGGAAGGAGGCAGCATGTCGGCAAGACCTTGGGCACCCGCCACACCAGTAACACCGGCAACAGCCGGATCTCCACGACGTTTGTGCGGAGGCCGGCCATGAGCGCCTACCTGTTGCGCCGCCTGCTGGCGCTGGTGCCGACGCTGATGTTTGCCAGCATCATCGTGTTTGCGATCGTGCGGGTGGTGCCCGGCGACGTGGTCGACCTGATGCTGAGCCAGAACGACATCAGCGCCGATGCCCGTACCCGCGAAGACCTGGTCCGCGCGCTGGGCCTGGACCGGCCGATCTGGGAACAGTACCTGCACTGGATTGGCAATATCGTGCTGCATGGCGATCTCGGCCAGTCTCTGTGGCAAGGCGAGCCGGTGCTGACGATGGTGATGGCGCGCATTCCCGCCACCTTCTCGCTGGGCGTGCTGGCCCTGACGGTGGCGCTGACGGTGGCACTGCCCATCGGCGTGCTGGCGGCGATCCGCCAGGACAGCGCCGCCGACTACGTGGCGCGTTCCTTCTCGATCCTGATGCTGGCGGTGCCCAGTTTCTGGCTCGGCACCATGGTGATGGTCTTTCCGTCCGTGTGGTGGGGCTGGTCGCCGGAAGTGCGCTACGTCCCCTTCCTGGAAGACCCGGTGCAGCACGTGCGCCAGATGCTGGTGCCGGCCATCGTGCTCGGCATGGCGCTGTCCGCGATCACGATGCGCATGACGCGGACCATGATGCTGGAAGTGCTGCGTCAGGACTATATCCGCACTGCCTGGGCCAAGGGCCTGAACGAGCCGCTGGTGATCCTGCGCCACGCGCTGCGCAACGCGCTGATCCCGGTGGTCACGCTGATCGGCCTGCAGGCGCCGCTGCTGATCGGCGGCGCGGTAGTGATGGAGCAGATCTTCGTGGTTCCGGGCATGGGCCTGCTGCTGCTCGATGCTGTGCACCAGCGCGACTACCCGCTGATCACCGGCGTCTTCCTCGTGGTCGGCGTCGCGGTGATGCTGATCAACCTGCTCGTAGACCTGAGCTACGGCCTGTTCGACCCCAAAGTGAGGCACCGCTGATGGCACACCAGACCGTCGATCCGCAAGGCGTTTCCACGTCGCTGCCCGCCGCCCTGCCCCGCGCAACACTGCGGCGGCGGCCGCAGTTCCCGCTGCTGCGGCGCCTGTTCCGCGACAAGCCGCTCGGAGCGGCCGGCGCGGTGATCTGCGCAGTGTTCCTGTTCTGCGGCGTGTTTGCCGACCTGCTGGCGCCGTATGGCATGAACGAGATCAACATGATCGCGCGCATGCAGGCGCCGTCGTGGGCGCATCCCTTCGGCACCGACAACCTCGGACGCGACATGTTCTCGCGCTGCCTGTACGGCGCCCAGCTTTCCGTGGTGATCGGCCTGTCGGCGGCGACGCTGGCGACGGTGATCTCGCTGGTGTTGGGTATCCTGACCGGCTACCTGGGCGGCAAGTTCGACCTGGTGGTGCAGCGCATGGTCGATGCCTGGATGAGCTTCCCCGACCTGGTGATCCTGATCGTGGTGGTGTCGGTGCTGGGCCCGGGCAGCTGGCAGATCGTCTGCACGCTCGGCCTGCTGCTGGGCATCGGCGGCTCGCGCATCGTGCGCAGCGCCGTGGTGTCGGTGCGCGAGAACATGTACGTCCATGCCGCACAGTCGATGGGCGCTTCCACCGGCCGGATCCTGTGGCGCCACATCCTGCCCAACGTGCTGCCGCCAGTGATCGTGCTGTTCACCACGCGCGTGGGCACCGCGATCCTGGCGGAGTCGGGCCTGTCCTTCCTCGGCCTCGGCGTGCCACCGCCCACGCCTACCTGGGGCGGCATGCTGTCCGGCGACGGGCGCACCTTTATGTTCCAGGGTCCATGGCTGGCGCTGGCGCCTGGCGCCTGCCTGACGGTGGTGGTCTATGCGATCAACGTGTACGGGGATGCGCTGCGCGACCTGCTCGATCCGCGCATGCGCGGCGGCCGCTGAGCCGCGGCGCCCAAAGGAAACAGGAGCAGCGATACGGCAAGCGGCCGGCATAGGCCGCCATCGGCAGCATGACAACGAACACGGCCGGCACGGTGAGCCGGCCCTCATGATCCCCAAAGGAGCAAGCGATGGTGCGCAGCGTGAAGGTGGACGGCAGGACGACGAGGCGGGCTTCGGTGGCAATGGTGGCAGCGGCAGTGGCCGCTGCGCTCGCCTGCGGCACGGTGGCCGCGCGGGCGGAAGCGCCCAGGTACGGCGGCACGATCGAAGTCGGCTCGGTCTATCCCACCATCTCCGCGTTGTCGTGGGACCTGGCGGACTGGAACTGGAAGCAGAACTACGACACCGGCCAGGTCTATGAGCAGCTCTTTGCCGCCGATCTCTCCAAGGCCCGCCGCAACGGCGGCAAGTACGCCTTCCAGGCCGACGCCTGGCTGCCTGAGGACGCCATCCGCGGCGAGCTGGCCGAAAGCTGGAAATGGACCGATCCGCTGACACTGGAGGTCAAGCTGCGCAAGAACGTGCGCTTTCCGGCCAAGCCGGGCGTGATGGAAGAGCGCGACCTGAGCGCCGAAGACGTGGTGTTCAGCTATGGGCGCCAGGGCGCCAGCGCCAAGAAGATCCCGACTTATTTCGACCACCTGAGCAAGGTCGAGGCGATCGACAAGCACACGGTGGTGTTCCGCTTCAAGGAATTCAACGCGGAGTGGGACTACCGCTTCGGCTGGGGCTACTACTCCGGCATCATGCCCAAGGAGGTGGCCACTGCAGGCGCTTCCAACTGGAAGAACGTCACCGGCACCGGCCCCTTCACGCTGAGCCAGTTCGTGCAGGGAAATTCAAGCACCTACGCGAAGAACCCGCAGTACTGGGATACCGAGAAGATCGGCGGCAAGGACTACAAGCTGCCCTTTGCCGACAAGGTGGTGCTGCGCACCGTCAAGGATGAGGCCACCCGCAACACCATGCTGCGCACCGGCAAGCTCGACGTGCTGGAACTGGTGCGCTGGACGGCCGTCGACGAACTCAAGAAAAGCGCGCCGCAGCTGAAGTGGTCGAGGTGGCTGTCGTACACCGGGCAGTACCTGGCGCTGCGCGTCGACACCAAGCCGTTCAACGATATCCGCGTGCGCCGCGCACTCAACATGGCGGTCAACAAGCAGGAGATCGTCAAACAGTACTACGGCGGCAATGCGGAGCTGTTCGCCTATCCGCAGCACCCGGATTACACCGGCTACTTCGAGCCGCTGAGCGCGATGCCGGAGTCGGTCAAGGAACTGTTCACCTACAACCCTGAGAAAGCGAAGCAGCTGCTTGCCGAGGCCGGCTATCCCAAGGGCTTCAAGTTCAAAGTCCAGGTGTGCGCCTGCAGCCAGGACCATATGGAGATGCTGCCGCTGATCGGCGCCTACCTGGAACAGGTCGGCGTGCGCATCGAGATCCAGCCGATGGAGTACGGCGCCTTCCTGTCGGCGATGACCACCAAGACCAATGCGCCGGGCTACATGATGAACAACGGCCATACCAACCCCACCACGACGATCCGCAAGAGCTTTGTCGCCGGCCAGGTATGGAACGCCTCGCAGTGGAACGATCCCAAGTTCGACGCCCGCGTCAACCAGGCC
The DNA here is from genome assembly GCF_040578825.1 of Cupriavidus necator. Taxonomy (GTDB): domain Bacteria; phylum Pseudomonadota; class Gammaproteobacteria; order Burkholderiales; family Burkholderiaceae; genus Cupriavidus; species Cupriavidus necator_E. The sequence goes on along the minus strand of NZ_JBEFLI010000005.1, from coordinate 26,467 downwards.
TTCCAGATGCGCGACCTGGGCAAGCGCCAGGAAGCGCTGCGCGCCCTGACCCGCGACATCCTGGCGCAAGCCCCGTATATCTGGCTGCCGACGCCTTACCTGTTCACCGCCTGGTGGCCGTGGGTCAAGAACTACGACGGCGAGCTGCGCGCCGGTGCCGTGCGCAACGGACCCATCCACGCGCGGGTGTGGATCGACCAGGAGATGAAGAAGAAGCTCGGCTTCTGACCGCCCCTGACCATCCCTGCCCGCCCCATTGCCGTCAACCAGGACGAAACATGACAGAGCCCATCCTCCAGGTGAGGAACCTGACCACGCGCTTCCGTACTGACCGGGGCGTGGTCACCGCGGTGGACCGGGTCTCGTTCGACGTGGCCGCCGGCGAGACGCTGGCGATCGTAGGCGAATCGGGCTCTGGCAAGAGCGTGACCGCGCTGTCGATCCTCGGCCTGATCCCGCAGCCGCCCGGCGCCATCGAGTCCGGCGAGATTGTGTTCGAAGGACAGGACCTGCTCAAGCTCCGTCCCGCCGCGATGCGCGCCATTCGTGGCAACCGGATCGCGATGGTGTTCCAGGAGCCGATGTCATCGATGAACCCGGCGCTCACGGTCGGCAAGCAGATTGCCGAGCCGATCCACGTGCACCAGCGGCGCTCGTGGCGGGACGCCTACGAAGAAGCGGCGGACCTGCTGGCGCAGGTGCAGATACCGGAGCCGCGCAGCCGCGTCCATGCCTATCCGCACCAGTTCTCGGGCGGGATGCGCCAGCGGGCCATGATCGCGATGGCGCTGGCGTGCAAGCCGAAACTGATCATTGCCGACGAGCCGACCACCGCGCTGGACGTCACCGTGCAGGCCCAGATCCTGGACCTGCTCAAGGGGCTGGCGCAGCGGATGGGCACGGCGCTGATCCTGATCACGCACGACCTGGGCGTGGTGGCGCGCTATGCCGACCGCGTCGCGGTGATGTACGGCGGCCGGCTGGTGGAGATGGCGTCGGCGGAGGCGGTGTACCGCCATCCCGCCCACCCCTACACGCGCGGCCTGATGGCCTGCGTGCCGCGCCTGGACGGCGACACCAGCCAGCCGCTGGTGCCGATCGAGGGGCAGCCGCCGGACCTGACCGCCCTCGGGCCCGGCTGCGCCTTCCTGCCGCGCTGCAAGCTGGCCCATGACCAGTGCCGGCAGACTTCGCCGGAACTGCGCGCGGTTTCCCACCAACACCTCAAGGCTTGCTTCCTCCATGACGCACATTGACACGCCCCTGGCGCGCAGCGTCGCGCCGCCGGACCGGCAGTATGGCAGCGCACGCCCCGACGCGTCCGCCACTGGCCGGCCGCCCCATGCCAGCGACGCGATCCTGCGCGTTGAAGACCTGAAGGTCCATTTCCCCGTCACGCGCGGCGTGATGTTCAAGCGCCAGTCCGGCTCGGTCAAGGCCGTCGATGGCGTGTCGTTCACGCTGCGCCGCGGCGAGACGCTGGGCCTGGTGGGCGAAAGTGGCTGCGGCAAATCCACCACCGGGCTCGCCATCATGAAGATGCTGCCCGCCACCGCAGGCCGGATCGCCTTCGACGGCGAAGACCTGGCCGGCTTCAGCGGCGCGCGCGAAAAGCGCTTCCGCCGCAGCGTGCAGATGGTCTACCAGGACCCGTTCGCCTCGCTGAACCCGCGCATGAAGGTGCGCGATATCGTTGCCGAACCGCTGCAGGTGCACGGCATGGCGGGCGGCCGCGGCAACCTGCAGGCACGCGTGGGTGAACTGCTGGAAATGGTCGGCCTGCTGCCCTACATGGCCGACCGCTATCCGCACGAGTTCTCGGGCGGACAGCGCCAGCGCATCGGCATCGCCCGCGCACTGGCCTTGAAGCCGAGCCTGATCGTCTGCGACGAGCCGGTGTCGGCGCTCGACGTGTCGATCCAGGCGCAGGTGGTCAATGTGTTCATGGAGCTGCAGCGCAGCCTGGGCCTGTCCTATTTGTTCATCGCCCATGACCTGGCCGTGGTGCGCCATATCAGCGACCGCATCGCGGTGATGTACCTCGGCCGGATCGTAGAGATCGCCAGCCGTCACCAGCTCTATGCCGAGCCGCGCCACCCGTACACCAAGGCGCTGCTGTCCGCCGTGCCGGTGGCGGATGTGCGCGCGGAACGCCAGCGCCAGCGCATCGTGCTGCAAGGCGAAGTGCCCAGTCCGATGCATCCGCCGTCGGGCTGCCGCTTCCATACGCGCTGCCCTTCGGCAATGCCCCAGTGCAGCCGCGTCGATCCGGTGCTGCGCGACCAGGGCGATGGCCAGATGGTGGCCTGCCACCTGTACGACTGAGGGATGACTGAGCCGCCTGATCCGCGCCGCGGCCGACGGGGCCGGATCAGGACAGCAGCCCCGTCATCAGCGGGCGTACGAACAGGTCCGCGGCATTGTCGGAAGTCGCGTCGCGGGCCCAGCGGCGCAGCTCCACCGCCGCATTGATCATGCCGTGCACCTGCAGCGCGGCGATCGACTGGTCCAGCGGCCGGATCGAGCCGTCCTGCATGCCTTGCACCAGAAAACGGACAAAGCGTGTGGACAGCCGGCCCATGTCTTTCATCTTGGCCTCGCGCATGGCTTCCGGCAGCGCCCCGTAGATGGTCAGCCGCAGCAGCGGCCCCTGGCTGGAGAACTGGTAATGCACCAGCGCGCGCGACACCGCGCACAGCTTGTCCCAGCCGGTGCCGGGCATCTCGTCGACCAGCGTCTGCGTATCGCGGATTACCGCCGACATGCGGTCGAAACACGCGGAAATCAGATCGTCCTTGTTCTCGTTGTGGTGGTAGAAGGCGCCCTTGGTCAGGTTCAGCCGCGCCGAGATCCGGTCCGCCGATGCGCCCCGGTAGCCCTGTTCGTTCAGCAACTCGGTGGCGGCCCGCAGGAAGGCCTGCTGCGTGGTTTCCGGCTGGCCGAGCACAGGCAGCAGCGCGGCAACGTCCAGTTCCGGCTGCCAGGCGGTGCCCGGCGCGGCGATGCCGTTGAGCAGGAGGTCCACCAGCGATTGCGCCACCTTGGGGTAGTCTTCGGGCTCGTAGCGATCGATCCAGCTCATCGCGCCGCTCGCCAGCGACAGCAGCAGGTGGGCGCGCGCGCTCAGCGCGCTGCGCTGCACCGGGTCACCGGGCACGGACTCGCGCAGCAGGCCGCGGATCTGCCGGAACATGTCGTTGTAGGCAGAGAACGCCACGTCGGAATGGCTGTCCGGCAACGCGCGGATCTCGCGGAAGCTCATCAGTTCTGGCCGTTCGCCCACCGCCGTGCGCGCCAGACGTGCGACAAAGAGCGTAATGAAGGCCTCCACGCGTTCGGTCGCGCTGCCGTGCCGCGAGGCCGCGTCGGCCAGGCCGCGCATCTCGTCGATGGTGCGCATCAGGCAGGCCAGTATCAGGTCTTCCTTCTTGCGATAGTAGTAGGTGATGCTGTTGGTGCTCAGGCCGACGTGCTGGCCCACGTCAGACAAGGTCGCGCCGCGCACGCCCTTGCGGTTGAACAGCGCCGCGGCGGCGTCGAGGATGCCCTCGCGCTTTTCGACATAACGGCGGGTCTGCCTGGCTTCCGATTGTTCCGTGAGCATGAGAGGTCGAGTTGCGCCCTGGTGGAACGAACCCATTTTTCAAATTTCGAGTATGGCGCATTATAGGGAAAGGGTCACTGCTGTAATGAGGCGCCGCAGCCTTGGGCGGCCAAGGAGGGCAAGGACGCGCTGCAGCTGAGCAAACGAAGGACCGGTACGCGCCATGAGCGCGCCCGGTTTCAGCGCGGCCATCATTCCATTTTGAGCCCTACCGTCCTGGTCATGGCCTGGTAGGTCGGCCACGTACGCGCGATGAAGCGCTGCAGGGCTTCGCCGGTCAATGGCGTGTCCTGGCTGCCAAGCTGCTCCCGCACATTCCTGACGGCCTCCGATTCCGTGACCGACTGCCGCACCAGCGTGACCAGGCTGTTGACGATGCCGGCTGGCAGCCCCGCGGGGCCCAGCAGCATATTGCATTCGGCCAGGTTAGCGAAGACCGGGTCGGATATGCCCTCGTCCGCCCACGTCGGTATTCCGGGCAATTTCGCGCTCCGCAACCCGGAGATCAGCAGCAGCGGCTTCAATCCGCCGGAAGCCAGCCCGCCCGACATCCCGAGCAGCGAGCCGGCCCCGATATCGATATGGCCGGCCAGCAGGTCGCCGATCATGGCACCGGTGCCCTTGTAGTTGATGATGTCGAACTGCGCTCCGGTCAGCTTCTTCAGCTGGGCCACCATCAGTTGCCAGCCCGACCCGATGCCGTAGTTGCCGACGCTGACCGGCCGCTTCTGCGCGAGCGCGAGCAATTCCTTGAAGGTGTTGGCCGGCAGCCCCTTGGTCGCCACCATCACGCCGACGCCGGTACTGATCGACGCCACCGGCGTGAGGTCGCGCGACGGATCGATGGGCGGCTTTTTCAGCAACACCGGCGCCTGCGCCAGCTGGCTGTGCAAGGTGCACAGCAGCGTGCAGCCGTCAGGCTTGGCGCGCGCCACCGCCTCGGCGGCAATCATGCCGATGCCGCCGGGCCTGTTTTCCACCACCACTGGCACCTTCAGCCTGGCGGAGAAAAACTCGGCGAAGGCACGCGCGGTGCTGTCGTTGGAAGAGCCCGGCGCCTGCGCCGCGATGATCCGGATCGGGCGCGAGGGCCAGTCGTTGGCAAGCGCATGGCGCGGCAGCAGCCAGGGCAATGCAGCAGCCCCCGCCGCTGCGCCCAGCACCCGGCGCCGGCGAAGGTCGATGGTATCCACGGGCAAGTCGTTGCCCGGGCGAAGAGAGGAACGCATGGGTATTCTCCGGAATGCTTCAAGCCTGCGCCCGCGATGGCTCGCGGGCACCCGGGTGGCCGTCGCGATGCGCAACGGCCGGCGCGGCATGTCACTACATGCCGCTACATGCCGATCAGGTCGGCCCGCTGCACCAGGTTCCTGACGATGCGGACCGAGGCGATGTCGATCATCTTGCCCTCGTACTGGACGGCGCCCAGTCCTTGCGACAGGGCTTCGTCATAGGCGCGGATCATGTCGCGGGCGCGCGCCACGTCGGCGGCGGCCGGCGAGAAGACGTCCTGCGCGAGTTCGACTTGCGACGGATGGATGGCCCACTTGCCCACCATGCCCAGGATCATGGCGCGGCGCGCTTCCTCGCGGAACGCGTCGGGGCTGCGGAAGTCGGCGAACGGGCCATCGACGGCATCGAGCCGGTGCGCGCGCGCGGCAACCGTCAGCCGCTGGCGCTGGTAGTGCCAGATGTCGCCCGGATAGCCGCCGCTGCCGCCAATGTCGCGCATGGACACGCCCTGGCTGGCCGAATAGTCGCCCATGCCGAAGATCAGGCATTCCAGCCGCGGCGTCGATGCGGCAATGGCCTCGACGTTCATCATTGCCTCCACCTCTTCGATCAGCACGTCGATGCCGATGCGGTGGCGCAGGCCGAGCTTCTTCTCCATCATCGACAACAGCTTGTCGACAAACTGCACATCCGCCGCCGACATGGCCTTCGGCAGCATGATGACATCGAGATTGCGGCCGGCGCCCTCCACCACTTCGATGATGTCCTCGTACGCATACTCGGTGGTCAGGTCGTTGATGCGCACGCAGCGCGTGGTGCGTCCCCAGTCCAGCCCGTTGAGGGCGTCGACGATCTTGCGCCGTGCCGGGCGCTTTTCGCTGGGGGCCACCGCGTCTTCCAGGTCAAGGAAGACGAAGTCCACGCCCATGCCCGCGGCCTTGGCCATCATCTTCTCGCTCGAGCCCGGCACGGACAGCTGGCAACGGCGCAGCCGCTTGGTTTTTTCCTGCATGATGTTGTCTCCTGCTTGTTGTACTAGTGTTGTCTGTAGTCGTCCCGGCGTGCCCCACCGCCTACTGCACCACGCCGTCCGCGCGCAGCGCGGCGATCTCGCCGGCATCGAAGCCGAGGTCGGCCAGGGTGCGGTCGGTGTGCTCGCCGGTCATGGGGGCCCGATGCCGTACGCCTCCGGGCGTGGCGCTCATGCGCACCGGACTGCCGGCGATGGTCAGTCCGCGCGCCGCGCCGGGCTGCTCGGTTTCGACCAGCATCCCGCGGATACGGAAATGCGGATCGTCGAAGATGTCTGCGGCATCGAACACCGGGCCGAACGGCACCTCGCCGCCCAGCATCCCGGCAAGCGCGCGCTTGGTGTGGCGCACCGTCCAGGCGGCGACCGCCTGCTCCACCTCGGCCCGGTGCCGCACGCGCAATTCGTTGGTGGCAAAGCGCGCATCGCCGGCCCATGGCGGATTGCCCATCCGCTCCACCAGCAGCCGCCAGAAGCGGTCGTTCGGCACCCCAAGGCTGATAAAGCCGTCACTGGCCGGGAAGAGCCCGAACGGGCAGAGCAGCGGATGGCCGTTGCCCTCGGGTCCCGGCGCCTGCGCCGAGGCGCTGTACTGGAACACCATGCGCTCGCATACGGCGAGCACGGCATCGACCATGGCCACATCCACGAACTGGCCGCGGCCGGTGCGCTGGGCGTGCCAGCACGCCGCCGCGATGCCGTAGGCCAGGAACATGGCCGGCACGATGTCGCCAACGCCCGGGCCGATCTTGGTCGGCGCGCCGCCGCGCTGCGGGCCGGTAATCCCCATGATGCCGCCCATTGCCTGCGCGACGGGATCGTAGGCGGGCCAGCCCGCGTAGGCGCTCTCGCCGCTGCGCGGGTCGCCGAAGCCGCGCAGCGCCGCGTACACCAGCCTGGGGTTCGCCTCGGCGAGCCGTTCATAGCCCAGCCCGAAGCGCTCCATCACGCCGGCGCGGTAGTTCTCGACCAGCACGTCGGCGCTGCGCACGAGCCGCAGCAGGGTCTCGCGCCCGGCGGACTGCTTGAGGTCCAGCACCAGCGATTCCTTGTTGCGGTTGATCGAGCCGAAGTAGCCGCCAAACCCGCCGGACTCCATCCGCAACGCGCCCTCGAGATGCGGGCCGTTGCGTCGGGTCTGGTCGCCCCCGGGCGGCTCGATCTTGATCACGCGCGCGCCCTGGTCGGCGAGCATCATCGAGCAATAGGGGCCCGCCAGCATCTGGGTCAGGTCGAGTACCACCATGTCGTCGAGCGCGCCCTTGGGGCGGCCATCTGCGCTGCCATCTGCTCTGCCATCTGCGCTGCCATCCGCGCTCATCGCCCGCCCCAATGGCTCTCGCGCTTGATCAGCGCAGTGCGCTCCGCCTGCACGCACAGCTTGTCGTCCTGGTTCACGCCGTAGTGGCGGAAGCGGACGATGCCGGCATCCTCGCGGTCGGCGTCCTCGTTGCCCAGCACCTCGGTGAAGGCGTAGAGCGTGTCGCCGTGGAAGACCGGATGCGACAGGCGGATCTTGTCCAGCGCCAGTTCGCGCAGGCAGTGCTCGGCAGTGTCCTGCGCCGCAAGCCCGAGCACCATCGACAGGTTGATCCCGCCAAAGACCACGCGCTGCGCGAAGATGCCGCCGGCGGCACGCCGCATGGCGTCTTCGTTGAAGTGCCCTTCGGCCGTATTCATGACCATGTTGGTCAGCATGACGTTGTCCATTTCGGTCACGGTCTTGCCGCGCGCATGGCGGATCAGCATGCCCGGTTCGAAGTGCTCGAAGTATCCGTCGGGGCTGGTGAGTGCGCAGAGTTTCATGCCGCCTCCTTCGACTGTCGGACCTGCCCGCCGAACGCGCGGCTGGCGATCATGCCCTCGACCTCGGACTTCCCGAGCAGGCTGTTGGCGATGATGCGTTGCTGGATCTCGGAAGTGCCTTCGAAAATCTTGGTGAGGCGCGCGTCGCGCCAGTAGCGCTCCACCGGGAACAGCCTGGTATAGCCGGCGCCGCCGAAGATCTGCAGCGCCGACGAGGTCACGCGCTCGGCCATCTCCGAGGCGAAGTACTTCACCATCGACGCCTCCTTGTCGCAGCGGCGCCCGCTGTCGATCTCGTTGCAGACGAAGTAGAGCAGTTGCCGCGCGGCCTCGATCTCGGTGGCCATCGTCGCGATCTTGAAGCGGATCGCCTGGTATTCGGCGATCGGCATGCCGAACTGGCGCCGCTCCAGCGAATAGGCGACCGCGTCTTCCAGCGCGCCCTGCGCCAGGCCGATCGCCCGTGCGGCGGTATGCGCGCGGGCGCCCTCCAGGCCCTTGGCCATCAGCAGGAAGGCCTTGCCCTCCGGCCCCATCAGGTTGCGCTTGGGCACGCGCACGCCGTCGAGCGCCAGCTCGAAGGTCTTCCAGCCGAAATACCCGATCTTGGGGATCGGCGAGCCGGTCATGCCAGCGGGGAAGCCGCCCCGCTGCTTCTCGATCATGAAGCACGAAATGCCTTCCCAGCGCTTGTCGGGCGATGGCGGCGCCGAGGTGCGCGCGAACAGGATCAGGTAGTCGGCGCCGTCGGCAAAGGTGCACCAGTACTTGTTGCCGGTCAGCACCCATTCGTCGCCATCCAGCACGGCGCGGCACGAGATCGACGCCAGGTCGGAACCGGTATCCGGCTCGGACAGCGCGCTGGCATTGAGGAAGTCGCCACGCACCACGCGCGGCAGGTATTCGCGCCGCATGTCCTCGGGCATCGATTTCATGATCCACCCGCCCTGCGCACGGGCCACGATCGACGCCACCGACATCCAGCCGCGCGACAGCTGCTCGCAGATCAGGCAATACTCGAAGATGCCAAGGCCCAGGCCGCCGTACTCCTCCGGGATCGTGATGCCGAAATAGCCCATGTCGGCCATCTTGTCGCGCAGCGACATCGGGATCTCCGCATCCGGGCCGTCCAGCGCGTTGGCAACCGGCAGCACCTCTTTCATCGTGAATTCGCGCGCCGCATCGCGGATCATGCAACGCGCTTCCGTCATGTACCCCAGACCGTCTCCTGACATGCTTATCCCCTCATCCTGACCAGATTGGTACGCTTGAACTCGATCACTACATCGCCCTGCTGATTGGTGCCATGCGTGTGCCACGTGACGATGCCGTAGCCGTGGCGGTTGCTGGCCGGCCTGCGCGACACCACGACGGAGCTGGCATAGAGCGTCTCGCCGGGGTAGACCGGCCGCAGATAGGCCAGCTCGTCGACCCCGAGAAAGGGGCCGCCGCCCTCGGACAGGTCTTCCACCGACAGGCCGAACACGGTGTTGAACACCAGCAGCGGATTGACCGGCACGCCCGCGTGGCCGTTGGCCCGTGCCACCGCCTCGTTGGTGTATTGCGGGTTGTAGTGCAGCGTCAGCACCGAGAACATGGTGTTGTCCGACGCGGTGACGGTACGGCCCCAGTGATGGTCGAAGCGCCGGCCCGGCTCGAAATCCTCGTAGCGGTTGCCGCGGGCGCGCAGCCGGGCTTCTGCTTTCAGGCGGGCGACGACCGGATCGGCGGGGATCTCGGGAACGCGCTCGATGGCGGGATGGGTGGATGTCATTGCATTGCCTCAAACAAAGGTTCCACGCAAGGAAGCTGGTCCAGCGTGTCGACCACCGACACCAGCTTCGCGAACTTGGCCGCGCCGATGCGCGGCACGACGATGGCCTGCGCCTTGTCGACCAGGCGCCGCCACTGCATGGCAAGGTCCGCGGCCGGCACCGCGACATTGGCCTGCGCGCGCAGCGTGCGGCCGTCGCGCGTCAGGATCTCGACCGTGGCGGCGTTGCGGTCCGGGCCGGGCACCACCTGCAGGGCGATCCGCTGCCGCGCCCTGACATAGCGCGGCGCAAGCGCGGTCTCGGGCGAATACAGGGCGAGCGAGGCAGTGGGCGCGCCGTCCATCGCCAGCGCCGCAAGATGCTGGATCGCGAACTTGATCTCCAGGCCGGTCTGCGGGTTGGCGATATCGCACACGCCACGATGCGCACCCGACACGAAGATGGTCATCGACTCGAGCGCATCCAGGTCGATACGGTGCGCACGGCAAGCCTGGCGCACGGCTTCAATGGTGGAGTGCGTCAGGTAGCAGGACGCATGGAACTTGAACAGGGTGCGTTCGATCGCCATGCCTGCGCGGCGCTCGAAGGTGGCCGGGAACGCCGGCGCGGCGGGCGCCTGGGTGCGGCCAAAGCCCTGCTCGCACTCGATGCCGCTGGCGTTGGCAGTGAACCCGCGCGCGGCCAGGCGGGCCGCCATCACGCCATTCATGGCGGCCTTGCCTGCGTGCAGCGGCTTGGCCATGGTGCCGAACATGCATTTGAGCCCGGCTGCCTGCGTCGCGGCGAGCCCGAGCGCGTGGGCCGTGCCGGCCGGGTCGAGGCCACCCAGCCGCGCACAGGCAGCGGCGGCGCCCAGCGTGCCGGTGGTGCCGGTCGGGTGCAGCCCGAGGCGATACTGCTCGGCGCCAACCACCTCGCCGACCCGGCTCTCGACTTCATGCCCCAGTATCAGCGCGCGCAGCAGGTCCTTGCCGCTGGCGCCGGCGGCCTGGGCCACCGCCAGCGCGGCCGGTGCCACCGGCACGGTCGGATGGCCGTGCATCGCCGAGGCGACGTCGTCAAAGTCGAGAGCGTGTCCGGCAGCGCCATTGATCAGCGCGGCCTGCGCCGGATCGGCGCGCAACGGGCTGCCCACCAGCGCGCACGGCAAATCGCGCGAGCCGGCATATTCGGCGACGAGCATTTCGACCAGCGGCTCACGGGCGGCGGCGAGGGTAACGGCGATCCAGTCGAGCATGGCGTGCCGCGCCCAGGCGAAAGCCGGTGCGCCGAGCTCGGCATCGTCGACCGTGCTGATCCAGCCGGCCAGCGCCCGGGTGAAGCCGGTGCTGTCCGCTGTCTTGTCGATGGTATGGTCAGGCTCCACTCGGAAGCATCGCCGCGTTGGCCGGCGCCGTGTTGTTGTCGATGGACCGAGTATTGGCGAACGCCGACGGACCCGGCATCACATATGTGATGGATGCCGACGCCGGGGCATCGATCACATATGTGATGGCCGCCGGTGCGTGCCGGATCGAAACTCTCATCCACGGCCATTCGCGGCGCACGGTGCCGCGCCATGGCCACACTGCCCCTCAACGCTTCACGTTCACGTCGCCACCGGCGACGCTTATATCTCATGACCATGAACAAGACTGCGCCCCGCCGCTCCGTGCTGTATGTGCCCGCGACCAATACCCGCGCCATCGAGAAGGCCCGCAACCTGCCCTGCGACGTCATCGTGTTCGACCTGGAGGACGCCGTGGCGCCGGCCATGAAAGGCCGGGCCAGGGACAACCTGGCCAGCGCCTTTGCCGCGCAGCCGTTTGCGGCGCATGAGACTGTGATCCGGGTCAATGCCCTGGCAACCGCCGAATTCGATGCCGACCTGCGCGCGGCCGCCGCCTGCGGGGCCGATGCGATCCTGCTGCCGAAAGTCGACACCGGTGCAGACCTGGAACGCTTTGCCGAGGCGATCCGCGCCATGGCCAATGGCCCTGCCCCCAAGCTGTGGGCCATGATCGAAACGGCGTCCGCGATCCATCACCTCGATGGCATCCTGCAAGCCGGCCAGCGCCGGCAGGTGCAGCTCGACTGCCTGGTCGTCGGCACCAACGATCTCGCCAAGGAGACCGGCGTGTATCCGGGCGACAACCGTGCGTATCTGCTTCCCTGGCTGATGTCGGTGGTACTGTCCGCCAGGCGCTACGGCATGGACGTGCTCGACGGTGTCTGGAATGACTTCGGCGATCGCGCCGGCTTCGACAATGAAGTGCTGCAGTCGTGCAGGATGGGCTTTGACGGCAAGACGCTGATCCACCCGTCGCAGGTGGATCCGGCCAACGCGGCGTTCACGCCGTCGGCTACCGCCATCGCCGAGGCGCAGGCGATCGTCGCGGCCTTCGCGCGGCCTGAGCATGCCGCGGCGGGTGTGATCAATCTGGAGGGGCGCATGGTCGAGCGCCTGCACCTGGCGCAGGCCACGCGCCTGCTGGCGCGGCTCGATGCCATCCGGGCGCGCAGGGAACGGCCCGGCCGCTGATTTCGCGCCGCTGCGGCGGCGCTCAGCAGTCCTGCGCTACCGCCAGCACGGCGGCCAGCAACTTCTTGCGGCGTGCGTGCAAACGCGCTACCGGGCCGCCGGTGCCGATGCCGAGCGACTGGCCGCGTATCGGCGTTGCCACCAGCGTGGCGATCACACCGGCCCCCGGCGTCGCCAGGCTGGCCGACTCGTAGTAGCCTTGCCGGCGCGCCTGCTCCACCGCGCGCATGATCTCGTCGGTGCGTACCGGCGGCTCGCCCGGGGCCACCTCGGCGCTGTAGCGGCGCAGCAGCCGCCCGATCTGTTCGTCCTCCATCCGGCTCATCAGCATGATGCCGATCGCGGTGCGATGCATCGGCCGGATGGTGCCCGACGATACCGACAGGCGCAAAGCATGACTGGATTCGATGACGGACAGGTACTGCAGCATATTGCCGCTCTGGCGGCCCAGCAGCACCGTCTCGCCGGTCTCGCTCGAAAGCCGGCGCAGGGCGTCGTGGACCGAGGCGCCGGTACCGTGCATTCTCGTGGTCCACCCGCACAGGAACGCGACGCGGACCGACGGGCAATAGGTTCGCAGCTGGGCGTCGAACTCCATGTAGCCGCGCGCCACCATGGTCCGCAGCAGCATCGAGACACTGGACTGCGGGATGCCGAGGCGCTCGGCGATCTCGCCGACGCGCAGCGGCCGGCGCACCCGCTCGAACAACTCCAGCAGATCGAACACCCGGTTCGCCGACTTGACCATGCCGCTGTCCATAGCAGTCCCTCCCTGGCCCGCGCCGCTCTCCGGCGCTGTCTTTGCCATGCTTCGGACCGGCCGGCGTCGCCCAGGTGCTTGCCTTGCCGCCCGCCCTCAACATCGCCATGGCGATGGTTCTTCTACACCAACCAATCCCCGATCATCCGCAGGATTTCCGCCTTCACGGCTGCAGGGTCCATGGAGGCCCGGTTCAGGCGGTGCACGGAGATACCGCGCAGCAGGCTCATCAGGATGAAAGCCGCGGATTTTGCGTCCACGTCCGCCCGGATCTGCCCAAGGGTCTTCGCCTCGTTGAGCTTGTACTCGACGTAGGCCATGTTCTTTTCGTTGTAGTCGTGGACAAAGCCATGCAGCGGCGAATCGGCAACGGACGAGTCAAGCACGATGAAAAACATCGCACGGATACTGTTGACCGCGTTTTCCGGCCGCTGGGTGTAGGCGTCCACCAGCGAATAGATGCCGTGAATGCCGCGGGTATCGCTGCCATCCTTCTTCCTCTGGGCATTGAATTCACGCGAGAGCTGTTCCAGGCATTCCTCCAGCAGCTTTTCCTTGGAGCCGAAGTGATTGTGCGCCAGGCCGCGGCTATAGCCCGCCTTGGTGCCGACTTCATTCATCGTCAGCCCGGCGAGGCCTTTTTCAGAAATCAGCTCGATAGCGGCCTGCACCATACGGCTGACAGACTCCTCACGCCGTTGCTCCTGGGTGCGACTGGTTTGCTGTTTCATAGGTAGTGATGCACGGATCGGCCGGCTATGTCTCGAAGCAGTGGTAATGGTCCATGGCGCCGTTGTGGCTTGCGTTGAACCGGGTATGGATCCGTTCACGCGGAGCTGCACGGCGCCCAAATTGTACCGAAGCGAACGGGCCACGTTCCAGAACTGCGTCGACACAAGCCCCTGCGTGCGCAGTTTCCGGCGCAGCAGTAAGGCCAGGCGCTCAACTCGGCCGGATATTGGCTTTTTCCGCCACACGCTTGAAGCGCAGGTATTCCGCACGCTGGAATTCCCCCAATTCGCCGAGCGCCTTGTTCAAAAAGGTACCCGCGCGCTTGGACTGGTATGCCTTTGCCGCCTCCGTCCCTTGCGCGGCGGAAATCGCTGCGGCAAGCGCCTTGAGCTTGTCCTGCGGGGTGCCTGCCTTCATCGAGAAGGACGACCACACGTAGGATTCAAAGTCCGTGTAGCCCAGTTCCTTCATCGTGGGGGTGTTTGGCAACAGCTTGTCGCGCGTCCCGCCGGTGATGGCGAGCACGCGGAGCTTCCCGGACTTTTCCATGGAGGCGATGCCGGTGATGTCGTTGAGGGCGATGTCCAGCCGGTTACCGATCAGGTCCGTCACCATGGGCGACCCGCCCTTGTAGGGCACGGGCGTGGTCTTGATACCCGTTACCTGCGCCAGCCACTCGCCTACCAGGCGATAGCCTTCGGAATAATTGCCGATCGAGATCGGCTTGCCCGTGGCCTTGTAGCGGGCCACCACATCCGCAATGCTGTTGTAGGGAGAGTCGTTGCCGGCCACAAAGGCAGCGGCGGAGATGCCCAGGCCGTGCAGCGGCACCAGGTCCTTGAACGGGTCGTAGCCCAGGTCCTTCACCATCACCGGGTTCACCGCGATCAGCGAGTTGCTGCCCAGCAGGATGGTGTTGCCGTCCGCCGGCTCCGCCAGCACAGTGCGCACGGCGATGAGGCCGCTGGCCCCCGGCTTGTTCTCGACCACGACCGGGCGTCCCAGCGCCTTACCGATCTGCTCCGCGTAAAAACGCGCGCCCTCGTCCGAGCCGCTGCCCGCCGTAAAGGGCACGATGACGCGAATCGCCTTGCCCTGCGCCCGGGCGATGTAGGGGAAGCCCAAGGCCGCCGCGCCCGCCAGCAGCGTGGCGCCAAATTGTCTCCGTTGCATGGTGCTTGTCTCCTGTATATCGAAATGGTTCGGCCGTGGCCGGATTCAGTCTTCAAAGACCGGCAGCCGCCTTTCGGCCATGGCCTTCACGCCCTCGGCCATGTCCGGCCCTGCAAACTGGGTAGCCTGCTCCGCGCTCTCGCGCGAGATGGCGTTGCGGATGTGGCTGAGCGAGTCCGCCTTCAAGGTTTGGCGGGTGGACTGCAACGCACGCGGCGATGAAGTGGCCATTTCCCGGGCCAGTGCCATCGCGGCGGTGCGCACCTCCGCCTTGGGGACGATGAAGTCCACCAGCCCCAGCTCACTGGCGCGGGCGCCGTCTACGCGGGCACCGGTATACAGCAACCACGCCGCCATCTGCTTGCCGACCAGCGCCGGCAGGGTGTACGAGAGCGCGAAGCCAGGGTGAATACCGAGCCGGTTGAAGTTGGCCGAGAAGCGGGCCTCTGCGCATGACACCCGGAAGTCCGCCGCGAGCGCCAGGCCAAGGCCGCCACCCACGGCCGCGCCCTCGATGGCGGCCACAATCGGCTTGCTGAAACCGAAGATGCGCAGTGCCTCCAGATAGATGGGATTAATGCGCGAGGCGCTACGCCCCTGCGCGCCATTGCGCCGCGAAAAATCCGCCCCCGCGCAGAACGCGCTGCCGCCCGCCTGCAGCAGCACCGCACGGCAGGTCTTGTCGGCCTGCAACCGGTCCAGCTCGTCGGCAAGCCCGGCAAGCATTTCCACATCGAAAAAATTGTGCGGCGGGCGGTTCAGCTCGATGATGGCGACATGGCCGTCGCGGCTGTTCAGGATGGCCTGGTTCGGCGTCTCAGACATGGGTGGTGGTCCTTTCTGCATGCGTGGGTTGGGCCTGGTGGTCAGCCGGCGTTGCCGGGACATCCCCCGACGGCAGGGTGCGCGCGGTCAGGTGCGGCCAGAACTGATCCGAGCCGGCCTGGATGAACGCCTGGCCGAGGCGCTCTGCCCATTCGGTGCTGCTGCCCGCCTCGGCACGCCACGCCCACAGGCGCCGCGTGGCAAAGTTCAGCGGGTATTCGTAGGTAAAGCCAATGGCGCCATGCACCTGGTGCGCAATCGAGGCACCCGTGCGCACCGCGTCGCTGGCCGTCACCTTGGCGACGGCGGCGCTGAATTCAGCCTGCGGCGCGCTGTCCTGCTGCATGGCGGGCAGATCGCGCAGCGCCGTGGTCGCAGCCGCGTAGCTGCAGGCCACCTCGCCGGCCAGCACGGCAAGCTGCTGCTGGATGGCCTGGTTCTTGCCAATGGGCTTGCCAAACTGCACGCGGTCCTTCACATACTGCACCGCCAGGTCCAGCGCGTATTCCAGCGCGCCGGTCAGCTGCGCGGCGGTGGTGGCGGCGTAGAACACTTCCAGCGGCTGGCTCAGCCCGGAAATGCCAGCAGGCAGCACATGCGCCACGGGGGCATGGTCAAGCACCACCCTGTCGGCCGGCAGCGATGCGGCATCGGCCTTTGGCTCCACCCGCACGCCAGTCCCCTTGGCATCCACCAGGCAGATATGGCCTGCCGCCTCCACCACCAGCCATCGGGCATGGCGCGCCCACTTCACCGCTGTCATCGTGCCGGTGAGGGTGGCGGGTGTCCCCGCCTCATTGCTGGCCAGTGCCAGTGCCCGCGTCTGCGCGCCGGCGGCCAGCGCAAACACGCTGTCGGCCGCCACGTCCAGCCCGCTGCGCGATGCCAGGTACTGCCCCACCACCGCCTGCGACAGCGGCACCGGCGCCTGGGTATAGCCGACCTGGTAGAACAGGGGCAACGCTTCCGGCCACGAGGCCTCGATGCCGCCATGCGCCTCGCGGCAGAGGATCTTGGTCATGCCGGCGTCGGCGATGGCTTGCCACAGCCCGCCGGCAAATTCGCCAGCCTCGACAGCGGTCAGCAGTTCGCGGCTCACCTCGTTGGCCAGCAGTCGCTTGACGGATTCTTCAATCATGTTGTCGCTCATCGCAGCCCCAGTCCTTTCGCAATAATTCCGCGCAAAATCTCTCTCGTGCCCCCTCGCAGCGAGAACGATGGCGCCGCCAGCGTCACCAGGTTCAGCACCTGGTCGAACTCGCTTCCATCCCCCAGCCGGTCGGGGAATACCTCATAGGCAATGTCCGGCAGCGACTGCTCCAGCAGCGCACCCTGGTCCTTGACGAGGGAGGCGGCCAGCGACGGGTCCTGCCCCTCGGCCATCATCAGCGCGATGCCCTGCGACATCTGGCGCAAGGTGGCATAGCGCGCGATCACCTTGCCGATGGCCACGGCCTGCTGACGGTTGCCTGCCTGCGCCGCATCGAGCATCTCCAGCAGCAGCTGTGTGCTGCTCAGGAAGCGCTCCGCGCCCGATCGCTCGTACTTCAGTTCATTGATTACCTGGCTCCAGCCCTTGCCCTCCTCGCCCACCAGGTGGTCATCGGGCACGAACACGTCGTCGAGGATCACCTCGTTGAAGATGCGCATGCCCAGCTGCGAGACGATGGGCCGCACCGTCACGCCGGGGCGGTCCATCTCGATGAAGATCTGGCTCATGCCGGCGTGGCGGTCATCGCCACGTTCGCTGGTGCGCACCAGGGCCACCATGTAGTGCGCATGGTGCGCGCCCGAGGTCCACACCTTGCGGCCGTTGATCTTCCAGCCGCCTTCAACCCTGGTGCCGCGGGTACGGATGGAAGCGAGGTCCGAGCCCGAGTCCGGTTCGCTCATGCCGATGCAAATGAAGGCCTCGCCCCGGCGGATCTGCGGGATGATTCTGGGAGCAAGCTTGTCGCGGCTGTAGCGGATGAGCAGCGGCCCCATCTGCCGGTCGGCTGCCCAGTGCGCGCCCATCGGGGCACCTACGGCCAGCAGTTCTTCCAGCATCACATAGCGCTCCAGCATGCTCTTTCCGCCGCCGCCGGCATCGGTTGGCCAGGTCATGCCGAGCCACCCTTTTTCGCCCATCTTCCTGGAGAAATCCGGGTCGCGGCCGGCCCAGTTGTGCGCGCGCTCGACGCGTGAATACTTTGTGATGTGCTCCCTGGCAAAGGCTCTTGCCTCCTCCCGGAGCGCCTCGCATTCGGGTGGCAGGTCCCCGACAGTGATGTGCAGCGTATCCATGTTTATCCTTACTTGCTTGCGATCAAGCAAAACTATAGAGTGGATACAACGAATCTGCTCTAGGTAAAAACGATGAGAAGCAAGGCAACCATGAAGGCAAACGACACGACGAACGACCAGAAGAAGCCGGACGCCGCTCCCCGAGGCCCTCTTGCCGGGATCCGCGTGCTGGATCTGACCGCCGTGGTACTGGGTCCTGTCGCCACTCAGGTGCTGGCGGACTATGGCGCCGAGGTGATCAAGGTAGAACCGCCCGAGGGCGACCTGATGCGTGCGAACGGCGTGAGCCGCACGCCGGGCATGAGTTCCACCTTCATGAATATCAACCGCAACAAGAGTTCGGTGTGCATCGATCTCAAGACGGAAGACGGCAAGGCGCAGCTGCGCCAGCTGATCGGCCGCTGCGACGTGCTGGTGCACAACATCCGCGTCAAGGCGATCGAGCGGCTGGGCTTCGGCTACGATGCGGTGGCGCAGATCAACCCGGGCATTGTCTACTGTGCCGCCACCGGCTTTGGCGAGGGCGGCGCCTTTGCCGGCCAGCCCGCGTTTGACGACATCATCCAGGGCGCCTGCGGCCTGGCCCATCTGGTTGGGCACGAAAGCGGCATCCCTGAATACCCGCCCACCTTGCTGGCCGACAAGATCGCAGGCCTGGCGACGGCCAACGCCATCCTGGGCGCGCTGGTCCACAAGGCCTGCACCGGCGAAGGCCAGTATGTGGAAGTGCCGATGTTCGAGACCATGGTCGCCTTCACGATGACGGAGCACCTGGGTGGGCACGGCTTTCAGCCGCCCATTGGCGACGCCGGCTATGCGCGCCTGCTCAAGGGCGGCCGCAAGCCTTCGCCCACCAAGGACGGGTACATCGCCCTGCTGCCCTATACGGAGCAGCACTGGAAGGCCTTCTTTCACCGCTTCGGGCGCGGCGAATTCATCGAACAGTTCAACATCAGCAGCCGGATCGAGCGCAACAAGAACATCCAGGCGATCTATGCGGAGCTGCGCAACATCACCGCGCAGTACACCACAAAGGAGATGATGGACGTGTGCCGGGAGATGGATATCCCGGTCGCGGCAATGTATTCCATCCACACCATCCAGACCCACCCCCAGGTACAAAGCACCGGGCTGTTCCAGACCATGACGCACCCCACCGAAGGCGACGTGGTAACAACCCGCCCGACCGCCCTGTTCTCCAGGACACCTGCTTCGATCTATAAGCCTGCCCCTCGTCTCGGCGAGGATACCGAGCGGATCCTGGGTTCCAGGTCCGTGAAATGTTCGAATTGAAGCCGAACCTGAAAAACACGGGATTGGACTAGAAGCCGGCGCCGAGCCACGCAAATCTGAGCGCCAGGCGAGATCATTGCGCGGCTGGCCGAGGCGATGAAGAACCAGTAAGCGGCACCCGCTTCTGACAAGGTCCGGGTCGCAGAAGATGCGCGGCACGAAGCCTGCCAGGAGCGGCATCGGATCGGATGGACCAGCAAGAGATAACGGCGACCCGCGCGGCAAGCCAGGAGCATTTCCGCCCGGGCCGCGCCACAAGTCAAAGCTTGAGGCGCTGGAAATACCCCGTCAGTTCGAGGTAGCCCCGTCCGAGCGCCTTGCCTCCCCGCAACGCCGTCACCGCGCCCTCCCAATAGACCGCGCCGGTGCTCGCGCGGCTATCGAGTTCCTGATCATCCATCAGCGGTACCAGTTCGAGCGTGAGATCGCCTGCGTTCAAGCGCATGGCAACCGGATAGCTCGTGCCGGTACGAGGCGAGCGCCAATGGCGCGCCGGCATGAAGTTGACCGCTTCGGGAGCCAGTACCTGGACGCGACCGTCGCTGCCGCGCAGCGTGCCGCCTCCCCAGAACTTGCGCCCCGCCTTGTCCCGGATCTGGAAGGCCATCAACGCGCCGCCGTCATCCAGGTTGAGGCCGATCCAGTCCCAGCCAACGGCCTCATCGGCCAGTAAGGTCGACGACCATTCGTGGTCCAGCCACGCGGTGCCATGCACGGTTTCCTGCATGCTGCGCCGCTTCAAGGTGCCGCTCACCTTGAGCCTCGGCTGGCTGTAGTAATAGCTCGCCTGGGCCGCCAGCGGGCCCTTGCGGCTGTAACCCCGTTCGCCCTGTAGCAGCAACTCCTGGGTTGGCTCCATTGTCAGATCGAGCGTGAAATCCCGCGCGGGAATTCTGGCTCGGTAGCGCCCCGTCGTCTCTCGGCGCAGCGACCAGTTGTCGATGTACACATCGGTGTCGGCAGTATCGGCAAGCGCCAGGCCGAAGCCGCTGCGCGCCGCGCGCTGGTCGTGTTGGAGCTTGCCGGCCGCGGGATCGCTCAGTGCGACATGGGCGAACAGCAGTTGCTGCGGCGCGAAGCGGCTTGGGTTGGCCTGGTCGAACGGCGGGCGCGAGCGGAAGAACGTAACCTGGAAGCCGAGCGGCGCTCCTGCCTGCGTCTGCAGCCAGCCGGTGGCATACCACCATTCGATGCGATAGTCAGGGTGCGCGCCGTGGTCGCGCGGGAAGGCCAGGGTTCGGCCTGCGTCGACCGGCGGATAAGCGGGCGCTGCGCCCCGCACCGCGCCCGCCACGCCGCAACCCGGCAACAACAGCAGGAATGCGCGCCTCTTCACCAATCCTCCTGCACCGCGCGCACGGCGCTACGCGACATCGCCTGCCGCCCGCTCGCCAGCGCCGCCAGCGAGGCCGCCACCACTACCGCGCTCGCCACCTGGGCGAGAAATGCCCAAGGCATATGCAAACTCATGGTCCAGTGGAACGACTGCGGGTTGACAACGTGAACCAGGATCAAGGCGATGACCCATCCCAGCGCAAGACCGGCTACCGCGCCAAGCAGAGCGAGTAACGCGCCCTCCAGTGCCAGCATCGCGCCGATCTGCCAACGCAAGAAGCCCAGATGCCGCAACACGCCGAATTCGCGCGCGCGCGCCAGGGCCTGCGCGCTGAAACTGGCGCCAATGCCGAACAGGCCGATCATGACCGCTATACCCTCCAGCAGGTAGGTCACCGCGAAGCTGCGGTCGAAGATTTTCAGGGTGATGGTGCGAATCTCGCCGGGCTCGGCGAAGGTCATGTGTTCACCGCCGGCGACGCGCTGGCGCAGCCTCTCCTTGACCTGCGCCGGGCCGGTGCCCTGCTCCAGCCACAGGGCGGCGTCAGTGACACGCCGCTCGTCCGTGAGCCGCCGATAATCCTCCTGGCCGATCACCACCGTACCATACTGGCGTGCGTAATCGCGCCACACGCCGCCCACCAGGAAGGCGACGGGCCGGCCCTGCAGCGGCAGCGTGATACGTTGCCCCGGGCGGAAGCCATAGAGGTCGACCATCGCCTCGCTGACCCATACCGCCGGCGGATCACCCGGCTGCGCCGCGACGGGCGCAGCCGTCAGCGGCAACCGTGCGCCCGGATTGCGCGGATCGATCGGCCTGGCAATGACCGTTACGGGGGGACGCCGGGGATCAAGCAGGATCTGGCTCGAACGCAGAAACTCGGCACGCGCAACGCCACGGACGCTGGCGATGGCCGCCTGGTCCTCAAGCGAGAAATACGCGCTATCGCCGCTTGACGAAGCACGCAAATAGAGGTCGGCCGGCAGGACATTGCGCAGCCAATCGTCCACCGAGTTGCGGAAGCTTGACACCATGATCGCCATTGCGGCCATCAGGCTAAAGCTGGCGACAATGCCGGCCAGGGCGATGGACGCGCGGCCCGGTGCGCCGGCGAGCTGGGTCAGGGCAAGCTGCGGCACAGCCTGTCGCGAAGCGGGCAGCAAGCCGAACACAAGCTGCGCCAGCCATGGCATCAGCAGGATGGCGCCCACCAGCAGCAGGGCGATCGCCGCATAACCGAAGACCGGCAGCTCCGCCACCGGCCGCAGTGGCGTCAGCCCAAGCCCGGCTGCCATCGCAGCAAGCCCGGTCCACGGCGAGCGTAGCCGCTTGAGCGGTGTCTCCTCATCGCCCGCCTTGAGCGCCTGCGCCGGCCGCGCGCGTGCGGCCTCCCATGCCGGTGCGAGACTGCCGAGCACCGCCGCCGACAGGCCGAGCGCGAAGAAGATCAGCGCTGCCAGCGCGTCGAAGCGGACCCTGGGCCTTACACCTTCAAAGTAGCCACCGCCCAGATCGCCGCCCGCGTACCCGAGCACCGCGGCGGCGAGGACGAAGCCAAGCGCAAGGCCGAGCATCGCGCCGAGCGCGCCTTGCGCCGCGCCTTCCGCCAGCAGCAGCCGCAGCAGACCACCGCGTGTCACCCCCAGGGCGCGCAACAGTGCAAGCTGCGAGCGCCGCCGCAGCACCGAGACAGCCTGCATCGTGAACACCAGGAAGGCGCCTGTGAACAGCGCCACCAGCGCAAGCACGTTCAGGTTCACCCGATAGGCGCGCGACAGGTTGGAAGTCCGGCGCACGTTGTCCTGCGGCGAACCTGCCACCACACCGGATGGCAGCAGCGCCGCCAGCGCTTGCGCAAAGTTGCCCGTGTCCACGCCCGGCCTGAGCTTGACGTCGATCCGCTGCAGCAGGCCAAGCCGGTCGAGGCGCCACTGCGCCGCACCGATATCCATCACGCCCAGGCGCATGCCCTCGCCCGCCGCCGGCAGCGTGCCGGCAATACGCAGCGTAAGCGCGGTCAGCCCGACTTGTACGGTGAGCGGGTCCCCGGGCTTGAGGCCGAGCCAGCTCAGCGCCGCCGGCGACAGGAACACGGCGTCGGGATCGAGAACGTCGAGCTTGCCCGCGCCCTCTTCGGCGGGCCGCCCGATCAGATTGGGTGTGACAGGCGCCGCCCGGAACACATCGATGCCAAACAGCGTCAGCGCACCGGTGCGCCCCGGCACCAGCGCATTGACTTCCACCACAGGGCTGGCCGCCGCCACCTCCGGCAGGCCCGCGATGCGCGGATAGAGCGATTCGTCGAAGCCCATGCGCGGCCCGCGGATCTCCAGATCGGCATTCCCCATCAAGGAGCGCACCGCCTGGGAAAACTCCGCCAGCGCAGCGTGGTTGACCAGATGCACGCCATAGCCCATTGCCACCCCGATGGCCACGGCAAGGATGCCGATGATGGCGCGTCCGGGATGGGCGCGCAGTTCGCCCAGCAGTAGCGCAAGGCCGGGTGAGCTTGGCGTTCGCATGGCTTAGGCGGCCGAACTCGTCGGCGGCTGGGGCCCCATCGGCGTCAATCCTGCTGGCGTCAACTGCAGGACGCGATCCGCCGTCGCCGCAGCCAGTGCCGAGTGGGTGACGATAATCGCGGCCGTGCCGTTTGCGTTGACCAGTTCGCGCAGCAGGCTTAGCACCCGCGCAGCCGTCTCGTGATCGAGGTTGCCAGTCGGCTCATCTGCCAGCAGCAGCATCGGCCGGTGTACCAGCGCACGCGCAATCGCCACCCGCTGCAGTTCCCCGCCGGAAAGCTCGCGCGGCAGACTGTCCTCGCGCCCCTCAAGCCCAACCGCGGCGAGCATCTCGGCAACGCGCGCCGACGTTTTTTCCCGCTCGAGGCCGTTCAACAGCAGAGGCAGCGCCACGTTCTGCGCCGCGCTCAAGTTCGGCAAAACATGGAAGGCCTGGAACACGAACCCCAGCTTTCGCCGCCTCAGCAAGGTTGCGGCATCGTCGTCCAGCTCGCCCAGGTCCTGTCCGTCGAACTGGATGCGGCCACTGTCGGGCCGATCCAGGCCGGCGATCAGGTGGAGCAGCGTTGACTTGCCCACGCCAGATTCACCCATGACGGCGATATATTCGCCGGCGTCCAGCGCAAGACTGACTCCGCGGAGAACCGTGCGCGGTCGGGCGCCGTTGTATGTCTTGGAGACGTCTGTCAGGGTCAGCACAATGTTGTCCACCTCGCAAGGCGCGCGTCCACCAAGCCAATGACGGGGGAGCGGGCACAAACATTGTGCCACCATTGAAGTGCATGGTCCGTGGGCCATACGCCGACGATCGCCTGCTCATCTGAGCGGTGGCCTGTTCCCGCAATACCCTCCAGGTATGGGTTGAGACATTATGGGTCTTGGACATCGGCAACGCAGCGCCCCATACTCGCGGAGCAGCCCGGCTTTGCCAGCGAGGAAGCGTTTCGGCGGGCATTTCAGCGCTGGACAGGCCGCGCGCCAACCCGGTTCCGGCGCGAAATCAGAGGTGATCCTGTAACGGCGGCCAGCAAATGACTCAATGCTGGATCACCGCACCGATACCCCGAAGGCCTCCTGGCACTTCCCTCATGTAAAGAGGGAAAACGCCACGTCATTCCGCCCCGATCGTCGTTACCGGAACCCAGCGGCCACCTTTGACCTGATAGAGCGTCGAGGTCGGATTCTTCAAGTCGCCGTTCGCATCGAAGGCAATCTTCCCGGTGATGCCCTCGTATTGCGTGGCCCGCAGCGCCGACAAGAATTCGGCCGGCTTCGCGGAATTGGCCTGTTTCATCGCGTTGATGGCCACCCACGCGGCGTCGTAAGCGAATGGCGCATAGATGAGGTTGTCGGCGCCGAAGCGCTTTTTGAATTTCTGCATGAAGGCCCTGCCTTGCGGCAGCGTTTCGATAGGCCGTCCATATTCCCAGGCCATCGCGCCTTCCGCAGCGGGGCCAGCAAGGTTTAGAAAGATACTGTCGGCGATGCCACCGCTCCCGACGAACTGGGTGCGCATGCGAAGCTCTCTCATCCGCTTCGCGATGAGCGCCGCCTGCTTGTCGACGCCGGCGAAGAACAGGACATCGGCGTTGGCGCCCCTGATGTTCGTGAGCTGCGCGCTGAATTCCACCGCCTTGTCGCTGATGTATTCCTCTATCGCGATTTTGCCACCGGCAGCGGCGACGGCCTTTTTAAACTCGTCCACTGCCCCCTGGCCGAACGCGGTCCGGTCATCCATCACGGCAATGCGCTGCGCCTTCATGACGTTGACTGCGTACTTCCCGGCGTTACCGGAGTTTTGCGTATCGGTCGCAATGATGCGGTAGACCGTCTTCAAGCCTTGCTGCGTGATGGCCGGATTGGTCGCCGCCGGATGGATCACCGGTATGCCTGCCCGGGCGAAAATCGGCGCGGACGGAAGTGCGACGCCCGAGTTGTAATACCCGACAACGACGGTCACCCCCTCGTCGACCAGTTTCTGGGCGACCTGAACGCCGATACGCGGGTCACTTTGGTCATCCACCGAAGCGAGCTCGAAACGGACGTTATGGCCGTCTAGCCTGATGCGCTGCGCATTGGCTTCCTCGACAGCGAGGCGAACACCGTTCTCCATGTCCTTGCCATTTGCGGCATTGATCCCGGTAAGAGGACTGGACACGCCGATTTTGACAACCTGTTGCGCATAGGACTGGCTGCAAGCGAAGGACAGCAACATGGCGCTCAGGCCAGGAACGAGCAAGCGTCGAGCAAAACCGATCATTTGTTCAACTCCGACAATCAGGTGAATCGGCGAGCCGTTGCTACAGCGAACCCTGCGTATCAAGCGCGGGAGCTTCTGCACGCGACACGGTCGACACTGCCTCCGGGACCTTCGCCAGAAAATTTGCCGTCTTCGCAGGCGTTGGCTCGATCCTCGACGCCAGTGCCAGGCGGATCGAGATGGAAGTGCCGACTATGTCTCGATAGACCACTCCCTCCACCTGTATCTGGCAAACAGAGGCAGGAACGAGCGACACACCGAACTCCGCTGCAACGAGATTCACAACCGAGGAGAGCTGCGGTGCTTCCTGGCCAGCAATGGGATCGAAGCCAGCCTGCTTGCACGCGCCGACGATGACATCATGCAAAGTCGGGCTCGCTTCGCGCGGTAGCAGAACAAAATGGTCCTCTGCCAATGCGTCGAGCGATATTCGACGTTTCTTCGCAAGCGGATGCGTTGCGGGGAGCACGACCTTCATTGGCTCCACGGCAATGTGCTGAAGCTGAACCCCGGCCGGCGATTGCCCGCTCAATCGGACAAAGGCCACATCTACCCGGCCATCGTTGAGATAGGCAAGGAGCTCGGACGTATTTCCTTCCGCCAGGGTCAGGACGACATTGGGGTAATCCTGCCGATAAGCGCGGATCAGTCTGGAAACCACCGGGTTGAACGCGGCAGAGCCGGTAAATCCGATGTTGAGGCGCCCGATTTCCCCCCGTCCCGCGCTTTGCGCTTTCTCCACGGCTGCGCGCGTGTCATGCAGGATTCGCCTGGCATCCGTGGCAAACGCCTCGCCCGCCTCTGTCAAGACCACGCCATGCCCGGTTCTGCGGAAAAGCTTGACACCCAGCTCCTCCTCCAACGCGTGAATCTGCTGGCTGAGAGGCGGCTGCCCGATGCCAAGCCTTTCGGCTGCCCGCGTTACGTTGCGCTCGTCGGCCACTGCGAGGAAGTAGCGAATATGCCGCAGTTCCATGCGATATCTGCCGTTATATATATCAGAAAGATGCGATAGATATTGGACAGTATATCAGGGACGGGCCAGAATGCCGCGTATCACGCCTTGCCCAGAGCGTCCCGGTATCTATGACCGCGTCGACGCTGTCGAGGACAAGGCGGCGAATCCATCCAACGAAAAGATCCAGCCCCCCATGGAAAAGCTGCAGTCAACCAGGCCCGAATACCGGAACATCGGTATCTCGCAGATCGCGAAATACCGGTTGCCCTGGGCCGGCAAGGTATCCATCCTGCATCGCGTCAGCGGTGCACTGATGTTCCTCCTTCTTCCCTTCGTCCTGTATCTGTTTGAGC
>NZ_JBEFLI010000059.1:0-46790 GCF_040578825.1 Cupriavidus necator | reverse complement strand
CCGCGCGCGGGAGAGGGGTGGGGGTGAGGGCCGGAGCGTCAACGAAGCAAAACGCGTCGGTATGCCACCGCCTGCCCAGCCCGTCTCCCGCAAGCGGGAGAGGGGAGAAAACCGGCAGGATTCAGAACTGATCAGCACTTAGCAAAAAGCCCGCAATTGCGGGCTTTTTGCATGAGACTGCGCACAGAACCAATCAGGCAAACGAATAAAACACCCTGAACTGCACCTTCCGCTCGCCCCAGAACTCGGCGGCATCGCGGAACACATCGAGCAGCACCTCGCGCCCTTCCTTGTCGAATTTCTGCGCGATCGGCAGCCCTTCCAGCACGATCACAAACCCCGGCTGCGGGCCGGCCTTGTAGATCATGTCGGTCAGGCAGTCCGCCAACGCGTCGAAGTTCTTGCCGAAGTGCTTCGGGAAGGTGAACGAGGTCGCGATGGTTTCGAGGATCTCCGCCTTGCTCGCGCAATGCGCGCAGTTGGCGTACAGGAAATGCTGGCCAAGATCCGCGGCCGCCTGCGCCAGCGCGGGCACCCGGAAGGCGCGGATCGACTGGACGATGTTCGGACGCACCGTCTTGAACAGATTCATGGCCCCCTCGCTGGTGCCGTCGGCCCAGCCCGCACCGGTAGGCATGGCCACAGGCGCGGTCGCGGGCGGGAGTTTGTGCGTCAGCTCTTGGCGCGGCATCATCAGCACGTTGTCGTATAGGTTCTGGGCCTGCTGCTGAGCCCGCTGCCAGCCATCTCCGGCGCCGCGCTCTTCGCGGGCGGCAAGGGCGTCGCCCAATCCGAAAATGTCAGTCATCATTTGATTATCCGTTTGAAGCTGTTGTAGTGATCTTCCGTGTAGTAACAATCGTTGGCAGCGCGTTGTTCCCCGCCGCATACGATCCGCTTGGCTCCCCGGTTCCGGCTTCTGGCGCTCTTGACCGTGTATTCGCGGTAATACCCGCGTTCTTTCTGCGGCAGGATGCGCTCGTAGTTACCGAATCTGGACCCGTCCTTGTCATACGGGAACGGGCCACCGGTTTCGATCCGGTCCAGGGTCTGCCGTGCTTCGTTGGGCAACTGCTGCACTGCAATGGTTCCCAACCCTTCGGTTTGCACCTGCCGCGCCAGCGTCGGCTGCGCCAGGGCCAGCACCAGCGCCGCGCCGGTCATGGACCGGGCCAGCATGCGCGTTGCGTGCCGCATCAGAGGAACTTGGAAACCCACGTTGCTTGTCTTGGTTGAACCGGAAATCGAGCCTGCCGCTGGTTGGGTAGACGATCTGTCCGGGCCACCCTGGCCAGCGCCCTGCGCCACCTGAAGGAGCGCGATGGATGCCGGCCGCACCGGGGCGCTCATGGCGAGCGCCTGCCTGTATCAAAGGCGTAAGGTTACGCGCATGCACGCAATTAATCAATCCCGGCCCTTTGGCAGCGCTATTTCTTCAATTGTTTCAATATGTTAAGCGTATGTGTGCGCATACTAACCCCTTACATACCGACACAAAAAAAGCCGGGGCAAGCCCGGCTTCTGGTCACATTTGTGATGTGACGTCTTAACGCTTCGCAGCGGCATCGACCACGACCAGCGAGGTCATGTTGACGATACGGCGCACCGTCGCCGACGGCGTCAGGATGTGCACCGGCGCCTTCACGCCCAGCAGGATCGGCCCGATCGCGACGTTGTTGCCCGCGGCGACCTTGAGCAGGTTGTACGAGATATTGGCCGCATCGATGTTCGGGCACACCAGCAGGTTGGCTTCGCCCTTGAGCGTGCAGTCCGGCACGAGCTGGTCGCGCAGCTTCTGGTCCAGCGCGCTGTCGCCGTGCATTTCGCCATCGACTTCGAGTTCCGGCGCGCGCTCGCGCAGGATGGCGAGCGTTTCGCGCATCTTGCGGGCCGAAGGCGCCTCGGAAGAACCGAAGTTCGAATGCGACAGCAGGCCGACCTTGGGCTCGATGCCGAAGCGCTTGAGCTCTTCGGCAGCCATCAGCGTGATCTCGGCCAGTTCCTCGGCGGTCGGGTCCACGTTGACGTGGGTGTCGACCAGGAAGATCTGGCGGCCCGGCAGCACCAGGCCGTTCATCGCCGCGTAGACCTTGCTGGTGCCGCCCAGTACCTGGTCGATATAGCGCAGGTGTGCAGCGGTGTTGCTGACGGTGCCGCAGATCATGCCATCGGCCTCGCCCTGCCTGACCAGCATGGCGCCGATCAGCGTGGTGCGGCGGCGCAGTTCCAGCTTGGCGTACTGCGGCGTGATGCCCTGGCGCGCCATCATGCGGTAATACGTGTCAGAGTAATCGCGGAAGCGCTCGTCGTGCTCCGGGTTGACCAAGGTGAAGTCCACGCCGGGGCGCAGGCGCAGGCCGAAGCGCTCGATGCGGTGCTGCAGCACGGCCGGTCGGGCGATCAGGATCGGGTTGGCCAGCTTTTCGTCGACGATGACCTGCACCGCGCGCAGCACGCGCTCTTCCTCGCCCTCGGCGAAGACGATGCGCTTCTTCTCCATCTCGACCTTGCGCGCGGCGGCGTAGATCGGCTTCATCAGCGTGCCCGAGTGGTACACGAACTGCTGCAGCTGGAGGCGGTAGGCGTCCATGTCCTCGATCGGACGGGCGGCCACGCCCGACTTCATCGCGGCTTCCGCCACGGCCGGGGCCACCTTGACGATCAGGCGCGGATCGAACGGCTTCGGGATCAGGTACTCGGGGCCGAACGACAAGTCCTGGATGCCATAGGCGGTAGCGACGATGTCGCTCTGCTCCTGGCGCGCCAGCTCGGCCAGCGCATTGGCCGCGGCGATTTCCATTTCGCGCGTGATGGTGGTCGCGCCGCAATCCAGCGCACCGCGGAAGATGAACGGGAAGCACAGGACGTTGTTGACCTGGTTCGGGTAGTCGGTACGCCCGGTGGCCATCACGGCGTCGGGGCGCACTTCCTTGACCAGCTCCGGCGCGATTTCCGGGTTGGGGTTGGCCAGCGCCAGCACCAGCGGCTTGTCGGCCATGCGCTGGACCATGTCCTGCTTGAGCACGCCCGCGGCGGACAGGCCCAGGAAAATGTCGGCGCCGTCGATCACTTCGGCCAGCTTGCGCTTGTCGGTCTTTTGCGAGAAGCGCGCCTTTTCCGGGTCCATCAGCTCGGTACGGCCTTCGTAGACCACGCCGGCCAGGTCGGTCACCCAGATGTTTTCGATCGGCAGGCCGATATCGACCAGCAGGTCCAGGCAGGCCAGCGCGGCCGCGCCGGCGCCCGAGGCGACCAGCTTGACCTGCTTGATGTCCTTGCCGACCACTTTCAGGCCGTTGATGATCGCCGCCGCCACCACGATGGCGGTGCCGTGCTGGTCATCGTGGAAGACGGGGATCTTCATCTTCTCGCGCAGCTTGCGCTCGACGTAGAAGCACTCCGGTGCCTTGATGTCTTCCAGGTTGATGCCGCCGAAGGTGGGTTCCAGCGCCGCGATGATCTGGACCAGCTTCTCGGGGTCCTTTTCATCGATTTCGATATCGAACACGTCGATACCGGCGAACTTCTTGAACAGCCCGCCCTTGCCTTCCATCACGGGCTTGGAAGCCGCGGCACCGATATCGCCCAGGCCCAGCACGGCGGTGCCGTTGGTGATCACGGCGACCAGGTTGCCGCGCGCGGTGTAGCGGAAGGAATTGGCCGGATCGACCACGATCTCTTCACAGGCCGCGGCCACGCCCGGCGAATAGGCCAGGGCCAGGTCGCGCTGGTTCGACAGCGGCTTGGTCGGCGTAACCGAGATCTTGCCGGGGGTCGGAAACTCGTGGTACTCGAGCGCCGCTTTGCGCAGCGCCTCACGCTGCTGCTGTTTCAGATCGTCTTGGGACGGGGGCTGCTGAGGGCTGGTCATCGGCGCATCTTCCAATCGGTGGAGCCGTCATTGACGAGGCTGGGACGATCGGCGGACCGGCTCCACGTGTCCGCCCTTCTCTTCCTTTGGAACCCAGCATTTTATATAGTGAAATACTATTTCACAATAAGCGTTTTACTTGGGGCACCTTTGCGATTCGGTACAATATGCCCCAACCCCGGGGCCAACACCAGCAAGCGTAGCGCCGCCCGGCGGATGCGGGGTGTCCCGCTGCGGTCATGGCTGTCATGCACGGCAGTATCTTGCTGAAATGCCAAGGGCACCGCATGCTGGCGCGCTGTGTGGACGCCGCGCCAGTCGTTACGCAATCCTCACGCAATCGGTAAGCTTGCGCGCGCAACGCCCCCGCCAGCAGCATCCCCCAATGCCTTTCCCGTCCTGCCGGCCGGGCCAATCCACCGCACAGCGATGTCCGACGCCCAGTCCGCCCAGCCCCAGCTTTCCGAATTCGACCTGATCCGCCGTTATTTCACCCGGCCGGTGCGCAAGGCCGCGCTGGGCGTGGGCGACGACTGCGCGCTGATCGAGGGCCGCCCGGGCCATCACCTGGCCATCAGCACCGATATGCTGGTCAGCGGCCGGCATTTCTTCCCGGATGTGGCGCCGCGCGCGCTCGGCCACAAGGCGCTGGCGGTCAACCTGTCAGACCTCGCCGCGATGGGCGCCGAGCCGCGCGCCTTCACGCTGGCGCTGGCGCTGCCCGAGGCCGATCCGGCCTGGCTGGCCGAACTGGCCGCAGGCATGCTTGAACTGGCCGATGCGCACGGCTGCGAACTGGTCGGCGGCGATACCACGCGCGGACCGCTGACGCTGTCGCTGACGGTGTTCGGCGACGTGCCGGTGCGCGCGGCGCTGCGCCGCGATGCCGCACGCCCGGGCGACGATATCTGGGTTTCCGGGACCCTCGGCGACGCGCGCCTGGCACTGGGTGACTGCCGCGGCGAATGGCTGCTGCCCGAGCCCGAGTTCAGCCAGGTGCGCCCGCGCATGGACACGCCGACGCCGCGCGTGGCGCTGGGCATGGCGCTGCGTGGCGTGGCTCATGCCGCACTCGATATCTCCGACGGGCTGGTGGGCGACCTCGGCCATATCCTGGCGCGCTCGCAGGTCGGCGCGCTGGTCGATGTCGATGCGCTGCCGCGCTCGGCTGTGCTGGCCAGCCAGCCGGAGGCGATCCAGCGCGAATGCGTGCTGGCCGGCGGCGACGACTATGAACTGTGCTTCACCGCTCCGACCGGCAACCGTGACGCCATTGCCGCGATCGCCGGGCGGCTGGAACTGCCGCTGGTGCGCGTCGGCACCATCACGCCGGAACCCGGATTGAGGCTGGTCGACGCGTCCGGCAACCCGACGCGCTACGAGGGCGCCAGCTTCGACCACTTCGCTTCCCCCTGACACCGGCGCATAGCCGTGTCATGATGCCGGCATCGGTGCGCTGCAGCGGGAAGGGAGTCCCGCGCCATGCGGCGCAACGGGGCCGGAACATCAGGCCATAACCATAAGCAGCATCCGCATCACACGAGCCAGACTGATGTCCACCTTGCCTCCCGGGGCCGCGCCGCGCGACCCCGCCCTGACCCTGGAAGCCGGCCAGACCGTCAAGGTCACGCGCCCCACCGCCCGCTTTATGCTGGCGCATCCGGCCCACCTGATCGCCTTCGGCTTCGGCTCGGGCCTGTCGCCCGTCAGCCCGGGCACGGTCGGCACCCTCTATGCCTGGCTGACGTACACGGTGATCTCGCTGTGGATCGAACCCATCAGCTGGCTGTGGATCATCGCCGGCGGCTTCCTGCTCGGACTGTGGGCCTGCGCCCGCACCGCGCGCGACATGGGCGTGCACGACCATGGCAGCATGGTCTGGGACGAGATCATCGCGTTCTGGCTGGTGCTGGCCTTTGTCATGCCGACCGGGTTCTGGGGGCAGTTCGCCGCCTTCCTGTGGTTCCGGCTGTTCGATATCGCCAAGCCCGCGCCGATCGGCTACTACGACCGCACGCTCAAGGGCCCCGGCCTGCGCGGCGGCTTTGGCGTGATGTTCGACGATATCTTTGCCGCGTTCTACACCCTGCTGGTGTTCGCGCTGTGGCGCTCGTTCTGAAACGCGGCCAACCCCCAGTTACTCCCATCACCAGAACCCAACCCGAATCCACCATGTCCGTCAGCCGCCTGCTCGACCAGCTCGCCATCCAGGCCGGTGTCGCCCTAGCCGACAAATCGCTGATGCTGGCCACCGCCGAATCCTGCACCGGCGGGCTCGTGGCCGCCGCCATCACCGACGTGTCGGGCTCGTCCGGCTGGTTCGAGCGGGGCTTTGTCACCTATTCCAACGAAGCCAAGTCCACCATGCTGGGCGTGCCGGCCAGGCTGATCCGCGACCACGGCGCGGTCAGCGAGGAAGTGGCGCACGCCATGGCCGAGGGCGCGCTGCTCAACAGCCGCGCGCAGGTATCGCTGTCGATTACGGGAGTGGCCGGCCCTAACGGCGGCACGCCGGAGAAGCCGGTGGGGATGGTGTGCTTTGGCTGGAGCAACCGCATTACCACGCGTACCGAGACCCAGCGCTTCCGGGGCGATCGCGGGCAGATCCGCCGCCAGGCGGCGGAGTATGCGATGCGGGGGTTGCTGGAGCTGGTGAGGAATGAGGCTTGAATCAACAAGGGCCGCGTCAGTGACGCGGCCCTTGTTGATTTGGAAGCTTGGAACGACCGACAACAGGCTCAACCGTGGCGATACCGGTTGATCGTCTCCCTGGTCTGCAACGCGACATTCCTCGCCGCATTGGCAAAGTCCTTCTCCCGGCTGGCGTAAAGAATCGCCCGCGACGAATTGATCATCATGCCGGTGCCGTCCGCCGTGCGCCCGGCCTTGACCGTCGCCTCGATATCGCCGCCCTGCGCGCCGATTCCCGGGATCAGCAGCGGCATGTCGCCGACGATCTGCCGCACCCGCGCAATCTCGTTCGGGAAGGTCGCGCCGACCACCAGCCCCATCTGGCCGGTGGTATTCCAGCGCTCGCGCGCGGCCTCGGCCACCACCTGGTACAGCGGCTTGCCGTCTACCTGCAGGAACTGCACGTCCGAGCCGCCCGGGTTGGAGGTGCGGCACAGCACGATCACGCCGCGGCCCGGGTAGTTCAGGTACGGCTGCATCGAATCGAAGCCCATGTAGGGGCTGACCGTGACCGCGTCGGCCTTGTAGCGCTCGAAGGCTTCGACCGCGTAATGCTCGGCGGTCGAGCCGATATCGCCGCGCTTGGCGTCCAGGATCACCGGGATGCCGGGGTGGGCGTCGTGGATATAGTGGATCAGCTGCTCGAGCTGTTCCTCGGCGCGCTGCGAGTGGAAGTACGCGATCTGCGGCTTGAAGGCGCAGACCAGGTCGGCGGTGGCGTCGACGATCTCGCGGCAGAACGAGAAGATGGCGCCGCCCGTCCCGGTCAGGGACAGCGGCAGCTTCTGCGGGTCAGGATCGAGCCCGACACACAGAAGGGAATCGTTGCGCTGCCAGGCGGCAGCAAGCTGCTCGATGAAAGTCATGGGTAACTCGGTATCCTGATGGCGCCGGCGCCCACTGGACCGGCCGGCGCGGTTGGCCGCAGCGGCGTGAAAACCATTCATCCCTGCAGCATATGTCGCTTTCGGCAATTTTACCCGCTGCGTGCTATGGTTTTGCGCTTCCTCTCAAAACAAAGAGCGGCATCGCGCACAGCCAGCCGCCCTCATCCATGTCTCTCGATCGCCGCGGTATTTTCCTGCTTGTCGTGCTGACCCTCGCCTGGGGCATCAACTGGCCCATCATGAAGGTCGGCGTGGCGCACTTCCCGCCCCTGGCTTTCCGGCTGCTGTGCATGGCGGGCGGCGTGCTGGCGCTGGGCCTGGCGCTGCGGCTGCGCGGCGATTCGCTGGCAGTGCCGCGCCGCGAATGGGGCACCGTGTTGCGCCTGGCCTTGCCGAATATGGTGGTCTGGCACCTGTTTGCCATCGTCGCGGTCAAGATGCTGTCGTCGGGCCGGGCCGCCATCCTGGGCTACACCATGCCGATCTGGGCGGTGGTGTGGGGGCTGGTGTTCTTCCGCGAGCGCATCAGCGGCTGGGCCTGGTTCGGCATCGGCTGCGCGCTGGCCGGCACCGTGCTGCTGCTGTCGGGCGAGATCAGCGCGCTGACGGGCAGTCCCGCCGGCACGCTGCTGATGCTGCTGGCCGCGGCCGGCTGGGGCTTCGGCACCCAGCTGATGAAGCGCACCCAGACCAGCGTGCCGATCGGCGCCATGACCTTCTGGATGCTGGCGGTGACGCTGCCCTTCCTGCTGGCCGGCTCGCTGCTGCTGGAATCCGGCTGGCGCATGCCCACCGCCATCGAATGGGGCGCGATCGCCTACAACGCGGTGGTGGTCTTTGCCTTCTGTCACCTGGTCTGGTTCGGGCTCGCGCGCAGCCTGCCGCCGGTGGTGTCGAGCCTGTCGATCATGTTCATCCCGGTGGTCGGGGTGTTCTCGGGCATGTGGCTGCTGGGCGAGCAGCCGCACTGGCAGGACTACGCGGCGATCGTGCTGATGTTCATGGCGCTGTCCTCGGTGATGCTGGCGCCGCTGCTGTGGCGCCGGCTGCGGGGCGCCATGGGCTGACGGGGGCATGGCGCCCCGGCGGGCCGTCGACGCGGAGATTTCACTTAACAAGCGGCCCTTCGTTGGGCTACACTCGCGGCCATCACAATCCCGGAGAAATTACGTGGGCAGTAGCATCGGGTGTTCGAGTTGGCGCAGCAACGCTGCCGCCTCTACGAATGCCATGTCACTGCGGGCTGCGTAACGACGACCCGCCCGGAGCACCCGGCTCCGCGCCTCGTCGGCCTCGCCCGCAGCAGAACACTGCGGGCGAGTGTCTTTCCGTGCCACCGGCGGCGCCATCCATGCGCGCCGCATCGTTGCGGATCTTCCTCTCCCGGCTAGCCAGCCAACCCAGGCAAACGCCATCGCCTTGTACCGTCGTGCCGAGTCCGGCAGCCGCGGCGCAGCGCGATCACGCTTGCCCGTGGCCCGGCCATTGCGATCGCCGCAAGGCTTAGAGGGCATGACGGAGCACCTGGGATGCGGCGAGCCGCCTGCGCTTGTCTTCGCGCTTGTCTTTGTTTTTCGTCGCAATCAGCAATAAGGAATCCCGGGGATGATCAACCTGTTCGTCCTGCAGAAAGGCCGGCTCGCCCAGGAGCAGGTCGACGAGCGCAATGAGCTGCTGCAGCACAAGCCGATCTGGATCGACGTCGTCAATCCCGACGACGAAGAGCTGAACTGGATCAAGGAAGCCTACGGCGTCGCCCTTCCGGAACTGGAAGACCTCGGCGACCTCGAGGCGTCGGCGCGCTACTTCGAGGGCGAGGACGAGAATATCCATATCCGCACCGACTTCCTGCTGGACGAGGAAGAGGCGTCGCGCAACGTGCGCGTGGCGTTCGTGCTGACGCGCGACGTGCTGTTCTCCATCCACGACGAAGACCTGCCGGTGTTCCGGCTGGTGCGGCTGCGCGCGCGCATGCGGCCAGGCTCGGTGCGCAACGCCAAGGACGTGCTGATGGACCTGTACGCGACCGACGCCGAGTATTCCGCCGACTCGATCGAGGAAATCTACGAGCGGCTCGAAGAAGCAAGCCGCCGCGTGCTGGCCGAGAACGTGACCGATGCCGCCGCCGCCGATGTGCTGGAAACCATTGCGCGCGAGGAAGACCTGAACGGCCGCATCCGCCGCAACGTGATGGACACGCGCCGCGCGGTGTCCTTCCTGATGCGCAGCCAGCTGCTGTCGGCCGAGCAGCAGGACGAGGCGCGCCAGATCCTGCGCGATATCGATTCGATCGAGAACCACACCGCGTTCCTGTTCGACAAGATCAACTTCCTGATGGATGCGACCGTCGGTTTCATCAACATCAACCAGAACAAGATCATCAAACTGTTCTCGGTGGTGTCGGTGGCGCTGATGCCGCCCACGCTGATCGCCAGCATCTACGGCATGAACTTCAAGCTTATGCCGGAGCTTGACTGGGCCGCGGGCTATCCGTGGGCGATTGCGCTGATGGCGGTGTCGGCGGCGATTCCGCTGGTGTATTTCCGCAGGAAGGGGTGGCTGAGCTGAGCCCCGCGGGGCTCAGTCGGGCAGCGCCGCCGCCCCCATCCGCCGCGCGATGATCCCCGCCTTGGCGCGGAAATTCACGCGCACGTTGGCGCAGTATTCCTTCTTGTCGAAGCACTTGGGCGCCGGCAGCGCCGCGGCCAGCCGCGCCGACTGGCCCACGCTGAGCTTGTCGGCGCTGGTGCGGAAGTAGTACTGCGCCGCGGCCTGCGCGCCGAACACGCCCTCGCCCCATTCCACCGAATTCAGGTAGATCTCGTAGATGCGCTGCTTGTCGAGCCAGAACTCGAGCATCCACGTGATCGCCAGCTCCTGCCCCTTGCGCAGGTAGTGCTGCTCGGCGGACAGGAACAGGTTCTTGGCGAGCTGCTGCGTGATGGTCGAGCCGCCGCGCACGATGCGGCCGCGCTTCTTGTTGCGCTCCCAGGCGTCGAGCATCGCGTCCAGCTCATAGCCCGGGTGGTTGACGAAGTCGGCGTCCTCGCTGGCGATCACGGCGCGCTTGAGATTGCGCGAGATGCGGTCGTAGGGCACCCATTGCCGGTCGATGGCGCAGTTCCACACGTTGATGCCGCACAGCCGCCAGCGCTCGGCGCGCATGAACGTGGTCGTCGACGGGTTCACGTACTGCCACGAGGCGATCTGCACGAAGAAGTAGAGCTGCATCGCCACGACGCCGGCGAGCACGCAGCCCAGCAGGTAGCCGAGCCAGCGGACCGGGTTGAATACCGCGCGCCCCGACGAAGCGCGGGCGCGCGCGGCGCTGGCCGTGCGGCTGCGGTTGGCCACGGGTGGCGGCGCCCCGGTCAGCCCTTGCGTTCGGCCTGCAGCGCTGCGCGCAGCTCGGCCAGCACGGGGGCCGTGCGGGGGCGCACGCCGCGCCAGATGTAGAAGGCTTCAGCCGCCTGTTCCACCAGCATGCCCAGGCCGTCGCTGGTACGCGCGCCGCAGCGCGCGGCGAACTGCAGGAACACCGTGGGCTCGGCGCCGTACATCATGTCGTAGGCCAGCACGCCCTCGCCCAGCAGGAATTCGGGCACCGGCGGCACTTCGCCATGCAGGCTGCTGGACGAGGCGTTGATCACCACGTCGACGGCCTCGTCCTCGGACAGGCCGTCGAGCGCATCGAGGCCGCCGCCCCACAGCTCCACGCCGTACTGGTCGGCGGCTTCGACGAATTCTTCCAGCATGTCGCTGGCGCGCGAGGCGGTACGGTTGGCCACCACGATGCGCGACGGCCGGCTTTCGATCAGCGGCAGCATCGCCCCCATGGCCGCGCCGCCGGCGCCCAGCAGCAGCACGCGCTTGCCTTCGATCAGCGTATCGAGGTTGTCCTGGATATCGCGCACCAGGCCGACGCCGTCGGTATTGTCGCCATGGATCAGGCCTTCCTCGATCCACAGGGTGTTGACCGCGCCGGCAGCTTCTGCGCGTTCGGTCAGGCGGTCGGCCAGGTCATAGGCCTCCAGCTTGAACGGCACGGTCACGTTGCAGCCGTAGCCGCCATCGGCAAAGAACTTGCGCACGGTGTCGGCAAACCCGTCCAGCGGCGCCTCCAGCCGGTCGTACTGCACGGCCTCGCCGGTCTGGCGCGCGAAGGCGGCGTGGATCGC
This sequence comes from Cupriavidus necator, assembly GCF_040578825.1. GTDB lineage: Bacteria > Pseudomonadota > Gammaproteobacteria > Burkholderiales > Burkholderiaceae > Cupriavidus > Cupriavidus necator_E. The sequence continues at coordinate 35,163 of NZ_JBEFLI010000059.1, read as the reverse complement.
CGGCGAGCGGCTGTGCGCGACGGGGTTGCCGATCACCACATAGCGGTCGGCCGGGAGCTGGGAGGAAGCGGAAGGATCAGTGGATGTCATCAGCGTGCCTGCAAGCGGGTTTCCAGCCCGCTGCGCGAAAACTTGAAAGTGGAAATGACTTCGAGGATGTCCTGGCGCGCCGCCATCTCCGGCGTAAACGCGCCGAACGGCGCGGCCGAGCGCACGATCGCCACCGCCTGGCGGTCCAGCGCGGGATCGCCCGAGCTCTTGACCACGTCGATGGCGTCGATGTTGTAGCCGTCGCGGTTGTAGCCGAGCTTGCCCAGCCGGTTGACGTTGATCACCAGGATCAGCTGGCCGTATAGCGGCTTGCCGTTGCGTTGCGGGAAGTCGGTGGTGCCGCGCGCCTCGATCTTGCGGCGCAGCCGGTCGTAATACTGCGCGTAGTCGACCGCCTGCGCGCTCGTGGCCGTGAGCTGGAAGCGCTTGGGCCGCTTGGCGTAGTGGTCCAGGTTGCGGCCGATCTCGGCCTCGAGCCTGGCCATCTCGTCGGCCGAGGTGCGCTCGTCCTGGCCGCGCTGCGGGTTGTCATCGCGCCGTTCGCCGGGCTTGAGCGGCTGGTTGCGCACGGCAGGCGCGGGCTCGCGCGCCTGGGTCAGCAGGCGCTGCTGCTCCTGTTCGAGCTGCTCGACGCGGCGCTGCACCTGGCGCACCAGGTCGCCTTCCTGCGTTACGGTCTGCGCCGGCAGCGGCGTGCTGGCGCGCTGCTGGTCATGGTCGCCGCCGCCGTCCAGGTTGGCCTGCGCCAGCGCGGTGGGGTTGCGCGGCTTCTGCGCCGACTTGGCGTTGACCAGCACCACGTCCAGCGCGGCATCGCGGCGCTTGATCTCGAACACCTCGGGCGCGGCGATCCGCACCATCAGCAGCACCGCGTGCACGGCCAGGGAAATGGCCAGCGCCTTGGCGAGCGTACTGCTGTGGTGCCACCTGGCATGCCACCAGTGGCGGGGAGCGGCGAGAGCGGCGTTCACGATGGCTGGATGAGGGGCTGGAGGGGTGTCCGGGAAAGGCGGACAGTGCGGGACATTGCGGTGCCGCATGGGCCGGCCGTCATTCCCGCGCACGCGGGAACGACGGTAGGCATTGTAAGTGAGCGCCGCTGTTTTCCGAAGGCTTCAGCCCGCGGCCGGCCCGCCGGTGTCGCGCTGCGCCGACGCCTCGCCTTCGTCGGCCGCGCCTTCGCCCTGGCCTTCGCTGACAGCCGCTTCGTCCGGCGCCTCGTCCGACACTGCGTCGGACACGCCGGCGGCCTGTTTGGCAGCCTCTTCCGCTGCCGCCTCCGCAGCAGCTTCGGCCGACACTTCAGCGGCTTCCTCGTCGCTTTCCAGTTCTTCCTCGGGCAATTCGCCTTCGCCGGCAAAGACTTCCAGCACGCGGCACGACACTTCCAGCGTGATTTCGTCGGTTTCGCCGATCTCCAGCAGCACCTGGGTGCCGCGCTGCGCCTGGGCCAGTTCCGGCACGCGCGTGACCAGCGGGATCTCGGTAAAGCGCACCGCGCCTTCCTTGAGCACCGAGGCCATCAGGCGCTCGCGGTTTTCCTGCTTGAGCCAGCGCAGGCACCAGTAGCGCTCCATGGTCGACTGGTGGTCGGCATAGGCGGCATAGGTGCCTTCGAAGTCGGCCACCGCGGCCAGCAGGTCGGCGTCCTTGGGCTTGAACGGCGCCACCAGCTTGGCAGTCACGCCATGCTGCGCCACCGCCAGGATCTGCCACTGGTTGACCAGGTCGACATAGCGGCGCAGCGGCGAGGTGCTCCACGCGTACTGCGCCACGCCCAGCCCCTCGTGCGGCGCCGGGTAGGTCTGCATGCGGGTGCGGTGCATGCCCCACGCCTTCTGCGTGCGGTAGATGCCCGGCACGCCGTGGTCGGCCAGCAGCTTGCCCCAGGTACTGTTGGCCAGGATCATCAGCTCGGCCACGATCTTGTCCAGCGGCGAGCCGCGCTTGCGCTGCTCGATGCGCACGCGCTGGCTGCCGTCGGGCTGGTCGTCCAGATAGAAGTTGAAGTCGGCGCGGTTGTGCGTCTCGGGGCGCAGGCCGCTGGCCAGGCGCGCCTTCTGGCGCTCGTCGTACAGGTAGCCGGCAAAGTGCCACAGCTGCGTCAGCGCGTCGCGGAACGGGTAGTCGCCGGTGCCTTCGGCGAGCGAGGCTTCGGTGATCACCTCGTCCAGCAGGTTGTGGCGCAGGTTGGCGGCGATCGGCACCATCTCCGCACGGGTTTCGCTGCCGGTGATCAGCCACACGCTCGGGTCCACCGTCACGTACAGCGACAGCGCCGGGCACGTGCGCCCTTCCTGCAGCGTGTAGCGCTCCACCACCGGGTCGGGCAGCATGGTGATCTTGTCGCCGGGGAAGTAGACCGTCGACAGGCGCTGGCGCGCCACCGCGTCGAGCGGCTCGCCGCGGCGGATGCCCAATGCGGGAGCAGCGATATGGATGCCGATGCGCAGCTTGCCATCGGCGAGCCTGGTCACAGACAGCGCATCGTCGATCTCGGTGGTGGTGACGTCGTCGATCGAGAACGCTTCGACGTCCGCCAGCGGCAGGTCCGCGGACGGCTCGGGCACGTCGGTATCCGGAAAGCCCGTCCCTTTCGGGAAGCACTCGGCCAGGAACTTGGCCTCATGCAGCGCGCGCGCGCTGGCGACGCCGCCGGCGGCCACCATCAGCCGCATCGGCGACATGCCGAGCGCGGTGCAGGCCGCGTCCATGGCCTTGTACTCCAGGCTGTTCTTGTCCGGCTTGAACAGCAGCTGCAGCACCTTGTTGCGGAACGATTCCGGCAGCGTCAGCGCCTTGAGCTGTTCTTCGTACTCGGCCTGCACCAGCGCCTGCTGGCGCTTGCGCTCGAGCGCCGCCAGCGCGGCCTTGAGCTGGTCTTCGGGCGCGCGCTGGTAGCGCCCGCGCCCCTTGCGGCGGAAGTACACCGGGTTGCCGTGCAGCGCCATCGCCAGCGCGGCCTGCTGCACCGCGCCGGGCTCGGCGCCGTAGTATTCGGCGGCCAGCTCGGCAAAGCCGAACTCGGCCTCGGGGGCGCATTCCCACAGGAAGTCCAGGTCGATCTCCGCCACCATGTCGCCGGTCTGGCGTACCAGCTCGATCGCCGACGGCTGCGCAAACTGCAGCAGCACATCGCGGGACTTGACCTTGGTGCGCTTGCCGGCCGGCAGTTCCACCTGGTAGGCCTCGCCCTGCTGGTTCAGCACGGTGCCGGCGCGGATTTCGCCGCCTTCTTCGAACAGCAACTGCATCGATCGGTACTTTCAGAAATGCGCGGAAGCCGCGCCGGGGCCGCCATGGCGGCGCTGGAGCGGATCCTGTGGGAGAAAAGCTGCGAACGGAAACGGCTGGCAGCGCGGGCGCGCAAGCCGCGCGCCGGAGGCCGCCCGTAACGATACGGCGTGGCCGCAGAGGTGGAATGATACCGCACCCCCGCTGCCGCGCCCGGGCCGTCCCTCGCTGCAGCGCATCACCGCGGTGCACGCGACGGGGCGCAGAGACCCGGGAAAAGGCCCGGAACGGCTACAGCGACATGCCGCCGCTGGCCTCGATCGCCACGCCGTTGACGTAGCTGGCGTCGTCGCTGGCAAGGAACGCGTAGATGCCGGCGATCTCGGCCGGCTCGGCCAGGCGGCGCAGCCAGCAGGACTGCTTCATGCCTTCCAGCACCTTCTCCGGCACGGTCTGCAGGATCTCGGTATTGACGAAGCCCGGGCACACCGCGTTGACGCGCACGCCCTTGGGACCCAGCTCGCGCCCCCAGGTCTTGGTGAAGCCGATCACGCCGAACTTGCTGGCAGCGTAGTTGGTCTGGCCGAAGTTGCCATACAGGCCGACCACGCTCGACGCGTTCAGGATCACGCCGCGGCCCTGCTCGATCATGATGTTGGCGACGGCCTGCGCGCAGTTGAAGACGCCCTTCAGGTTGACGTCGATCACCGCGTCGAACTGCGCCTCGGTCATCTTGACCAGGCGCGCATCCTGGGTGATGCCGGCGTTGTTGACCAGTACATCGATGCGGCCATGCGCGGCCATCACCGCCGCCACCATGGCGTCGACCTCGTCGCGCCGGGTCACGTCGACATGGTAGGCCGACACGGTGGCGCCGGCGGCGGCCAGCATGTCGGCGGCGTCGCGCAGGCGCACTTCCTGCACGTCGCACAGCACGACGATGGCGCCCTCGGCGGCAAAGCGCTGCGCGGTGGCAAAGCCGATGCCGGCGGCGGCACCGGTGATGATGGAAACCCGTCCCTGCAATTTCATTTCATCACCTCTTCGATTCAGTAACGCGTGTGAAAACCGGGCCGCGGTCTTTGATTCGCGCCAGCGCGCTTGCCGCGGTCTCCGGGGATGGCCGCGTCAGCAGGTCCGGCAAGAAGACCTCGGTCACGAGCATGACGCCGTCGCCGCGCCGGAACACCGAGCGCCGCGCCGGCAGCATCGGCACCGGCCCCATCGCCTGCAGCACGCGCTGCAGCGCGTGGCGCAGCGGGTGGTGCGGCAGCAGCCGGGCAAACTGGAACGGATCGCGTTCGACCACCGGATCGACGAACAGCCTCCCGCCGAGCGGACGCTCCCCCAGCCCGCGCAGGAACGGCCAGTCGCGGCGCGCATGGCACTGGCGCACCACGGTGTGGGCAAACACCGCGGGGATGTCGTCGCAGATCAGCAGCACCTCGCGTGTGAGCGCCGGGGTGCGGTCGTGCTGGCCCAGCGCCTGCCACTCGTCGGCCAGCGGCCGCAGCGGGCGCTGCAGCAGGCGGGCCACGCGAAAGCGCTCGGACGCGGCCACCAGCCGCGCGGTCAGCGAGCCATCGTCACCGGTGACCCAGCGCCGCAGGTTGGGCGTGATGGCCGCGTCGAAAGGCAGGTGCGAACTCCAGCCGCAGCGGCGCGCGGACTGCGCGCTCATGCCGGGCCTGCGCCTGCCGGCACCTTGCCATCGGGGCCATAGCCGCAGAAGGCGAGCACATCGTCGACGTAGTCGGCAAATTCGCTGATGCCGTGGTCGCTGCCCTCGATCACGCGGATCTGCGCGCCGGGGCAGGCGGCCACCATTTCGCGGTAGTCCAGCACCTCGTCGCCGGTGGCGGCGATCAGGTAGTAGCGTTCGGGCCGGGTGAGGGTGTCCACGCGCAAGTCGAGCAGCTCGTGCAGGTGGCGGCGCTCGACCGTGACCGAGCCGCCGCCGTGCCACAGCGGCTGCTCGCCGAGATATTGCTCGAGATCAGTCCAGGGATGGATGGCCGGGTTGAGCAGCACGGTCTTGCAGCCGTGGCGCTCGCCCAGCCAGCGCGCGTAGAAGCCGCCCAGCGACGAGCCGACGATGGCGACTTCCTGGTCGCGGGTCGCCTGCGCGGCCCGGATCGCGGCTTCTGCCTGTGCAATGGCCATTTCCGGCGAGACATTGAGTGTGGGACAGGCGTAGTAGCGGCCCACGCCCCACTCGCGCATGCGCTCCTGCACCAGCCGGGCCTTGAACGACTGTGGCGAGGAGCGGAATCCGTGCAGGTACAGCAGCATGATGGTCCTTGGCGTCGGTCAGCGCTGGGACAGCGCGTCCAGCAGCTTCTGGTGCACGCCGCCGAAGCCGCCGTTGCTCATCACAAGCACGTGGTCGCCGGGCTGCGCCGCGGCGCGCACGGCCTGCACCAGCTCGGCCAGGTCGTGGAAGGCGCCGGCCCTGGCGCCCAGCGGCGCCAGCGAGCCGGCCAGATCCCAGCCGAGCGCATCCTTGCCGGCCGGGGCGCCGTAGCCGAACACCAGGTCGGCCTGCTCCAGGCTGGCCGGCAACTGTGCCTTCATCACGCCCAGCTTCATAGTATTGGAACGCGGCTCCAGCACGGCCAGGATGCGGGCATCGCCGACACGGCGGCGCAGGCCTTCCAGCGTGGTCTGGATCGCGGTCGGGTGGTGGGCGAAGTCGTCATAGACGGTGATGTCATTGACCACGCCGCGCACTTCCATGCGGCGCTTGACGTTGGCGAAGCGCCCGAGCGAGGCGATCGCCTGCGCCACCGGCACGCCGACGTGGCGCGCCGCGGCAATCGCAGCCAGCGCGTTCATGCGGTTGTGGGTACCCTGCAGGTCCCACACCACCGTGCCGGCGACCGATTGGCCGAACCAGACGTCGAAGGCATCTTTGCCAGGTGCTGCCTTGGCCTCGGCGGCGTCGCTCTCGCGCCAGTCGCCCACGCCGAACTGCTCGACCTCGCTCCAGCAGCCGCGCTCCAGCACCCGGGCCAGGCTCTCTTCCACGCCATTGACCACCAGCCTGCCCTGGCCGGGCACGGTGCGCACCAGGTGGTGGAACTGGGTCTCGATTGCCGCCAGATCGGGGAAGATGTCGGCGTGATCGAATTCCAGGTTGTTCAGGATAGCCGTGCGCGGGCGGTAGTGGACGAACTTGCTGCGCTTGTCGAAGAAGGCGGTGTCGTACTCGTCGGCCTCGATCACGAAGAAGTCGGACTCGGTCACGCGCGCCGAGATGCCGAAGTTCTGCGGCACCCCGCCCACCAGGAAGCCCGGGTTGTAGCCGGCATCCTCCAGGATCCAGGCCAGCATTGAGGTGGTGGTGGTCTTGCCGTGCGTGCCGGCCACGGCCAGCACCCACTTGCGCGCCAGCACGTGCTCGCCCAGCCATTGCGGGCCCGACACATAAGGCAGGTTGCGGTCGAGGATGGCTTCCATCAGCGGATTGCCGCGCGACACCACATTGCCGATCACGAACATGTCCGGCTCCAGTGCCAGCTGGGCGGGGTCGAAGCCTTCGATCAGTTCGATCCCCTGGGCCTCGAGCTGGGTGCTCATCGGCGGGTAGACATTGGCATCGCAGCCGGTGACGCGATGCCCGGCCTGCTTGGCCAGCACCGCCAGGCCGCCCATGAAGGTGCCGCAGATGCCAAGGATATGAATATGCATGGGTTCCCGGAAAGACTTGATGCCCGCAGGCTTGGGGACTCGGCACCCGGCGGCGCGCGGCGGTTTTGTGCCGCTGGCGGCGGCCGGGCAGGAAGCCCCTGATTGTACCCGAGCGCCAGCGGCCTCCGCTGCACTGCGGCACCATGCGCACCTGACGCGCGGGCGTGGTCCGGTATCATGGGGCATGACCCGACGTACCCAGCCCGACCCCACCCGCCTGCGCGACGAAATCGCCCAGGCCGCCGCCCGCATGATTGCCGAGGACGGTGCCGACTACGGCACCGCCAAGCGCAAGGCCGCGCGCCAGGTGCTGGGCGAGCAACGCGTGCCCGGCGAATGGCTGCCCGACAATGAGCAGATCGAGGCCGAGGTGCGCACCTACCAGGCGCTGTTCCATGCCGAGAGCCAGCCCCGCATCCTGGCGCTGCTGCGCCGGCTGGCGATCCTGGCGATGGAAGATCTGGCGCCGTTCCGGCCCTACCTGGTCGGCGCCGTACTGAATGGCACCGCCACCGAACACTCTGATATCTATCTGCAGTTGTTCTGCGACAGCCCCAAGGACGCGGCGCTGCACCTGCTCAACGCCGGGGTGACCTTCGACACCAGCGAGAGCCGCCACTTCGGCGGCCGGGCCGATGTCGAGACCCTGAGCTTCCTGTGGAAGGGCCAGTGGCCCGACCGCCGCGAGGCACGGCTGCTGGCCGGCGAGGTGCGCGCGGAACTGGGTGCGCCAGTCGGCATCCATATTGCGCTGTATGATGCGGTCGATGAACGCGGCGCCGTGCGGGCCGATGCCTCGGGGCGCCTGACGCGGGCGGATATCCAGGCCGTGCGGGCGCTGACGGATGCGGCCGACGGCGCCGGGCCAGCTTGACCCTGCGGCCAGCGCCCGTCCCGTCACCCTGACTGCCGGCCCAGGCCCTTCTTTCCTTTTGCCATGACTGAAACCGTCTCCCCACCCCTGCGCCGTTCCCGCCTCTGGTTGTGGATCGGCGTTGCCGTGATCGCCTGCGTCGCTGGCGCGCTGGCCGGCCAGTTCGTCTTCTCGCCCAAGCCCGCCAGCGACCTGGCCGTGGAGACCTTCTTCCAGACCCGCCTGCCCGACGCGGCGGGCGCCGACCTGGACCTTGGCAAGCTGCGCGGCAAGACCGTGGTGGTTAACTTCTGGGCACCGTGGTGCGGCCCTTGCGTCGAAGAAATGCCCGAGCTGACCGCGCTGCATGACGAGTACAAGAGCCGGCAGGTGGAGTTTGTCGGCATCGGCATTGATTCTGCCGCGAACATCCAGAACTTCACCCGGAAGGTGCCCGTTGCCTACCCGCTTGCGGTCGCCGGCTTCGCCGGCACCGAGCTGTCGCGCAGCTTCGGCAACAGCGCGGGCGGGCTGCCATATACCGTGGTGATCAACCCGGATGGCTCGGTGAAGTTCCGCAAGATGGGACGTGTCACCGCGGCCGAGCTGCGGGCGGTGCTGCCACGCACCTGAGCACATTCTTCCGGCAATTTCAGGGAATTTCGGATTTCTTCGCTGATTTCCCTTGCCCGGCGCAGCAAATCGTAAGAAAGTGCCCAAAATTGTCTCCAAGCGTCGCATGCGGCCGTCATACCTTGTATCGCCCGCTAGACAAATCCCTCTAAGCTACGGTAATCTCCGCGCAATTTCGTTGATCTGGTCGAGCCGCCGTGACTGCAACCCGCTCCATCCGTCGCTCAGCCCGCTACCGCAAGGTGCTGGTCCTGCATGGGCCAAACCTCAACCTGCTGGGCACGCGCGAGCCGGAGACCTACGGGCACACGACGCTGGCCGATATCGACGCGGCCCTGGCAGAACGTGCGACAAAGGCCGGTATTTCGCTGGCATCGTTCCAGTCCAACCATGAAGGGGCACTGGTCGACCGCATCCACGCCGCACGCGAGGAAGGCGTCGATTTCATCATCATCAACCCGGCGGCCTACACGCATACCAGCGTGGCATTGCGCGATGCGCTGGCCGGTGTGGCGATCCCCTTCGTCGAGGTGCACCTGTCGAACGTGCACCGGCGCGAGAGCTTCCGCCACCACTCCTATTTCTCCGACGTGGCAGTCGGGGTGATCTGTGGGCTGGGCTGGCAGGGGTACCTGCTGGCGCTGGATTACGCGCTGGCCCAGGAGCAGCCGCCACCGGGGAGCTGATTCCCAGATTTTGAACAGATGTGCGCGCCGCCCGGCGGCCTGCGCCCGATGCGCGTGCACCGGCACGGCGGGCGCGGCTCCCTGGTGGCCGCCACAACGATTTCATCCGCCGCGGCCGTTCCCGGCAGCGGCCGGACAACCCGATTCAGGAGGATAAAAAGATGGACCTGCGCAAGCTGAAGACGCTTATCGACCTGGTGGCCGAATCCGGCATCTCCGAGCTGGAAGTCACCGAAGGCGACGGCAAGGTACGCATCGTCAAGCAACCGCCGCAAGTCGTCGCCGCGCCGATGGCCATGCCGCAGATGCAGGCGCTGCCGGCCGCCCCGGCCGCAGCCCCGGTGGGCTCCGCCGCCCCGGCCGCCGAGCCGGTGGCGCAGCTTCCCGCCGGCCATGTGGTGACCTCGCCGATGGTGGGCACGTTCTACCGTGCGCCGTCGCCGGGCGCCGCTCCCTTCGTCAACGTCGGCGATTCGGTCAAGGAAGGCCAGACCGTCTGCATCATCGAAGCCATGAAGCTGCTCAACGAAATCGAGTGCGACAAGGCCGGCGTGATCAAGGAAATCCTGGTCGAGAACGGCCAGGCAGTGGAATACGGCCAGCCCCTGTTCGTCATCGGCTGAGCCTGACCGGCATGCCGCGCGCGACGCTGCCGCCAGCCACACAAGTGGCGAGCCAGGCAGCAGCGGCGCGGCACGCGATGGCGTTTCGTGACGCCGGGGACGCTGCGGACATCGCGTCCCCTTCCGTGCAGTTCCATGCAGTTCCGCGCAGTATCGTAGCCACCGTGGCAGCCAGCCACGCGGCCGCGCGCCCGATGTGCCGTGCCGGCACGCAGCGGGACCGCTCCTGTTCTCGCAGAGAGAGACCATGTTTGAAAAAATTCTGATCGCGAACCGCGGCGAAATCGCTCTTCGCATCCAGCGCGCCTGCCGCGAACTGGGCATCAAGACAGTCGTGGTGTACTCGGAGGCCGACAAGGAAGCCAAGTACGTGCGCCTGGCGGACGAAGCCGTCTGCATCGGCCCGGCCCCGTCGCCGCTGTCCTACCTCAATATGCCGGCCATCATCTCGGCCGCCGAGGTCACCGACGCGCAGGCCATCCACCCCGGCTACGGCTTCCTGTCGGAGAATTCCGATTTCGCCGAGCGCGTGGAGAAGTCCGGCTTCGTCTTTATCGGCCCGACCGCCGACAGCATCCGCCTGATGGGCGACAAGGTGTCGGCCAAGCAGGCCATGATCAAGGCCGGCGTGCCGTGCGTGCCCGGCTCGGACGGCGCCCTGCCCGATGATCCCAAGGAAATCCTGGCAACGGCGCGCCGCGTCGGCTACCCGGTGATCATCAAGGCCGCCGGCGGTGGCGGTGGCCGCGGCATGCGCGTGGTGCACACCGAAGCCGCGCTGATCAACGCTGTCAACATGACGCGCGAAGAAGCCGGCCGTGCCTTCGGCAACCCCGAGGTCTACATGGAGAAGTTCCTCGAGAACCCGCGCCATGTGGAGATCCAGATCCTCGCCGACCAGCACCGCCAGGCGATCTGGCTGGGTGAGCGCGACTGCTCGATGCAGCGCCGCCACCAGAAGGTGATCGAGGAAGCGCCCGCACCGCATATCCCGCGCCGCCTGATCGAGCGCATCGGCGATCGCTGCGCCGAGGCCTGCAAGAAGATGGGCTACCGCGGTGCCGGCACGTTCGAATTCCTGTACGAGAACAACGAGTTCTACTTCATCGAGATGAACACGCGTGTGCAGGTCGAGCACCCGGTCACCGAGATGATCACCGGCATCGACATCGTGCAGGAGCAGATCCGCATCGCCTTCGGCGAAAAGCTGCGCTTCCGCCAGAAGGATGTGCAGTTCCGCGGGCACGCGATCGAATGCCGCGTGAACGCCGAGGATCCGTTCAAGTTTACGCCCTCGCCGGGCCGCATCACCGCCTGGCACATGCCCGGCGGCCCCGGTGTGCGAGTCGACTCGCACGCGTATGATGGCTACTTCGTCCCGCCTACCTACGATTCGATGATCGGCAAGATCATCACCTACGGCGCCACGCGCGAGCAGGCCATCGCCCGCATGCGCATCGCGCTGTCGGAGATGGTGGTGGACGGCATCCAGACCAACGTGCCGCTGCACCGCGAGCTGATGATGGACGCCAACTTCGTCGAAGGCGGCACCAGCATCCACTATCTGGAGCAGCGCCTGGCGGAGCGCGCGAAGGCGTGAGGGGCGTGAGGGGCCTGATGGTCCCGATGGCCTTAGCCCAACACACACCGCAGTAAAGAAGGAAGCCCGTGGCATTTCAGGAATGTGTGATCGAAGTGGCGCAGGACCAGGCCGAGGCCTGGTCTGACGCCCTGTTCGACCTCGGCGCGCTGTCGGTTTCGGTGGAAGACGCCGATGCCGATACCCCCGACGAGCAGCCGCTGTTTGGCGAGCCCGGGCTGGAACCGAAGCAACTCGCGTGGAACCGCTCGCGCGTGGTGGCGCTGTTCGGCGACGATGCGGACCCCGCCGTGGTGGTGGCCGCTGCCGCCAACCAGCTTGGCATCGACCCGGTGCCGGCCTATACGCTGCGCGGGGTCGAGGACCAGGATTGGGTGCGTCTGACGCAGTCCCAGTTCGAGCCGATCCGCATCGGCGAGCGCATCTGGGTGGTGCCGTCGTGGCACGACGCGCCGGAACCAGATGCCGTGGTGCTGGAGCTCGATCCGGGCCTGGCCTTCGGCACCGGCAGCCATCCCACCACGCGACTGTGCATGCAGTGGCTGGAGCAGAACCTGAAGCCGGGCGAGACCGTGCTCGACTACGGCTGCGGCTCCGGCATCCTGGCGATCGTGGCGCGCAAGCTCGGCGCCGGCGACACCGTCGGCATCGATATCGATCCCAACGCCGTGGAAGCGTCGCGCTACAACGCCGAACGCAACCAGGTGCAAGCCTCGTTTGCGCTGCCGGAGTCGGTGTCCGAAGCGACCTACGACCTGGTGGTCGCCAATATCCTGTCGAATCCGCTCAAGCTGATGGCCGCCATGCTCAGCGCCCGCGTGCGCCCCGGCGGGCGGCTGGTGCTGTCGGGCGTGCTCGAGCGCCAGGCGGATGAAGTCGCCGCGGCCTATGCGCCCTGGCTGCCGCTGACGGTATGGCGCAGCGAGGAAGGCTGGGTCTGCCTGCATGGCACTCGCCCCTGATTGATCCCGATGGCCGCCGTCAAGCTAGTCACGCGCTGCCCGGCCTGTCGCACCGCCTTCCGGCTGGTGGCCGACCAGTTGCGGCTGCGCCAGGGACTGGTGCGCTGCGGCCAGTGCGAAACGGTGTTCGACGCGCGCGAACACCTGATCGAGATTCCGTTGCCGGCCGGCAGTGCCGCGCCGGCGGCTGCAGCGACGCCTGCGGCCCGCACCCCGTCATCGACCGCTTCGACCGCTTCGTCCGCTTCGTCCGCTTCGTCCGCTTCGTCCGGGGCTTCCGCGCCTGCCGCACCGGTACCGGCCGCGGCCAGACTGCAGCCGCCCTCCCCGCCCGCCACGCCGTTCAAACCCACCATCGATCCCGGCTATGACGTGCCGGCGCTGGATGCGCCGACCATGTTCATGTCGCCGGACGAGAGCGACGCATCCGCCGATGTGCCGGCGCCGGCCGGCATGGACGACGACGAGATCGAGCGCGCGGTACGCGAAGCCAACGAAGCCGTCGCGCACCGCGATGCGCGCGAGGCGGCGCAGCCGCGAGCGGCGGCAGCAGCGCCAGCCGGGCGAGAAGCCGAGCCTGAAGCCGCAGCCGCAGCCGCAGCCGAAGCCGAAGCCGAAGCCGCAGCCGCAGCCGCAGCCGCAGCCGCAGCCGCAGCCGCAGCCGAAGCCGAAGCCGAAGCCGAAGCCGAAGCCGAAGCCGAAGCCGAAGCCGAAGCCGAAGCCGAAGCCGAATCCGCCGAAGCCCGACCCGAACCCGAGACTGACTCCGGAATCAAGCCCGAGACAGCAGCAACACCGGCAAGCCCTGTCATCGCGCTGCCAATCGAAGGCCCGCCAGCGCCGCCGGTTCCCACGCCCGCATGGCCGGCACTCAACCATGTCGCGCTCGAAATGCCGGTACCGGGCGAGCCGAAGCCGCCGGCGCCCGCACTGAAAGACACCACGGCGGACCAACCAGCGGCCGTTCCGCCCGTCCCGCCCGCAGTGATCCCAAGCGCCGTGATCCCCAGCGCCAGCGAATTCCTGCGCGCGGCGTCGGCCGATGCCGGGCCGGTGCCGCCTGCGCGGCAGCCTGAAGCGAAGGCGGCCCCCGCGCCAACGATCGCAACCGGCAACGACAGCGCAGACGATCGCACCGGCACCGACGTCGACCAGATCACCGGCGCACCGAGCCTTGGCACCAACTTTGGCGACGAGCCCTTCAGCGCCACCGGCGGCGCCGTCGCACGCGAGCAGACCACGCGCCGCTGGGCGCGTACCGAAGCGCCGGCCGGCCCGGTATTCGCTCCCGACTTCCTGCGTCAGGCGCACGAGCGCGAGCGTGAGCGGGAACGCCAGCAGCGCCGCGGCCCCGGCGTGCCGCGCTACCTGTGGCACGTGGCCGCGGTGGTGCTGGCCCTGTGCGCCGCGGCGCAGGCGGTGTACCTCGGGCGCAGCCAGCTCGCCGGCCGCTTCCCGATGCTGCGCCCCGCGCTCGAGGCCGTCTGCGCGCCGCTGGGCTGCGAGGTGCCGCCCTGGCGCGATATCGACGCGCTGCGCATCGAGACCTCGCAGCTGCAGCGCCAGGACGAGACCGGCGACACCTACCTGCTGGCGGTGACGCTGCGCAACCAGGGCCGCGCCAGCACCGTGCTGCCGGCGATCGAGCTGGTGATGACCGACCTGCAGGATCAGCTGCTGCTGCGCCGGGTGCTGCAACCGGCGGATTATCTCGAGCCCACGCAGAAGGCCTTTGCCGAGCAGGGTCTTCGCGCGGGCATGGAACTGCCGGTTCGGGTACGATTCCGGACGCAGCAGGCGCCAGCCAACTACCGCGTGCTGATCTTTTATCCCTGAATTCCTGGCCCGCCGCCGGACCAAATCCGAGTCCGGTAGCAGGCCGCGCCCCCTACCGGGGCAGTGACCGGCCAGGCGCCGGAAACTGAACCGGAAACCATCCAGATATCAAGGAGCAGACATGAGCAACGTCACCCTCGGCGGCAACCCGATCGAAGTCGCAGGCAAGTTCCCCCAGGCCGGCGACAAGGCGCCCGCGTTCTCGCTGGTCGGCAAGGACCTGAAGGATGTCACGCTGGCCGACTTCGCCGGCAAGCGCAAGGTGCTGAACATCGTCCCGAGCCTGGACACGCCGGTGTGCCAGGCGTCGGCCCGCAGGTTCAACGAAGCCGCCAGCGGCCTCGCCAACACCGTGGTGCTGACGATCTCCGCCGACCTGCCGTTCGCGATGGGCCGCTTCTGCACCACCGAAGGCCTGGCCAACGTCGTCCCGCTGTCGACGATGCGCGGCGCCGAGTTCAAGGCCAACTACGGTGTCGACATCAAGAGCGGCCCGCTCGCCGGCGTGACCGCGCGCGCGGTGGTAGTGCTCGACGAGAACGACACCGTCAAGTACGCCCAGCTCGTGCCGGAAATCAAGACCGAGCCGGACTACGACGCCGCCCTGGCCGCGCTGAAGTAATCCGCGCCACCTGACGGCAGCGGCCGCCCGCGGACTCCGGGGCGGCCGCTGCTGCTTTGTGCTCGCTGTTTTTTTCTTGCCACTTTCGCAGTAGCCTTCCCGCAAGGGACCACCCACTTACCGACACCCACCTGGAGAGAGCATGGCCAGCCTGATCTGCGGCTCCGTCGCCTACGACACCATCATGACGTTCGACGGACGCTTCCGCGAACACATCCTGCCGGACCAGATCCACATGCTGAACGTCTCGTTCCTGGTGCCCGGCATGCGCCGCGAGTTCGGCGGCTGCGCCGGCAATATCGCCTACACGCTGAAGATGCTGGGCGGCGATCCGGTGGTAATGGCCACCGTCGGCACCGATGCCGAGCCGTACCTGGACTACCTGCGCAAGCTGGAGATCCCGACCGGGCACATCCGCGTGCTGCCGGAGACCTTCACCGCGCAGGCGATGATCACCACCGACCTGGACAACAACCAGATCACCGCCTTCCACCCTGGCGCAATGAGCCAGTCGCAGGTCAACAACGTCAAGGATGCGCTCGGCGGCGCCAGCTCGCCGAGCCTTGGCATTGTCGCGCCGGACAGCCGCGAAGGCATGCTGCACCACGCGCGCCAGTTCGCCGAAGCCGGCGTGCCGTTCATCTTTGACCTCGGTCAGGCGATGCCCCTGTTCAACGGCGAGGACCTGCGGGAGTTCGTTGAACTCGCCAGTTACGTCACAGTCAATGACTACGAGGCGCAGGTCCTGCTGTCGCGCACCGCGTGGACCAGCGCCGAGGTGGCCGCCAAGGTCCGTGCGTTCGTCGTCACGCACGGCGAGCGCGGCGCCAGCATCTTTGCCGACGGTCGCCAGTACGCGATCCCGGCCGTCGTGGCCGAGCGCATCGTGGACCCGACCGGCTGCGGCGACGCCTTCCGCGGCGGCCTCCTCTACGGCATTGAAAACGGTTTAGACTGGGAAACGACCGGCCGCCTGGCATCGCTGATGGGGTCGGTCAAGATCGCGCAGCAAGGTCCGCAGAATCACTGGTTGTCGCGCGAGGAAATCGGCAACCGGTTCCAGTCTGCATTCGGGTACCGCTACGCCTGACCTGCGGCCAGCGCGTGGCTCTTTTCGGGAACTGACAATGAACAACAAGCTCCGTGGCGGCGCCGTTGCCGTCCTGGCCATCGCCACCCTGGTCGCCGGCTGCGCCACGCAATCCAACTCCAACAGCGTCTACGGCACGGGCCAGGCGCAACGTGAACAGACCGTGCGCTACGGCGTGGTCGAGGGCGTGCGCGAGGTCACCATCCAGGGCAACCAGAGCGGCGCCGGCACGCTGGCTGGCGGCGCCATCGGCGGCGTCGCCGCGGGCAGCACCATCGGCGGCGGCAACGGCGCGGTGGCGGCCGGCATCCTCGGCGCGGTGCTGGGCGGCATCGTCGGCAGCGCGGCGGAGAACAAGATCAACCAGCGCCGCGGCCTGGAGATCACCGTGCGCCTGGACAACGGCGAGATGCGCGCGATCACGCAGGAGGCCGACGAGGCCTTCCGCCCCGGCGAGCGCGTGCGCCTGCTGTCATCGGGCGGCGTGACCCGCGTCACGCACTGAACGCCCCGCAGGGCCGCTGCAAGGCGCATCGAAAGCGCCGCACCCCGAGGGGTCGCGGCGCTTTTTCTTTTGCTGCCAGCGCCCATGAAAAAACCCGCCGGGCAAATGCCATCGGCGGGTCTGCAAGACTGGCGTCTTGCGGACCGGATACCGCGTATCCGGTCATGCTGGCACGCGCTGCGTGCCGGTGTGGTTCCTTGCGGAACGCGTAAGGTCCACGCCGTAGCGGCGCAGCTTACGGACGGTTGCCCGTCGGGAACGGCCAGGCAGCAGCCGGGTTCAGCGCGGTCTTGGCAGCCGAAGTGGGCGCCACGGCAGGGGCAGCGGCAGGCTTGCCAGCGGCAGCCTTCTTGCCGGCAGCCTTCTTGGCCGGAGCCTTCTTGGCGGCAGCCTTCTTGGCCGGTGCCTTCTTGGCGGCTACCTTCTTGGTGGCGGCCTTCTTGGCTGCCGGTGCCTTCTTGGCGGCTACCTTCTTGGTGGCGGCCTTCTTGGCTGCCGGTGCCTTCTTGGCGGCTACCTTCCTGGTTGCAGCTTTCTTGGCTGCCGGTGCCTTCTTGGCGGCGACCTTCTTGGTTGCGGCCTTCTTGGCTGCCGGTGCCTTCTTGGCGGCGACCTTCTTGGTTGCGGCCTTCTTGGCGGCCGGTGCCTTCTTGGCGGCTACCTTCTTGGTTGCGGCCTTCTTGGCGGCCGGTGCTGCCTTCTTGGCGGCTACCTTCTTGGTGGCGGCCTTCTTGGCCGGGGCGGCCTTTTTGGCGGCGGCCTTCTTAGCCGCCGGCTTCTTCTTTGCAGCAGTTGCCATGGATAACTCCTTCACTAGAGAGTGAATATCGAATGACCTAAGTTGGCGACCCGACCGACCCGAGGCGCGATACAGCAGCGCGGCCCCAGTCGAGCGAGCGATTCATCGGCGCGCGGCGCATGTGCGGCTGCACGCTAATGAATTCGGTTGCAGGTGCACCGCCCCTGGCGATGACTAGGCGGCAGGTGCGAGCCCCCAAGCGGGTCTCGGGCACGTGCCGCGCCCTGGAATATTCGATCAGCCCGCGCCGCCCGTTGAGCCGGCGCGCGGCCATTAATGAGGAGATATCGGACCGCAGGCCTGCGGTGCGGGCATGGCCTCGCGCACGGCAGGCGGCATTCATCATTCGGTGGTAGCTGGCCCAACCCGTTACTGGACCCAGGGAGACTGCACGCGTTTTAAGAAGCCGGTCCGGCCTGGTCTGCGTCAAAGTTCTCGTACTCCTAAGCTACTACCTTCGTCACTGCATCGAAGCGCGCATCGCGCTTGTCGTTCCATCTTGCTCTTCCTGCTTCGCTGCAATGAAGTGAGACTCTTGTCAAGGCGAATCATAATTCGTTTGCACCATGATGTTAAGAAAAAAGTGCAAAAAAACTTGCCTGCATGCATCGCTAGAAGTAGTTCTCACGCGCAGCGTCACGAAGAGGTTGCCGATGGCATCGCGATGCATCGCACGCACGCATGCGACGACATGACTTTCGCTGTCTCGCACACGCGTCGCGACACACCTTCACACACGCCGGGCACGCAGCTTTTACACACCCGCGCGACACCGATTACAAGCCGCGCGACGCGCGTCGCAGCACCGCCCGCGCGTCGTGGCGCGTGCTCCCTCGTCTTGCGCAAAACCGCATGGACAAAGGCTTTGCGGGCGATGCACCGATGCACGCGCGATGGCTGGCGAGGTGCTCGGACGGAAGCGTGCCATCACGCGCGACACCCCGCGCTGCATCTCGTCTGCATGGCTTACACAGTCGCCGGCGCGCGCGATCGCCGCCATGAAGCACAGCCTCGGCATCGCTGCGCAGGGTCGTCGCGCGACACGCTGCGCGAGAGTGATGCGAGAACGCAACGGTTTGCATCGAAGCAACAGCGCGAACGCATCCGAAGCGTTGCGATAGAGCAAAGGTCCCATGCACTGACGACGCGGCGACGACGCGCGCGAAGCATTGTGGCAACACCTTGGCGATGTGTGGCAGCACACCATCGCCGGCACCATCGCCACCGTCGCATCGACCAGCTCGATCGCTTCGCGAGGCAGACCGAAGGCTGTCCGAATCGTTCCCTGTTCGCACGGTTGCGCATGCTGATGCGAGGTGGCGCGCGCGTGCCGCGAGCGGCCGGGCGCGCCTTCGTACATCCGCTTAGAGGATTGCTTCAGCGCCTTCGCCGCGGCCCCAATTGCTGCAACACAATAACCCGCAAAGCGAGCCTGCAAGCGGCTTTGCGGGTAGCGGCACGGGCTGGCGCAGATAGCACCGCAGCCTGGCCGCGGATTGCCGCGAGGCGCCCGCGCCAGTAGATTGGCGTGCGCGCCGGCCGCTTCGCGGACTCGCTTCGATCGATTGCTGCCACCGCCGCGCGGCGCACCGCACCGGCTTACTGCCGGTGGCCACGAACCTTAAAGGAGACATCATGCGTCATCACCCTAACCTTGCCACCGCCCGACCGCTGCTGCGTGCCGCGGTGCTCGCCGCCACCCTGCTGGGCAGCGCTGCGGCAATGGCGCAGTCCACGCCCAGCGGCATGTGGAAGACCATCGACGACAACACCGGCAAGCCGCGCGGGCTGGTGGAGATCACCGAGAAGAACGGCGTCTACAGCGGACGGCTGGTGAAGACCTTCGTCGACGGCGAGGGCAAGGCGCGCGTATGCGACAAGTGCACCGACGCGCGCAAGGACCAGCCCCTCATCGGCATGACCATCCTGTCCGGGCTGCGCAAGACCGGCGACAACGAGTGGAGCGGCGGCGAGATCCTCGACCCCGAGAACGGCAAGGTCTACAAGAGCAAGATGTCGCTGACCGAGGACGGCAACAAGCTCAACGTGCGCGGCTTCATCGGCATCAGCCTGATCGGCCGCACCCAGACCTGGCAGCGCGAGCATTGACGGATGCTTTGCGGCGCAGGAACTCAGGGTTTCTCCGCAGGCGCGCTGTTGCATGCCGAAAGTGGCGGGTCGCGCAATGCAATGATGAGTGCGGATTGATGGACTTGTTCTGGCACCCTCGGTGCATTGCCTGAGTCCTGCTACCCGCAAGCTGAATCTCTTGCCACGAACCCTGGTGAACGTTCCCCTCTCCCGCGCGCGGGAGAGGGAGCAAACCAGCGGTATAAGAAAAGCTAGCGGCAAAAAAAACCGGGCGGTTATCCAACCGCCCGGTTTCCTGTCCACGATGCTGCGCTTTACATCCGATACCGCAGTGTCGCCATCACGCTGCGCGGAGCGCCCGGCATGTTCAGGTTGGCGTTCGTGCCGTGTGCCGAGACGATGTACCCCTTGTCGAACAGGTTGTACACGTTGAGCTGCGCCTCGAACGCGCCGCGGCGGTACCAGGCCATGGCGTCAGCGGTGATATAACCGGGCAGCGTCACAGTGTTGCCCGGATTGGCAAAGCGCTTGCCGACCAGATTCAGGCCGGCGCCAATGCCAAAGCCGTGACCGAGATCCTTGGTCAGCCAGACATTGCCGCTGTGCATCGGCGTCAGCGTGGCGCGCTTGCCCTGCACCGGCTGGCCGGCATCGATCTGGGTGGAGTTGATCACCCGGGCATCGAGGTAGGCGTAGCCGGCCAGCACGCGCCAGCCTTGCGGCAGCTCAGCGGCCGCGCTCAGCTCGGCGCCGTCGGTGCGCTGCGTGCCGATCGGCAGCAGGGCAGTACCCGCGGCATTCGACACCTTCATATTGCTGCGCTCGAGGCGGAACAGCGAGATCGTGGTGCTAGCCTTGCCGCCCAACCAGTCGTACTTGGCCCCGACTTCGGTGTTCCGGGTGGACTCAGGCGCCAGGTCAGCATTGTTCGCCGCCAGCGCAAACGCCTCGCCTGAAGGCTGGAACGACTTGCTCCACGACAAGTAGTACGACTGCGCCTTCGATGGCTGCCACACCAGGCCGGCGCGTGGGCTCCATGCGGTGTCGGTGCGCGACAAGCTACGCTGGCCGGCGATACGGTTCCTGGTCTCCTGCTGGAAGTTGTCATAGCGCACGCCCACCAGCGCCTTCCACTGCTCGCTGAGAGTGATCATGTCCTGGGTGTAGAACGCCAGGGTGTCGAAGACGCCGAGGTTGGAGGTGCCCGGCGTGCCCGGCGCCTGGCGCGGCAGCGTCAGCAGCACCGGGTTGAACAGGTCGAACACCGCGGTGCGGCCGTCGGCGCCCAGCACCGGCCTGGTGTTGTTGACCTGGTCCTTGTTCTGCTGCCCGATCTCCATGCCGTACAGCAGCTCATGCTGCATGCCCAGGAACGAAGCCTTCTGCGTCAGGTCGGTCTGGTTGAACCAGCCATGCTCCTCGCGGCGGACATTGCCGTGGTTCATGGTCAGCGTGCGCGCCGCTTCGTTGACGGTGTTGGTCAGCGTGTTGTTGCGGTCCAGCGAGTAGTGGTAGTAGCGCGTCGCATTGCGGATCGACCAGTTCTCATTGAAGCGGTGGTTGATCGTGGCGGTGCCGGAGAATACGCGTGACTGCGAGTAGTCGGCGTCGCGCGCATTGGCCGCGCCGTAGTAGCGCGAGGCCGGCACGTCGACCGGGCGGCCGCGGAAGGCCGGGATGCCGAAGTCGGTAACGCGCCGGTCTTCGAGGTAGTCGGCCTGCAGCAGCACGGTGGTCTCGGGCGCCACGCGCAGCTCCAGCGACGGCGCGATCGCCGAGCGGTCCAGGAACTGCTGCGAGCGGTAGCTGTTGGCCTTCTGCACTGCGCCGGTGATGCGGAACGCGGCGGCGCCGTCGGCGAACACGCGGCCGACGTCGGCCTCGGCGCGGCGGTCGGCCCACATGCCGTAGCTGAGCGCGAAGTCGGTGACGTCGATGCCAGGCTTCTTGGTCACGCGGTTGATCAGGCCGCCCGCAGAGCCGCGGCCATACAGCACCGCTGCCGGGCCCTTGATCACCTCGACTCGGTCGACGTTGGACATGTCGCGGAAGTACAGCGCGTCATCGCGGATGCCGTCGACGAACTGGTCTGCGATCGCCGTGAAGCCGCGGATCGTTACCTGGTCGCGCTGGCCGTCGCCGTGCGAGAACGCCACGCCCGGCACGTTCTTCAGCGCATCCTGCATCGAGGTCGCGTGCTGGTCGCGCATCACCTCGGCAGTGACCACGTTGACCGTCTGCGGGATGTCGCGCAGCGGCGCCTCGGTCTTCGTCGCGCTGACCGCATTGGGCGGGTTATAGCCGGCGCCAAGCTCACGACTGGCATCGGCCTTGACGGTGACCTCCGGCAACTGCGCCGAAGTGCCTGGCGCGGCCTGGGCCCACGCTGCCATCGGTTGAAACACGACGCTCCCCGCCACCGCAGCACAAATTGGGTGAAGTTTTATTCTCATTTTCCTGACTTTTCCTGTAATCGCTCGTAATAATTTTTTAAAAAGCGACGCATTATCAGCGACAGGGAATGAGAGGGTCAACGAGATTAAGAACAATTCGCATTACGCGAACGCCTGGTGTTGTTTTCACAACTATCCGAGCCGCGCGGCACACATTTGGTGCGCGATGCGGCGGTGGTCAGGCCAGTTGCCCCGCCAGTGCGTCGCGTGCTTCGGCAATAAACGCCGACTCGCCGCGCTTGCCGGGCAGCAGGAAGAACTCCGCCTCGGGCAGGCGTGGCAGCCGCAGCCGGGCAACGGTGGCGGCGTCCAGCGGCGCCACGCCCGGCCCCACCGCCGACGCGTTCAGGCACGACAGGCCCAGCCCCGCCGCCAGCGCCAGATGCAGCCCCGCCACTCCCGATGCCGAATGCGCGACCTCGAACGGCAGCCGCTTGCGCAGCAGCAGCTGGACCACGAACTGGTGCAGCGAGCAGGTATCGGGCAACAGCACCAGCGGCAGCGTGGCCGGCAGCAGCTCGGCTTCGGCGGGGGCGGCGACCCAGGCCAGCGGCTCGCGCCGCAGCACCGTGCCGCGTGCGCCCTGCCCGCTGCGGCCTTTCGCGCCGGGCAGCCGCATGCTCAGGCCGATATCGAAGGCATCCATCTCCGCGGCGGCGTCGATCGCCGCGCTCTTCATCACAGTCACGTGCAGGCGCAGGTAGGGATAGCGCTCGCGCAGCCGCCGCAGCATGCCGGCGATCTCGCCGGGGCGGAAGTAATCGGTCACCGCCAGCCGCAGGTCGCCTTCCAGCGCGTGGCCGCGCAATTCCTGCAGCGCCAGTTCGTTCAGCGCCAGGATGCGGCGCGCATGCTCCAGCAGCCGCCCCCCGGCGGGCGTCGGCACCGCACCGTGCCGGCCGCGCGACAGCAGCGGCACGCCGGCGCGCTCCTCCAGCTTGCGCAACTGCTCGCTGACCGATGACTGCGACAGGAACAGACGGGGCGCCGCCGCCGACAGGCTGCCGCTGTCGGCCACGGTGACAAAGGTGCGCAACTGGTCGGTTTCGAATCCACGCATGGCAGTCTCCGGCAAGGGCGATGTTACTTCGGTTTATCCGATGGATCGTATCGAATAATCCCGCTTTTCCGATATTACACCGGCACCTACCATGGCATCACCGACCCCTTGCTACAGGAGCCAAGCCATGCCCCACATCGTCCTGCATCTCTCCGGCCAGCCAGATGCTGCCCTGACCCGCCGCAGCGCCGCCGCGGTCGCCGACATCACCGAGCGCGTGCTCGGCAAGAAGCGCGACGTGATCGCCATCACGGTGCAGTACATCCCGCACGTCAGCTGGATCATCGCAGACGAGCCGCTGTCCGGGCAGGGCCGCAACGCCTTCCACCTGGACATCAGCGTGACCGACGAAACCAACACCAAGGCCGAGAAGGCGCAGTTCATCGAGGCCGTGTTCAAGGCCATGTCCGAGCTCCTGGGCAACCTGCATCCGGTCTCTTATGTGCATGTGATCGACGCCCGCGCCGCCGCGTACGGCTATGGCGGGCGCACGCAGGAATACCGGCACCAGCACGCCTGAAGCCGCGCGTCTCCTGCGCGCCGGCGTCAGCCAACATAGCGCTGCCGGCGCGCGCAGCTTGTACATTTCAGGTGTTGTTAACTAGTGTGGTGGGATGCCGGCCCCCCGGCCACCCAACCCGGCAACCCTGGAAGCCAACACATGAAACAAGTCACCCTGCCCGACGGCGAGCGCGTCCCGGCGCTCGGCATGGGAACCTGGAACATGGGCGAGTCGCGCGCCGCGCGCGCCGAGGAGATCGCCACGCTGCGCCTCGGCCTGGACCTGGGCCTGCGCCTGATCGATACCGCCGAGATGTATGGCGAGGGCCAGTCCGAGGAGATGATCGGCGAGGCCATCGCGGGGCGCCGCGACGAGGCCTTTCTCGTCAGCAAGGTCTATCCCTTCAACGCCAGCCGGCGTGGCACCGTGCAGGCGTGCGAGCGCAGCCTGAAACGGCTGCGTACCGACCGCATCGACCTCTATTTATTGCACTGGCGCGGCGGCGTGCCGCTGGAAGAGACGGTGCAGGCCATGCAGGCGCTGCAGCGCGACGGCAAGATCCGGCATTGGGGCGTCAGCAACCTGGACCTGGCCGACCTGGAGGAATTGTGGGAGGTGCCGGGCGGCGACCGGCTTGCCGTCAACCAGCTCCTGTACAACCTGAGCCGCCGCGGCATCGAGTGGGACCTGCTGCCGTGGCTGCGCCAGCGCGGCGTGCCGGTGATGGCCTATTCGCCGATCGAGCAGTCACGCTTGCTGGGCAACCCGGGCCTGAAGCGCTTTGCGCGCGACCACGGCATGACGCCGGCGCAGGCCGCGCTGGCGTGGCTGCTGGCGCAGGACGGCGTGATCGCCATCCCCAAGACCGGCCGGCGGGAACGGCTGCAGGAGAACCTGGGCGCGCTGTCGCATCCGTTAACGGCGGATCAGCTGGCCGAACTCGACCGCATCTTCCCGCCGCCCGACGGGCCGGGCGCGCTGGAGATGCTATGACGCGCTGGCGCCTGCCTCAGGGCAGGCGGGCCGCGTAACGCTCGCGCTCGACGTAGCGCACCAGGTAGGCACGCGCCTTCTCCTTGGTGTCGGTCGTCACGCGCGCCGCCGCCTGGCGCGCGCTGTTCTTGCCGTGCGACGACGACATTTGCCCATCGAGGTAGGTGCGGAAGGAGTCGTGCATGGCGTCCAGATCCGACTGGCACGCGGCCAGCGCGGCGTTGGCCACGTCCTTCGACTGGCCCTTGGCCGCCAGGTTGTCGTCGGCCTTCTGCTTGACGCAATCCATGTACTTGGCACGCAGTGCCTGCCAGCCGCTGGTGTCGGCGCTGGCGGCCGCCGAGGTACCGGCAGCATCGTTGGAGGAACCCGAAGGATGGGAGGCGCACGCGGCCAGGAAGGCCAGCGGCAGGGCGGTCAGGATCTTTTTCATGCAGCCATCGACAGCCCTGCGACGGTGGGGTTCCCGCTTTTTTTACAATGGGCAGTACACGCCGCAACTTTCTTCAATTCCGGCCATGTTGCTGCCATCCCATGCCATATATCGCGTTGCGACACCATCTTCCTCACAAATAGATACGTGTGTAGGACAAGCTGCCATTTCAGCGAGTGCTTCCCGCGCCTATGCTTCAGAGACGCCAACAACACCCACAGGAGATAAGATGAAACGTCGAACCTTCCTTTCGGCCAGCGCCGGCCTGGCCCTCGGCAGCGTGGCAGTGGGTGCCTGCACTACCACCAAGCCCGACGCGCCCCCCAGCGACAAGGCCGCGCGCCGGCGCGAGCTGGACTCGGGCGTCGACGCAACCCTGCAGCGCCTGTACGGCTCGGTTAACGGCTCGCGAGATCTCGCCAACCGTGCGCGCGGCATCCTGGTGTTTCCCAGGACCTTGCAGGCCGGCCTTATCGTCGGCGGTGAGTACGGCGACGGCGCGCTGCGCTCAGGCGGCGCCACGCGCGGCTACTACCGCCTGATCTCCGGCTCGGTAGGCTGGCAGATCGGCGCGCAGTCCAAGTCGGTGATCCTGATGTTCCTGACGCAGGAAGCGTATGAGAAGTTCTTGCGCAGCGAGGGATGGACCGCCGGGGTGGACGCCACCGTTGCGGTGGCGAAAGTCGGCGCCAGCGGCGTACTCGACACCAATACCGCACAGCAGCCCATTGTCGGCTTCGTGCTGACCAATGCGGGCCTGATGGCAGGCCTGAGCTTCGAGGGCAGCAAGATCTCGAAGCTGGACCTGTAAGGTCCCGGCTTTGAGCCGGTCGCCGCATGGCCGGACCGCCGTGCGGCAACCGCTGTCAGGGCGATTTTCGCGGCCCGGCGCCGCGAGGGGATAGAATTCGTCCCTTTGGCCGAATTCTCATGTGGTTCAAGAACCTGCAGGTCCATCGTTTCTCCGCACCGTGGTCGCTCGGCGCCGACGAGGTCGAAGCCAGCCTGGCGAAGCACGCCTTCTTCCCCGGCACCAGCCTGGAAATGCAGACGCAGGGCTGGGCCTCGCCGCGTGACAACGGCCAGCTCGTCCATACCGTCGGCCGCCAGATGCTGCTGACGCTGCGCACCGAGAAGAAGCTGCTGCCGACCACCGTGGTCAACCAGGTCACGCGCGCCCGCGCCGCCGAGATCGAGGAACAGCAAGGCTACAAGCCGGGCCGCAAGCAGCTGAAGGAACTGAAGGAGCAGGTCACCGAGGAACTGCTGCCGCGCGCCTTCAGCATCCGCCGCGACACCCGCGTGTGGATCGACTCGGACAACGGCTGGCTTGCCATTGACGCCTCCGCGGCCGCCAAGGCCGATGAAGTGCGCGGCATGCTGTTCAAGGCGCTCGACCCGCTGCCGCTGATCAACCTGCACGTCAACCAGTCCCCGGTGGCCGCCATGACCGACTGGCTGTCCGGCGATGCCGCGCCGTCCGGCTTCACCGTCGACCAGGAAATCGAGCTGCAGTCCGGCAGCGAAAGCAAGGCCACCGTGCGCTATGTGCGCCACCCGCTCGATCCCGAGGACCTGCGCCGCCATATCGCCGGCGGCAAGCGCTGCACGCGGCTGGCGATGACGTGGAACGACCGCGTCTCGTTCGTGCTGACCGATGGGCTGGTGGTCAAGAAAGTGGCGCCGCTGGATGTCATCAAGGAGCAGGCCGATGGCACCGCGCATGACGAAGACGAGCGCTTTGACGCCGATTTCACGATGATGGCCGGCGAATTGTCCGCCATGCTTGGTGACCTGACCGAGGCGCTTGGCGGGGAACGCAAGGCCTGAAGCGATGGGACCGATGGCGCGCGCCGGGGTCCGGCGCGCGCTGTCCTCACTGGATCCAGTTCACCTTGGGAAAGCGCCCCGCAAACCCCTGCGGCATCGGCACGACCTTCTTGTGCACGTAGTCGAAGAACACAAAGCCTGATTTGGCCATCGCGATCAACGCGCCGTCGGCCGGCCGCGTGATGCGGAAAATGATGTCGCCGCCGTACTTGTTGAAGTCCATCACGCCGACTTCGAACTGGAGCTGGTCGCGCGCATGCGCCTCGTTGCGGTACATCGTCGCCAAATCGGTGACGATGATGCCGACGCCCTCCTGCCGCACGTCCTCGCTGCCGAATTCAAACAGAAAACGCGCCCGCGCCTCGGAGATCATCGAGATCATCGAATCGTTGGCAAGGTGGTTAGCCGAGTTGATATCGGTCACGCGCACCGTCAGGTGCGTGGCGTAGCAGAACTGGTCGGCAGGCAGGTCGAGTTTGAGGCGGGCCATGGCACAGCAAAAGCGAGATGGATCGGACGCCGCACGGCGGGGGACGGGGCTGGCAGGCGCATATAGAGCCGCAGGCCCGGATGCCGGCGCGGCGCCCATCATAAAGGATGCGCCGGTTCGGTTGCCGGCCGGAGTGGTCAGGGGTTGAGCGGAGGCAGGGCCGCTGCCCGATGCCGATGCCGCTGCGCCCACACCGGCGTGGCGTGACGGCGCAGAGAAGCGGCGAGCGGCCTGCCATCCCACGCTGCCGCCGTCGTGCGCGTGGCCCCATACAGGCGCTGTTCCAGCCCTGCCACGGCCTGCGCCAGTTGCGCATCGCCAACGCTTTGCGCCCATGCCGCCGGTGCGGCGTCGTGCGCGGTGCGCGTCCATGCGGCCAGCGCCCCGTAGGCCGCCGCGGCATCGCCGGCCTGGCAGGCATTCAGCACGGCCATGAACTTTGCGTTCGCGCCTGTGGCGCGGGCACGCCGATGTTCGGCCAGCCGCTGCCGCAAGCGCGCGACGGCGGGCCGCAACCGCCACCACAGCAGCGCCGCTGCCAGCAGCACCAGCACCCCCATCCCCGCCCACAGCAACGTCCGCCACGGCAGGCTGCCCTCCCCCGGCAGCGCTGGCGCCGAACCGCCCGGCGCCAGCGCCCCGCTATCGCGCGCGGCTGCCACCACCACCTTGACCGCGGGCGCCTCGGAACGCGCGGGCTGGCGCGTGGCAGGGTCGAACCAGTCCACCGTCACCGGCGGCAGCGTGTAGGTGCCGGTGCGCTCGAACACATAGGTGTAGGTATCCACGCGTGTGCCGCCCGGCCCGGGCGCGCCCCGGGCGTGGTCAGACAGCCTGGGATCGGCACGGAACACGCGCACGCTGTGCGGCGCCTGCGCGTGCGGCGGGTGGATCATCATGGCCTGCGTCTGCGGCGCGAAGGTAGTGACGGTGCGCACCAGCGCATCGCCGGCATGCAGCCGTACGGCACCGCGCTCAGGGTCGTGGTCGAGAGCCTGCGTGACCACCAGCCGCGCTACCGGCAGCAGTGTCCTAGCGACATCGGTCCCTGCACCGGTTGATAAGGCCCCGCCCTTGCCAGCACGGATCGACGTGGGCGGGAAGGTGACGCTCCCCTGGCGCGGCGCGCCGTCGTCGCCGGCGTAGGTGACGCGCACCGTCGCCGCCGGCAACCGGAAATCGCCGTCCTGCTCGGCGGTAAAGGCATAGGTCTTGCGGATGCCGGCGTAGGTGACCCCGTCGATGGTTTCAGTGGTATTCAGCGCGCGCGCGTCGGGCATCGTGACAACGGCACCCGGCACCTGCAGCGCGGGGAAATCCGGCGCCGACATAAAGAAATTGGGCGCGAGGATGGTCACGTCGATGCCGACCTGCTGGCCCACCAGCACCGGCTGCTTCGCGGAGATCTCCACCCGCACGATGGCTTCGGCCGCGCGTGCCGGCGGCGCCAGCAGCAGGATGGCCAGCAGCGCCAGCAGCGCAGCAGCACGCAAGCTCACCGCTGCCCCTCCCCACGCTGCAGCGCGAACTTGCGTTGCAGCAGGTCGGTCGGCGTGGTCTGGATGGCGCGCATCCATATTTCCGCATCCTGCGTCACGCCAACCCGCATCGACCGGCCGCCCTGCTCCGGCGGCTTCGAGGCGTCGTACCTGATCTCGTCCGGCGGCACGTCAGGGGGGTCTTCCTGGTCGTCGGGGTCCTGCGTGTCCTTCGGCTTCTGCTGGGCGAGCAGCTTCTCCATCAACGCCAGGTTGGCCGTCGCCGCGGGCCATTGCGGCTGCCGCTTCAGCGCCTGCCGGTAGCGCCCGGCCGCCTCCCGGTACTGCCCCTGCCGCGCCAGCGCATTGCCCTGGTTGAAGTCGGCCTGCGGCGAATCGAGCAGCGCAAAGCTCTGCACTGCCTGCCCATACTGGCCGGCGCGGTATTGGGCGATGCCGCGCCACATCGGGTCGTCGAACAGCGTGGCCGCGCGCGCAAAATCGCCCTGCTCGAAGGCGCGGCGGCCCTGCTGGTCGTGCGTCAGCCACAGGTCGGCTAAGCGCCACGGGCGGGCCGCGTCGGAGGGCTGCTGCGCATGCAGGCGCGCTGGCGGCGCCGCCAGCGCCACCGCCAGCAGCAACGCGGCGATCCATCGCACCGTCCAGCCCTTGCGGAACCACAGCGCGGCCAGCAGCGCGATCGGCGGCATCAGCCACCAGCCCTCGTCCTTCCAGCGCGTGCGGTTGCCGGCCTGCATCCGTTCGAGGTGTGACTGCACATGGCGCTGCACCCATGCCACATCGTCGTCGCTGCCGGGGGTGAAGGCCGCGACCGGCACGCCGCTGTCGTCGCCGAAGCGCCGGAACGCGGCCACGTCGAGCCGCGCAAACACGCGTGCCCCGTCCTGTTCGACAAAGCCGCCCTCGGCTGCGCGCAGCGGCCCGCCCTGCTCCGTGCCGATGCCCAGCACCACCGGCTGGCTGCGGCCGCTGCCCGCTTGTGCACGAAATGCCGCCACCGCGGCGGGATCGACGGCATCGGTCAGGAACAGGATGGTGCCCGGCACCGGCTCATGCGCCAGGTCGGCGTCGATGATGCGCAGCGCCCGCGCCATGTCGCGCCCCGCCGCCGGCACGATGCGGGTCTGCAGCGCATCGACAAAGGTCTGCAGCAGGTTGTTGTCGTCGGTCAGCGGCAGTACCAGGTGGGCGGAGCCGGCATAGGCGTAGATCGCGGTGCCGCCGCCGTCGCGGCGCGCCAGCAGCGCCTTGATCTTGAGCTTGGCGCGCTCCAGCCGGGTGGGCGTGACGTCCACCGCATCCATGGTGCGCGACAGGTCGACCGCGATCGCCAGCGGCGCCTTGTCATCGAGGAAGGGCGGCCGTTCCTGGCGCCAGCTCGGCCCGGCCAGCGCGATCGCGCCCAGCGCCAGCAACAGTGCGGTCAGGTGCACCGGGCGCAGCTTCAACCGGCGGCGCTCGCCGACCATCAGTGCGTCGAGCAGATGCGGCGCGATGGTCCTGCGCCAGCGCCAGCGCACGTCGCCGCGGCGCCGCACCGCCCACACCAGCAACGCTGCCGCCGCCAGCACCAGCAGCCACCACGGGCGCAGGAAGTGGAAGTGCGAGAGCGCGTCGGCAATGGCCTGCATCAGCGTGCCGCTCCATCCGCCATTCCGAGCGGCCCGGCATCGCGGTGGCGCGCGCGCGACAGCCACGCCGCATCGCTCGCCATCAGCAGTTGATAGACCAGCACGATCGCCACCGCCGCGCCCAGCGGCCACATAAACAGCTCGCGCCGCGGCCGCCATGACAGCGTCTTGTGGTTGTGCGGCGTGATGCGGTCCAGCGTCGCGTAGATGGTCTCCAGCCCGGCCTGGTCCGCGCCGAAGAAATAACGCCCGCCGGTCTGCGCGGCAATGCGCTGCAGCACGTCCAGGTCGACCTTCTGCTCGCCCGCGGCATTGGGGTCGCCGATGCCGATGGTATGCACCACCACCGCCCTCTCCCGGGCGATGCCGGCGGCGCGCTCCGGCGGCATGCGGCTGGCGGTGTCGTTCCCGTCGGTCAGCACGATCAGCACCTTCTGCGGTGCCTTGCTGTGATCGAACATTTTGATGCCCAGGCCGATGGCATCGCCCAGCGCCGTGCTCGGCCCGGCCATGCCCGGCAGCAGCCCGTCGATCAGCGTCTGCACCAGCCGGTGGTCGAGCGTGAACGGCGCCAGCGGATACGGCGCATCGCCGAACACCAGCAGGCCGATTCGGTCGCCGGGACGCTTCGCCACGAAGCCGCTGACCACCTGGCGCACCGCCTGCACACGCGGGATCGGCGCGCCGGAGGGATCACGGAAGTCGCGCGTGTCCATCGACTGCGACAGGTCCAGCGCGATCAGCAGGTCGCGCGCCGGCTGCACCTTCTGCGCCGGCGCCTCCAGGAACTGCGGCCGCGCCAGGGCCGTCACCACCAGCGCCCATGCCAGCGGCGCCAGTGCGCGCTGCAGCCGGTTGGTGCGCGGCACCACGGCGCCGGCCGCGGGCGTCAGGCCGGCAGCGCTGGCCACCTCGCCGAAGAACGGCAGCCGCACCGACGCGCTTTCCTCGCGGTACGGCGGCAGCCACCACCACAGCAGCAACGGCAGCGGCAGCAGCGCGAAGAGCCACGGGTACTCAAACTGGTACATGATGCCCCGCGATCCAGCGCCGGCAGGCGCCGGCGACGGCCTGTACCTGCGCGTCGGGCCATTGCGCCAGCACCGCGTCGCCGCGGTACTCGGCGTCCTGCACCAGCGCGGCAAGCAGCGGCGCGGCATCGTGGGCCTTGCCGGCATGCGCCTGCAGGAAAGCGGCCCACTCCGCGCCGGCCAGGCTGGCCACCTGCGCGCGCGGCCATGCCGCCAGCGCGGCGCGCTTGAGCAGCATGGCGAGCGCACGCAGCGCCGCCGCCCTCAGCGCGGGATCCGTGCCCGTATCGCCCAGATGCCGCTGCAGCAGTGCCAACTCGGACAGCGCCTCGCGCCGGTAGCGGTTGGCGCGGTAACGCCGCCACGCGCGCCAGCCGGCCCACACCAGCGCGGCCAGCAGCAAGGCGCCCGTCACGGGCCAGCCGATGGTTTGCGGCGCCCACGACGGCGGCGCCGGCAGCGCCACGTCGGCGAGCTGCGCCAGCGATACCGGTGCGGTGCCTGGGGTGAGGCTCATCAGGGTCACGCTCATCGCGCCACGCCACCGCGCCGGCGCACCGGCGCCTGCTGCAACGGGCTGCCCAGCAGCCGGCGCAGCTGCAGCGCCGTGTCCTCCGCGGCCGACAGCGGCAGCAGCGGCACGCCCATCGCGTGGTGCCAGTCGAGCAGCGCCTTGCCGTGCGCATCGGCGAATTCGGCGATGCTGCGCCGCACCGCGGCCTGGCCGAAGCCAAGCTCCACCTGCAACTCGCCATCGCTGACCACGAGCTGACCCGACTCCGGCAGCTCGCTCAGGAAAGGATCGTGGACCAGCATGGTCAGCACGTCGTTGCGCGCGCCCAGCGCCAGCATCAGGGCGCGCGTGCGGGCGTCGTGGCCGTCGAAGTCGCTGATGACGATCACCAGGCAGTCATGGCGAGCCTCGCGCGCGGCATGCTCCAGTGCGGCATTCAACTGCCCGGCGGCGCGCCGCGCCGGCGCATCGGCGCGCAGGCCCCGGTTGAAGCGCGCAATGCCGCCCAGCAGCTTCTGCACCGCCTGGCGGCTGTGGCGCGGGATGAAGGTCTCGCTGCCGGCGTCGCCGACCACCACGCCGCCGATGCGGTCGCCTTCCGCCAGCACGCGCCACGCGACGAGTGCTGCCGCCTCTGCCGCCGCGACGGACTTCATCGCGCGCCGGCTGCCGAAGAACATATTGATGCGCTGGTCCACTACCAGCAGCACCGGCCGGTCCTTCTCCTCGGTGTAGACACGCACGTGCGGCTTGCCGGTGCGCGCGGTGACGCGCCAGTCCATGCTGCGGATATCGTCGCCGGGCAGGTACAGGCGCAGCTCCTCGAAGGTCAGCCCGCGCCCGCGCACGCGCGAGGCGTGGCGCCCGGCCAGTACGCTGTGCACCGGCTGGCGCGGCAGGAAATGGAATTCGCGCGCCGTCACCTCCAGCGCCGCCAGCGCGGCGGCGTCGACGCTGACGCCGGGCGTCGCTGCAGAGGCCCGCACATGCGCCGCGGGGGCGGCGGTGCGGGCCAGGGCGCGGAACGGCGGGCGCATGGTCTTGCCTCGCGTGGGATCAGGCTACCGCCACCTGCTGCACCAGGCGATCGATCACGGCATCGGCGCCGATGCCGGCCGCATGCGCCTCGTACGACAGGATCAGCCGGTGGCGGAATACGTCATGCACCACTGCCTGCACGTCTGCCGGCGTGACGAAGTCGCGCCCGTGCAGCCAGGCGTGGGCGCGCGCCACCTTGTCCAGCCCGATCGAGCCGCGCGGACTGACGCCCACCTGGATCCACTGGTCGAGATCGTCGTCGACCGGCCTGGGTGCGCGCGTGGCCTGCACCAGCGCCACCACATAGCGCGCCACCGCATCGCTGACATGGACCGCATGGATCTCGCCGCGCGCGCTGAAGATCGCCTCGGGCGCGAGCCGGATCGTTTGCGCGGCGCTGCCCGCGGCGCCGCCGCCCGCCTCTTCCGCGCGCGCGAGCCGCACGATCTCGGCCTCCGCGTCGGCCTCCGGGTAGCCGACGCGGACATGCATCAGAAAGCGGTCCATCTGCGCTTCGGGCAGCGGATAGGTGCCCTCCTGCTCGATCGGATTCTGTGTGGCCATCACCAGGAACAGCGGCTCGAGCTTGTGCGTGGTGCCGCCCACGGTCACCTGGCGCTCTTCCATCGCTTCAAGCAGCGCGGCCTGAACCTTGGCGGGCGAGCGGTTGACCTCGTCGGCCAGCACCAAATTGGCAAAGACCGGCCCGGGCTGGAAGCGGAACTCGCCCTTGCCGCCTTCGGTGTAATACAGCTCCGAGCCGGTGATGTCCGCCGGCAGCAGGTCAGGCGTGAACTGGATGCGCGACAGGCGCGCGTCGAGGTTGCGCGCCAGCATCTTGATGGCACGGGTCTTGGCCAGCCCCGGCAGGCCTTCCACCAGCAGGTGGCCATCGGCCAGCAATCCGAGCAGCAGGCGTTCGATCATCCGTTGCTGACCGACGATGGATTCGCCCATGCGCTGCTGCAGGGCCAGCACGTCGTCGCGGGCGCTCATGGCAGGTACCTCTGCAGGTTCCTGCGGGGGGCAGCGCGGCCGCCGAAGAACCACGCGTAGTAGGGATTGTCCGGGTCCGCGCGCATCACCTGCGCGATTTCGCTGGCCCAGGCTTCGCGGTCGCCGCGGTAGGCGTCGAGGCCGGCGCGGTAGAAGGTGTGCAGCACGTCGCGCTCGTGCCGGATTTCGCGCCACAAGGCATCGTCGGCGCCGGTCAGTGGCGGCTCACCCTGCAGCGACAGCAGCTTCGACAGCGTCTGCGGGAACGCTTCCTTGCGCACCCAGCCGGCGTATTCGATGCGCGGCCGGTTGTCGGTCACGGGTGGTGCGTCGGCGGCATACCAGTCCAGGCCGGCACGGTCGGTAACCCAGGTGGCCAGCAGCGCTTGCGCCGAGCGCACGCCCACGGCCTGCAGCGCGGCGGCGACCTCGGGCGGTTCGAAGCGCGCGCGGATGCGTGCGACATCCAGTTCCATCGGCGCCAGCGAGCCAACCAGCATCATCTCGTGCAGCTCGGTGGTCCACAGCATGGCGTGCGGGAAGATATCGAGGAAGCTGCGCACCAGCATGCGGGTGTCTTCGTCGTTCTGCGTCGGCAGCGGCAGCCACTGCGCCACCAGCCCGCCAGGCTGCAGCCGGGCGGCCGCCAGCCGGTAGAAATCGGTCGAGTACAGGCTGACCACGCCAGCCGCGGAGGGAGGCGGCGGCTCCAGCGTGATCAGGTCGTAGCGCTGCGCGCTCTGCAACAGTTCGCGCCGTCCGTCGCGCAGGCGGATTTCCACGCGCTTGTCGGTCGCCACACCGAAGTTGCCTTCGAACTTCGGCACCGCGCGCGCCACCGGCGGCAGCAGTTCGGCCACCACGCGCAGGTTCAGTTCCGGATACGCCAGCGTGGCGCCCGCCGTGATGCCCGTGCCGAGCCCGATCACCAGCACGGACTTCGGCGTGCCGCCATGCACGATCAGCGGCAGCAGTGCCTGCAGCCGCATATAGCGCAGCGACGTCATGGCATCGCCGGAATTGGAAACGCCCTGGATATAGAGGCGGCGGAAGCGGTTGGTGGCCGAGCTCTGTTCCACCACCGCGACGGTGGCGCCACGGCCCTCTTCGTAGAACACCAGCTCGCCGCCGCGCGCTCGCGCCAGCAGCGTGGCGAGGCGGTCCGCCGGCGCCAGCGCCGCGGCCACCACCGCCAGCACGCAGACCATCGGCACCGCCCAGCGCGCCGCGGGGCGCACCCCGCTGCCCAGCGCCACCGCCACCACGCCCACCACGCCCGCCGCCACCGCCAGCAGCGACAGCGTGTGCACCAGCCCAATGCGCGGCACCAGCACAAACCCCGCCAGTGCCGTGCCGGCGATGCCGCCCAGCGTATTGAGTGCCACCACGCCGCCCACCCCCGCGCCCACCCGTCGGCT
>NZ_JBEFLI010000058.1:0-47938 GCF_040578825.1 Cupriavidus necator | reverse complement strand
GAGGGGAAGTGGGGGAAGACGCGTCGCCCGGCGGGGCGAGGTAACGGGTGTAGCCGATCTCGAAGCTCGCAACCGTGGACATGGCAGGTCTCTCGATGCGCGTGTCGTGTTGTGATCCCGGGCATGCTTCGTGGGCTTGCGCAGGACGTGTAGTCGAGTGTAGGGCATTTGCGGAGGGTTGGCGGGAGCAATTGTCGTGCTGCGCACAAGGGGTGATGGGCGCATGCAGAGAGGACTCGTGCTGCTGGTGTTGTTGATCGGCGGCTCGTGCTGTTGTTGTCCACGGCCGGCGAATTTGGCCGCGCGTCCGCACTCTCACCGTTGCACTACGCTGAATGGCATCGCCACCCCGATGCGAGGCCGCCATGCCCGAGCAACTCACCCGGCATCCCGATGTCACCCTCCAGGTGCTGCGCAGCGCAGGTGCCCGCTGCGGCGAAGGCTTGCCGCAGCAGATCCTGAAGACCTGCCCGCGCGAGCGTTTCTGCCAGCTTCCCGGCGGCGAGATCTGCGTGTACGGCCTCGACGGCGCCGCAGCGATGACACAGATCACGCCGGCGGACTGGCAGTCGCTGGGCCCGCTGGCGAAGGCCAGCAAGGACGATGCGCCATCGATGGCGGTGGTCATGGCCGCCGCCATCGGGTTGCTGGTGGGGTTGCTGGTGGCGGCGCTGCTGTCGCGCTGGCGGAGCGGCCGCTGGCATCAGTAGCGCAGGCACCCGCGAGCATCGGGCATCACGCGCCGGCTGGCATGCTGTTTGCGACTTCCTTCCGGCCATGACACCGCTGCAGTCCGCCCCCCTCGGCATTCGCCTGCTGGAGAACGGCGAAGAGTACTTTCCCCGCGTATTCGACGCGATCTCGCGCGCGCGGGAAAGCGTGCTATTGGAAACTTTTATCCTGTTCGACGACGAGGTAGGAAAGAAATTGCACGCGGCGCTGCTCAATGCGGCGCACCGCGGCGTGCGCGTGGCGGTCACGGTCGACGGCTTCGGCTCGCACGACCTGACACCGGTCTTTATTACAGAGCTGGTGAAGGCGGGCGTGCATTTCTGCACATTCTCGCCGCGGCGGCGGCTGTTCGGCATCCGCACGCATATCTTCCGCCGCATGCACCGCAAGCTGATCGCGATCGACGGCGAGGTGGCGTTCGTCGGCGGCATCAATTTCTCGGTCCACCATCTCTATGACTACGGACCGCTGGCCAAGCAGGACTATGCGGTCGAGATCCAGGGACCCGCGGCGCGGCAGGTGCATGACTTCCTGCTGCGGGCGATGCCCGGTGCCTGTCCTGGTCCGCCGCCACCGCGCATCCACAACCGCGCCGCACCGGCCGCACCCACCACGGTACGGCTGGTCACGCGCGACAACCACCGCCATCGCAACGACATCGAATTTGCCTACCTCGAAGCCATCCGCGCCGCGCGGCACGAGGTGGTGATTGCCAATGCGTATTTCCTGCCGGGCTACCGGCTGCTGCATGCCCTGTGCGAAGCGGCAGCGCGTGGCGTGCAGGTACGCCTGCTGCTGCAGGGCAAGCCCGACATGCCCTGGGTGGCGCGCGCGGGCGGCCTGCTGTACAGCCACCTGCAGGACGCCGGCGTGCAGATCCTCGAGTACGTGGAGCGGCCCTTCCATGGCAAGATCGCGGTGGTCGACGAGGCGTGGGCCACCGTGGGTTCGAGCAACCTTGACCCGCTCAGCCTGTCACTGAACCTCGAAGCCAACCTGGTGATCCGCGAGCCCGCCTTTGCGCGCATGCTGCGCGGCCGGCTGCAGGCGCTGATCGCCGAGCGTTGCCGCGAAGTGCCGCCGCGCAAGCACAAGCGCACGCTGCTCGACGTGGTCGGCTCCACGCTGATGTTCCACTTCCTGCGCCGCTTCCCGGCCTGGGCCGGCTGGCTGCCCGCGCATACGCCGCGGCTGGTGTCGCCGCGCGCGGGCGATCCGCGCCGTCCGGCGCGCGTGATCGTGCTGGAAGGGGAGACCGAATAGTGGTCGCGCAAGCCATCTCGGCGATCCGCCAGCATGCGCGCTGGCCGATGTGGCGGCGTGCCATCGGCATCCTCTTCATTGCGGCGGTGGTGGCGCTGATCGCGCGCAAGCTCGGCACCATCGACTGGGATGCGGTCATCACCGCGCTGCGCGGTTTCGACGCGCGCACGCTGCTGCCGGCCGTGGGCTTCGTCGCGCTGAGCGGGCTGCTGTACAGCCAGTTCGACGTGCTTGGCGTGCGTTATGCCGAGCACCCGCTGCCAGCGCGCCGCGTGATGGCAATCGCCTATGTCAGCTATACGCTGAGCCTCAACCTTGGTGCGACGCTGGGCGGCGCGGGCGTGCGCTATCGCCTGTATTCGCGCGCGGGGCTGAGCGCGCCGCAGGTCTGGAGCGTGTTCGCGGTGGCGGTGAGCAGCAACTGGCTGGGGTATGCGCTGCTGGCGGGGACCATCCTGGCCGGGCAACTGGTGGTGCTGCCGCCCGAGTGGGGCATACCGCCGCTGGCCACGCGGCTGCTGGGCATGCTGATGCTGGCGGCCCCCGCGGCCTACCTGGCAGCTTGTGTGGTCTGGCGCGGACGCCATCGCACCGTGCGCGACCATGATATCCATGTGCCGTCGGTTGGCTTCGCGGTGCTGCAATGCCTGGTGTCTGCCGCCAACTGGATGGCGGTGGCGGCGATCATGCATGCGCTGCTGCATACGCATGCCGACTATTTCACCGTGCTGGGTGTGTTGCTGGCTTCGGGCCTGGCGGGTGTGGTGGTCCGTGTGCCGGGCGGGCTGGGCGTGATCGAGACGGTGTTCTTTGCGATGCTGGGGGACCAGGTGCCGCATGCGCTGCTGGTGGCGGCGTTGATCGCGTACCGGGCGTTGTATTACCTGATTCCGCTGGTGGTGGGGGCGGTGGGGTATTTTGTGCTGGAGGCCAAGGGGAAGCACGAAGGAGCTTGAAATAAACCACGCCGGATGAAGCCGCCCGAACTAGCCTAAGCAAGGTGTTCGCCCTCTCCCCTCAGGGGGAGAGGGGAGCCTGCTGCAAGCGTGATCAGACCGGATGCGCGTCTACGCAGCCGCCAGCGCCCGCTCCAGATCCTCGATCAGATCATCAATATGCTCGATCCCCACCGACAACCGCACCATATCCTCACTGACCCCCGCCGCCTTCAGCTCCTCGGCATTGAGCTGCCGATGCGTACTCGAAGCCGGATGCGTGGCCAGTGACTTGGCATCGCCGATATTGACCAGCCGCGTGAATAGCTGCAGCGCATCGAGGAAGCGCGCGCCGCCTTCGCGTCCGCCCTGCCTGAGCCCGAACGACAGGATGCCGGGACCGCGTCCGCCCAGGTATTTCTGCACCAGCGCATGGTCGGCATGGTCCGGCAGGCCGGCGAAGTTGACCCACTCCACCTTGGGATGCCGCTGGAGGTGGCGCGCGATAGCCAGTGCGTTCCCGGTGATGCGGTCCAGCCGCAGCGCCAGCGTCTCGATCCCTTGCAGGATCAGGAAGGCGTTGAACGGCGACAGCGCCGCGCCGGTATTGCGCAGCGGCACCACGCGCGCGCGGCCGATATAGGCGGCCGGGCCCAGCGCCTCGGTGTAGACCACGCCGTGGTACGACACGTCGGGCTCGTTCAGTCGCTTGAAGCGCGCCTTGTGCTGTGCCCACGGGAACTTGCCGCTGTCGACGATGGCGCCGCCCACGCTGTTGCCGTGGCCGCCCAGGTACTTGGTCAGCGAATGCACGACGATATCGGCGCCATGCTCGAATGGCCGGCACAGGTAGGGCGACGGCACGGTGTTGTCGACGATCAGCGGCACGCCGTGGTTGTGCGCCACGCGCGCGATCGCCTCGATATCGACCACGTTGCCAAGCGGATTGCCCACCGACTCCACGAACACCGCCTTGGTCTTCGCGTCGATCAGGTCGCCGAAGCTGGCCGGGTTGCGGCCATCGGCAAAGCGCGTCTCGATGCCGGACTGCGGCAGCGTATGCGCCAGCAGGTTGTAGGTGCCGCCGTAAAGCTGGCTCGACGCCACGATATTGTCGCCGGCCTCCGCGATGGTCTGGATCGCATAGGTGACCGCCGCCATGCCCGAGGCCAGCGCCAGCGCGCCCACGCCGCCCTCGAGCGCGGCCAGGCGCTGCTCGAGCACGTCGTTGGTGGGGTTCATGATGCGGCTGTAGATATTGCCCGGCACCTTCAGGTCGAACAGATCAGCGCCGTGCTGCGCGCTGTCGAAGGCGTAGGCCACCGTCTGGTAGATCGGCACCGCCACGGCGCGCGTGGTCGGGTCAGGCGAATAGCCGCCGTGGACGGCCAGGGTTTCCAGTCTCATGTTTTCTCTCTTGTTGTTGTGCCGGACCGGCGCGCCGGGGCATTGGTTGCCGTGGCGCCGGGCATGCCGCGCATGCGCCGTGCAAGTGCCGCGCAGGCGCATGCGGGCCAGCCGATGGTACCAGCGGGCCAGCACTGCAGCGCGCGAGCTGGCGCGTCGGCTCGTACTGTGACATGGAACGGGCTCCGTGGCGGGTGCGATCAGGCGGCGTGCTGCCGCCCCGGGTCGGCGGACTGGTTGGCCGGCGCGGCGCCGTCGCGGCGCACGCCCGCCTTGACCGCCACGCTGCGGCGCCCGTCCACGCTGACCGGCACGTCGCCCGCGACGGTCGCGCGGCGCACCACGCGGCGCGCATCGCCATAGTCGTTGATGGCGTAGTGCTGGGTGGCGCGGTTGTCCCAGATCGCGACATCGCCGGTGCGCCAGCGCCAGCGCACGGTGTTCTCGAGCCGGTGCACATGGCCCTGCAGCACCGATACCAGGTGCGCGGAATCCGTCGCCGAATAGCCCAGCAGCTTCCTGACGAAGTGGCCCAGCACCAACGTGCGTTCGCCGGTCTCGGGATGCACGCGCACCACCGGGTGCTCGGTCTCGTAGAGCGCGGAGGTGAACAGCTCGCGGTAGCGCCTGAGCCCCGCGCTGTTGGCGTTGACGTGGCTGGCCGCGTAGTCGTAGTCGTTGCTGTGCAGCGCCCACAGCTGGTCGGCAAGCGCGCGCAGCGGCTCGGGCAGGTCCTGGTATGCGGCCGCGGTATTGGCCCATACCGTGTCGCCGCCGGCGGCGGGCACCGTTACCGCGCGCAATACCGACACCGCGGGGTAAGCGAGGTCGAAGGTCACGTCCGTATGCCAGGAGTTGGCACGGCCACCGTGTTCGGAATCGAGTTCGAGCAGATGCGTGCCGTCGCGCGACGGCACGGTCGGGTGCGGCACGGTGTCGCCGAACAGGCTGGCAAAGCGCTGCTGCGCGGCATCGTCCAGATGCACCTGGTCGCGGAAGAACAGCACCTTGTGCCGCAGCAGCGCATCGCGGATGGCGGCGAAGGTGGCAGGGTGCAGGTCGCCGTGCAGCGCGACGCCGTGCACTTCGGCGCCGATGCGGCCGGCCACCGGACGGATGTCGAGTTGCACCGGCTGGTCTTGCGGGATATTGGCTTGGGTCATCACGAGGCTCCGGGTGGAAAGTGGGTGGGTCAGGCAGCGGCGAGTTCGGGCTGTTGCGTCGGCACCTGGCCGGCGAACTCGCGCAGCACCGCATCGCGCACGCCGGCAAAGGGCAGCCCGGCGCGTTCGCGCGGGTGCGGCAGGTCGACCGGCACGATGCGGCGGATGCGGCCCGGGCGGGGCTCCATCACCACCACGCGGTCGCCCAGGTAGACGGCTTCCTCGACGTCGTGGGTGACCAGGATCATGGTGATGCCCTCGGCCTGCCAGATGCGGTGCAGCTCTTGCTGCAGGTAGGTGCGGGTCATCGCGTCGAGCGCGCCGAAGGGCTCGTCGAGCAGCAGGATTTCCGGGCGCGTCACCAGGGCGCGCGCAATCGCCACGCGCTGCGACATGCCGCCGGAGAGCTGGTGCGGATACGCCTGCTCGAAGCCGCGCAGCCCGACCAGGGCGATATGCCCGGCGATATTGCGCTCTTTGTCGGCGCTGCTGCCGGGCAGGTTGAGCAGCGCCAGCCGGATGTTCTGTTCCACCGTCAGCCAGGGGAACAGGCGGTGCTCCTGGAACACGATGCCGCGCTGCAGGCTGGTGCCCGACACGCGCTTGCCGTCGAGCAGGATCTCGCCGCGGTAGTCCTCTTCCAGCCCCACCACCAGCCGCAGCAAGGTCGACTTGCCGCAGCCGCTGGCACCGACGATGCTGACGAATTCGCCGGGCGCGATCGTCAGCGTGATGTCCTCGAGCACGGGCAGGGCCCGGCCCTTCACTTCGTACTGCTTGTGCAGGTGCGCAATGCTGAGCGTGCCGGCATGTGGCATACAGGTTCTCCGTCAGTCAGGGGAAGTTCAGCCGGCCGCCACCGAGCGTCCGCGCCACGCCAGCAACCGTCGTTCGATACGGCTGGCGATCCAGTTGAGCGTGAAGCCGACCAGGCCGACCACGATCACGCCGAAGATCACCAGGTCCATCCAGAAGTTCTCGCGCCCGTCGACCATGGTGTTGCCGATGCCCTTGCCCGACACCAGCAGGTACTCCGCGCCGAGCGTCGCCAGCCAGGCATAGATCAGCCCCAGGTGGATGCCGGCAAAGATTGACGGCGCCGCCGACGGCAGCACCACGCGCCACAGCACCTGCGCGCGGGTAAAGCGCAGCACCCGCGCCACTTCCAGCAAGTCGGCGGGCACCGCGCGGATGCCCTCGAAGGTGTTGAGCACCACCGGAAAGAATGCCGCCAGCGACAGGAACACCACCTTGGCGGCATCGCCCAGCCCGAACCACACCGAAATCAGCGGGATCCATGCGAACAGCGAAATCTGCTTGACGGTGTGGAAGCTCGGGCCCACCAGCCGTTCGAACAGGCGCGACAGCCCCAGCGCCGCGCCAAACAACAGTCCCACGCTGGCG
Organism: Cupriavidus necator; assembly: GCF_040578825.1. Taxonomy (GTDB): domain Bacteria; phylum Pseudomonadota; class Gammaproteobacteria; order Burkholderiales; family Burkholderiaceae; genus Cupriavidus; species Cupriavidus necator_E. The sequence continues at coordinate 41,034 of NZ_JBEFLI010000058.1, read as the reverse complement.
CCAATGGCAAAGCCGGCCAGGTCGCGCCACAGGCTGGCTGACAGCGATACGAACAGCGCGCCGCTCTGCACCTGCCGCACAGCGGTGTCCCAGACGCTGGAGACCGGCACCAGCAGCGGCGAGGTGGTCCAGTGAAAACGCACCGCGGCCCACCACAACGCGAGCAGCACCAGCGGCAGCACCCAGCCGCGCAGGGCGCGCGGCAGTGCGATCCGGCGCACGACGTTTGCGGATCTCGTCATCGCGGCCTCGCTTCAGAAACCCGGCTTGCGCCAGCGCAGCACCGCGCCTTCGGCCAGCGCCAGCGCCTTGTCCAGCGTAAAGCCGACCAGGCCGACCACGACTACCGCGGCAATCACCAGATCGAGCTGGAACAGCTGGCGGCCGTAAACGATCATGTAGCCCAGCCCTTCGGACGAAGCCAGCAGCTCCACCACCACCAGTGCCAGCCACGCATGCGTGAGGCCGTAGCGCACGCCGTTCCACACCGGCGCGGCCGCCGCCGGCAATACCACGCGCGACAGCGTCTGCCAGGGCGTGAGCCGCAGCACGCGCGCCACTTCCAGGTAGCGCACCGGCACGCTGCCGATGCCCTTGTACGTGTTCAGCGCGACCGGCACGAAGGCGGCCTTGGCGATCAGGATCACCTTGAGCGCCTCGTCGATGCCGACCAGCAGCATCAGCAGCGGCAGCCAGCCCAGCACCGGCACCTGGCTGAAGGCCTTGAAGGTGGGGTAGACGTAGTCGCGCAAGGTCGGCGACAAGCCCATGGCGGCGCCCAGCGCCAGCCCCCCGGCCAGTCCCACGGCAAAGCCGCCGGCGACGCGCAGCGCGCTGATCGCGAGATTGGCCTGCAGTTCGCCGCTTTGCCACAGGTCCGCCAGTGTGCGCGCCACCGCTTCGGGCTCGGGCAATACCTGGGGCGGGATCCATGCGTTGCGCGCCGCGACGTACCAGACCAGCAGCAGCGTCAGCGGCACCGGCCAGGCCAGCAGCCAGCGCGTGGCGTGCTGCCAGCGCAGGGGCTTGCGGGGAGACGCCGCGCGCGGCGCTGCGGCGGCGGGCAGTGAAAGCGAATCGACGGCGGACATGGCGTCAGGCTCCGAGGATCTTGCCGTTGGGCTGGTAGATGGGCCAGTAGCTCTGCAGGCTCAGGTCGTTGAGCGCAGCCTTCAGGAAGCGCTGGTCGATCCACTGGTCGACATCGATGCGCGCGCGGCTCAGCCGGAAGCGATAGGCCTGCTCGGCGGCATCCTTGTAGCGGCTCACCAGAAACGGATCGAAGTTGGGGTTCAGGCGCACGCGCAGCGGCTCGCCGTCGAAGTCTTCTTTCCAGTGGTCATACGGTGTGCCGGCGCGGGCCCAGGTGCGCAGCACTTCCTCGCGATGGCTTTCGTCGGAGGCCCAGTGCGCGGTTTCGACCGCAGCCTTGACCAGATGCTGCGTGGCCTCGGGATAGCGCGTGGCGAAGTCATCGGTCACCAGCACATGGCTTTGCCGCGTGTAGACCGGCGACTGGTTCTTGCTCGAGTACAGGATGCGCACCGCGCCCTTGTCGCGCAGCCGCAGGATGTCCATGGCGCCGATGGCGGCGTCGATATCGCGCGTCGACAGCGCGGCGAGATAGCCGGCTGTGTCCAGGTTCAGCAGGCGCAGGTTCTTGTCCGAGAGCCCGTTGGCTTCGAGCAGGCGCAGCGCGGGCAGATGCATATTGGTGCCCTTGAACAGCGACACGCGCCTGCCGCGCAGGTCGCTGACCGTCTTCAGCGGCGAGTCCGGCGGCACGCCGACGTAAATATTGGCGCGCACGCCGGTGGCCAGCACCAGCCGTGTTTTGAGCCCGGCGGCACGCGCGACGATCGAAGGCAGGTCGCCCTGCAACGCGAAGTCGAGCTGCCGGTTGGCGAGCGCCTCGTTGACCGCGGGGCCCGCGCCCTTGAAGAAGAACCACTCGACGCGCGTGCCGGTCGGCTTGAACGATTCCTCGAGCCAGCCGCGCGCATGGGCGATCGCCAGCGAGCTGCCGGCAAAGCTGGGCGGCGTGCCGGTGGCTGGCTGCGCCACGCCGATGCGGATCACGTCGGGCCGCGCCGAAGCGCTCGCGCTGAACGCGGACAGCGGCGACAGCGATGCCGCCAGCCCGAGCCCGGACCAGGCAACACAGCGCAGCATGTCGCGGCGGTTGAGCGTATGCGGCGCTTCGGCATCGGGGCGCAGGGGCTTCATCGTGCAGGCCTGGTCGGAGTGGAAGACCGCTCCACGATAAGCGGCGCCGCGGCCGGAGCTGAACGAATGATTGCGGCATTCGTTATCGGCTTTGCGCATATGGCGCGAGGCGCGACGCCGGCATATCGGCATGCGCAAGCCGTGATCGCTAACAATGTCGAGACATGGATATGCGATAAGCGGATAAGGGCCAGCGATTTGATTCGTTGACCGTGCAATGGCCCGATCCCTACAGTGCAAGCTTGTACGCGGCTTCCGGGGGCGCTAGCCACCCGGGCCGCACCGGCTCCCCCATATGCCACAGCTTGCCATGACGACCGCTACCGCCCACGCCAGTGTTTCGCGCCGCCAGAGCGCACCGCCCGCCCCCGCATTCGCCACCGATGCCTTCGAGATCCGACCGCTCGACGCCCCGCTGGGCGCCGAAGTGATCGGGCTGGACCTGTCGCAGCCGCTGTCCGATGCGGACTTTGCCCGCATCCACCGCGCGCACCTCGACTACCACGTGGTGGTGTTCCGCGACCAGCAGATCACGCCCGCGCAGCAGATCGCATTCAGCCGCCGCTTCGGGCCGCTGCAGATCCACGTGCTGCACCAGTTCCAGTTGCCGGGCCATCCGGAAGTGCTGGTGGTGTCCAACGTGGTCGAGAACGGCAAGCCGATCGGACTGGGCGACGCCGGCCACTTCTGGCATTCGGACCTGTCGTACAAGGAGAAGCCGAGCCTGGGCTCGCTGCTGCATGCGCGCGAGCTGCCGGCGCAAGGCGGCGATACGCTGTTCGCCAATATGCATCTGGCGTGGGACACGCTGCCGCCCGCGCTGCAGAAGGCCGTGGACGGCCGGCAGGCCGAGCACACCTACCTGGCGCGCTACGCCGAACTGCAGCAGCGCAGCCCGTGGCGCCCGAACCTGACGCCGGAACAGATCGCGCAGGTCAGGCCGGTATTGCAGCCGGTGGTGCGCACCCATCCGGAAACGGGCCGCAAGGCGCTCTTCGTCAGCGAGCACTTCACCACGCGCATCGCCGGCCTGCCCGACGATGAAAGCCGCGACCTGCTCGACCAGCTCTTCGCGCACAGCGTCAGGCCCGAGCATATCTATCGCCACCAGTGGCAGCCGCACGACCTCGTGTTCTGGGACAACCGCTCGCTGCTGCATCTGGCCGCGGGCTGTCCGCCCGCGCTGCGGCGCGTGATGTACCGCACCACCATCGAGGGCGACGTGCCGCGCTGACGCGGCAGGCCCTTTTGCAAGGCATTCACAAGGCGTCCGCAGCGGCGCGCGCTCATCCCCCTATTTCCGGAGCTTCAACAATGTTCTCTCGTTTTTCCCGCAAGATCGGCGTGCTGGCGCTGAGCGCAGGGCTGGCCTTTTCCGGCGCCGCGCACGCCGAAGGCAAGCTGCGCATCGCCGAGCAGTTCGGCGTGGTCTACCTGCTGCTCAACGTGGCGCGCGACCAGCAACTGATCGAGAAGCACGGCAAGCAGCAGGGCGTCGACATCAAGGTCGAATGGACCCAGCTCTCCGGCGGCGCCGCGGTCAATGACGCGCTGCTGTCGGGCGCGATCGATATCGCCGGCGCCGGCGTCGGGCCGTTGCTGACGTTGTGGGACCGCACCCACGGCAAGCAGAACGTGCGCGGCGTGGCGTCGCTGGGCAATTTCCCGTACTACCTCGTCAGCAACAATCCCAAGGTGAAATCGATTGCCGACTTCACCGAAAAGGACCGCATCGCGGTGCCGGCGGTGGGTGTGTCGGTGCAGTCGCGCGTGCTGCAGTTCGCCGCCGCCAGGCAATGGGGCGACAAGGAATTCAACCGGCTCGACAAGTGGACCGTCGCGGTGCCGCACCCTGACGCCGCCGCGGCGATCATCTCCGGCGGCACCGAGATCACCGGCCACTTCGGCAACCCGCCGTTCCAGGAGCAGGAACTGGCCGGCAACCCGAACGCGCGCATCGTGTTGAACTCGTATGACGTGCTGGGCGGCCCCAGCTCTTCCACGGTGCTGTACGCCACCGAGAAGTTCCGCAACGACAACCCCAAGACGTACCGCGCCTTTGTCGATGCGCTGGCTGAGGCCGCCGCGTTTGCCACCGCCAATCCGGAAGCCGCGGCCGATATCTACCTGCGCCAGAGCAAGGCCCGGACCGACCGCGCGTTGCTGCTGCGCGTGCTGAAGAACCCGCAGGTGCAGTTCCGCGTGGCGCCGCAGAACACCTTTGCGCTGGCGTCGTTCATGCATCGCGTGGGCGCGATCCGCAACCAGCCCAGGTCCTGGCAGGACTACTTCTTCCAGGATCCCGTTACCGCACAGGGGAGCTGACCATGGCGTCGCACAGCCTGCGCGTGGTGTCTGACCGCGCCGCCCCGTTGCTGCAAGTGGATGGGGTCTCGCTGGAGTACCGCACGCCCGAGCGTATCGTGCGCGCCACCCATCGCGTCAGCTTCGATGTGCATGCGGGCGACCGCTTCGTGCTGCTGGGACCGTCCGGCTGCGGCAAGTCCACGCTGCTGAAGGCGGTGGCCGGTTTCGTGCCGCCGTGCGAAGGCGAGATCCGGCTGGAAGGCCGGCGCGTGCAGCAGCCGGGGCCGGACCGCATCGTCGTGTTCCAGGAGTTCGACCAGTTGCCGCCGTGGAAGACCGTGGCGCAGAACGTGATGTTCCCGCTGCGGCAGGCGCGCGGGCTGTCGCGGTCCGAGGCGCGCGAGCGCGCGCTGGACAGCCTGGAGAAGGTGGGGCTGGCCGACTTTGCCGATGCCTACCCGCATACGCTCTCGGGCGGCATGAAACAGCGCGTGGCGATCGCGCGCGCGCTGGCGATGCGGCCCAAGGTGCTGCTGATGGACGAGCCTTTCGCCGCGCTGGACGCGCTGACGCGCCGGCGCATGCAGGAAGAGCTGCTGGCGTTGTGGGACGACGCCGGCTTTACGCTGCTTTTCGTCACGCATTCGATCGAAGAGGCGCTGGTGGTGGGCAGCCGCATCCTGCTGCTGTCGCCGCATCCGGGCCGCGTGCGGGCCGAGCTCAACAGCCACCAGTTCAGCCTGGCCAGCCAGGGCGGCGCCGAATTCCAGGCCGCGGCGCAGCGCATCCATAGCTTGCTGTTCGGCGAACCGGCCGCCCAACCGGCCGTCAGAACCGCCGCCGCCAAAACCGCCGCCGCCAAAACCGCCGATAACAGGCAAGCACCGCGCGCACGCAGCGCCGCGGGCCGCTGAATGAAGGACATCGCATCATGACGCAACCGACCGTGGCGCTCGCCGACGTGCTTCGCCCCGAATACGAACGCGAGCCCGAACCATTTACCGAGGCGCCGCTGGCACGGGCGCTGCCTTGGCCGCAGCGGCTGTGGCAGCAAGGCTGGCTGCGCAAGGCGGTGATCCTGCTGGCGCTCGCGCTGGTGTGGGAGCTGGTGGCGCGCCTGCAGGACAACGACCTGCTGCTGCCGTCCTGCCTGGCCACGCTGCGCGCCTTTGCCGAGGCGGTGGCCAGTGGCGAGCTGCCGGGCAAGGCGGCGCTGTCGCTGTCGGTGCTGCTCCGCGGCTACGCGGCCGGCATCGTGCTTGCCTTCGTGCTGACCTCGCTGGCGGTATCGACGCGCTTCGGCCGCGATGTGCTGGACACGCTCACGGCGATGTTCAACCCGCTGCCGGCGATCGCGCTGCTGCCGCTGGCGCTGCTGTGGTTCGGGCTCGGCAGCAAGAGCCTGGTCTTCGTGCTGGTCCATTCGGTGCTGTGGCCGCTGGCGCTGAACATGTACGCCGGCTTCCAGGCGGTGCCGCAGACGCTGCGCATGGCGGGGCGCAACTACGGCCTGCGCGGGCTGCGCTATGTTGCGCTGGTGCTGGTGCCCGCCGCGCTGCCGGCGATTCTTTCCGGGCTGAAGATCGGCTGGGCTTTTGCCTGGCGCACGCTGATCGCGGCCGAGCTGGTATTCGGCGCGTCGTCGGGGCAGGGCGGGCTGGGCTGGTTTATTTTCCAGAACCGCAACGAGCTGTACACCGACCGTGTTTTTGCCGGACTGGCCGCGGTGATCCTGATCGGGCTGCTGGTGGAGGGGCTGGTGTTCACCACGCTGGAGAAGCTGACGGTGCGCCGCTGGGGCATGCAGCACTAGCCTTGCCCCGCCCGCTCATGCGGAGTAGGCTAGCGCACCGGTACCCCACCGGAGCCCCGCATGACCGCCATCCACCACGCCGCCGCACAGGGATTCGCCAGCCAGGCCGATACCTACGCGCGCGGACGTCCCGATTATCCCGTTGCCATCGATACCTGGCTGCGCGACACGCTCGGCCTGCGCGCCGGCCGCACCGTGCTCGACCTGGGCGCAGGCACCGGCAAGTTCACGCCGCGGCTCGTGTGAGCGCTGCACTGCGCCCTACATCGTCGCCTGCCTGACCCAGAACGCGATACCGTCGCGCCCGGCCGAGTCGACGGCCGGTGCCAGCGCCGCGGCGTCGCGGTGTCTGCTGCAGGTGCCGGCGGCGAGCTGGTCCCAGATCGCCAGCATCGCGATGATCTTGGGCAGCGCGTTGACGCCGACCGGCGTGGGCAGCCACGACGGGCTGCCCACGCGGAACAGCGGTGTGCCGAGCGCGGCCTCGAGGCCGCGGATCTGGTAGTGGAGTCGTTGTGACTGGATGCCCAGCGCGCGCGCGGCGCGGGCAGTGTCACGGTGCTGCATCAATGCCACGAAGGCGCGCAACGACAGGAAGCTGACGCGCCTGTTGTTGAGATGGAAAGCCATGCCTTTGCCCTTGCCGGGGCGGGGTCCTGCACAGCGCGCTTGCGCGATGGCCCGACACCGGCGGATCGAAGTGAGGCGATCGTAGCCGCGGCGTCGGCAAGGTTACAGGTGGCGATTTCCGAGATTGCCAGGCGAATCGTCAGCAATCGGGCTGCGCCCGGCTGGCGTGCGCGGGCACCGTCAGTGCATCGGGAGCTGGCCGATGGCGGTCAGCGCCAGCACCACCTCGGGCGACAGGCGGCGCTCACTGCAGGGCACGCCCGCGGTCTCGAGCGTGGTCCACAGGTCGGCGTCGCCCGTGACGATGCGTTGCCGCAGGTGGGCAAGGTATGTGTACTCGGCGGAAGTGAGCGGGCGCGGAGCGCTGCGCAGATCATCCAGGATAGCGCCAAGCGAGAGAACGGGAACGGTCATACCAGGTCGGGATAGCACGGCTGCGAAGCCCTGCCGCGAAATACGACAGGGACAGGCAACGCATGATTCTATCTACGCCGTGCAGTGCCTGCTTAACCAAAAGCGGGGTAGTTGCCCTCTAATTCCGCCGCACCGCGGGCGGATGATGGTGGCGCAATGGCGGAGTGATGGCGGCGTGGCGAAAGCGGCAGGATAATGTGGTGCATCGGTTGCGGCGGGCGTAGCCAAAGGCGCTTGGCGCCTCGGTATTACCGCAGCGGCTGTCCGGCAACGGTGTTGTAGAAAAGCAGCAGCACCATGATCCGGGGTGAGTGAGGGAAGCGGCCGCGCATTGCCGGACATCATGCGATTTGGGGGCCCGAAGCCACGTAATCTCGACCCGGGCGAACAGCGGGGAGAGCAGCATACCCGACCCGGCTTGTCGGGGGTGCCATACGGCAGCGTGGGCGGGCTATCATGCGCTGTCTCGTGCGAGTCCAGACGCAGATTGCGTCACAAACTGCGCCATGACTCGCCTTTTGCGACAGTCCCTGACCCGATGCCCGCCGATCGATATTGACGGCACGGCAAACGGAATCCTTGAGGAACCCCGTGCACCTGGACCAGCAGACCATTGCGGTCGTCATGATGGTGTTTTTCTGCAGCACGCTGATCATCGCGGCGGGGCTGGTGTTCGCGCTGCGCGCGAGCGAGGCGGGGCGGCTATGGGCGTTCGGTCACGTGCTGGTGTCCGCCGCGGGGCTGGCGCTTGCGGTCAGCGCGGCCGGCGGCGCCGTTCACCTCGGCTTGTTCGGCGCCGGGGGCTTCGTCTGCGGCTGGCTGATCATTTACCGCGGGGTGCGCCTCTACTATGGCGTGCCGGCGCATCCCGGCGCGCTGGTGGGCGCGGGCGTGATCGTGCTGGGGCTGATGGTGATCACCGGCAGCCTGCCCGACGGCCCGCAGCTCGCGCTGCGCATCGTCTACGGCGTGCTGGCGCTGGTGTCGCTGGCGACCTTCGCCACGCTGGCGCGCGTCGGCCGCGGGCGCCGCAGCATCGGCGCGCCGCTGGTGCTGGTGGCCAGCCTGGTGCAGCTGGCCACGCAACTGGCGGGCTTCAGCCATGCCATGGGCGTTCCTGTCGCGGGCGCGGCGCCGGTGACGCTGTTCTTTGCCAACCCGGCCGGCTCGGCCTGGGTGCTGGCGCCGCTGATCGCCACGCTGCTGGGCCTGTTCGGCTTTACCGTGATGGCGATGGAGCAGATCGTCGCGCATAACGAAAGCGGCGCGCGCGTCGATGCGCTGACGGGGTTGCTCAACCGCGGCGCGCTGGAGATGTCGGCGCTCAGCCTGGTGGCGCGCTGGCAGCGCGACGGCGCGCCGCTGGCCTGCCTGGTGATCGATATCGACCACTTCAAGCAGGTCAACGACACCTTTGGCCACCACGCCGGCGACGCGGTGCTGCGCGAAGTGGCGCTGGCGCTGGATAATTCGCGCCGCGCCTCGGACGTGGCCGGGCGCTACGGCGGCGAAGAGTTCTGCATCCTGTGTCCGCATACCGACGAGCACCAGGCGTCGGCGCTGGCCAGCCGCATCCTGCGCAAGGTGCGCGCCATCGAGCTGCCGGCGGGACAGGGCTATGCCAGCGTCAGCATCGGCGTGGCGCAGCTGCGCGGCGGCCCGGGCAGCAAGGAAGGGTTGTGGCGCGCGCTGTTTGCCGATGCCGACCGCGCGCTGTACCACGCCAAGGAGCACGGGCGCGACCGCTATGTGCTGGCTTCGTCCATGCCCGCCCCGGCTGCGGCGCGCGCGATGGCCACGCCTTTGCTCGGGCCGGCGCCGGATCCGGCTGGCTGATCGCCTGCTTGATCCCGGCGCTGGACACCGACCGGGCGCGACGGGGCTGGCGCTGTCAACAAGCCGCCATGCCCCGCCCGGTGCTTACAGGAAGGTGAAGACCTGTTCGCGCGCCAGCCGCGATTTCGGCAGCGTGGCGTTGAAGTCGTGCGCGCTGCGGTAGCCCAGGCTGACCAGCACCACGCTGGTCAGGCCGCGCTCGCGCAGGCCCAGTTCGGCATCGAGCACGCGCGCGTCGAAGCCTTCCATCGGCGTGGCATCGACGCCCAGCGTGCCCGCCGCCATCAGCAGCGCGCCCAGCGCCAGGTAGACCTGGTTGGCCATCCACGGCTGCAGGTCGCGCAGGTCATAGCGATGCAGGTCGGGCCGTCATTCATGTCCGTACGCACGCACAGCGCGATCACATGCGAGGCGTCCTGGATCTTGGCCGCGTTGTACGCATGGTGGTCGGCGGTGGCGCGCGCCATCCGGGCCCGCGCTTGCGGCGTGGCGGCGACGACGAAGTGCCACGGCTGCGAATTGACCGACGACGGGCTCTTGTGCAGTACGGCCAGCAACTGGTCGACGGTGGCTTGCGGCAGGGCGCGGCCGGCGTCGAAGGCCTTTACGGTATGGCGGGTGTCAACGATGTCAGCGAGATTCACGGCAAGGCTCCGGTGTTGTTATGGCTGAGGGCGCCATGATCCCATTTGCCGTCCGCTTGAAAAAGCGGGCTCGGCTTGCTGCTGCTTTCAATCGCTGTTTGAAAATGGCATGCCTGCAACACCGTTTGCACATCGTCCCGGCTCGGCTCGCGCGACTCGCCTACAATAACGCCCCCCGCCCGCAACGGCCTGGCGCCGCGCGGGCCACTTTCAGTGGTGTCTTGCAGGAAAACGGAATTCGATGATGTCAAACGCATGCGGCCTGGACTTCGGCACGTCCAACTCAACGGTGGGCTGGAGCCGCCCCGGCCGGCCGGCGCTGCTGCCGCTGGAAGACGGCAAGGTGACGCTGCCCTCGGTGATCTTCTTCCACGCGGAAGACCCGCTGGTCAGCTACGGCCGCGCCGCGCTGGGCGACTATCTCGCCGGCTATGAAGGGCGGCTGATGCGCTCGCTGAAAAGCCTGCTCGGCACCTCGATGATGGACGACAGCACCGAGGTGATGGGGCAGGCGATGCCGTTCCGCAAGCTGCTGGCGCATTTCATCCGCGAACTGAAGACCCGGGCCGAGCAGGCCGCGGGCACCGGGTTCTCGCGCGCGGTGCTGGGGCGCCCGGTGTTCTTTATCGACGAGAATCCCGCCGCCGACCAGCTTGCCGAAGACACGCTGGCCGACATCGCGCGCGACGCGGGCTTCAGCGAGATCGCGTTCCAGTACGAGCCGATTGCCGCGGCGTTCGACTACGAGGCGGGGATCGCGCGCGAGGAGCTGGTGCTGGTGGCCGATATCGGCGGCGGTACCTCCGACTTCTCGCTGGTGCGGCTGTCGCCGGAAGGCGCGCGCCGCAGCGACCGGCGCAACGATATCCTCGCCAACGGCGGCGTGCATATCGGCGGCACCGACTTTGACCGCGCGCTCAGCCTGGCGCAGGCGATGCCGCTGCTGGGGCTGGGCAGCGCGCTGCGCAACGGCAAGGCGATGCCGTCGAGCCAGTACTTCGACCTGGCGAGCTGGCACACCATCAACCTGGTCTACACGCGCAAGGCGTGGTCGCTGGTGATGGACAACTACCGCGACGCGGCCGACACCATCAAGCTCGACCGCCTGGTGCGGCTGATCCGCGAGCGCGCCGGCCACTGGCTGGCGATCCAGGTGGAAGCGGCCAAGATCGCGCTGTCGGATACCGCGAGTACCGAGGTGGACCTGCATCGGCTGGAGCAGGGGCTGACCCTGACGATCACGCGCGACGCGTTCGACGAGTCGATCGACAAGCTGGTGGCGAAGACCGAGAAGACGGTGCAGCAATTGCTGGTGGATGCCGGTGTGGAGGGGTCTGCGGTGGATACCATCTTCTTTACCGGCGGGTCCAGCAGTGTGCCGTTGCTGCGGCAGCGGCTGGCCGGCTTGCTGCCGGAGGCGCGGTGCGTGGAGGGGGATCGGTTTGGGAGTATCGGGAGTGGATTGGCGTTGGATGCGGTGAGGAAGTTTGGGTGAGTTCACGCGCAAGCTTTTGACAGCCTGGCGGTTTGCTCCCCTTTCCCGCTTGCGGGAGAGGGAGTACCCAATTGGCAAGCGAATGCCGCCAGCGGGTATTCATGCCCGCGCCAGCGAACGCTTACTGCGCCAATCCTTCCGGCAACCCGAATTGCCCCCCCATCGCCAACCTGGCCGCCCGTAGCGCCCCCCTTGCGGCCGCCGCGTCGCCAGCCAGCCTCAGCAGCCCCGCCAATTCCCACGGCGCCCGCAACAACCCGCCCAGCACCGCGCCCACATCCGTCTTGCCGTCTTCCCCCATGCCAGCCGCCGCAGCAGCCGGCACGGCCCGTCCGGCCGGATCGATCACCACGCGGCACGCGGCGAACGGCAGCCGGCATGCCGCCGCCATGCGCGCGGCGATATGCGATTCCATGTCGACACACAGCGCGCCGCAGGCCTGATGCAGCGACTGCTTGTCGGCAACGGCAAGCACCGGCTGGTCGCTGCCGGCGATCGTGCCCACCCGCGCATGCGCCATCGCCGCATGCATCGCCCGGGCCCATGACATATCGGCGTCATAACGCTCGCCGTCAGCGCAGACTCGGTCCGCAATCACGATATCGCCCGGCACCAGCGCCGGATCGAGCCCGCCCGCGACGCCAAAGCTGACGATGCCGACGCACTCGCGGCTCGCCATCGCCGACACACCCTGTTCCAGCGCAATACCCCTGAGCCCGTGCACCACCCGGCACTGCGGCCCCGCCGCGATGCGTGCCTCGAAATCCATGCCGGTGACCACCAGCACAAAACGCGCCGTCACAGGCCCCATGCCACGTGGTGGCCCGACCCGCGCTGCAGGTTGCGGTAGCGCGCCAGCGCCCACAGCGGGAAGTAGCGGGCGTAGCCGTGGTAGCGCAGGTAGAACACGCGCGGGAAGCCCACCGCGGTAAAGCGCGGCTCATGCCACAGCCCGCCGGCCTGCTGCGTGCGCAGCAGGTAGTCAATGCCGCGCGCCACCGCCGGATGCTGCGTGGCGCCGCCAGCCATCAGTGTCAGCAGCGCCCAGGCCGTCTGCGAGGCCGCGCTGGGCGCCGCCTCATAGCCGCGGTAGTCGAGCCGGTAGCTGCTGCCGTCCTCGCCCCAGCCGCCATCGGCGTTCTGGATCTGCGCGAGCCACGCCACCGCGCGGCGCACTTCGGGCGCTTCGGGCGGCAGGCCGGCGGCGTTGAGCGCGCACAGTGCGCTCCAGGTGCCGTAGATATAGTTGGTCCCCCAGCGCCCGAACCAGCTGCCGTCGGGCATCTGCTCGGCCAGCAGGTAGCGCAGCGCGCGCGCGGCGGGCTCGCTCTTGCCGGGCGTGGCGCCGGTCTGGCACAGCATCGACAGGCAGCGGGCGGAGACGTCCGCGGTGGGCGGGTCGAGCAGCGCGCCGTGGTCGGCGAACGGGATGTTGTTCAGGTAGAGGTGCGTGTTCTCCGGCTCGAACGCGCCCCAGCCGCCGTTGCCGCTCTGCATGCCGACGATCCACTCGGTGGCGCGCGCCACCGCTTCGTCGTAGCGGCCGGGCGCGCCGTGGGCGCGCATGTAGCGGTCCATCGCGGCGGCGACCACGGCGGTGTCGTCCACGTCGGGGTAGTAGTCGTTGGCATACTGGAACGCCCAGCCGCCGGGGCGCACCAGCGGGCGGCGCACGATCCAGTCGCCGCGCACGTCCAGCACCTGCAGCGGCTTGAGCCAGTCGAGCCCGCGCCCCACGGCCGCGACCGCGCGCGTTTCGCCGGTCTCGAGCAGCGCATGCGCGGCCAGCGCGGTATCCCACACCGGCGACAGGCACGGCTGGCAGTAGGCTTCGTCGCCATGCTCGACCAGCAGCCGTTCGACCGAGCGCCGCGCCACCGCGCGCGCGGGATCGTCGGGCGGCACGCCCAGCACGTCGAACATCAGCACGCTGTTGGCCATGGCCGGAAAGATCGCGCCCAGGCCGTCCTCGCCGTTGAGCCGTTCGCGCACGAAGGCTTGCGCGGCGTCGATGGCGCGCTTGCGCAGCATGCGCGGGAACAGCGGCTCGGCCGAGCGCAGCAGCGCATCGAGGCCGCGGAACACCGTATACCAGCCGGCGTGCTGGTGCGGCGCGCGCCGTGGCAGCCGCACCGCGTGGCACGGACCGACGAACAGCTCGTTGATGCCCACCGCACGCGGATTGCGCGCCAGCGGGCGCAGGCTGTTCAGTACCAGCAGCGGCACGATCACGGTGCGCGCCCAGTACGAAACCTTGGACAGGTGGAACGGGAACCACTGCGGCAGCAGCATGATTTCCACCGGCATCATCGGCACCGCCGACCACGGCATCACGCCATACAGCGCCAGCAGCGTGCGGGTGAAGACATTGGTCGCCTCGGCCCCGCCCAGCGCATGGATGGCCTGGCGCGCGCGCTGCATATGCGCGGCCTGGGGATCGTCGCCGGCCATCTTCAGCGCAAAATACGCCTTCACGCTGGCGCTGATGTCCGAGCGGCCTTCATGGAACAGTGGCCAGCCGCCGTCTGGGTTCTGGATCCTGCGCAGGTAGCGCGCGATGCGCGCTTCCAGGTCCAGGTCAGGGGGCTCGCCGAGGTAGTGCACCATCAGCACGTATTCGGCGGGGGTGGTGGCGTCGGCCTCCAGCTCGTAGACCCAGTGGCCGTCGGGGCGCTGCTGGTGCAGCAGCGTGTCGATGGCGCGGCTGATGCCGTGGTCCAGCGCCTGGCCGGCGTGGCGCGGGGCCGGGGCCGATGCGGCCGGCTCAGTCAGTGTTTCGATCTGCGGGCCGTCCGTGGCGAAGGCGGTCTCGTTCATCGACATGCAGACTCCTTGTGCCGGCGCACGGCGGTGCCGTGCCCGGCATGCATCGGGTTGCGGCGCTCAGCCGATGGCGTGGCGCAGCACGATCCAGAGCAATTGCGCGCGCGGCAGCCGCACGCGCTGTCGCGGTGCGCGCCAGCCCTGTGTGCGCAGGCGCGCCAGGATGCGGTGGTAGACCTCGGCCATGATCCGCGGCGAACGCACCAGCCGCGCCGGGAAGCGCGCCATGATCGCGTCGGCCTGGTCGTAGTGGGCCTGCGCTTGCTGCGCCAGCAAGGCGCATGCCCGCCCGATCGCGGCATGCGCGACCAGCGCCTGCGGCGGACCTGCCGCGATATCGGCCGGGATGCCGGCGTCGGCCAGCGCCTGCGCAGGCAGGTAGAGCCGGCCGAGGGCGGCGTCCTCGTCGATATCGCGCAGGATGTTGGTGAGCTGCAGCGCGCGGCCCAGGTGGTGCGCCAGCGCGATGCCGCAATCCTGGTCCAGGCCGAACACACGCACGGCCAGCCGGCCGACCGCGCTGGCGACGCGATCGCAATACAGGTCAAGGGTGGCGGCATCGGGGGCGCGGATGTCCTGCACCACGTCCATGGCCATGCCGTCGATCACGGCGAGGAAGTCCTGCTGCTGCAGGTCGAAGGCGCGGATCTGCGCGCACAGCGAATGCAGGGCCGGCGGCGGGGCGCCGGCGTAGCAGGCGGCGATGTCGGCGCGCCAGGCATCGAGCGCGGCCAGGCGCCCGGCGTGCGGCGCGTCGCCGTCGGCGATGTCGTCGACCGCGCGGCAGAACGCATAGATCTCGAACATGGCCTGGCGCTGTGCCGGCGGCAGGATGCGCAGCGCGGCGTGGAAAGAGCTGCCGGCCGCGGCAGCGGGTCCGGCCATGGCGCCGGGCACTGCGGCGGCGGGGGCGTCTGGCGTTGCGATTTGAGTACCGGCCACGTAACTCCTCGACACGCTGCTAACCGATCCCGCGATGATCGCGCCGCGCGTGCGCGCCCACAGGCGGGCCGGTGGTTGTGGGTCGGGCGATTATAGCAACATCGTCCGAAACGGCCCCGTATTGGTGATGCGGTCAGCGGTGGGTCCGAGGCGGATGCTGAGGCTGTGGCTGAGGCCGGGGCTGAGTGACCAACGACAGAGCCGGACGAGAGGACCAATGAAAAAGCCCCGCGCCGAAGCTGCGGGGCCTTGCCTGCTCCGGCCGGTCCCGTCGGGACCGGCCCGGTCTTCCAACCGGTATCAGAGGGCCTGGATCTTGGTGGCTTGCTCGCCCTTCTGGCCCATGGCCTTGACGTAGCGAACCTTCTGGCCTTCCTTCAACGACTTGAAGCCCGAGCCTTCGATCGCGGAGAAGTGCGCGAACAGATCGTTGCCGCCTGCGTCCGGCGTGATGAAGCCGAAGCCCTTGGCGTCGTTGAACCACTTAACGGTACCGGTTTCCATATCTATCTCAACCTTGAATTTCAAAATGAGCGAAAACGCTCGTTATACACCGTGTGCAACGCAAGCAGTGTGTCTCTGTCCGTTACGCACTACTGCGTCCTGATGACCTCGATATGTCGCTGTCGTGACAACCGATAACGTCATGGCCAAAAACGTCACGGAACAACACACCAAAAGGCTGCTGCACAAGTGGGAATCATTCTGCCGAATTTTTCCGGTGTGTCAATCAGGCAAAGCGCCTAATCATGATGAGAGGTTCCGATAGGAGATATTAGCGTTTTCTACTTCGGCGTCAGTTAAGTGAATTCCCTTATTTTTTCGAACGCCGCAAGCGGGCAGGTGCACCGCCAACGGGCGCCATGCCGCAAGCTCGTGCATAATGGCTGCCGTCCGGTGCATGGCCGTGCCATCATTTTTACAAATTCTTACGACGGCGCGACATCCCCCCTTTGGGGGACGTCAGGGACGGCCGGATATATCATTATGAAAATAAAGCCGAGGCGGTTGGCGTTGACATCGCTATGCATGGACATACGTGAGCGCGTCGACTGTATGCGAGGCCATACATAAAAAACAGGAACGGGTAACAATGATGGCCTTCAAACATAACTGTCCGCAATTTTCGTTGCGGACACTTCTCGCCCCAAGTTAAACACCGGGGCACCATCGGGTCTCCTTTGTTTCTAATCTGCGCAGCGGTGCCGCCTCGCTGGCGCATTGCGCCGCGGGCGGCAGCCGCGCGCGTGCTAGGCTGTCGGCCCGCGTCTGATGCGCCGTCCAGGGGGTACCATCGCGCGCTGGCACAATGTATCCATTTCGGAACAATTGTTGACAGTACGACACGGGGGTCTGTCCTACAGTGGCAGGGTCAAATACTATCGGATTTTTCCTGGTTCACCGTCCCAGAGTCGGACGGGGACCGGGCAAGGCAGCGGCGACCGTCTCAAGAAATGTCGCGTAAAAATCACTTTAAAGCAAGCGCGCAGACAACAGGAAGCTAGCCAGTGAAGCAGTTGGTGGAGAAACGAAGCCGGGACGGGCGCAGGCCGTCCCGCTTGCACGGGGTGATTGGGCAGGTGGCAAGGCGGACAGTCCAGGGTATCGCGCTGGCGCTGTCGCTTGCCCACGCGCACGCCGCCCTGGCGGCCGCGCCGGCGCCGGTGGCCGCCTCCGCGCCGGCGGCGATGCCGTCGATCGCGTTCCACTATGGCGCCAGGCCGCCGGTCGATGCGCTGCAGGCGTTCGATATCGCCGTGGTCGAGCCCGACAGCGGCTTCGATCCGCGCCAGGCGGCGACGCCCGCCACCGCATGGTTCGCCTACGTCAGCGTCGGCGAGGTGCTGCCCGGACGCGGCTATTACAAGGACATCCCGCCGGCCTGGCTCACCGGACGCAACGACGCCTGGAACGCGCGCGTTGTTGATCAGGCCGCCGAAGGCTGGCCCGCCTTCTACGTCGACAAGGTGATCGCGCCGCTGTGGGCGCGCGGCTTCCGCGGCTTCTTCCTCGATACGCTCGATTCCTACCAGCTCGTGGCCAAAACGGATGCCGAGCGCGTCCGCCAGGAAGCGGGCATGGTGCGCGTGATCCAGGCGATCAAGGCCCGCTATCCGGAGGCGCGGCTGATCTTTAACCGCGGTTTCGAGATCCTGCCTAAGGTCCATGGGCTGGCCTATGCCGTCGCCTTCGAATCGCTGTTCCGCGGCTGGGACCAGGCCAGGGGACGCTATGTCGAAGTGCCGCAGGCCGACCGCGACTGGCTGCTCGGGCAGGCGCGCACCATCCGCGAGCAATACCGGCTGCCGGTCATCTCGATCGATTACTGCCCGCCGGCGGACCGCCGCTGCGCGCGCGAGACCGCGCAGCGCATCCGCGCGCTGGGCATCACGCCCTACGTCGCCGATGCCGGGCTGCAGACGGTTGGCATCGGCAGCGTCGAAGTGCTGCCGCGCCGCGTGCTGGTGGTGCAGGAGCGCCGCCCCGGCGTGTCGATCGACGATTCCAAGGGCGTGCGCTTCGTGTCGATGCCGCTCAATTACCTCGGCTATCGCGTGGAATTCGCCGAAGTCGGCGCGCCGCTGCCGGACCTGGGCCCGGACCGCTATGCCGGCGTGGTGACCTGGCTGGAAGGGCCGGTCGACGATGCGTCCGCGGCGCGGCTGCGCCAGTGGCTCGGCAAGCAGGTGGAGAAGGGCATCCCGGTGGCTTTCCTGAACGACTTCGGCCTGCGCATGAGCGGGTCGCTGGCGCAAAGCCTGGGGCTGACCCTGGCCAAAGGGCGCGCCGGCGGCCCCGTGGAAGTGGTGTCGAAGGACCCGATGATGGGTTTCGAGGCGCCGGTATCGCCGGACCGCTCCAGCGTGGTGCCGGTGCAGGTCGGCGCGGATTCGCGCTCGCTGCTGCGGCTGCGCTCGGGCTCCGTCACCTACGACGCCGCCGCGATCACGCCGTGGGGCGGCTACGCGATCAGTCCGTACGCGGTGCTGCCCGATATGCAGAACAACGACCACGACCGCTGGGTAGTGCAGCCGCTGGCCTTCCTGCGCGAGGCGCTGCGGCTGCCGCCGATGCCGGTCCCCGACGTCACCACCGAGAACGGCCGGCGCCTGCTGACCATCCACATCGATGGCGACGGCTTCGCCTCGCGTGCGGAGATGCCCGGCGGCGGTTTCTCCGGCGAGGTGCTGTTCCGCGAGATCTTCGACCGCTACCGGCTGCCGATGACCATGTCGGTGATCCAGGCCGAGCTCAGCGCCGACGGCATGTACCCCAAACTCACCGCCGAGCTGGAGCCGATCGCGCGCAAGATCTTCGCGCAGCCGTACGTGGAGGTAGCCAGCCATACCTTCTCGCACCCGTTCACCTGGGCGCTGACGGTGCCGGAGGGCCGTCGGCAGGCGCAGGCCGGCAAGGGTCACGACAAGGGCCACAAGGGCCACGACAAGACCGAAGAGGCCTACCATCTGCAGGTGCCCGGCTACACCATGGACCTGAACCGCGAGATCGGCGGCTCGATCGACTACATCAACCGCAAGCTCGCGCCCGCCGGCAAGCCGGTCACGCTGCTGCTGTGGTCGGGCGACTGCCAGCCGCCGGCGCAGGCGCTCACGCTGGCGGCGCAGGCGCGCGTGCTCAACATGAACGGCGGCGACACCGTGATCACGCGCAGCAACCCGAGCTGGACCGCGATCGCGCCGCTGGGCATCAACAAGCCCGACGGCACCTTCCAGGTGTTCGCGCCCAACCAGAACGAGAACGTCTACACCAACCTGTGGCGCGGCCCGTACTACGGCTTCGAGCGCGTGCTCGAGACCTTCGAGCTGACCGACAAGCCGTACCGCTTCAAGCCGGTCAATATCTACTACCACAGCTACTCCGGCACCAAGGTGGCGTCGCTGAAGGCGCTGCGCAAGATCTATGACTACGCGCTGGCGCAGCCGCTGCTGCCGCTGCATTCGACCGACTATGTGCGCAAGGTGCTCGACTGGCAGGACATGGCGGTGGCGCGCGAGCTGGGCGACGAGTCCGGGCCGGGCGCCTGGATCGTGCGCGGCGACGGCAACCTGCGCAACCTGCGCTGGACCGGCGCGGGCGTGCCCGACGTGGCAACCGCGCGCGGCGTCACCGGCACCTCGGCCGCGCCCGGCGGCGGCGTCTACCTGCACCTGGACGGCGGCGACGTGCGCTTCGCCACCCGCGCCGCGCCAGCGCCCATGAGCGCGCCGCAACTGGTGGAAGCCAATGGCGTCGTGCGCAACTGGCAACGGGAGGGCACCGTCACGCGCTTCCGGTTCGGCGGCTACTACAAGCCGTTCTTCCGGCTCAGCGGCGCAGGCAACTGCCGCGTGAGCATCGACGGCAAGCCCGTCCAGGCCGTGCGCGAGCGCGATACCGTGCGCGTCGATACCGCGCCCCTGACCGACCTGAACCATGCCCGGCAAGACGTCGAAATCCGCTGCGCCGGCTGAGCGCGAGCGGCTGTTGCCGCCGGCGCTGGTGCTGACCTTTACCGCGATGGTGGGCATCGGCCTGGCGCTGATGTTCCCGCGCGAGACCTTGCGCGAGCGCTTGCTGGGGCAGGGACGCACCATGGACGGCCTGACCGTGGCCTACCTGGAGGCATGGTCGAAGGCCGCCCCGGACGATCCCGCCTTTATGTCAGTGCTGGCCGAGCAATACGCGCGCAGCGGCCGGCTCGACGAGGCCGAGGCGATGCTGACGCGCATGCAGGCGCTGCAGGGCAGCGACCTGTCGGGGGCGATCCTGCGCACGCGCATCGATATCGCGCTGCAGCGCGCGTGGGCGGCACAGCCGGATACGCCGGCGCGCAAGCAGTTTGTCGCGCAGGCGCAGGATTTGCTGAGGCAGGCGTCGGCGCGCCGCTGGACCATTGCCGAGCTGCAGATGCTGGCGACACAGGCGCGCGAGCTCGGCGCCACCGATGCGCAGGGACGCTTCTACCGCGAACTCGCCCGCGCCGACCGTGGCAATGCCGACTTCTGGAACCGGAAGCTTGCCGAGATCGCGGTCGCCGGCGGCAACTACCGCGACGCCGCGCGCGCGCTGTTCGACGCGCAGGCGCGCGCCGGCACGCTGGCCGAGCAGCGCGCGCTGTTCCTGAAGGGCGTGCAGACGCTGCAGTCGGGCAACCTGCTGGACGAGGCGCTGGCCGAAGCCGAGCGCCACGCCGGGCCGCTGCTCGACGATCCCGAGGTGCTGCGCTACCTGACCAGGCTGGCGCTGGCCGCCAACCGGCCGGAGCAGGCCAGCCGCTATGTGGCGCGGCTGTTGAAGCTGTCTTCGCTACGGCACAGTCCCGCCGCGCAGGCCGCGCGCGCGCTCGCCGCGGCACAGCCGTGGGCCGCGCAGGGCGTGGTGTTCCTGGACGGTGCGCGCGGGCTGGCGCTGCGCGAGGCGCTGCAGGCCGCGGGCATGCTCAACACGCGCAAGGCGGCCGCCACTGCGCAAGACAAGCCTGAAGGTGCCGCGGCCGCGGAAAAACCCGAAAAACCCGAAAAACCCGAAAAACCCGAAAAACCCTTCAACGCCGAAGACCACGACCTCGCCTATCGCGTCTTCCTCGCCGCTGGCAAGCTCGATCAGGCCCAGCGCGTGGCCGAGACCGCGGTGCGCAGGCTGCCGGGCGAGCTGCTGTGGCGCGAACGCCTGGCCCAGGTAGCCGAATGGAACCGCCAGCCCGCGGTCGCGCTGCAGAACTGGCTGGCGTACGCGCAGGCCAGCAACGACGAGCGCGCCTGGGACCATGTGATGCGCCTGGCGCCGGGCCTGTCGGACGATGCCACCTACCTGATCGCGCTGCGCCACCGCGCCCGCGCCGGCGACCTGCGCACCGTCGACGCAGTCGTCGCTGCCTACGAGCGGCTGGGTGAGCCGGAGCAGGCGATGGCCTTTCTCGATGGCCTCGCCCGCGGCCCGAACGCGCGCGCGGTGATGGAGCGCAACGCCGCGCTGGCCGAGCGCGCCGGCAAGGACGGCCGCGCCTTCGCGCTGTACACCGAGCTGCAGCAGCGCTTCGGCCCGAGCCCGGCGTATGCGCTCAAGCTCGCCAACTTCAACTATGCGCACGGCCGCATGCGGCAGGCGCTCGATGCCATGCTGGTAGCGCGAACCGCCGCCGGCACCGCGCAGGGCGATGCGCTGTACTGGCGCACCTTCACCGAGCTGGCCCGGCTGAACCAGCGCGACGACCTGCTCGGCGAAGGCTATCGCAACCTCGCGGCCTCGACCTTCGGCCCGCAGCAGGACCTGTGCCAGCGCCTGCCCGAAGGGCACCAGCGCAGCGATTGCGAGGAAGCGCGCACCAGCACGCGGGAAAGCGACCTGGCCAACCTGCTGGAGTTCTACGACCGCAGCCCGATCGATGCCGGCCGCATCGCGCAAGGCTACTGGCGCAAGCACGGCAGCGCCAATGCGCTCGAGCTTGCGGTGTACTACTACACGCAGGCGCGCGCGTGGCCGCGCGTCGCGCAGCTCCTGGACAGCCTGACCCCGGCGCAGTTGCAGGCCGCCGAGCAATCCGGCCGCTTCCTGACCAGCCGCGCCGAATACCTGCGCGCCATCGGCGAGCACGAGCGCTCGATGGCCGACCTGCGCCGCGCCGCCAGCCTGCCGCACGCGGGCAGCCAGGCGCTGGGCGCGCTGCTGTGGGCGCAGGTCGACATGGGTACCGACACCGAAGTGCGCGCGCTGATGCGCCGGCTCGGCAGCGAAGCCGAAGACAGCCCCGACCTGTGGGGCGCCTTCGCCGCGGGCCATATGCGCTTCCAGGACGGCCGCTCGGCGCTGCACTACCTGCGCAAGCTCAACGACGGCAGGCAGGCCGACCCGCTGTGGCTGGGACTGACGGCTGACGCGTATGAAGCCATCGGCCAGACCGACACCGCCTGGCGCATCCGGCGCCAGGCGTGGGTGGCGCTGCATCGTGGCCGGTCCGAAGGCGGCCGCAAGCCTGCGCGGCTGAGCACCGATGAAGAGGACTACGCAGGCGATGACGCCAACGACGCCGGCCTGCCGTCGCGCGCCGAACTGCGCCGCCAGACCGTGGCGCTGGGGCAGGTATTTGCGTCGGGCGACGTGTCGCGCGCGCTGGTGATCCAGATGCTGCGCGACGACCGCGCCGCCACCGAACAGGCGCGCCACGCGCCACGCCCCGCCGGCGCGAAGTCAAAGCTGGGCGAGATCGCGGGGCTGCCGCCGCTGGACGTGGCGCCGCCGGCGGCCATCGTGCAGCGCGAGGCCGCGCGCGACGCGGCGCTGTCCGCGGCCGGCCGCGACGTGGCGCTGGCGTGGGCGCTGTCGTCCGAGGCCAACCCGCTGGCGCGCGCCTGGCTGGCCAAGCACTACGCGCGCACGCTGACGCGCCCGGCCTATGCCGAGATCGCGCTGGCACTGGACAGCAATGACCTGGAGGCACTGGACCGCGTGCTGGAGCGCCAGGGCGGCCGCCTGCCGGTGGCCAGCCAGATCGAGGCCAACAAGCGGCTGAACCGCGTGGGTGCGGCGCAGACCCAGGCGTTCGCGGCGCAGGAAGTGGCGCGCACCGACGACGCGCTGCAGGAAACCCTGCAGGACGCACTGCTCTACAACGCACAGGCGATCGAGCCGCGCGTCAGCTTCACGCACCAGAAGCCGCTGGAATACACCGAAAGCAGCCTGGCCGGCGGTGTGCGGCTGGGAGAGGGCTATCACCTCAACCTGCGCGGCACGTGGCGCGACCAGCGCAGCACCGATGCCGCGCAACTGGCGCACGTGCCGTCGTCCGACCGCCGTGCCGACCTGTCGCTGGGCTACCGCGACAACGGCAGGCGCTGGAGCGCTACCGCGGGCTACCGCGAGGGCCTGGACCAGATGGCGACCGCGCGTTTCTTTGGCGAATGGAACCAGCAGGGCCGGCTGCAGTTCAGCACGCTGGCCGGGCTGAACCAGCCCGCCGACGAATCGGCGGCGCTGCGCGTGGGCGGGGCCAAGGACGTGGTCGGGCTGGGCGCGACCTACCGCTTCGGGCTGCGCGAGTTCGTCGGCGGCCGCATCGAATACAGCAGCTTCCGCGGCCAGGACCGCAGCGCCCTTGGTCACGGCATCGTCTATGACGTCGAGGCCGGCTACAAGATCCGCACCGCGTACCCGGACTACACCGTGCGCGTGGTCGGCACGCATGCCAGCTACAGCGCCAACGGCGGCAGTCTCACGCCGCGGCTGGCTTCGCTGGTGCCTGCCGATGCCGCCGCCACGCCGGCGTTCTACATGCCGCAGGGCTTTACCCAGGCGGGCGTGCTGCTAGGCTTCGGCACCGAGCTGCTGGACGACTACACGCGCAAGTGGCGCCCGTTCGGCGAAGTGGGGCTGCTGCGCGACACGCGCGCGCGGCAGAACTTCCGCATGCGCCTCGGGCTGGCCGGCTCGGTGTTCGGCAACGACCACCTGTCGCTGTACTTGCTGCACGAGACCGCGGCGCGCAACGGCGGCGTGCCGCTGACGGAACTGGGGCTGCGCTACCGCTGGCTGTACTGACAACAGGATATGGACACAGGGCACAAGGGGAAAACCATGAACAAGCAAACGGGAACGACATTGGCGAGAAGGCTGGCGGCATGGTGCGGCGCGGCGGGCGCGGCGCTGTGGCTGGCGGGCTGCGCGGTGACCGATGTGGGCCGCGCGCCGCAGCTCGCTCGCGGCGACACCATCGCGGTACTGCCGATCGTCAACTACACCGAGACGCCGCAGGCCGGCCTGCGCGCCGAGGCGATCGCCGAGAGCCTGCTGAAGACCGGCGGCGTGGCCAGCCTGAAGCGCTATCCGGCCAGCCTGAACCCGGAAACACTGTTCGAGCCCGCCGAGCGCGAGGCCGTGGGCAAGGCGCTGGAATGGGCGCGCGCCGAGAAGGCGCGCTACGCGCTGACCGGCGCGGTGCAGGAATGGCGCTACAAGGTCGGCGTCGACGGCGAGCCGGCGGTGGGCATCTCGCTGCAGCTGCTGGACGTGACCAGCGGCGAGGTGGTGTGGTCGGCCACGGGCAGCGACAGCGGCTGGAGCCGCGCCTCGGTGTCGGGCACCGCGCAGAAGCTGCTGCGCCGGCTGCTGGCGCCGCTGATGCGCGGCTGAGGGCAACGGCGCGGGAACGACAACGCCGCACGCGTGCGGCGAACCGAATGAAGCAAGGGGATGAGCGTGGCCAATACGGCTGACAAACCATATCGCGCGCGGCAGGGGCAGGGCATCGGCCTGGGCGGGCGCTATGCGCGCCTGCTGGCGCCCGCGGTGAACGGGCGCGCGGCCGTGGTCGAACTGGTGGTGTCGATGGTGCTGGCGCTGGCGCTGGCATGGCTGGTGCTGCCGCAGAACCCGCTGCTGCTGGGCATGGGCTTCCCGTGGGCCTGGCTGCTGCCGGTGATCCTGGCGCTGCGCTACGGCACGCTGATCGGCGTGGGCAGCGTGCTGATGCTGCTGGGCGGCTGGTTCTTCTTCCAGCAGGCCGGCGTGCCGTTGGGACCGTTCCCGCGCATGTTCTTCCTGGGCGGGCTGTTGCTGGTGCTGGTGGCCGGGCAGTTCGGCGATATCTGGGGCACGCGCCTGGCGCGCGCCCGCGCGGTCAACCGCTACCTGGACGAGCGCCTGGCGGCGCTGACCAAGAACCACTACCTGCTGCGCATCTCGCACGCGCGGCTGGAAAACGACCTGCTGGCGCGCCCCACCACGCTGCGCGACACGCTGCAGCAACTGCGCGGCGTGGCGCAGGACGAGGCCGCGCGCACCGGCCAGGCGCTGGCCGGCGCGCAGCCGATGCTGCAGGTGGTGGCGCAGGCCTGCCAGCTCGAGGCCGCGGCGCTCTACGCCTGTGACGGCGCACGGGTGGATGCGGCGCCGGTCGCCAGCGTGGGCACCCTCTTCGAAGTCGACCGCGACGACCCGCTGGTGCGCCACTGCCTGGAAACGCGCCAGCTCGCGCACCTGCAGGCCGAGGGGCTGCAGCATGACGCGCAGACGCGCTACGTCGCGGCGGCGCCGGTGCTGGCGGGCTCGGACCACCTGATCGGCGTGCTGGTGGTCGAGCGCATGCCGTTCCTGTCGCTCAGCTACGAAAACCTGCAGATGCTGATGGTGCTGCTGGGCTACTACGCCGACGGCGTCGAGCATGCCGGCGCTACCCGCACCATCCAGGCGGCGCTGCCGGCCTGCCCGTACCCGTTCGCGCTCGACTACGCAAGGCTGTCGCGGCTGCGGCGCGAGACCGGCATCGACAGCTCGGTGGTCGCGCTGGTGTTCGACCTGGACCCCGAGCGCGATGCGCTGTTCGAGCAGGTGGTGCGCAGCCGCCGCGCGCTGGACGTGGCCTGGCCGCTGGTCAACGACCACCATCGCGCCATGCTGACGCTGATGCCGCTGTCCGATGCGCAGGCGGTTTCCGCCTACCTGGTGCGGATCGAGGACATGCTGCGCGCGCAGTTCGGCACCGACTTCACCAGCGCCGGCATCGGCATCTATTCGCTGGCGGTGCCAGGCACCGGCGCGGAAGACGCGCTGGTCAAGCTGCTGCACCGCGCGCAGGTGGACGGGGCCATCGCGCCGCGCCTGCTGGCCGGAGAAGCGCCCCATGTATAAGCTCGGCGCCGGCGGCCTGGCCGCCCAGCTCGCCGCGCTCGCGCTGCTGGCGCGCGCCGGCAACAGCACCGCGCTGCTGCTGGCCTTCGTCGGCATGCAGGCCGTGGCCGCCGCGCTGACCGCGCTGGTGCTGTGGCGCCTGCTGCCGCGGCGCATGCGCGTGCCGTTTGCGTGGAGCTATGGCTTCCTGGCGCTGTTCTGCTTCTTCGTGCCGCTGGGCGGCGTGCTGGTGTGCCTGGGCAGCTACCTGTTCTCGAAGCTGTTCCCGCGCCGCGCCGAGGCCAGCGGCATCGGCACCGTGGGCCTGCCGGAATTCGTGACCCACCTGATGGCCCGCGTCACGCACGGCGGCGGCGCGCGGCTGCGCGCGCAGCTGAGCAATGCGCGCGCGCCGCTGCCGGAGCGGCTGACCGCGCTGGTGGCGATGCAGTCGATGCCGGCGCGCACCGCCAGCCCGGTGCTGCGCGAGCTGCTGGCCGACAGCGCCGACGATATCCGGCTGCTGGCCTACGGCATGCTGGACGGCGCCGAGAAGCAGCTGACGCAGCAGATCCTGGCCGAGCTGCCGCGGCTGGAAAACGCCGCCAGCGCGGCCGAGCGCGCCGAGATCAACAAGCGCCTGGCCGACCTGTACTGGGAGCTGATCTACCAGAACCTGGTGCAGGGCGACGTGTACCGCTATACCGCCAGCCAGGTGGAACGCTACGCCAGCGCGGCGCTGGAGCATGACGACGGCAACGCTTCGCTGTGGTACATGCGCGGCCGGCTGGCGCTGGCGCGCAACGCCCCGCGCGAGGCGCGCGCATGGCTGCAGCGCGCCGAATCCCTGGGCTTCGCGCGCGAGCGCGTCGTGCCGCTGCTGGCAGAAGCCGCCTACCTGGAGCGCGACTACGCCGCGGTCCGCAAGCTGATGGCATCGTTCGACAGTCCCTCGCCGCTGCCGCTGGTGCGGCCCCTGCTGCGTTACTGGCGGGGCGCAAGATCCGGAGCGCAAACATGAGCGCGACCCTGGTAAAAGGCACGTCGGCCGACGTCATGCTGCTGCTCGAAGGCACCTTCCCCTATGTGAGCGGGGGTGTGTCGAGCTGGGTCAACCAGATGATCCGCGCCTTCCCCGGCCTGCGCTTCGGCATCGTCTTTATCGGCAGCCGGCGCCAGGACTATGGCGAGATGGCCTACAAGCTGCCGCCCAACGTGGTCCACCTGGAAACGCACTTCCTGTACGACTTCCCGCCGCCGCCGATGGTCCACGGCAGCTCCGGCGACCCCGCCGCCTTTGAGGCCTCGGACCGGCTGCACGAACTGCTGCGCGAACCCGGCCACGAGGCCGAGGCCGGCGCCATGATCCGCGCGCTGATGCCGGCGCTGCGCGCGGGCGGCGCGCTGGGCGAAGACGCCTTCCTGTACAGCCGCCGCGCCTGGCAGACCATCACCGACCAGTACCGGCGCTTCTGCACCGATCCGTCGTTCACCGACTATTTCTGGACCGTGCGCATCATGCACAAGCCGCTGTGGCAGCTCGTGCGCATCGCCGACGGGCTGATCCCGGCGCGGGTCTACCACACGGTGTCGACCGGCTACGCGGGCTTCCTGGGCGCGCTGCTGCGCCACCGCAACCAGCGCCCGCTGCTGGTGTCGGAGCACGGCATCTACACCAAGGAACGCAAGATCGACCTGTTCCAGAGCCAGTGGATCCGCGACAACCGCAATGTGTTCGAGCGCGACATCTCCCAGATCAGCTACTTCCGCGAGCTGTGGGTGCGCTTCTTCGAGACGCTGGGCCGGGTCTGCTATGACGCCGGCGACGACATCATCGCGCTGTACGAAGGCAACCGCCGCCGCCAGGTGCTGGACGGCGCCCCGGAAGCGCGCACGCGCAGCATCCCCAACGGCATCGACCTGCCGCGCCTCGCGCCGCTGCGCGAACAGCGCAAGCCGGGCGTGCCGCCGGTGCTGTGCCTGATCGGCCGGGTAGTGCCGATCAAGGACGTCAAGACCTTTATCCGCGCGATGCTGACCGTGGTGCGCGAATACCCCGAGGCCGAAGGCTGGATCGCCGGCCCGGAGGACGAGGATCCGGAATACGCGCGCGAATGCCGCAGCCTGGCGCAGAGCCTGGGGCTGGGCGACAAGGTCAGGTTCCTGGGCTTCCAGCGCATCGACGCGCTGCTGCCGCAGGTGGGCGTGCTGGTGCTGAGTTCGATCAGCGAAGCGCTGCCGCTGGTGGTGCTCGAAGGCTTTGCCGCCGGCGTGCCGTGCGTGACCACCGACGTGGGCTCGTGCCGCGAGCTGCTGTTCGGCCTGCCGGGCGAGGATGCGGCGCTGGGCTCGGCCGGCGGCGTGGTGCGCATTGCCGACCCCGCCGCGCTGGCCGCCGAAGCGCTGGCGCTGCTGCAGGACCCGGCGCGCTGGCGGGCCGCGCAGGCCGCGGGCGTGGCGCGGGTGGAGCGCTACTACACGCAGGAACGCATGGTCGGCAGCTACCGCGACCTGTACCAGCGGCTGATGGCGCAGCCGGACGGCGACAGGCAAGACCGGCAGGGCGGCCGTCCCGCGCGCTGCCCGGTCCACGGAGGAGCCTGAGCATGGCGGGCATTGGATTCGAACTGCGCAAGATGCTGCGGCGGGACAACCTGTCCGGCATGCTGGGCGCCTATGCCTATGCGGGCATCATCAGCTCCGGGCCGTGGATCCTGTCGATCGTCGGCATCCTGCTGATCGGCATGCTGAGCCTGCCGTTCGTGGTGCCGGGCTCGCTGATCACGCAGTTCCAGGTGTCGGTGACCTACCTGATCGCGGGCAGCCTGATCCTGACCGGGCCGATGCAGCTGTCGTTCACGCGCTTTACCTCGGACCGGCTGTTCGAGAAGCGCGACCACCTGGTGCTGAGCAACTACCACGCGGTGGCGCTGCTGGTGACGGTGCTGTCGGGCGGTATCGGGCTGGCTTGCGCGGTATTCAGCTTCGGCGCGCAGTCGGTGCTGTACCGGCTGCTGATGGTGGCGGGCTTCGTGGTGCTCAGCAATATCTGGATCGCCGCGATCTTCCTGTCGGGCATGAAGCAGTACAAGGCCATCGTCTGGACCTTCCTGCTCGGCTACGCGATCTCGGTCGGCGCCGCGCTGGCGCTGCGCGGGCACGGGCTGGAGGGCCTGCTGGGCGGCTTCGTCGCCGGGCAGCTCTGCCTGCTGAGCGGCATGGTGACGCTGATCTACCGCAACTACACCAGCCGCCAGTTCATGTCGTTCGAGGTGTTCGAGCGCCGCTACGCCTACCCCAGCCTGGTGGCGATCGGCCTGCTGTACAACCTCGGCATCTGGATCGACAAGTTCATGTTCTGGTATTCGCCGTCCACCGGGCAGCAGGTGATCGGGCCGCTGCATGCGTCGATCATCTACGACATCCCGGTGTTCCTGGCCTACCTGGCGATCATCCCGGGCATGGCGGTGTTCCTGGTGCGCATCGAGACCGATTTCGTCGAGTACTACGACGCGTTCTACAACGCGGTGCGCGGCGGCAGCTCGCTCGAGCATATCGAGGACATGCGCAACACCATGGTCCAGACCATCCGGCTGGGGCTGTACGAGATCGTGAAGGTGCAGGCCATCGCCGCGCTGCTGTTGTTCGTGGTGGGGGCGTGGGTGCTGCGGCTGCTGGGCATTTCCGAGCTGTACATGCCGCTGCTGTACGTGGATGTGATCGGCGCCAGCCTGCAGGTGGTGCTGCTGGGCGTGCTCAACATCTACTTCTACCTGGACCGGCGTCGCGAGGTGCTGCTGCTGACCGCCACCTTCGTCGTGCTGAACCTGGTGCTGACCGCGGCCACGCTGCGGCTGGGGCCAGCCTGGTATGGCTACGGATTCGCGGTGTCGCTGCTGGTCGTGGTGGCGCTGGCGCTGTACCTGCTGGACCGCAAGCTGGACCGGCTGGAGTACGAGACCTACATGCTCCAGTAAGCGGCCGCAGCCGGGGGCCAAGGCGCGAGCGCGGCAGGGAATCGGCCAGATGCCGGGGCGATGACTGACGGATCGGTGCAGTTGGCAGGCAGTTGATGCGGAGTTGAGGCCCATACCCCACGACAGGAGTCTCGACGCATGGGGCCGCGATTAGGTAACATTGCGGCAGCCGGCGGGCTTCGGCCTGGCCCGTCGGATCAGATCGACGGCCGCGTCCCCCCGCTGGGATGAATACGAGGAATGACTTGCCGGCCGAGCCGTAGACATGCCGTGGCAGAGACCGCAGTTGCAGTCGGAAGCTGGCAGAAGGGTGTAGAGGTATGCGAATTGCATCCGTGGAGGATGATCCGGATCAGGCCGAACTGATCCGGCAGATATTGGGCGAGGCGGGCTTCGAATGCGAGTCCTTGGCCAACGGCGCCGACCTGCTGCGCGCACTGCGCGAACGGGCCTACGACCTGCTGGTGGTCGACTGGCAGCTTCCCGGCACCAGCGGCTATGAGTTGGTGAGCTGGGTGCGGCAGAAGTCCGGCAATATGCCGCCGATCCTGTTCGTCACTAGCCGCACCGACGAGGCCGACATTGTCGCGGGCCTGGCCGTCGGCGCCGACGACTACATGCTCAAGCCCATCCGCGCCGGCGAACTGATCGCCCGCGTGCGTTCGCTGCTGCGCCGCGCCTATCCCGAGGCCGCGCAGGAGGTCGAGCTGATCCGGCGCGGCAACTACACCGTCGACCCGCGCACGCGCACCGTCGCCATCGGCGGCCAGCCCGCCACGCTGTCGCCGCGCGAATACGAGCTGGCGCTCTTCCTGTTCCGCAATACCGGCCGCCTCCTGGCGCGCGAGGTGGTGGAGCAGGCCGTGTGGGGCCGCTCGATGGGCGCGGGCTCGCGCACGCTCGACACGCATATCTCGCGGCTGCGCCTGAAGCTGGCGCTGCGCCCCGAGAACGGCGTGCGGCTGACCTCGGTGTATTCGCACGGCTATCGCTTTGAAGACATCACCGCTGCCGAAGCGGAGGTGGACGAGGCCGGGGCGGATGCGTAAGTGGAATCAGTGCAGGGGCGATGCCGTGCTGGCGTCGCTGCTGGCAACGGTGCTTTCGATTGGCGCGAGCGGCCCGGTCCAGGCCGGCCCCGCCGGCGCGCAGGGCGCCGATTTCCTCTATGTGGTGGAGCCCGGCGACACACTGATCGCGCTGGCCGGGCGCTATATGGCCTCGCCCGAGGGCTGGCGCATCCTGCAGCGCCTGAACGGCGTGGCCGATCCCTACCGGCTGGTGCCCGGCTCGCAGCTGCGCATCCCGCTGAGCCAGATTCCCGAACAAGCTTCGTCGGCGCGCGTGGTGTACGTGGCGGGCGAGGTGCGCGCCAATGGCCGCCCGGTGCAGCCCGGCATGACGCTGGACGAGAACGCTCGCATCGAAACGCCCGCGGGCGGCTCGGTCACGCTGGAGCTGCCCGACCGCACCCGCGTCACGCTGCCGCCCGCCACCACGGTGGCGGTGCGCCGCCTGCGCACGTTCGCGCGCAGCGGGCTGACCGATACCGTGATCCGCATCGACAAGGGCGCCGCCGATACCCGCGTGGCGCCCGAGGGCGGCGGCGTGGGCCGCTTCGAGCTGCATACGCCGATGATGGTGACCGGCGTGCGCGGCACGCGCTACCGCGTGTCCGCCGATGAGGCCGGCAGCCGCAGCGAGGTGCTGGAGGGCCGCGTCGGTGTGCGCGCGGCGCGCGGTGGCAGCGCTGCCGCGGGTCATGCCATGACGGCGGCGGCATCGGTCGGGGCCGGCTACGGCATCGGCGTGTCGGCCGCCGGCCGGCTGTCGGTACCGGTGGCGCTGCTGCCGGCGCCGGCGTTGCTGCCGCCGCAAGAGACCGTGCTGGGGCCCGCTTTCGACGCAACGTGGCAGCCGGTGGCCGGCGCCACCGGCTACCGCGTGCTGGTGGCGCGCGATGCGGCGCTGAGCGAGTTGCTCTGGACCGGCACCACCACCGGCACCACGGCCCGCATCGACGGCCTGCCCGAAGGCACCCTGTACCTGAGCGTGAGCGCTGTCGACGCCAACCAGCTGACCGGCCACGGCGCGCAGGCACCGGTGTCCGTGCGCCTGAACCCGCCGGCCCCGTTCACGCTGCAGCCCGCCGTCGATGCGGTGCGGTATGGCCGGTCGGTGGCCTTCGAATGGGCCGCGGTGCCAACCGCTGCCCGCTACGAGCTGGCGCTTGCCGCCGATGCCGGCTTCACGCGGCAGGCCGCATTGCACTCGGCCACCGCCACCACCGCCGCACAAACGCTGGCCCCGGGGCGCTGGTGGTGGCGCGTGCGCAGCGTCGATGGCAAGGGCCTGCCAGGCCCGTGGTCGGCGCCCGTCGGCTTCCGCGTCGAACCCGAGCCGCCGGTGCCGACCTGCGCGACGACGGCAGCGCCCTGCATATCGGCTGGCCTGACGACACGGCCGCCGGCGCCGGCTACCGCGTGCAGGTGTCGGCGGATGCCGGCTTTGCCACGCTGCTGGCCGACGAGCGGGTCGGCGCCAACGCCATCGACCTGCCGCGCCCCGCGCCGGGCGTCTACTACGTGCGCGTCGCGCGCGCTGCGCCCGGTGCGGCGCCTGAGGCCGGTGCGTTCTCGGCGCCGCAGCGCATCGAGATCTTCGCCTACCTGCGCGACGGGAACGGCGGCGCGGTCGGCGTGGGCACGGGTGGCACCGGCGAGGGGGCGGACAGCGGTGGCGGCATCAGGCTCCGCTGACGGCGATACCCTGGCCGGCACGGCCGGGCCCGGCCGTGCCTTCGGGCGCCGCACGCTGGTCGAATGGTGCCTGCTGGCCGCGGCCGTGCTGGCGCTGGTGGCGCTGGCGGGGCGCCAGGGCTGGACCGAGCGCGCCGACCTGGCCGCCTATGACATCGCCATCGGCGCCCAGCACCATCCCGCGCGCGACGATATCGTCCTCGTCGCCATCGACGACGCCAGCATCACCGCCATCGGCCGCTGGCCGTGGCGCCGCGCGGTGCTGGCGCAACTGGTCGAACGCATTGCCGCGGCCCGGCCGCGCGTGATCGGCGTCGACGTTATCCTCTCCGAGCGCGACACCCGCTATCCGCAGGACGACGCGGTGCTGGCGCGCAGCCTGGCGCAGGCCGGCAACGTCGTGCTGCCGGTGGTGGCCGAACATGCCGGTGCCGATATGCTGGTGCGCTACCCGCTGGCCGGGCTGGGCGCGGCGGTGGGCCATATCAACATGGTGGTCGATACCGATGGCGTGGCGCGCCAGGTCTACCTGCGCGAAGGCCCGCATCCGGTGGCCGGCACCGGCGTGCCGCACCTGGCCGCCGTAATGGCGGCGTTCGGGCGCGCGCCGCGGCCGCTCGACAGCTACCGCCAGGAGCGCGCGCACAGCACCGAAGCCAACGGCTGGGAACGCAGCGGCCGCGTGCGCATTCCTTATGCCGGCCCGCCCGGCAGCTTTGCCCGCGTGTCCGCGCGCGACGTGCTGGAAGGGCGCGTCGATCCGGCGCGCTTTGCCGGCAAGGCTGTGCTGGTGGGCGCCATGGCGACCGGCATGGGCGACGTGCTGCCCACGCCGGTGTCGCGCGACGGCCGCGGCATGACCGGCGTCGAGATCCTCGCCAATACGCTGCAAGCGCTGACCGATGGCGATGCCATCGTCGCCGTGCCGCGTGGCTGGCAAATTGCCTGCACCTTGCTGGCGGTGCTGCTGGCGGCGCTGGCCGCGCTGCGGCTGCCGCCGCGCGGCGCGCTGGTGGCCACCGGGGTGCTGCTGGCCGGACTGCTGCTCGGCTCGCTCGCGCTGCTGGCGCTGGCGCGGCTGTGGTTCGCGCCGGCCGCGGCGGTGCTGGGCTGCCTGCTGTTTTATCCGCTATGGAGCTGGCTGCGGCAGGAGGCGGCGCTGCGCTTCCTGTCCGACGAACTGGCGCGGCTCGAGCGCGAACCCGGCCTGATGCCGGCGCCGCGCCACAGTGGCGCCACGCTCGACAGCCGCATGCGCGCGGTCTACGGCATGAGCGCGCGGCTGCGCGGCATGCGCCGCTTCCTGTCCGACGGCCTGGAAAGCCTGCCCGATGCCACCGCGATGTGCGACCTCGACGGCGGCGTGATGCTGGCCAACCGCCGCTGCGTGGCACTGGCCCCGGCGGTGCTCGGCGGCGCGGCCGCGCCAGCGCCCAGGGAGGCCGGCGACGTCGAACGGCCGCGGCCCGCGATCCGCGCCGTGATCGAGGCGCTGTTCCCGGCCCCCGCGCCGGCGCTGGCCTACTGGCAGGCGCTGCACGAGCGCCACGCCCGCGCCAGCACGGCGCCGGCGCAGGTGCCCGAAGGTGGCATCGAAGTCGGCGGCCGCGGCGACCGCCGCTACCTGCTGCACGGCGCGCCGCTGCATGGCGAGACCGGCGCGGTGGCGGGCCTGATCGTCAGCGTCATCGACATCACCGCGATCCGCATTGCCGAGCGCCAGCGCGAGCAGATGCTGCGCTTCCTGTCGCACGACATGCGCTCGCCGCAAGCCTCGATCCTGGCGCTGATCGAACTGCACGAACGGCGCGCGCGCAAGGATGGCGAAGGCGCCAGCGCCGACGCTGCCGATGGCAATGTGCTTGCCCGCATCGCTGCCCACGCGCGCCGCACCATGACGCTGGCCGACGATTTCATCAGCGTGGCGCGCGCCGAGTCGCAGTCGCTGGCGCTGATGGAAGTGGAGCTCGGCAGCCTGGTGCTGGATGCCACCGACCAGTTGTGGGCGCTCGCCAAGGCGCGCAACGTGCCGCTGCAGGTCGAGCTGCCGGACGACCCCGTGCTGATGCAGGGCGAGCCCGCGCTGCTCGCGCGCGCCATCGCCAACCTGGTCAGCAACGCCATCAAGTTCAGCCCGCCGGGCCAGCCCGTGACGGTATCGCTGGCGCGCGAGCCCGGGCACTTCGTCATCGCCGTGCAGGATCATGGCCCCGGCATCGCGCAGGCGGACCAGGCGTGGCTGTTCGAGCCGTTCGTGCGGCTGCACCAGGGCCAGCAGGGCGCACCCGATGGCACCGGCCTGGGCCTGGTGCTGGTGCGTGCGGTGGCGGAACGCCATGGCGGCAAGGTCGCCGTGCGCAGCGCCGCCGGCGCGGGGGCCGTGTTCCGCATCGAGCTGCCGGCTGGCTGAGTCTTGCCGGCTCCCCGCCGGGACGCCCGCCGTGACAATTGTTGCCATTCGCCGAAGGCGGATTTGCGTAGCATCGAAGCGCCGCCGGAGCCGCATCTGGCGGTCTTCACGCCCACGCCAGCTCCCCCAATGTCTTTACCTGGCGTGGGTGGCTTTTTTTGCTGTGCCGGAGACCCCGGCGATACTGTCGGCCTGGCCGCCCGCACGGTCGTCCGGCACCCGGAACGTCAGCACGAAGCGCGTCCTTCCCGCCGCCGATTCCACCGCGATACTGCCGCCATGCGCGGCCATGATGGCCTGCGTGATCGCCAGCCCCAACCCTGCACCTTCCGCACCTTCGGAATCGGGCCGCGCGCGCGACTTGTCCTCACGGAAGAACCGGTCAAACAGCGATGGCAGCAACTCGGGCCGGATGGTCTCGCCTTCGTTCTCGACGATCACCGCGACGGCGTCGGCGCGCGGCGCGATCTCGACCACGATGCCCTTGCCCGCGGGTGTGTGCCGCAGCGCGTTGGACAGCAGGTTGCTCAGCGCGCGCCGCAGCATCAGCCGGTCGCCGGTGATGCGGCCGGTCCCGCGCTGCTGCAGGCGCACGCCCTTGTGCTCGGCCAGCGCGTCGTAGAACTCGAACAGTGCGGCCACTTCATCGGCGACGTCGATGGCTTCCGCGCTGGGCAGCGTGATGCCGTGCTCCATCTTGGCGAGATAGAGCATGTCCGACACCATGCGCGCCAGCCGCTGCAGTTCCTCGGCGTTGGAGGCCAGCACGTCGCGGTACTTGGCGGCATCGCGCGGCTGCGACAGCACCACGTGGGTCTGCGTCATCAGGTTGGTCAGCGGCGTGCGCAGTTCATGCGCGAGGTCTGACGAGAACTCGGACAGCCGCCGGAAATCGTCCTGCAGCCGTTCCAGCATGGCGTTGAGCGTCGTGGCCAGGTCGGCCATCTCGACCGGCACGGCCTCCACCGGCATGCGCTCGTCGAGCTTGTGCGCGGTGACGGTGCGCGCGCGCGAGGCCATGGTGCGCAGCGGTGCCAGCCCGCGGCGCGCGGCCCACCAGCCAAGCAGGCCGCTGGCCAGCGCGGCCAGCGCGGTGTAGAAGGCCAGCGATTGCCGGAATGCGTGCATGAAGTGGGCGTGCAGCGCGGTGTCCATGCCGACGACGATCTGCAGCGGCCCGGGATGTCCGGCGGGCACCGGCGCCTGCGCGCGCATGCCGCGGTAGGCCTGGCCATGCTGTTCCCAGGCAAACGGGGCGAAGATATCGCGCGGCGCCGGCAGCCGGGCCGCGGCAGCCAGCGCCTTGCCGAAATCGAAGCCCTGGGTGGCGTACAGCACGCTGCCGTCGGCGCCACGCACCTGCGCGACGAAGCCGGGATGGTGTTCCAGCGTCTCGGCCAGCCGCTGCGGCACCGCTGCGGGCGGGCCCTCTGCCGCGATCTTCTGGATCAGCCGGATGTTGTCGCCCAGCACCGCATAGTCCTCGTCGGCGAAATGGCGGTCCATCGCCAGCCAGATCAGCACGCCCAGGCCAAGCAGCACCGCCGCC
The DNA here is from genome assembly GCF_040578825.1 of Cupriavidus necator. Taxonomy (GTDB): domain Bacteria; phylum Pseudomonadota; class Gammaproteobacteria; order Burkholderiales; family Burkholderiaceae; genus Cupriavidus; species Cupriavidus necator_E. The sequence continues at coordinate 4,607 of NZ_JBEFLI010000058.1, read as the reverse complement.
GACGACAGCGAGAACAGGATGGTGAGCCGCGTCGTCAGCGACAAGCGGAGCTTCATTCCCCGTCCTCTGCGTCGTCCGGCTCTTCCAGCACATACCCCATGCCGCGCACGGTCTGGATCAGCTTGCGCGCGAAGTCATCGTCGATCTTGGCGCGCAGCCGGCGGATGGCGACGTCGATCACATTGCTGTCGCTGTCGAAATTCACGTCCCACACCTGCGAGGCGATCAGCGAGCGCGGCAGCACTTCGCCGCGGCGCCGTGCCAGCAGTGCAAGCAACGCGAATTCCTTGCGGGTGAGCGTGATGCGCCGGCCCGCGCGCGTGGCGCGGCGCCGGCTCAGGTCCAGCACCAGGTCGGCGACCTGGATGCGGTCCAGCGCCATCTGCGCCGTGCCCCGGCGCAGCAGCGTGCGCACGCGCGCCAGCAGCTCCGAGAACGCAAAGGGCTTGAGCAGGTAGTCGTCAGCGCCCAGCTCCAGGCCCTTGACCCGGTCGGCGACGCTGTCGCGCGCGGTCAGGAACAGCAGCGGCACCGTGTTCTCCGCGGCACGCAGCGCCTGCACGATGTGCCAGCCATCGACGTCGGGCAGCATCACGTCGAGGTCCAGCCCGTATGCCACCAGGTCGACGACAAAGCCCGCCTCGCTCAGCCCCTGGCGCAGGTATTCGCCGGTCTTGGCCTCGTCCTCCACCACAAGCCGTTTCATCCGTTCCGTGTCCTTCAGACGATCTGACGCTGACCGGGAAGTGCGCCGCGGAAGGCGCTAGACGTAGGCAATCAGCCGCCCGGCGCAGATCACCAGCAGCCACGCCACCACCGACACGATGGCGCTGATGCGCGCGCCGGCCGGCGGCTCGGTGCCCACGTCCCATCCCCGTCGGTCATCGCGCAGGCTGCGATATGGCCCGGTGTGGAACCACAGCACATTGGCCAGCGCCAGCGCGATCAGGCACAGCTTGACCAGGAAGGCGGGATTGGCGGCGAGCTCATCGGCATGGGCCATGAACAGCAGCACGCCGCTGGCCGCGACCGCGACAAAGGCCGCCACCGAAAACGGCAGCGCGTGTCGCAGCAGCAGTGTCACCGGCAGTTGGCGGCCGAGCCCGGCCAGGCGCATGTCGACCACGATGATCGAGCCGAACAGCAGCGCCATGCCCGCCAGGTGGACGATCTCGACCGCGGGGTAGGCCCAGGCGGAACTGCGTAGCGCCGCCGAAAACGGCAGGCGGGCGAGCGCGGCGCCCCAGTCAGCCCATTGCGCCAGCCATGCCGACATGCCGCGCGCGGTAGGTCAGCGCAGCTCGACGGTCTTGCCGTCCATGGTGATGCGTTCGGCGCGCAGTTCGTCCGCTTTTTCCTTGCTGGCGTAGCCGACCAGCGTCACCTCGCGCCCCACCGCGACCTTGTCGGCGGTGGCGCCGCGCGCTTCCATCCGCGACACCGGCGCCAGGATGGCCAGCCAGCGCTTGCCGCCGGCATCGATGCGGATATGCGCGTGCGGGTTCTCGTAGTGGCTCTCGACGATCTTGCCGGTCAGCGTCATCGGCTTGGTTTCATCGTAGGTAGACCAGCCGTGGTGGGCCACGGCGGGCAACGCGGCCAGCGCCAGCGCGGCGCAGGCGGTGACCAGGGCAGGGCGCAGCAGGGTGCGGACGATGCTTGGCATGGAGCGGGCCTCCGTTCGGGATAGGTGCAGTATAGGCGGCGCTCAGCGCCCCTGCTCCGTCGCGCGCCGGCCCTGCGACAGGCACGCATCGGCGCGCCGCACCAGCCGGTACAGGCTGGGGCTCATCGGCTTGAGCGCGGCACGCTCGGCGGTCAGCGCGTTGGCCAGGGTGGCGCGCCCGGCGCGCAGCGTCGCTTCGATCAGGGTCAGGCCGATCACGTCGCGCTGCGCATGGCTGCCGCCGAAGCGCTGCGCCACCAGCCGCACCGGCATCAGCAGTTCGACCGCGGTGTCATAGTCGCCCTCCTCGAACGCGATCAGCGCGTCGGCCACCGGCAGGCCCACGTCGTGCGACATCATCGCATTGGTGCCGTCGCCAAGCTCCGCGCGCTGCAGCGCGGCGCGCAGGGCCCGCGTGGCTTCGCGCCGGCCGGCGCCCAGGCTTGCCATCACGGCGTGGACGTCGTTGAAGGCGTAGTACCCGGCCGCGCCGCGCGCCAGCCAGTCATCCGCAATCGGCTGCCAGCGCTTGCCCACGTCGACGCCGCGCAGGTGCAGGCGCCACAGCAGCGCGGTGGCGTCGACCAGGTCCAGCGCAATCGCGGGCGCGGGCCGCTGGATATAGCGGTCGTACAGCGCCAGCACATCGTCGGTGCGGTCCTCTTCGAGCTGGAACAGCGCCAGGTGCCACCAGTTGTGCACCGCCAGCATATTGTCGTCGGCCCAGTCGCCGCGGCGTCCGTCCAGCCACGCGATGCCCTCGGCCAGCCGGCCCTGCATCTCCATGACGTGCGCCACCGCGTGCACGGACCACGGGTCGCGCGGATTGAGTTCCAGCGCGCGGCGGCCGCGTTCTTCGGCGCGCTCGTACAGCTGGGTTTCTTCGAGGCCGAAGGCGTGCATGCCGAGCACATAGCCATAGCCGGGCATGGCGGCATCCCAGTGCGGCAGCGCCTGTGCGACGCGGTCGCGCAGCATCGAAGACTGGCCCAGCAGGAAGTCGGTCAGGTGGGCTACCTGCAGCGCCAGCAGGTCGCGTGGATGATCCGTCACGATATCGCCGTAGAGCCGGTTGGCACGGCTGAAGTCACCGTTTAGCCAGGCGCGCGCGGCGGCGAGATGGCGGCGCTCGCGCTCGTTGGCACGGTCGCCCAGCGCTTCACCGGCTTCCACGCTCTGGCGCAGCATCGGCTCGACCGTGCCGTCGCCGGAGGTGACCATCAGCCCGGCACGCAGCGCATGGCCCATGGCGAAGTCAGGATCCGACGCCAGCGCCGTGTCGATCACCGCAAGCGGGTCGCCGTAGTAGCCGTTCAGCAAGCGCAGGGCCGTCTCGAACCGTTCGACCGAGCGGGCGTTCTGTGTCGAGACCGCGAGGCCCCTGGAATCCGTGTGTGCCATGACACCCTCCGTGCGCCCGACAGGTGTCGGGCCGTCAACAACCATCGTAGACGGCAAAACGGCATGTGCAACGGAGCAGGGCGTCTAAAACCCACGCAGCCGCCGCCGGCGCGCGCGCGTTGTGCGCTATGTGCCGCTGCGGCGCGTGCGGCTTGCGCCGCCGGGCAGCAGGCCCACTATCCGGCCTCGGTTAAACTGCCGCATCCCAACACCACATCACAACGGGCTTCCCATGAAGACACTTGCGCTTTTCCTCGGCTCCCTGACGTTCGCCTGCGCCGCGTCGGCGGCCGCTCCCGCGGCGTCGGCCCCGGCCGCGCCCGCCGCTCCCGCTGCGGCGCCGCAGACGCTGGCCTCGGGCATGACCATCCAGCACCTGGTCAAGGGCAATGGCGCGTCGCCCAAGGCCACCGACACGGTGCAGGTCCACTACCGCGGCACGCTGGCCGATGGCACGGAGTTCGACAGCTCGTACAAGCGTGGCCAGCCGATCTCGTTCCCGCTCAACCGGGTGATCCCGTGCTGGACCGAAGGCGTGCAGGCGATGCAGGTGGGCGGCAAGGCCAAGCTGACCTGCCCGGCGTCGACGGCCTACGGCGCGCGCGGCGTGCCGGGCACGATCCCGCCGAACGCCACGCTGACGTTCGAGGTGGTGTTGCTGGGTATCGGCAACTGACGGCTGGGGCAACTGACGGCTGGCAGCTATCGGTTGCTTCAGCGCGGCGCCGACGGCTGCGCGGGCACCGGCGTGCCGGCCGGCGCAACCGGTTCAGCGGGCGCGGCCGGCGCTGGCGCGGCAGCCCCGGCGTCGTCCTCGTCCTCGCCATAGTCCGGCAGCGCCGCGCTATCGCCCAGCAGGGAGCGGCGCCGCTGCAGGTAGCCGTCGCGCACGAAGGCGTACTTGTCCAGCGCCGCCAGCTTCAGCAGGTCGGTCGCGGCCAGCAGGTTGGTGCGCGTGTCGACCACGTTCAGCCCGAACAGCGAATTGCGCACCGCCGGCTCGGTATAGGTGACCGGGTCGAACCAGAAATTCACGTACAGGCCCACGCCGTCGCGGAACGAGCTGGGACCGAAGAACGGCAGCACCAGGTAGGGCCCCGACGGCACGCCCCACGTGCCCAGCGTCAGGCCGAAATCCTGCGAATGCTTCGGCAGCCCGGCCGGCGTGGCGATATCGATCAGCCCGCCGATCCCCAGCACTGAATTGACCGCCACCCGCATAAAGCTCTCCGCCGCCGCCACGCCCTTGCCCTGCAGCAGGTTGTTGGCAAAGTTGCCCACGTCCGCGAGGTTCGAGAAGAAATTGGTGACCGCGGTGCGCACCGGCTCCGGCGTGACCGCCTTGTAGCCTTTGGCCACCGGCACGGCCACGTACTGGTCGAGCTTGTCGTTGACCGTGTACACGGCGCGGTTCATCGGCTCGAGCGGATCGTCGGGATTCGCCTGCGGGCCGGTGGCGCAGCCGGCGAGCAGGGCGGTGGTGACGATGGCGAGGCGCACGGCAGGCATGCGCGGAGGCAGGGTGGGGGCAGGCATCGAG
>NZ_JBEFLI010000057.1:0-48014 GCF_040578825.1 Cupriavidus necator | reverse complement strand
CGCCATTCAACGCAGCAGCGAAGCTCAGCGTGCTCGAGAATCTGAGTCGCGAGGTGCTACGGGAAGTTTCACCGCGCATGCTGGTTGTCGATGAAGTTCATCACCTCTTGGCGGGAAGTTATCGCGAGCAGCGCGCCTCACTGAACCTGCTCAAATTTCTCGCCAACGATCTCCAGATGACGATCGTCCTTGTGGGAACGCACGATGCTGAGTTTGCACTTCAGACCGATGCGCAAATGAGCAGTCGCTTTGCGCGCTTCGAGATGCCTCGATGGCAGGAGTCGGAAGCCTTCCGAGGTCTCCTGGCGGCATTCGAGCGCATTCTTCCTTTGCGGCGGCCGTCAAACCTGTCGAGAAGAGAGGTTGTCTCGGCGGTTGTAGAGGCGAGCGGAGGCTTGACCGGTGAGGTTTCGCGGCTTTTGAATTAGCTTGCGATCCGCGATGGACGGGAAATGATTGATGTCTCACACATTGAACACGCCCGGAGCTGCATGCTCTAACCGGCCGAGGCCGTGGCCCGTTGCACCGCGTCCCTTTGATGGGGAGGCATTTGGAGGCTGGCTGGGACGACTCGCTGGAAAGTACTCCATGACGGTTGAACAGCTTTGGACGCACGCAGATCTCGGTCCGATGCCAACCCTGACGCAAAGGAAATGGCTACTGTTTCCGCCAGTGCCGATCGAGACCTTGGAACGTCTCTCACAGCTAACCCGCGTGAGCGTGGATCGCCTGAGAGCTATGCAGACCCCAATCGGTTGGATCTACGAAAGACGTCGCTTACCGTATTGCTATCCCTGTTTGATCCTGAATCCTACCGATGTCGGTTCGCCATTCTGGAGACTCGAGTGGCTGGATCGGGCCTCTTCAATGTGCGTGCAACATCCCGGCAAGCTTGAAACGACCTGGTACTGGAATCTCTATTACCTTGGTAACTTTAATCAACTGCTTCGAAGAGCGCACGCAACGCCCCACCGGGACCTTGTTTCGCATGGGAAAGATACAGTCGCACGAATGCTGAGCGTAAAAATGCTACGGTCGCATGAATGTTGAGCGTGGCTCGCACGAATGACGATCTTCAACAACAGATGTTGAGAAGTCTTGGAAAATAAAAACGCAATTAACCACCAGAAAAACAGCCGCGACAAGCAAAGAGAGCTTCCGGGGAAGGGGCCATCGACGTGATGGTGTCACCTCTGCATAATTTCACTTTCGTGAAAGTTATTCCACATCTATGCCGAGGCCGCTTCCTGATCCAACTCCGCCATCACGCGCGACAATCCGAAGCATTGACCAGCTTGGCGACCGGATACGGGCAACGCGGGCAAGGGTAGGCATGCCCATTGACCAGGCTGCCGCTGCGCAACGGCCTTTCGGCGTTGGACGACAAATTCCGCGACTGTGGCTCTGCGGACTGGTAATTCGACTACTGTGGGTTGAATGTTAGTTTCTGCGTATCTCCATGACTCAACCTACGGAGCGCGAATTTGCGATTGCGCGAGTTCTGCGTCCCCTTGGAAGGGGACCGCTCTCGCGCAAGCAAGCAGATTACGCTGGCAAACTGCTCAGGATGCATCGGTCCACCGTCTATCGTCTTCGGCAACGATTTCTTGCTGATCCAGTCGCGAGTGCGCTGAGCCCATATGACCGCGGTCCGAGATCCGGAAAGGGGCGACTGCCGGCGCAAGTCGAAAACATCGTGAACGATGTACTATCCACTTGGCTGCCGCAGCAGCGCTATCTGGCGCACCCGCTGTTTGAGCTGACCATTGAAATCCGCAAACGTTGTGCCGCGGCTGGCGTCACCGCACCAGCCAGGTCAACCGTTTCACGGCGTTGGGCCGCTTATCGCAAGGAAGAGGCGCTTCTGCATGCGGCGTTACCGGCGGCAGCAATTCCGCCTGGCAGTCTCGTCGCGCGTTACCCGATGGACATCGTTCAGGTCGATCACACGCTGGCCGATGTGATCGTGGTGGATGAGCTATATCGGCGCCCTATCGGTAGGCCATGGCTTAGCCTTGCTGTTGACGTTGCCACACGATGTGTCGTGGGAGTGTATGTGGGAATGGACCGCCCGAATGCGGCCACGGTCGCTCTCCTATTGACGCGCGTCGTGCTTCCTAAGGTGAACTGGCTCGCCAGTCTCGAGGTCAGTGCCGATTGGCCGATGCACGGTATCCCGAAAGTGCTTCACCTCGACAACGCGGCCGAGTTCAAAAGCAGGGCGCTGCGTTCCGGGTGTAGCCAGTACGGGGTGGAGTTGATGTATCGTCCCGCCGGACGCCCATACTTTGGCGGACATATCGAACGATTGAATCGGACCCTCATGGAGCGCGTACACAGCTTGCCGGGATCGACTGGTTCGTCCCCGAAGGGGCGCAAAGCCAGGCCGCCTGAACGAGAGGCATCCCTGACTATCCGAGAATTTGAGAAATGGCTGGTCCTGGAGGTCGCGCAGCGCTATCACCATAATGCGCACCGGGGGTTGCGCGGAGCCACTCCCTACTCCATGTGGGCCACACTTGGCGGCGAGACGCCTCCGAAGTTGCTTCCCGATACGGCGTCCGAAGCTTTGCGGTTCCTGATCCAGTTCCTGCCGATGACACATAGAACGGTCCAGGCGGATGGCCTCACGCTATTCTACATTCGGTACTGGCATCCAATCTTTACTGCGTGGCGGGCAACCAAGCAGAAGGTCATTACACGGTTTCACCCCGAAGATCTCTCCAAAATTTTTGTCAGCGTTGATGGCAAACGGTACCTCGAGGCGACCTTTGCCGACTTGCGCCGCGATCGCGTTTCGTTATGGGAGCAACGCAGCGCATTGCGGCATCTGCGCGCCCAAGGACAGGAATACGTCAGCGAGGCTATGCTGTTCATGGCCATTGATGAACAGCGCCGCATCGTTGCGCGCGCAAGAACACAGTCGTTGGGTGCAAGCCGTCGACGCAATGTCTTGAAGGATCCGGTGCCAAGGAACGCTCGGCAAGAGAACTCTCAAGTTCGGCAAGGCGAAAGCGCATCGGTGAGACCCACTGAGGCGTCCGTCGACTACAGCAAGCCAGCCATAGCGTACGATGTAGAGCAATGGTGATCCGTAATGGGCGCGCTACTCACACATCTGTTGCCTACTGCCAGACCGCTGGCACAATGCGATGACAATGTCCGGATTCGAGGACTAGCCCGTAACCGGTGGATCGACTACCCGCGTGCCACGCAGGCGCTGGAGATTCTTGAACGACTCATCCAGACACCAGAGCGCGAGCGTATGCCATGCCTGTTACTGCACGGGGACTCCAATATCGGAAAAAGCGCAGATAATCTCCAAGTTTCAGCGTCATCATCCGCCCGAGTATGACGAGGAGAAGGGCGTGGAGATGTGCAAAATCGTCGCCATGCAGATGCCGCCGACACCTGATCAGCAGCGATTCTATGCGTCACTGCTTTTCGAGCTGGGTGCGCCTTTCAATGCTACGGCCCGCCTGTCCGCGCTCGAGAAGCTGACCCGAGAGCTGCTTCGGAAGGTAGCGCCGCGGATGCTGATTGTTGACGAGGTCCATCACTTGCTCGCAGGAAGCTACCGGGAACAGAGGGCATCCTTGAATCTGCTAAAGTTCCTGGCAAATGATTTGAAAATCTCCATCGTCCTCGTTGGCACCCAAGACGCCGTGATCGCGTTGCAAACGGATCCGCAGATGGTGAGCCGGTTCACACGCTTCGAAGTTCCCAGGTGGCACGAATCAGAGGCCTTCCGATGCCTCCTTGCTGCATTCGAACGGATTCTGCCTCTTCGACGGCCGTCGAACCTGGCGCGGCAAGAGATGGTTCACGCGATTCTGGCGGCGAGCGGCGGACTAACCGGGGAGGTATCGCGGGTGCTCAATGTTGCGACTGAACTCGCCATTCGCGACGGCGGAGAGGTGATCGAACTTGGCCACATCGAGAATGCATCGCGAGGTATCCCGTGCTGAGCTTGTGAGACCTTGGCCGGTGGCGCCACGTCCGTTTGACGACGAGGCCTTTGGCGGTTGGCTGGGGCGCTTGGCAGCAACGTATCGAATCAGCGTTTCCCAGTTATGGGCGAGTGGGCACCTTGGGGAATTCCCCTGCTTGCCCCGCTGTGGATGGCTGCTGTTTCCGCCGGTTGATGAGCCGGTGCTTGCCCGTCTCGCAGCTTTGACACACGTTAACATCGACAGACTAGTGGCGATCCAAACGCCCGCGGCATGGGTGTCCGAACGCAGCGGCCTCCCGTTCTGCTTCGAGTGCCTCGCTCTGAATCCCTTCGATGTCTTTGCGCCTCGCTGGAAACGTGAGTGGCTGAATCCGGTGGCAATGGCCTGTGAAATTCACGATCACCGCTTCCGGTCATCTCATCGTTCAGATTACATCAGCTCAAAAATCTCAGTGCAGTGATGCGTTGCGTAGGGAAGCGGTACGCGGGGGATCGCGACCCGTTATGAAGCCCCCTTGGAACGCCAAGGTCGCAGTATTAGTGGTCACCATTCGCAGAATTATCGATCTGCAACAAATCTCTCGCACCGTTACTGAGGAAGGGGGTAAAACGCAATTAATCGCCCATTTTGAACGACGACCATGAACTTGCGGATAGGCAGCCGGGGAACTTGAAGCCCGGCGCGCGTGCGCTCGACGGTCAACTCACGCTCCATCTCGGCAAGACTGGTCATCACATGGGAGAGGAACCGACCTGGCAGCGGGCCGGTATCGATGGCCTCGGTCAGGCTCTTGAACTGGACTCCTTGCCGACGCAACTCACCTATCAGATCGACCAGTTGCTTGACGCTGCGACCCGATCGATCCAGCTTCCCTCGGCGAAGAGTTTGTCGTTCGAGACCTTGAAGGTTTCTACCCGATGCGGCTTGAGTCCGTGCGCCTGCCAGATGCGCCGCACGCTCGCCGCACTGATACCGCTCGCCGCTGCCATGCTTCGCGTGCTCCAATGCGTCGTGTTATCGGGGCGTTGCTGCGTGGTCAGCGCCACGATGGCCTTGACCTTGCGCGCCGAGATCTTCGGTTTGCGCCCAGGGCGCGTGTGGTCGTGCTCAATACCCGCCACACCGTCGGCGATATAGCGAGCCCGCCAGCGCGCCACCGTACCTCGCCAGACACCGAGCTCCGCACCGATCTCTTTGTCTGTCTGGCCCTGTGCCGCGAGCAATATCATCTTGGCACGCTCGGCCAGTCGAACCGGGACCATCCGGCCAGCCGCCCACGTTTCTAACTGTTTGCGCTGGCCTTCGCTTAGCTCAACTGTTGCCGCGATTCTCATGGGTTTTCCCTCATTCCATACACATGGAGACTCACAAATTGCGATTAAGTTGCATTATTTATGGCGCACTACACTAGTGCCGCAGTACCAATGTAACTGCCTTGGTCAGCCTGTATCAGCGGCTTGAATGCTGGAACGCCTGCAACGCTCCGACCGATGTCCTTCGGATTGTACGGGCGTCGCATTAGAACCGTTCCGTCGGGTCGCAGCAACGTGAGCGAGCCGTGGTCGCCAAGAGTCATCCCGTCGAACAGGCGGCGGAAGTAGTTCAGCCGAAGCGTTCCGACGACGATACCTGCAAACTGGCCGTGGCTATCCGTCAACCGCTGGCTCAGCCCGACTGACATCTCTGTCGTCGTGAGATGCGGTGAGAATGGCTTGCTGATCACAAGCCCAGCATCGGCCGACTGCTGTTGAATCGTGAAGTAGTCCCGGTCACTTAAATTGACCTTTCTGGGAGGGACCGAGCGCGAATCAATTTCGACATCGCCCGCACTGTTCGTGACCAAGAGCGCGCCCATATCCTTAGCGTTGGTTGACCTGTCGAAGAGGACGCGCTGCCGAATCTGTGATGGCAATCGCAACACAGCCGGGTCGTTAACACCGTCAATGACGGCATTTATCGATAGTTCCTAGACTTCGATGTTGCGTTCAATATCACGCTGCAGAATCAGGGAAAGATTGTCAGCGGTGTCGCGAGCACGTGCGAACGCGTCCAAGCGCATTTCGTAAAGCGCTATTGCAGTAATGCACGCCATGGTCAAGGCGGCAGCAAGCGCCCCTATGATGAAAAGAGTGGGGCGAGCCAGAAAGTCTCGGAACGGGTGTGTGCTCGGATTCTAACTGCGTATCTCAAACCGTCTAGCGGAATCGAGGGGCCAATTTCCTACGGTTCCTTTCGAGCCATGTTGCGATTGCGGTTTGTTGTTAGCCAGCGGGCAGGGTCGCGTGAACTGTGGGTCAGTATTTCCACGACGTCGCCAGCCCACGTCCGGACACTTGCGAAGCTTGCGATAATCGGCTCCCTTGCGCCGTTCAGGCATGCCGCTTACCGACTTCTGCAATCAGCGGCGCCACAGAGTGTGCAATCCACAAGTTCGTCGGCAATCGCTTCAGGCGATAAAGCACCGTCCGGCCGGTACCAGCGCACCGTGCCATGCAAGGCGCTGAGAAAGAAGCGGCAAGCCATCGCGTCCGCGCGTCTGATGTGGCCACCCTCCTTGAGGCGAGCGAACGCGGCTTGCCACAATGCCTCGAAGCGGTGGCGAATCGCCAGCACGGCTTCGAGCTGCGGGCCTTCCAGGTAGCGCCATTCATCCACCACCATCGGAACCATCCCGCCTGACGCCTCGAGCAAGCGTCGCAGATGCGCGCGCGCCAGCGCGCGGAAGTAATCCAGCGCCGGCATCGTCTGGGAATCGATCGCCTCAAGCTCAGCCAGGCATGCCAGCAGTCCTTCTTCCACGCCGGCGAAGAGCAGGTCCTGCTTGCTGGCGAAATGATAGAAGGGGCTGCCTGATTGCATGTTGATGGCCCGCGCGATGTCGCGCATGGTCGTGCCGTGGTAGCCCTTTTCCTTGAACAGCAACGCCGCTGCGATGACGAGGTCATTTCGGCGATTGACGTCATTGATTTCTTCGCGTTTCGGTCGCGCCATATCTCTTGCTCGATGTCACTCCGTTCGGTGGCGGGCGTCATTCTAGACGCTAGACGCGATGCCTGAAGCCGTCGGCTCGACAAGCCCTGATCTGTCCCGCACTACAGTTCGAAGTGTACGCCACAAATAAACCAATCACTTGCTTTTTTTATTTCCTGTTCCTACACTTCCTCCCGCTGCGATCAGCTCCCTGCCAGGTGGGACCTGAAGTAGCCAAGATGGAGGAGACAAGTGGACGAGAATTTTTGCGTCGAACGTAGTGGCCACGTGCTGGCAGTGACGTTTGGAGCGCATGAAGTGCGCAACGTGATGAACGAGGCGTGGTTCTGCGAGTTGGAACAACGCCTCTATGAGGCAGAGCAGGATCAGCAGACCCGCGTGGTCCTGCTGCGCGCGCGGGGCGAAGCATTCTGTGCCGGCGGCGATCTGCGTGGCTTTCAGGCCGGGCCTTTGCCGGAGGGCTATGTGCGCTCGGCCTTTGCCCGGCTGCTGATGCGCCTGGACGACTTCGAGAAGCCGATCGTTGCCGCCGTGCATGGCAGCGCAATCGGTGGTGGCACGACGCTCCTGCTGCATTGCGACTTCGTCTTCGCGGCCGCGGGGACGACGTTCCAGTTGCCGTTCACCCGACTTGGCCTGGTGCCGGAATTTGGCTCGAGCTACCTGCTGCCGCTGCATGCCGGCTTGCGGCTCGCCAACGAACTGGTCCTGCTGGCCCAGCCATTTGACGCCGAGAAGGCCTTGCGCGCCGGCATCGTCAATGAAGTGCTCGCTCCGGAAGCCGTATTGGCGCGCGCCGAGGCGACAGCGACGTCACTGGCGGCGCTCCCGCCCGCCGCCATGCGGGCCAGCAAGCGGCTGCTCAAGATGGGCCACCGGGCGGGCCTGGCCGCCGCCATGGCGGCCGAGGGTAAAGCGCTGGAGGCCTGCTTTGCCTCCGCGGAGATGCAGGAGGCCATCGCCGCCTTCTTCGCGCGGCGCCAGCCCGATTTTTCCCGCTTTTCCTGATTGGAGAGAGAGTCGATGTCTGAATCCATTCTTGTCGAGCGCCGGGACAACGCGCTCTGGCTCACCCTGAACCGGCCGGATGCCCACAACGCGCTGAATCGCGCCATGACCGCGAAACTGGCCGACGCATTTCGTGCGGCGTCCGACGATAACTCCATTCGCGCGGTAGTGCTGACGGCGGCAGGGGATCGCACCTTCTGTGCAGGTGCCGACCTGAAAGGCGATGCCGGAAGCACGTTCGCCACGGGGCGCGCGGAGAATCCGCTGGTACAGGTGTACCGGGCCATGCGCGCCTGTCACAAGCCGATCATCGGGCGCGTCAATGGCAGCGCCCTTGGCGGCGGGCTGGGGCTGGTGTCGGCCTGCGATCTGGCGCTTGCCGCGGAGCATGCGCGCTTCGGTACGCCCGAAGTCAAGGTAGGCGTGTTCCCGATGATGATCACCACCTACCTGATCCGCCAGTTGCCGCGGCGCCGCTACTGGGAGATGGCCTTCTTGGGCGAGGCGCTGAATGCGGAAGAGGCCGAGCGTTACCACCTGATCAATCGTGCCGTGCCGGCCGTGGAACTGGACCGCCATGTCGCGGATGTCATCGCCCGGCTTGAAGCCAACTCGCCCAATGCGCTGCGACTGGGCAAGCAGGCGCTCGACCTGATGCAGGACATGTCTGTGGACCAGACCCTTGCCTACGCCGAACTGATGATCGAGCGGCTGGCCGGCAGCGACGAAGCGCGCGAGGGCATGGCCGCCTTCGCTGAAAAGCGCAAGCCGCGCTGGGCTAGCATCGAAGGGGCGTGCCATGACTGACCGCAGGATTGCTATCGGCTGCTCCTCCGGCTTTTGGGGGGACAGCTTGGAAGCTGCTGCCCAACTGGTCCATCGCGGCAAGATCGATTATCTGGTGTCTGACTATCTTGCCGAGATCACGATGTCGCTGCTTGCCCGGGCTCGGGCAAAGAACCCCGAGCTGGGTTATCCCCCTGACTTCGTCGAGACCCTCGCTCCGCTACTGCCCGCCATTGCCGAGCGCGGCATCCGCGTGGTGTCGAACGCTGGGGGTATCAACCCGCGCGCATGCCGCCAGGCGCTGGCCATGGCAGCCGAAGCGGCGGGCGTGACGCTGCGCATCGCTGTCATCGAAGGCGACGACCTGATGTCGCGGGTTGAGGAGATCGCCGCGCTCGCCCCAACTGAAATGTTCACGGGAGCGCCGTTTCCCCGGCGATTGCAAAGCTGCAATGCTTATCTCGGTGCGCGTGCCATTGCCACTGCGCTGGACCTGGGCGCCGACATCGTGCTGACCGGCCGCTGTGTGGACTCGGCGGTCACGCTCGGCATCCTCATGCACGAGTTTGGCTGGCAAGACACTGACTATGACCGGCTTGCGGCCGGCAGCCTCGCCGGCCATGTGATCGAATGCGGCCCGCAATGCACGGGCGGGTTGTTTACCGACTGGGCCGAGGTCCCGGGCTGGGAGGACATGGGCTATCCCATCGTCGAATGCGCGGCCGACGGCAGCTTTACGGTGACCAAACCAGACGGCACCGGCGGCATGGTGACCACTGCTACCGTGGCCGAACAGATCGTGTATGAGATCGGCGACCCTGCCGCCTATATCCTGCCGGATGTCGTGTGCGACTTCACCGAGGTCAAGCTCACGCAGGAAGGACCCGATCGCGTTCATGTGCGGGGCGCGCGCGGCCGCGCGCCGACGCCCACCTACAAGGTGAGCGCCACCTATGCCGACGGCTGGCGCGTGATCGCCACGATGATGGTGGCCGGGCGGGACGCCGCAGCCAAGGCCCGCCGCATGGGGGTGGCGATCATCGAGCGCACCCGCCGGTTGAACCTGGCGGCAGGACGTGCGGACTATCGCGAGACCTCGGTTGAAGTGATTGGCGCCGATGACACCTACGGCGCTACCGGCCGCCATGCCGACAACGCGCGCGAGGTAGTACTGAAGATGGGGCTGCGCCATGACGACAAGAGCGCGCTGGATCTGTTCGGGCGCGAGATGACGCAGGCAGGGGTCGCAATGGCGCAGGGCACCACCGGGTTGTTTGGCGGCCGGCCATCGCCCTCGCCGGTGGTCCGGCTGTTCTCCTTCCTGCTCGACAAAGGCATGGTGCCGGTCCAGGCGGAACTGGGAGGCACTGTTATGCACGTGCCTGTTGCATCCGGGAAGCCTCTCCAGCAGCGGGAGCCGGCGCCAGTGGACTCGCCTGTCATGCAGCCCGGTTTCCCGCAGGTGGTCGAGGTACCACTGATCGCCCTGGCCTGGGGCCGCAGCGGCGACAAGGGCAACGACGCCAACATCGGCATCATCGCGCGGCGCGCGGAGTTCCTGCCGGTTCTGCGTCGGGAACTGACGACCGAACGGGTCGGCGCCTTCTTCGGGCATTACCTCACCGGGACCGTGTGCTGCTGGGAGTTGCCCGGCTTCCATGCGCTGAATTTCCTGCTGGGTGGTGTCCTGGGCGGGGGCGGCATCGCGTCGTTGCGCTATGACCCGCAGGGCAAGAGCTACGCGCAGATGCTGATGGACCTGCCGATTCGCGTGCCTGCTTCGTGGCTGGCGCCGGACGGACCACTGGAAGGGTACGCGGCAAGCATTCAGGTATCGAACATCAAGCAACAGCCATCCGGAGCCCTCCTGCCATGACTCCAATCCATACGGTGTTGATTGCGAACCGCGGTGAAATCGCGGCACGCATTCTCCGCACCTGCCGCCGACTGGGCAAGCGTGCCGTCGTTGTCTATCACGCAGCGGACCAGGATTCGCTGGCGGTACGTCTGGCCGATGAGGCCTACCGGATCGACGGGGCCACGCCAGTGGCTGCCTATCTCTCGATCGACAACATTCTTGCGGCCTGCCGTGCGACGGGGGCAGATGCGGTACACCCGGGCTTCGGGTTCCTTTCGGAGAACGCCGGGTTCGCCCGCGCCCTCGATGCGGCGGGTATCCGTTTCATCGGCCCCGGCGCCGACGCGATCGATGCGATGGGCGACAAGATCCGTTCCAAACGGATCGCGCAGCAAGCGGGCGTCAACACGATTCCCGGCTACGACGGCGAAATCCGCAATGCCGACCATGCGCTCGACGTGGCAAGCTCGATCGGCTTTCCGGTCATCCTGAAAGCCAGCGCGGGTGGCGGCGGCAAGGGCATGCGGGTCATTCAAGACGCCGAGCCGGAAGCCTGCCGCGCGGCATTCGAGCGCACCACCAGCGAGGCGCAGGCCGCATTCGGCGACGCGCGCGTGTTCCTTGAGAAGTACATCGAGCGCCCGCGTCATATCGAGATCCAGGTATTGGGCGATCAGCACGGCAACGTGGTGCATCTGGGCGAGCGCGAGTGCTCGATCCAGCGCCGCCACCAGAAGGTGATCGAGGAAGCGCCATCGTCGTTCGTGGATGCGTCGCTACGCGAGGCAATGGGTGCCCAAGCGGTGGCCCTGGCGAAGGAGGTAGGCTACACCTCGGCGGGTACGGTGGAATTCGTGGTGGATCCTTCGGGGGCGTTCTACTTTCTCGAGATGAACACGCGCATCCAGGTCGAGCATCCCGTCACCGAAATGATCACCGGCCTGGATATCGTCGCCGAGCAGATCCGCATTGCGGAGGGCGAGCCGCTGGGCTTCGGCCAGGACGAGATCCAACTCAAGGGGCATGCGATCGAGTGCCGGCTGTGCGCAGAGGATGCCGAGCGCGATTTCATGCCGGCGACCGGAAAGCTGCGGATGTTTCGCCCCCCGGAGATGGACGGCTTCCGCCTCGATGCGGGCGTGCAGGAGGGCGACATCGTGACCTCGGCATTCGACCCGATGCTGGCCAAGCTGATCGTGCGCGGCGCGACGCGTGCCGAAGCCATCGGGCGCATGCGTGCCGTGCTGGGGCAGACGGTAGTGCTTGGCGTGACCACCAACGCAGCCTACCTCGAACGTGTCCTGGCACATCCCGAGTTCGCCGCCGGCAACACCTACACCAGCTTTCTGGAAGAACACAAGGCTGCGCTGCAAATACCGGCGCCTACGCCGGAGCAGGCCGCAGTGGTGCTCGCAGCGGCCTTGCTGAGCAACCGCACGCTGGCCGATGCGCGCTTTGCACCACCAGCAATCCATGGCGCGATGCAAAACTGGAGAAACGAATGAAGCTGACAGCGGAACTGGGTACCGGCGGGCGCCATCAGGTTGCGCTGGCGCGTCATGCTCGTGGCGGGCGGGTCGATATCGACGGCGTGGCGTCCGATGTGGTGAAGGATGAAATGCCGGACGGCAGTCTTGCACTCACGCTGGGCGGCCGCACGCATGTCGTCTGGGTCGCCCAGCATGGCGAGACTGCCTATGTCCACGCCTTTGGGCGCGCGTGGACGGTCACGCTGCGGGATCCGGTGCGTGGCGGCGGCGCCGACGCGGAAGAGGGCGATCTCTGCCTGGCGCCGATGCCTGGCACTGTGGTCGAACTGGCGGTCGCTGTCGGCGATCGCGTCAGCGCGGGCCAAACCTTGATTGTCATCGAGAGTATGAAAATGCAACTCAACCTCGAAGCGGCCCGCGACGGCGTGGTCGCCGAGCTGCCCTTTGCGAAGGGGGATGTGTTCGACCGCGACGCACTGCTGGTGCGGCTTGAAGCAAGGGAGGCATGAGCATGCGCCGCATCGAATCCCGCATCAATACCCGCTCTGAGGGCTACAAGGCCAATCGCGCGCACAACCTGCGCGTGCGCGAGGAATTCCTGGCGATGATGCACGACGTGCGCCATGTGCGCCCGGAGCGCGACGTCAAGCGCTTGCGCGATCAGGGCAAGCTGCTGGTGCGCGAGCGACTGGAACTGCTGCTCGATCCGGGCACGCCGTTCCTCGAGCTGTCGCCACTGGCAGCCAATCATGCCAAGTATGACGCGCACATCAAGGGCGCGGGTATCGTCTCCGGCATCGGCGTGGTCAACGGCCGCGAAGTGATGGTGCTGGCCAATGACAGCGCCATCAAGGGCGGCGCTGTCTATCCCCTGGGCGCCAGGAAATCGATCCGCGCCCTCAGGATCGCGCTGGAGAACCGCCTGCCAATCGTGCACCTGGTCGACAGCGCGGGGGCCTACCTGCCCATGCAGATGGATATTTTCCATGAGGGCGGCCACATGTTCTACAGCCAATGCCGCCTGTCGGCCGCCGGCGTGGAACAGGTCGCGGTGGCCATGGGCCATTGCACGGCGGGCGGTGCCTACGTGCCGACGCTGTCCGACTATTCGATCATGGTGCGCGGCTCCAGCGGCGTTTTCCTGGGAGGCCCGCCGCTGGTCAAGGCTGCCACCGGCGAGGACATCAGCGCAGCCGAACTGGGTGGTGCCGACGTCCACACACGCATCTCCGGTACGGCAGACTATGCAGTGGACTCGGAGACCCAGGGCATCGCGCTGGCGCGTGAGATCGTCGGCACGCTGCGCCGCCGTCCCAAGCAGGCGGTGGACACCCGCGAGCCGGAGGCGCCCTACTATGATCCGGACGAGCTCTACGGAATCATTCCGGACGACATCAAGAAGCAATTCGACATGCGGGAGGTCATTGCGCGTCTTGTCGATGGCAGTCTGTTCCACGAGTACAAGCCCGACTATGGCACCACGCTGGTATGCGGCTACGCCTATCTGTGGGGCTACAAGATCGGCATCCTGGCCAATAACGGCGTGCTGTTCAGCGAGGCGGCGGAGAAGGCCACCAACTTCATGGAACTGTGCGACCGCGATGGGGTGCCGCTGCTGTTCCTGCACAACATCACCGGCTTCATGATCGGGCGCGACTACGAGCATCGCGGCATCACCAAGGATGGCGCCAAGATGATCATGGTGCAGAGCAACGTGCGCGTGCCCAAGTTCAGCGTGCTCTGCCATGCATCGTTCGGCGCCGGCAACTACGGCATGGCTGGTCGTGGCTACGAGCCGCGCTTCCTGTTCGCGTGGCCGCATTCGCAGTGCGCCACCATGGGCGCAGAGCAGGCAGCCCGCACGCTGTCGCAGATCAGGATCGCGGCGCTGGCGCGCGAGGGGAAGCAGCCGGACCCGGCCGAGATCCAGGCCATCCACGACCAGATCCAGCACGACTACAACCGCAGCAACAGCGTGTACTACCAGACCTCGGAGCTTCGCGACGACGGCGTGCTCGATATGGTCGATACGCGCAATGCGCTGGGGGTGGCGCTTTCCGCTGCGCTCAACGCGCCGTTCGCCGAACGGCAGCAGGGCATCCTCCGCATCTGAGCCGAACGTATAACAAATATCAGGAGACGTCGTGACATCATCACCTTCCCAATTCGCGCTCTCGCCGGAGCAGCGTGAGGTCTACGATCAGGCCTTCCGCTTCGCCAGGGCTGAGCTGGCCCCGCTGTTGCCCCGCATGGATAACGAGGACTGGTATCCCGAGCATCTGATGCCCACGCTCGGTGCCGCCGGCTACCTCGGCATCACCGCACCGCCCGAGTTTGGCGGGTCTGACATGGACCTGTTCTCGGCCGGCATGGTGGCGGAAGCCTTCGGCTACTGGAACGCCAATGCAGGCTTCATCTGGGGGCCGCACGAAAACCTCTGCCTGAACAACATCCTGCGCAATGGCACCGACGCGCAGAAACAGCGCTACCTCCCAAGGCTGTGTTCCGGCGAATGTGTGGGCGCGCTGGCGCTGACGGAGCCAAACGCCGGTTCGGATGCGCTGGGCAGCATGCGCACCACGGCACGGCGCGATGGCGACGATTATGTGCTCAACGGCCGCAAGATGTTCATCTCGAACGGTCCGGTGGCCGACGTCATCCTGGTCTACGCCAAGACCGATCCGGCGCTGGGCGCCAAGGGTATCTCGGCCTTCATCGTGGAAAGAGGATTCCCCGGCTTCAGCGTGGCACAGAAGCTGGTCAAGATGGGCTGGCGCGGTGCCCCCACGGGCGAGCTCGTGTTCGACGAGTGCCGCGTGCCGGCCCGCAACCTGATTGGAGCCGAGAACCAAGGCGTTGCCGTGGTGATGAGTGGACTCGACATCGAGCGGGCCTTCCTGGCCTTGCCGTGTATCGGCTCGGCCCAGCGCTGCCTGGACCTGTCGCTGGAGTATGCCAATACACGCCAGCAGTTCGGCAAGCCGATTGGCGCATTCCAGATGGTGCAGGCGATGCTGGCGGACATGTACGTTGAACTCGAAGCCGCGCGTGCCCTGGCCTACCGTGCGCTGATGGCCTGCAACGAGCTGGAGCGGGGCGGTGGTGGCCGCGGCGATATCCATAAGTTATGCGCGGCCTCCATCCTGCGGGTTGGCGAGATGCTGCTCTCGGTCACCGACAAGGCCGTGCAGATCCATGGCGGTTCTGGCTTCATCTGGGAGACGGAAGTCAATCGCCATTACCGCAATGCCAAGCTCGCCACGATCGGCGGCGGCACCAGCGAGGTGCGGCGCGTAATCATTGCCGAGGAGCTGTTGCGCGCGGCGCGCTGACGGCGGGCCAAGACCCCTACAACTGGAGTTCTTTCCATGACCGTATCTTTCGACTTCACTGGTCGGCACGTCTTTGTCTTCGGCGGCACCACCGGTATCAATCTGGCCATCGCCCACGCCTTTGCGCAACATGGCGCCAACGTGACCGTGGCGAGCCGCAAGCAAGAGAACGTGGACGGCGCGGTGGCGGCGCTGAGCACGCATGGCGCACAAGTGCTTGGGCTGACGGCCGACGTGCGCGACTTCGATGCCGTGGGCAGTGCCTTCACGACGGCCCGCGAGCACTTCGGCAAGATCGATGTGCTGGTTTCCGGCGCCGCTGGAAATTTTCTCGCCGAGGTGAATCAGCTTTCCTCCAATGGCTTCAAGGTGGTGGTCGATATCGATCTCAACGGCACATTTCACGTGATGCGCCAGGCGTTTGCTCACCTCGCCAGCCCGGGCGCTTCGGTCATCAACATCACGGCACCGCAGTCGATCGTTCCGATTCGCTATCAGGCACATGTCTGTGCCGCCAAAGCAGGGGTCGACCAGCTCACGCGAGTGCTTGCGATCGAATGGGGTGGCGCCGGTATCCGTGTCAATGCCATCTCCCCGGGACCGATTGCCGATACCGAGGGGATGCGCCGCCTTGCGCCTCAGGACGATGGGAGCGGTTCCCCGGTGGAGCGCCTGGTCCCGCTCGGCCGGCTTGGCACGGCCGCGGATATCGCCAACCTGGCCATGTTCCTCGCTTCACCTGCGGCGTCCTATATCTCGGGGGCCATCATTCCCTGCGACGGCGGCGGCGCGATCGACAGCGTCAAGCCGATGATCGAGGCGGCGGCAAAGGAACAGATGGCGCACCCGGCAGGCTGAGCTTGCAAGGTATGAGCGACGCGAAAATAAGAGGAGACAATGATGGAAGACTTGCTCGTGTCGGCCGAGAGCCGGCGTATCCGCCGTATCGCCCTCGGCGACGTGCTGTACCGGTCCGCCGCCAAGTTCGGCGCGCGGGTGGCCATTGTGGACGGCGATGACCGCTTGTCCTACCGGGAGCTGGATGACCTCAGCTCGCAATTCGCCCACTATTTGCTCGAGTCGCATCCAGGCCGCGTTCAGGTGGCTACGCTGTGCGCGAACTCGGCCGATATGCTGGTGGCCATCAACGGCATTCACAAGGCAGGCCATGTCTGGGTGCCAATCAATATCCAGCTCGATCCGGCCCAGATCGGCTATATCCTGCGTCATGCGGAAGTCTCGTGCATCGTTGTCGATGAGGCGATCTGCCAGCAGCCAAGGATAGCGGCTTTGCTCGGCGAAATTGCCTTGCCGGTCATCATCGCCTGCACCGACGGCGGGAACGCCGACAGGACGACGCTTGCTACTGCGGCGCTTGGACGCCCGACGGCCTTGCCGGAAGTCGATATCGACAGCCAGCAACCCGCGTTAATCATGTACACGAGCGGTACCACGGGAAACCCAAAAGGCGCGGTCCATTCGCACGCATCGGTGTACAGCGCCATTCTTGCCAATTTATCGACGTTCGCGTTTACCGACGAGGACGTGGTGAGCGGGATATTGCCGTTGTTTCATTGTGGCCAGCATGTGGTCGCAGCCACCGCCTTCGCGGCAGGGTCATGCTTGGTGGTCGCGCGCGGCTTCAGTGCCCCGGCGGTCATCGCGACCATCGCACGGGAAAGGGTTTCCGTACTCGTTGGCCTGCCCATGATGTATGGGGCGATGCTGGCGGATCCCCAGGCATCGATGGCCGCCTTTTCGTCGCTGCGGCTTTGCATTTATGCCATGGCACCCATGCCGCGCTCGCTTGTCAATAGAATCGCCGAGACGATGAGCGCCAACATCATGCTGGTGACGGGCCAGACGGAAATATATCCGGTCACCATGAGCTTCCGCCCGGTTCAGCATCCGCAGCGCGATGCCAATTACTGGGGCGTTTCGACCGCGACCTGCGAAACCGCGATCATGGATGAGGACGGCGAGCTGCTGGCGCCGGGAGAGATCGGCGAAATCGTGCATCGCGGGCCAAACGTGATGCTTGGCTATTTCAAGGATCCTGCGGCCACCGAGGTTGTCCAGAAATTCGGATGGCACCATACCGGCGATCTGGGAATGATCGATGATGGCGGACAGTTGCTGTTCCTCGATCGCAAGAAAGACATGATCAAGACCGGCGGCGAAAACGTTGCCAGCATCAAGGTCGAGTCCACCATTCTTGGTCACCCGGCGGTCGCAGGCGCCGCCGTGGTGGGATTGGCTCATCCCCACTGGAGTGAAGCCATCTGTGCGTTCGTCGTGCTCAAGGCAGGTGCAAGCTGCAGTGAGCAGGAGTTGATCGCCCATTGCCGCGCCAGTCTCGGAAAGTTCGAGGTCCCAAAGGCCGTGAAGTTTATCGACGCACTTCCCCAGACTGCCACCGGAAAGATTCAGAAGCATATTCTGCGGTCGCAGTATGCGGACTGTTTCGCTGCAGAGGTGCGGTGAACAACGGGGGCTCGGGCGGGACGCGCCATTAAGCTATTCGAGGGCTGTCCACCATGCCGTAAGCCTGCTGTGTGAATCTATCAACGGATTTCCTGCTGAGAGCACTTTCAGTCAGGGACATACCACCACATGAGGGGGATGTGAGCATGATTGAACCGATCACCATCGATCGCGTCTGGATGGCACTCAAACGAAATGTGGCTCTGCAACCGGACCGAGCCGCGCTGTTTTACCAGGGACGCGCCATCACCTTTGCAGAGCTTGACCGGGACTCGGATCATCTTGCATGCGGCCTGCTTGACCTGGGCTTCGGCAAGGGTGACCGGCTTGGGATACTTGGCGTTAACCAACCGGAATGGCTGCTGGCGTATCTGGCGGCGGCGAAGATCGGGGCAATTCTGGTCGGGCTCAGCGTGCGCTACCGTGATAGCGAGATCGAATACATCATCAACCATGCGAAGGTGAGGGCGGTCATTGCGCCAGCGGTAGTGGGCGATATGGATTACGTTGCTTACTTCGCCGGCATGGGCGAACGGCTGCCTACCGTGCGTAACTATTTCTTCACGGGAAGTCCCGACCTGGCGGCTGGCCGGCGACTGGAGTCGCTGCTTGCCACCGTGGTGGACCAAGCCAGGATTGGCCGAGCGCAGGAAAACACGGTCCCGGAGGATCCGCTGGTCCTGATCTACACGTCGGGAACCACGGGCCGACCAAAAGGGGCATTGATTACGCACCGCAGTCAGCTGGCCTCGGCAGCGGCGCAATGCAGTCACCTGGGTGCGGGGCCAGACGACCTGATGATGCTTGCCTTGCCGCTCAACCACGTGGGTGGCCTGACCTGCGGCTTCCTTGCGACGCTGTTAGGTGGCGGCACAAGTCTGCTGATTCCGACCTTCAGTCCCAAGCAAGTCGTCGCGGACATGCTGTCATTTCCGCCCACCATCGTTGTCGGCGTGCCGACCATGCACATGTTGCTGCTGCGGGAGGAGGCGCTCGGCCGGCTCGACCAGCAGCGCGTCAGGCTGGTGATCACAGGAGGAGCGAACGCGGACCCTAACCTCTTGCAGCAACTTCAGCAGATGTATCCGCAGGCGAAGGTGATGAATCTCTATGGCTTGTCCGAGACGTCCGGGGCGGCCTTGATGTCGCCATGGGACAGTGATTTTGACGCTACGGTCCGCTCTGTCGGAAAGCCGTTGCCCGGCGTCGAATTGCGGATCGTGACGCCAGATGGGCGTGACGCGGCGACAGGGGAAACCGGAGAGCTGTGGATTCGTGGCGAATTGACCGTTGCTGGATATCTGGATATGCCAGCCGAATCGGCCGCCGCCTTCTCCGATGGGTGGTTACATACAGGGGATCTCGGTTATCGCGACGAAGCGGGGTTCGTGACGCTGATGGGCCGAAGCAAGGAAATGTTCGTGCAGGGCGGCTTCAATGTCTACCCTATCGAAGTCGAGAATGTGCTGTTGCGTCATTCCGACGTGCTGATGGTTGCCGGCATTGGCGTTCCGGATCCAGTGCTTGGGGAAGTGGGCTGTTACTACGTAGTTCCCAGGCCGGGCACGCAACCATCGGCGGAAGCGCTGATCGATTACTGTCGCATGCTCTTGGCCGATTACAAGGTGCCACGCCAGATCTTGTTCCGCAATTCCCTGCCAATGACACCAGCAGGAAAGATCATGAAGGCACAGCTGTTGGTGCCGCCGGCTGCGACCTCCAGTACGTAACGCGCGGGGTACGGCCACGCGGTACTGGATTCGATCCGCGCAGCGCAGCGCCTGACTTCGGCGCTTCTACCCGCTGCCGGGCTGGTTGCCCTCTGGGGCTATTCGGAAGGAGGCATGGCGTCAGGCGCTGCCGCTGATTTGCAGACGAGCTATGCGCCGGAGTTGCAGGTGAAGGGGGCCTATGTCGGTGCCTCCCCGGCCAATCTTCAGCTATTGGCGCCATGCCCGGATGGCAAACCGGCCGCCGGTGTCCTGCTGTACATGGTCAACGGTATGAACGCTGCCTATCCGAAAGCGGGCTTCCTTGACATGCTTAACGCTGCCGGGAGGCAGCGTCCCAGGTGCTTAATGAATGCAGGACCGGACGCTTCTCCAGCACGCCCTCTTGCAAACTTCGACGCTGACCAACGACGGTCGCCCGTCCAGCACATCTGGCCGAGCAACCGCTTGCCTCAACAGTGAATCAGCAATTGGTGGGGCTCGTCGCGCCGACCGTGCCGGTATTCGTCGTGCACTCCCAATTCGACGATATCATGCCATAACCAAGCCGGACGCGATATGGCCGTCAGATGGTGCAACCGTGGCGCGACCGTTCAGTTCACAGCGCTGACGGCACCCCAGCACGTCGCCGCGGTACTTGCGTCGCCCGTCTTGCGAGCCTCGCGCGCACATACGCCAAAATGCCGGCGCCGCGCGCTTGAGCAAGTCGTTCCCCACACTCGGATAGAGCCGCAGCAAGTGATAGGCCGGCGCACAGTCATCCACGCACAGTCTTCCAAACAGAGGAGAGCACCGCTGGGTAGTAAAAGCCGCATGCCCAACGTCGGAGAGAACGGAGGTAGAAATGGGCAGGCGGGGCGAAAGAAGTGTTGGTGAGGCACGCGTAGCGTGGAAGGCCAGAACGCGAGGCCAAGTTGCTATTTTGCGATTCACCGTCGATATCTCTGCTCTACTATTGTTGATCTTTGATGTCCATCGCTTACGAGTACGCCTCCGGAGGAGGCCACATCAGCGCCTCGTCCAATGTGCAGCACAGCGCGAAGGCCTGCTGGCTGAGAGGACGGTGACTTAGGGGGAAGCACTTGCAAGCCCGTCAGGCTTCATACCCATCTGCGTACCCTCCCTTTGTAAGCCTCGTACTCTGCCCCAAATAGAGACGCCAACACACGTTCTTCCGGAATGATTTGGAACCGAGTGATGTAAAGCACGAACACGACAACCCATAGGACAGCGAACGGATTCGCCAGAAACACTGCCCATGCCAACAGGGTAAGCAAGAGCCCGACATACATGGGGTTGCGCGTATAGCGGTACACGCCTCGGATGACCAACGAGGACGCCAAGCTTGCCTTAACCGGGTTCACGGTGGTCTTGGCGCGCCGAAACGCAACCATTCCGGCGATGCTGATGCCTTGGCCGACGCACACCAAAACGACCGCGCAGAGCACGCGGGCCGGATAGGGAATCTGCACAAGGCCCGCGACGGCTGGCGTCAGCCACATAAGAAGCGCCAGGACAAGCGCCACGATGGGGGGAGGAACCTTCAGTTCAAGCACGCTCATATCACTCCATGATGAGGCCTAGCGCCCGGCATGACCCGCCATGCACACACCTGAATGGCGGCAAGTCTTGCGGATCGCGCCCTCGCCGGGATCGCCCTTCTGGCGATAGCCCGCGGCAACCGGAGAAGGGAATCTATCCCCTCAAACCAGCATCGATTGCTGGGCGAAGATACCCGCCATCGCGCCCTGCGATGATGCCAGGGTGACCGAGGGCAACAAGGGCGTGGCGAGGTCGCCGGCGGCGTAGATGCCGGGCATGCTGGTTTGGCGGCGCTCGTCGACCTTGAGGGCGATGCCGACGGGCGTATCCACCGTGGCGAGGCCCAGTGATTCATGCAGGCTTGCGGACGGCTTGTTGCGCGGATGGGCGAACAGGATGTCGACCGCGATATTGCGGCGGGTATCGAGATTGACGGTGGTGATATGGCCCTTGTGATGGGCGATCTCGATGATCCGGCCATCGACGACAGGTATGTTGCGGCGCGCCAGATCGGCCTGGATATCGGGCGGAATGTCGTGACCATCGGCGAAGACAGTCAGCTTGTCGGTCCAATCGTGGAACAGCCTGACAGACTGGTGCGACTGCGGGCCGGACCAGACGAGGCCCCAATGCTGGCCGGCGACTTCAAAGCCGTCGCAATAGGGGCAGGGCACGATGGACGTGCCCCAGCTTTCGGCAAAGCCCGGCACATGAGGCATCTGGTCGGCGACGCCATAGCTCAGGATCAGGCGGCGCGCCCCAAGGCTTTCGCCATCACCAGTGAGGACGGAGAAATCGTCGATGGCGCCGGAGACGCCGTCGGCCCGGGCACTGACCAGCCGGATCGTGGGGTAACGCGCCAGCTGCTGCCGCGCCTCGGCCAGGATGTTCAGCGGTGGCTTGTGATCGTGGCCGAGCAGGCCATGCGAGTGGCCGGCGAAGCGATTGCGCGGCAGGCCGGTATCGAGAACGGTGACCTTGCGGCGGGCGCGGCCGAGCTGCAGGGCGGCGGCGAGGCCGGCGAAGCTGCCGCCGATGATGATGACGTCATTCATGGTGATGGGCTCCGTGTTGTGGATGGAGGGGATGGGCTGGCCCTGGCGCGCAATATCGTCCAGCGTTACGCGCTCGAGACGGGCAGCGGGGCCGGCCCGCGGCTGCGCCAGGAGGAGGAAGTCATGGGTCGAGTGGTTATTGGACTGACATGTACAGTAATGTGGTGCTGATATAGAAAACTGTCAAGTACAATAAATATTCCGCGAGTCCGCCATGCTTGATGACCCGCTGCTCGCGCGGCCCGCCCTGCCCACCGTGGCGGTGATGTTCCTCGTAACCCTGCTCAGCGTGGCGGAGACCTATTTCGTGAGTGCGCTCGGCACGGACGCGATCGCCGCGGCGTCGCTGGTTGTGCCCGTGATTGTGCTGATGGTCCAGTCGATCGTCTGTTGCGTTATGGGGGCTCCTCGGGTTGCCGCCAGTTACTGGACTGTCAAGTTCAATCATGTGGGTGAGCTATAATGAACTGTCAAGTCCACTAAATCTGCCCATGGCCCGCCCCCCTGTTCCCGCTCCCAAGCCCCAACGCGG
Organism: Cupriavidus necator; assembly: GCF_040578825.1. Taxonomy (GTDB): domain Bacteria; phylum Pseudomonadota; class Gammaproteobacteria; order Burkholderiales; family Burkholderiaceae; genus Cupriavidus; species Cupriavidus necator_E. The sequence goes on along the minus strand of NZ_JBEFLI010000057.1, from coordinate 25,253 downwards.
GCGGCCACGCGATCCCGAGCGCGGCCGGCGCATCCTGGAAGCGGCGCAAAGGCACTTCAACGAGCATGGCCTGGAGCGTGCCAGCGTGGATGCCATCGCCGCGGACGCCGGTGTGTCAAAGATGACCGTGTACAGCAACTTCGGCTCCAAGGAGAGGCTATTCCAGGCGGTCGTGCGTGACAGGACGGCGACGGTGGTGGCTGGCGTCCCGGGCGCTGGGGCGCTGGACCCGGACCAGCCGGAGAAGGCGCTGCTGGCGATCGGCGCCCGGTTTCTCGCACTGGCGCGCGGGGACGACGCCCTGGGCGCGTTGCGCGCTATCTACGGCGTCGCGGGGGCGCAGCCGGAAGCCTGCCTTGCGTTCTACAAGGAAGGCCCGGAGCGTGTGAACGGCGAGCTGGCTGCATACCTGCGCCGCGCCCACTCGGCGGGCACGCTGAAGGTGCGGAACCCGCTTCAGGCAGCGGACCTGTTCCTGTCGATGTTCCTGGGCTCCGGGCACATCCGCGGACTGCTGAAGCTCGAGATGCCGGATTCCCGAGAAAACGGGGCTCTTCTGCGCGAGGCCGTACGGGTCTTCATGGCGGCCTACGGCGCGTAGGCTCCACAATGCGGCCTGAGGTCGCGAGCACGCGGCGGGAAGCGAAAATCTCTGCATGTGCGCGGCTGACCTCGCGATGGCGGGCGGCCTGCTGGCGTAGAACAAAGTAATTCTGGGTCTCCCGCACTTTGTGTTACGGGTCGGCTCGAGGACTTGATTTCGGGCCGATTTTGGCCGTACGTTGATCGTTACCATGAGCCAAGTTCTCGGTGGGATCGATCGTATTCTCGCCCGTGTGGGAAAGCGCTTCGTCTCGAGCGACGCGCAAGGGGTGGCACGTTGTCCTGCCTGCCATCGCTGGAGTAACCGACTCCACGACCGCTATGTGCGCAGATTGGAAAAACGTCCGATGCTCGAGCAGCGGGTCATTCTCGCTATCGAGGTGCGTCGCTTCAAGTGTATGAACACCAACTGCCCTCGTCGTACGTTTGCCGAGAACATCCACGCCTTGGCCGGTCGCCGTTCGTCACACAAATTGCGGAAGACCCATCTCTACTACACTTCACGATGACTGGGCGATTCCCACGGTCACCAATACGGAACGATCATCGTCGATTTGGAGCGAAGTGAGCCGAGCGAAGTGTTTGACGGCAGGGAAGCAACTGCAGTGACCGCGTGGATGCGTGCATACCGATCGATCGAGATCGTCGCCAGGTTTCGGTCGTATGCAGACCTCTGCGGTCGGGCGCTTCAGGGCCTGCAGGTCCAGCAGCCCCTGGACTCGTTGGTTCGAGCCTGCAGCAACCCGCCGCGCCTCCAGACCCGCATGCCACTGAAGTCAGCCTGCGAGCCACCTGGCCGGCACCGTCACCAGCGGCGGAAACAGCACAACATCACGACGAACTCCGCCAGCATGAACGGCAGAACGCCCTTGGTCACCTCATCCATCTTGATGCGTCCCACCCCTGCCACGACATTAAGCACTGTTCCGACCGGCGGCGTGATTAACCCGATGGAATTATTGATTGATGAACAGGACGCCAAAGTAAACCGGATCTATGCCTGCGGCCTTGATCACCGGCATGAGCACGGGTGTCAAGATCAGGATTGTGGGGGTCATGTCCATCGCGGTGCCCACGGCCATGCAAAGCAGCATGATGGCGATGAGCAGCCGCGTCTGGTTACCCATGAAGAGCTCCAGCATGCCGATCACCTTGGTGGGCAAGTCCGCCACCGTAATTAGCCATGCGCTCACCATGGCCGCAGCTACCAGGAACATTACTACTGCCGTCGTCCTGGCTGCTGTCACAAAGATTGCCACGAGCTGGCTAAACCTGAGTTCGCGGTAGACCACTGTCGCCACGAACAGCGCGTACACCGCGGCCACGACGGCGGCTTCGGTTGGCGTGAAAACACCCATGCGCAGGCCCACCAGGATGATCACGGGCAGCATCAGGGCCCAGGTTGAGTCGCGCAGCGCTTTGAGGACTTCGGCACGGGTTTTGCGCGACCGCAGGACTGATCTCCGGCTATCGCGGTTCGCCGCTGGGTGCGTATGACCAGCAGCTTTGGAAGGCATCAAAGCTGCTCGCAGAGCACGACGTGGTGTTCCAGCCAGGATTAAATGAGGATCTCGCCGCCACAGCGCTGTGGGGCGCGCAGATGCATCGTGCGTTCGGTGCCGCCAAGGTCGATGGCGTGTTTGGAATTTGGTACGGCAAGGGTCCTGGTGTGCACCGTACCGGTGACGTGTTCCGCACTGCCAACATGATGGGCACTTCGGCGCTGGGCGGCGTGCTCTCCGTATTGGGGGACGACCATGCTGCGCAGTCGTCGATGTATCCCCATCACACCGATGGGATTTTCCATGCCGCCTCGATGCCGGTGTTGCAGCCAGCCAGCGTGCAAGAGGTGATCGAACTCGGGTTGGCCGGCATCGAGCTGTCGCGATTTTCGGGCTTGTGGGTGGCGCTGAAGACCATTGCGGAAGTGATTGAGACCGCGGCCACGGTCGACTTCAACGCGTTTCCCGTGTTCGTCCAGCCCCATGACTTTGTGCTGCCGCCGCACTCGCTGAACTGGGACCCTGGCATCGCCTGGCCTGCTCAGCGTGCTGAACTCTGAGCGCAGGTTGATCGAGGCTCGGCTACCGGCCGCGCGCGCATGGGCGCGCGCCAACCGGCTGGATCATATCGTTGTCGATGCGCCGCAGCGGCGGCTGGGGCTTATCACGGTGGGCAAGGCCCACCAGGACCTGATGCAAGCGGTACGCGATCTGGGCCTGGTGGAGGACGACCTTGCCACACTCGGCATCTCCATCTACAAAGTCGCCATGAGCTGGCCGCTGGAAACCCAGGGCGCGCTCGCCTTCGCGGCTGGTCATGATGAAGTGTTGGTGATTGAGGAGAAGCGGGCGAACGTCGAGACACAACTAAAGGATGCGCTGTTCCACTGTCGTGCTGAGGCGCGCCCGCGCGTCTGTGGCAAGGTCGACGCGCACGGTGCACCGCTACTTCCCGAGGTATCGGAATTCAACCCCCGTCTCGTGTCACGCGTGCTGCTGGCCCGGATGGCTGCGACTGGCATCGACGCGCCGCGCGTGCGGGACCGGATGGCAGAACTGGAGGCGACGGCAAGACCAGTGCCCGCGGGCGTTATTCCGATCCGCAAACCGTACTTCTGTTCGGGCTGTCCCCACAATAGTTCGACCCGCACGCCGGACGGCTCAGTGAGCGGTGGCGGCATTGGCTGCCACGTGATGGTACTGTCCCAGCCCGATTTGAAGACATCGACCTTCAGTCAGATGGGTGGCGAGGGTGCGCAGTGGATTGGCGCGGCACCGTTCTCGCAGACGCCACACATCTTCCAGAATCTGGGCGACGGCACATACCAGCATTCAGGCCTGCTGGCGATCCGCGCGGCAATTGCCGCCGGCACGCACATCACCTACAAGATCCTCTTCAATGACGCAGTGGCGATGACTGGGGGACAGCCGGCCGAAGGCGCGCCGGATCCGCTGCGCATCACACGCCAATTGCGCGAGGAGGGTGTGGCGCGCATCGCGCTGGTTTCGGACGATCCTACCCGCTGGCAGACCCACGCCGACCTCGCCAAAGGCGTGGAGGTCTTCCACCGTGATGCACTCGACGCCGTGCAACGCGAATTCCGTGCGATTCCGGCAGTCACAGCGATCGTCTACGAGCAAACCTGCGCCGCCGAGAAGCGACGCCGGCGCAAGCGCGGTACGATGCCGGACCCCGACCGTCGTCTCTATATCAACCAGGCCGTCTGCGAGGGATGCGGCGATTGCTCAGTTCAGTCCAACTGTATCGCGGTGGAGCCGGTCGAAACGCTACTCGGCCGCAAGCGTGCCATCAACCAGAGTGCATGCAACAAGGACTTCTCTTGCACCAAGGGATTCTGCCCTAGCTTTGTTGAACTCGAAGGCGCCCGTCTGCGCAAGCCGGACGCCAAGGCGCTGCTGTCACGCGAGGACGCGCTGCTCGCACAGATAGGAGAGCCGGTCATTCCGTCGCTCGAACAGCCCTTCAATATCTACGTGACAGGCATCGGCGGCAGCGGCGTCCTGACCATGGGCGCGCTGCTGGGCGCGGCAGCACATGCTGACGGCCGTGCCGCGACTGTGCCGGACTTCACCGGCCTGGCGCAGAAGAACGGCGCCGTGGTCAGCCAAGTGTAAACGCTGCCGCGCGCCGGACTGGCACGGATTTGACGCAAGCGGCGCAGCGCAGCGCCTGTTCGGGGACACGCTGCCCATGCACACGCTGCTGCTTGGTTATGCGTGGCAGAAAGGTCTCGTGCCGCTGTCGCGCAGCGCGATCGATGGCGCGATCGTGGCCAACGGCGCCGCTGTGCCGCTCAACCAGCGTGCCTTCAACTGGGGACGGATCCGCGCTGAAGGGGGCGAGACTGAGGAGATGGCAGACTCCTCTGCCATGCCAAAAGTTTTGCCACAAACGCTTGATCACGTGATCGCACATCGGGTCCAGGAGCTGACTGCCTACCAGAACGCCGCCTATGCACAGCGCTATCGTGACTTGGTCATGTTGGCTCGCCGGGCGGAAGCCGCTGCCAGGCCGAGGAGTGAGGATTTCGCGATGGCCGTGGCGGTCAACGCCTATCGGCTGATGGCATACAAGGACGAGTACGAAGTGGCGCGCCTGTATTCCGGCGAAGCGTTCCGGGCATCGCTTGCGGCGCAGTTCGCGTCCTCCAGCAAGATGTCGCTGTGGCTGGCCCCGCCACTGCTGTCACGCACCGATCCGGCCACGGGCCGTCCGCGCAAGCGCCGCTTTGGCCCATGGATCTTCCCTGCGCTGGGCTTGTTGGCCCGTCTGCGCGGGCTGTGCGGCACGGCTGCCGATGTATTTGGCTACACAGCGGAGCGCCGCGCCGAACGCGCGCTGGTGGCAGAGTATTTTGATGACATTGGAAAGCTCGTAACGAAGCTGACCGAAAGCTACGACACTGCGTTGGCATTGGCACAGTTGCCGCAGCAAGTCCGTGGTTTCGGACCGGTGAAGGAAGCCGCCATGGATTCGCATCGCAAGCAACGCGAGGAGCTGATGCAGCGCCTTACGATCAACTGGGCAGAATCCGCCGGGCATCGGTTTCATCCTGAATTAATTTCAGCCTTTGAACATTCGAAGCAGGAAATCAAAACATGAAAATCGCGAGCAACGTTTTCGTTGTAACCGGCGGTGGATCCGGTTTGGGCGCAGCGACGGCGAGAATGATCGTCGAAAATGGTGGCAAGGTCGTACTGGCCGACCTTAATGAAGAGTCAGGTGCAGAAGTAGCGGACACACTAGGGCCCAATGCCCCCTTCGTCGCCACGGATGTGACCACAGAATCCAGTGCGAAAGCCGCCGTCGCCGCGGCTGCGGAAAAGGGACCGTTGCGTGGTCTGGTCAATTGCGCCGGCATCGCACCAGCGGAGAAAGTGGTAGGAAAGAGCGGCCCTCATCGGCTGGAGTCTTATGCGCGCACGATCCAGATCAATCTGGTGGGTACATTCAACATGATCCGCCTGGCGGCGCAGGCAATGTCTTCGTCGGAACCAGAAAGCCAGGGGGAACGAGGAGTCATCATTAACACGGCGTCCGTGGCTGCCTACGACGGCCAGATCGGGCAGGCGGCCTACGCTGCCTCAAAGGGTGGCGTCGTGGCGATGACCCTGCCTCTCGCACGTGAGCTTTCCCGCTTCAGCATCCGTGTGATGACAATTGCGCCAGGAATCATGGAAACGCCCATGCTGATGGGCATGCCTGCCGAAGTGCAGGAGTCGCTTGGCAAGATGGTTCCTTTTCCGCCGCGGATGGGACGGCCCGCTGAGTTTGCCAAGCTGGTTGAACAGATCCTGGACATGGCCAAGTGCTGGATCATATGTTCTTTGACGGCTTGGAGGACGCCTACTTCGAAAAAGGGCGTCTTATGGGAGCCTTCGCCGAGGACTGTGCTGACAGCTACGGCTTCACCAGGCAGGAACAGGACGCCTACGCGACCGAGTCCACAATCCGGGCGCAGGATGCCATTAAAGCTGGCAAGTTCGATTGGGAAGTGGTCCCCATATCCATGTCTGGGAAGGCGGGCGACATCGTCGTTCGTCACGACGAGCAACCGCCGAAGGCTCGGATCGACAAAATACCAACTCTAAAGCCTGCGTTCCGCAAGGACGGCACCGTGACGCCGGCGAACTCCAGTTCAATTTCCGACGGTGCTGCCGCACTAGTCATGATGCGCCGCTCTGCTGCAGAGAAGCTAGGTGTCACACCAATCGCGACCATCGTCGGCCACGCTACGTTTGCCCATGAGCCGCGCTTGTTTCCGACGGCACCAGTTGGTGCGACGCGCAGAGTAATGGACAAGGCTCGGTGGTCCGTCGGCGACGTCGATCTTTGGGAGGTCAATGAAGCCTTTGCCGTCGTGGCAATGGCTGCCATGCGCGATCTCAGCCTCGACCACGCGAAGGTGAATGTCCATGGAGGTGCGTGTGCCTTGGGCCACCCCATCGGCGCCTCCGGTGCACGTTTGCTTGTTACGCTGATTGGCGCGTTAAGAGACAGGGGAGAAAAGCGTGGGATCGCCAGTCTCTGCATCGGGGGTGGCGAGGCCACGGCGATGGCGATCGAAATGAACTGATTAGGAGAGCAGAAATGATCCTGACGCAGGAACAAGAGATGATCCGGGAAAGCATGCGCAACTTTGCACAGGAGCGTCTTGCCCCGTACGCGGGTGATTGGGATCGAACCCACACCTTTCCGGCCAAGGCACTACGTGAGCTCGGTGAGTTGGGCGCATTGGGCATGGTAGTACCGGAAGAGTGGGACGGCGCTGGAATGGACTATATGAGTTTGGTCCTGGCAATTGAAGAAATTGCAGCTGGAGACGGCGCCACGTCGACGATTGTCAGCGTACAGAATTCGCTCGCTTGTGGCATCACGCTGAAGTATGGCTCGGATGAACAGAAGGAAACGTGGCTTAAACCCCTTGCGCGTGGAGATAAGCTAGGCTGTTTTTGCTTGACAGAACCGCACACCGGCTCCGACGCGTCCGCGCTTCGCACGACTGCCGTGCGGGATGGCGATCACTGGATAATCAACGGAGTCAAGCAGTTCATCACCACGGGCAAGTATGCCGATGTGGCGATCGTATTTGCGGTGACAAATAAGTCAGCTGCCAAGAAGGGAATCTCATGCTTCCTCGTGCCGACTACCACACCCGGGTATATCGTCGCGCGTGTGGAGGAGAAGATGGGCCAACACGCGTCCGATACGGCCCAAATTCTCTTCGAGAACTGTCGCGTGCCGGCGAGCGCGATGATGGGTGCTGAGGGCGAGGGCTACAAAATCGCACTTTCCAACTTTGAGGCGGGTCGCATCGGCATTGCTGCCCAGTCCATAGGCATGGCCCGGGCAGAGCTTGATGCTGCAGTGTCCTACGCCAAGGACCGGGAGACATTTGGCAAGCCAATCATTGCGCACCAGGCGGTGGGGTTCAGGTTGGCGGACATGGCGACCCAACTCGATGCGGCTCGCTTGATGGTTTGGCGAGCGGCCATCCTTAAGGATGCTGGAAAGCCGTGCCTGAAGGAGGCATCAATGGCAAAGATGTTCGCTTCTGAAGTTGCAGAGAAGGTCTGCTCGGATGCCATTCAGATTCATGGTGGCTACGGCTATGTCTCTGATTTTCCGGTCGAACGCATCTATCGAGACGTGAGGGTGTGCCAAATCTACGAAGGCGCCAATGACATTCAACGTATCGTGATCGCTCGTGCCATCCAGGAGTAGATGGCGGCTCCGTGCACCTCGGCCGTTATTGTCGGAGCGCTGAAGTACCACCATCCTGTCAGTGGATGATCGGAGTCTGGCTTAAGCGCCCGACATGCGTTTGGATGCGATCCCAGCGGCAGTGCTGTCCTGATAGATGATCGGCTGCGTGTCGGGGTCCACGCCTAGCTGCGTGAGGTCGGCGATCACGCGTTCGGCGTCATCGGTGATGCTGGGCGCGTTCGGACTGTCTTTCTTGTCGATGATCCACACACGCCACTGATCGCGGCCCAATCTGTAGCTGGCTCGGTTCATGATCGGGGCGGGCGTCATGGCGTCGCGGCGAGGGGTCGGCACATGGGCGTGTCTTCGACCGGCAGGCGGCCTGCGTCCCGACGCGGCAGTCGCGGCCTCGTCTGATTTGCGGCGGATCAGCGATGCATCCTAGACTTCGAATCCGGACCGTAAGGTGCTGATCTTATGGAACCATAGGTCGAACGCCTGCCAGTCGGTACAGAATAATGCGTCGATTCAGCTTTGGACTAAAAGCCGTCAAGCATGGCGCCTCCTCCGATCGTCGTGGTGTCGGTGAGCACTATTAGCGCGTATGGAGGATCGCGCCGTGGAGATGAAAACAATAGCGCTACCTTGCGGAATAGGCCACCAGAGATCTCAGATAAGCGTGACGTCATCGATCGCCAGATCGCCCACCAGCATGTAGCCCGGCGCATGCGTGATACACAGTGGCAGTCGCGCCTGCATGGCCGCGGCCTGTGGCGTCACGCCGCAACCCCAGAAGACTGGGATCTCGCCTGGCAGGATGGCGGTGGGCTCGCCTTCATCGGGACGGTCGATGTCCGTAATGCCGATCGCCAAGGGATCGCCGGCGTGCACCGGTTTGCCGTGCGCAGCCGGCATCGTGGCACAGATTTCGCTGGCGCGTGCGGCCTGATCGGGCGGATAGGGACGCATCGATACCACCATTGGCCCGTTGAACGGCCCCACCGGTGTGGTTTCGATGCTGGTGCGGTACATCGGCACGACCTTGCCTTCATCGACATGTCGTACCGCCAGGCCCGCGCGCTGCAGTGCATCTTCGAAGGACAGCGAACATCCCAGCACGAAGCCGACGAAGTCATCGCGCCACAATGCGCTGATGTCGTCGCACTCTCCGGCCAGTTTGCCATCACGCCAGACCCGGTAGCGCGGTAGGTCGGTGCGCAGATCGATGTCCTCGCCTAGCTCCGGCACCAGTGGCGAGCCCGGCTCGGTCATGCCGATCAGCGGGCAAGGCACGCGGTTGGCACGGCAATAGCCGAGGAAATCATCGGCCCACTGGCGTGGCAGGATCATCAGGTTGCCCTGCACGCAGCCGGGCGCCATGCCGGCTGTGTGCCCGCGCCACGCGCCGCTGCGAATGGCGGCGCGCGCGCCGGCGGGGCTGGCTGCCCAGTCGGGCATCGCAACGGTGGTGTCACGCATGCCGTTCGCTCCTGGTTGGGGTCGCATTACCGCAGGGCCTCGCGCGCGGTTTCCCTGACGCCCAGCAGCCCAAGCAATGCGATGACCGAGCCGCCAATCAGCAGGTACGCAGGCGAGAGCAGGTTGCCGGTGGCGCCGATCAGTGCGGTGGCCACGTATGGCGTCACGCCGCCGCCGAGGATCGCGCCGAGGTTGAAGCTGAAGGCCATGCCCGAATAGCGCACGCGGGTCGGGAACTGCTCTGCGTAGGTGGGATAGCCGACCGACTGCACGATCGGCATCGGCAGCGCCACGATCAGCATGGCGAGGAAGGCCAGGCCGATGCTTTGCTGGTCCATCAGCATCATCATCGGCACCACCAGCACGGTGTAGCCCACAAAGCCGATGGCGAGCACCTTGCGCCGGCCGAGGCGGTCTGACAGGCCGCCCCAGAACGGCATCAGCACCGCCATCGTGAGGCTGACCAAGGCCATGATCCAGTAGACGGTGGTCTTGTCGTACTTGAGGTATGTCGTCATGTAGATGTTCATGAACACCAGGCCCACCCAGTAGCCCACGTTTTGTCCGAAGGACAGCACCAGCACCTTGAGCACGGCGGGCGTGTGCAGGCTGAAGACTTCCTTCAGCGGTGCCTTGGGGGGTTCGCTGTGTTGCTGGAACTGCTGGAACGCCACCGATTCTTCCACGCGCTTGCGCACGAGGAACGAGATCATCACCATCGGGATTGCGCTCAGGAACGGGATGCGCCAGCCCCATGCGGTCATGGCTTCGCTACCGAGGATGTAGCTGGTCAGGCCGCACACGGTTGCCGCCAGCGCGCCGCCGATGGCAACGCCCACTGGCGTGAACGCGCCAAAGAAGCCGCGCCTGCCGGCCGGCGCCGATTCGGCCACGTACGCGGCCGCACCCGTGACTTCGCCGCCGGCGAAGAAGCCTTGCACCAGCCGGATCAGCAGGAGCAACAGGGGGGCCGCAAGGCCCGCGCTCGCGGCAACGGGCAGTACGCCGATGGCGGCGGTGGCCACGCCCATGCCGATCACGGTCACCAGCAGCACGGCGCGGCGGCCGATGCGGTCGCCGAGGCGGCCCAGCACGATGCCGCCGATCGGGCGCATCAGGAAGGCACTGCCGAATACTGCCAGGATCGCCAGCAGCGATGCAGTGGCGTTGTTGCTCGGAAAGAACAGTGGCCCGATGGTGGCGGCCAGGTAGCCATAGATGCCGAACTCGTAATACTCGATCGCGGTGCCGGCAGCGGCGGCCACTGCGGCCTTGCGTGCCACGGCGACATCGCCGCTCGCGGGGGCCGGGGTGTGGGCTAAGGTTGGGGCGGCAGCAGGAGCCGAGGCGGCACCATCCGGCAGCGGCAGGGTGGAAGTGGGGGCGTTAGACATGATCACGTTTCCAGAAGCAGGGTGAAAGAAGCCACGCCGGCTGCTGGTGGCAGCCCGCGGGTCCCAGGGGTCTGAGCATGAATACCCGGTACGCTGCGCCGCCGTCATTGCGGCTGCGTACCTGTTGTTGTTAATGGACTGTTTGTTTTATCAGTGCAGTCCTTGTTGAATTCACAGCGTTAATGCACGCCTGGAAGCTCTGATTTTTATTCAGCAACAAGCGTGCCAGTAGAAATCAACTTGCGAAAATCCTTGGAAATAAACGTGACTTGTCCTGGTCGGTAATGACCATGCATTTTTCTGTCTCCTTTTATTTGGCAGCGCCAGCATGAACTGACTGGGTGCATGCCGTGTTCCCTTGCGGGGCATGGCATGCACTGTTGTCGTCGTATTACTGTCTGTTCATTTTTGTCAGAACTGCGGCACTCGATTATTTGCTTCTAATAATCCGGCCTGTGCACGGCAGGCGAGGGTAGGGAGATGCTTATCTTTGGAAATTCAGCCGGCCAGAATAAAAGCGCCCAATACCTGGCCTTCCTCAACCGGCTCGCCTTCGCCGACCAGATATTCGGCCACATAACCGTCAGCGGGCGCTTCCACGGGAATTTCCATCTTCATCGATTCGATAATCACCAGCGTGGCATCGCGCGCTTGCGCGACATTGGGCGCGGCCACGATCTTCCACAGGGTGCCGGTGGTCTCGGCGACGATGGGCAAGGCATTCGATTGGTCTGGCATGGGGCGTCTTGTCTTGTGGATCGGGATAGAGTAGGGACTGTCAGCGGTCCGGCTTGGTACGCGGGGCGCGGACCGGAATGCCTTCGGCCGCAAGCGCGGCGCGAATGTCGCGCGCAAAGCCGGCGGCGCCGGGTTGGTCGCCGTGTATGCACAGCGTGTCGGCGCGCAACGGTACGTCGGTGCCTTGCTGAGAGCGCACGACGCCGTCGCGCACCATGCGCAGTACCTGGGCCACCGCTGTGCCGACGTCGGTGATCATGGCCCCCGGTTGCCCGCGTGGCGTCAGCGATCCGTCCGCCTGGTAGCTGCGGTCGGCGAATACCTCTTCGGCGACTGCCAGGCCGGTCTCGCGCGCGGCACGTACCAACGCGGAGCCGGCCAGGCCAAAGAACACCAGGGAAGGATCTACATCGCGCACGGCCTCGCACAGGGCGCGCGCCATGCCATGGTCGCGCGCTGCCATGTTGTACAGCGCGCCGTGGGGTTTGACATGGGCCAGGCGGCTGCCGGCGGCGCGGGCAAAGGCCTGCACCGCGCCGACCTGGTAGACGGTCAGGTTGTAGATCTCGCCATGCGACAGCGTCATGGCGCGGCGCCCGAAGCCTTGCAGGTCAGCGAAGCCCGGATGCGCGCCAACCGCAACGCCTTGCGCCACCGCGGCGCGCACGGTCGCGGCAATGGTTTGCGGATCGCCCGCGTGCAGGCCGCAGGCGATGTTGGCGGAGCTGATATGCGGCAGCACCGCGGCATCATCGCCCAGGCGGTAGATGCCGAAGCTTTCGCCCAGGTCGCTGTTGAAATCCATCTCAGCCATGGTCGTGCTCCAGCGCCGCGAAGGCCGTATCCTGCAACTGCGCGAGCCGTTGCGCTTCGTCCAGCTCGACCACGGTAAAGCGCACACTCTCACCGGGCATGCGCTGCGCCAGCCGCGGCAGGTCCACGGCGCAGACATGGGCGATCTTGGGATAGCCGCCGGTGGTCTGGCGGTCTGCCATCAGCACGATCGGCTGGCCATCGGGCGGCACCTGGATCGTGCCGAAGGCCACTGCTTCGGACCACATCTCGCGCGGCGTGGACAGCGCCAGCGCAGGCCCTTCGAGCCGGCAGCCCATGCGGTCAGACTGCGCGCCGATACGGAATCCGGCGCTGGTGAAGGCCGCGTGCGCGTCGGCACTGAAAGCATCCCACTCGCGCCCGCGCACCACGCGCAACGGCGCTTCGGGCGCCGCCACGATGCTGGCGGCGAAGCTTGGCTGCACCGGCGCGTCGGGCAAACCGGCACGCGGTGCGCGCAAGCCGATCACATCGGCCTTGCGCAGCGGCTTGCCCTGCATGCCGCCATATCCGCCACGCACGAACGTACTGTCGCTTCCCATGACGGGATGAAGCACGAAGCCGCCGGCAACGGCCAGGTAGGCGCGCAGCCCGCTCTTGCGCTTGCCGAAGCTCAGCGTCGCGCCGGCTGGCAAGACGCACGCCTGCCCGATCAGCAACGGCGTGCCATCGATGCTGGCGTCAAGGTCCGCGCCGCAGACGGCCACCGCCGTAGCCATGCCGAAGCGCAGGGTCGGCCCCATCAGTGTGATCTCCAGCGTCGCCGTCTCCTGCGGGTTGCCGACCAGTGCATTGGCCAGGCGATGCGCGCGCTCGTCCATCACGCCATTGGCGGGTACGCCGAGCTGCTGGTAGCCGGCGCGGCCAAGGTCCTGGAACGTGCTCAGCGCGCCGGGCTTGATTACCTCGATGGCGGGCCCGATCGGTCGTGCCGGTGTAGCCGGTGTAGTGGTCATCGGATCGCTCCCTGAGCCGGCGAGGCGGCGCCTTGCGACGCGGCGATGTCATCGAACTGTGCGGCCGAGACCGGCACGAAGCGTACCTGGTCGCCTGCGTTGAGCAGGCAGGGCGCGTTGCGGTGCGGATCGAACAAGACCAGCGGCGTGCGCCCGATCAGGTTCCAGCCGCCGGGCAGCACCATCGGATAGATCACGGACTGCCAGTTGGCCAGCCCGATCGAGCCAGCGGGCACTGCCGTGCGCGGCGTGCTGCGCCGTGGCGGCGCCAGCCGAGCGTCGAATTTTCCCACGTAGGGATGGCCGGGCGCGAATCCGAGCATCAGCACATCGACCGGCGCCGCACTGTGCAGCGCGATCACCGCTTCGGGCGAGAGCCTGCAGCTTGCCGCGACGTCCTCGAGGTCCGGCCCGTGGTCGCCGCCGTAGCAGACCGGGATTTCGACCACGCGGGTGGTGGCGGCCGAGGTGTCGAGTGGCTCGGCCAGCAAGCGGGAGAGCGTCGCGCCCAGCGTCAGGAACGGTGCCGTACCTGACGCCGCCCCGACGGCGGAAGGGCGGTAGTGGATGCCCACGGTGGTTAGCGCGGGCACAACGTCGGTAACCCCCGGCAGTGCTGCGGCAACAATGCGTGCTGCCGCCGCGCAGGCTTGCCGGTTGGCGGCGCTCAGTGCGTTGGCATCGCTGCCAACGTCGAATTCAATGATGAGCAGGCGATCGCCTGATGGCTCGATGCGCCACGGCCTGGTCGCGGCGGGGGCCAGGTCGACAGGCAGCGCGCTCATGCCTGTACCTCCCTCGCGCTGGCATGCGCGGGGGCGGGCGGGCGCGGCGCCACGCTCGCGCCGATCAGCTGGGCGATTTCGCGCGTGACGAAGGAGGTATCGACCTGCCCCGCGCGGAAGTCGCGATGCGCGAGTACATTGCCCAGGAACTCGACGTTATGGCGAATCCCTTCGATATGCGTCTCCGCCAGCGCGGCCAGCATCGCCTGGCGCGCAGCCTCGCGCCCCGTGCCCTGCGTGATGAGCTTGGCGATCATCGGGTCGTAGTAGGGCGTGATGGTGTCGCCCGCGCGCACGCCGGTGTCGACCCGCAACGCCGGCATCGCCGGCAGCGCGAAGGCCAACAGCTTGCCCGGCGACGGCATGAAGTGGCGGCCCGGGTTCTCGGCGTAGAGGCGGCATTCGATGGCAGCGCCCTGCCGGCGGATGTCGGCTTGCGCGACACGATCAAGGGTGCCGGCGGCCAGGCGGATCTGCGCCTGCACCAGATCCCAGCCGGTGACCGCTTCGGTGACACCGTGCTCGACCTGGATGCGGGTGTTCATTTCGAGGAAGAAGAACTCGCCGCTGTCCGCATCGACGATGAATTCGACCGTGCCGGCGCCGCGATAGCGTTGCGATTCGGCCAGCGCGACGGCGGCGGCGGTCATGCGTGCCAGCACTTCGGGCGGCAGACCGGGTGCCGGGCTTTCTTCGATGATCTTCTGGAAGCGGCGCTGCACGGAGCATTCCCGTTCGAACAGATGCACCGCCGTGCCGTCGCCATAGCCGAACACCTGCACTTCGATATGGCGTGCGCGCGCGACGTAGCGCTCCAGGTAGACGCTGCCGTCGCCGAACGCCTTGAGCGCAAGCGCCTGCGTGGAGGCCACGGTCGCGGCCAGCGAGTCCGGGCCCTCGACGCATTTCATGCCGATGCCGCCACCACCGCCCGCGGCCTTGACCAGCAGCGGATAGCCCACCTGGGCGGCAGCGTCTGCCAGGCCGGACAACTCGCCAGGCAGGAAGCGGATGCTGCCCGGCAGGACCGGCACACCACAGGCTGCAGCGATTTCGCGGGCGCGGTTCTTGTCGCCCATGTTCTCGATCGAGTCCACCGATGGTCCGATCCAGCGCATGCCTGCCGCTTCGGCGGCCTGCGCAAAGGCAGTGTTCTCGGAGAGGAAGCCGTAGCCCGGATGTACGCCGTCGGCGCCTTGCGCCAGCCCGGTAGCCAGGACGGCTTCGGTATTCAGATAGCTTTGTGCCGCGGGGGCGGGGCCGATGGGCACGGCCACGTCGGCCATCTGGCAATGCAGTGCACCGGCGTCGGCCTCGGAATACACGGCCACGGTCTCGATGCCAAGCGCCTTTGCGGCGCGGATGATGCGACAGGCAATCTCGCCGCGGTTGGCTACCAGGATTCTTCGCATGTCAGGCTCTTGCTGCTTGGGGGCGGACACGCGGCGCTTGGGGCGCCGCGTGCAATGCCGGCCTGCTGGCCGGTCGGATGGCGGCGAAGCCGCGCTTTCTGACTTACTTGGCGAACAGCGAGGCGATATTGGCGAACGCCTTCAGCTCCAGCGCATTGCCCGACGGATCCAGGAAGAACATGGTGGCCTGCTCGCCGACTTCGCCCTTGAAGCGGATATGCGGCTCGATGATGAAATCAAGGCCGGCGGCCTTCAGCTTGTCGGCGGCTGCCTGCCAGTCGCCCATCGGCAGCACCACGCCGAAATGGCGCACCGGTACGGCGTCGCCGTCCACCGCGCTGGTTGTGCGGTGGCCGCATTCTTCCGGCGCCAAATGGGCCACGATCTGGTGACCGTAGAAGTTGAAGTCGACCCAGTCTTCCGAACTGCGGCCTTCCGGGCAGCCCAGCAGGTCGCCGTAGAATTCGCGCGCGCTAGCTATGCTGTGGACCGGGAAGGCAAGGTGGAATGGGGGCAGGACTGCGGTGGTTTCGCTCATGGTGGGGAGACTCTTGGGAAAGGATCTGTGATCAGGTCGTGCGGCGTGCTGCAATGCGCCGCCCTGGAACCAGAGTCTATGCATGGCCAAAAATTAAGAAAAGCGATATATTTTTGACCTTAGCTCCACGAAATTCGATGAGTCGTCATGTTGCGAGAACTGCGCACCTTCATTGCCGTCGCCCGCCACGGCACCTTCGCCAACGCCGGGGCACACATTGGCCTGACGCAGTCGGCCGTCAGCGCGCAGATCCAGCGGCTGGAGTCGGAACTGGGGTTTGCGCTGTTCGATCGCACCGGCCGCTCAGCCCGCCTGAACACCGCGGGGCGCGAAACGCTGGCGCTGGCCGAGGAACTGGTGGTGCTGTATGAGCGGATCGGCCACCATGGCCTCGATATCCAGGGCGCGGGCATGGTGCGCATCGGGGCCATCGCCTCGGCGCAAGCCACCTTCCTGGCCGATGCCATTGCGGCGTTCCGGGCGGAACTGCCTGGCTGCCGTGTGCGCATGGTGCCCGGCGTCTCGCTTAACCTGCTTGGTCAGGTCGACGCCGGCGAGATCGACATCGCCGTCATGATCCGGCCTCCCTATGCGTTGCCCGCGGAACTGGAATGGCGCCCGCTGCTGCAAGAGCCCTTCGAGCTGCTGGCGCCAGCCGCGATGGCCGGCTCGGACTGGCGCGAGGCAATCGCCAGGGCGCCCTTTATCCGCTATGACCGGGCGTCGTTCGGCGGCAGGCAGGTCGACCAGTTCCTGCGCAAGCAGCGGATCACGCCGCAGGAGGCCATTGAGCTCGACGAACTCCAAGGCATCGAGCAACTGGTGGCGCGCGGGCTCGGCGTTGGCTTGCTGCCGCGCATGTTGGCAGGTGGCGCGCGGCCGCAGGGCGTGATGGCACTCCCGCTTGGTGATGACACCTTCTATCGCGAAGTGGGGTTGGTCGAGCGCGCGCGACACAGCCGGCAGCCGGTCGCGAGCCGCCTTGCTGACCATATAGGCAAGGCGGCGCAGGCGATGGTGGTGTCGAATCAAGGCGATCAGGGCTGAGTGGCGACCGGCACAGCTTCAGCCGTCAACTGCGCTCTTCCGCGCTGCAGACAATCGCGTATTGGCCAGATATTAGTCACCACGTCGGTGCCGTCGCGTGAGCCAGCGAAGACGTCTGCTCACCCCAACAGCAGCCTCGCAAAACTCAGCTCATGGCCGTCGGGATCGCTGATATGGAAGTACCGCTCGCCCCACTCAGCATCGCGCGGGGCGGCCTCGGGACGCAGCCCGTGTTCGAGCGCCCGTTGGTGGATGGCGTCGACATCGTCGACATGGAAAATGATGCGTCCCCACCACGACCATTGCCGGCTGGCAGGCTGCGCAATCAGGTTGAGATAGCCCGTGCCCGCGTGGAAGCTGGTGAATTCCGCATGAGCGCCTCCATAGCGGATCTGGAATCCGAGCGCCTGGTAGAAGGCAACGGCTCGTGACATGTTGTGGGTGGCGAGTGTCACGGCATTGATCGAAGAAATCATCGGCATTGGGGGCGTGTTTAACCGGACTAGATCAGACTAGATCCCGATTTGCAAAGGAATCCGCCGCCGCCCGAAGTGGCGCTCGAAATGTCCGAAGCGACCGGCACCCGCCGGAATGCCTTGGATAAGGGGTCTGCTTCATGGCTCTGTCTCGCACAGGAATCTGGCCGGCTCGAACGTAAGCCGACCAGAGTAGGGAGGAGGTCTGAATCGGCACAGGCAAGTCTGTAGTAGGTGCCGATGGTGCTTGCCGAAGATTTCGACGGTAGATTCTCCAGGCGGAGTCTCTGGATTCTGCGATTCTTCAGACAGCGTCTGGAGAATTTGGGGATCGAGGAGAAGCAGGAGGAGCTTTATTTGTTGTCGGTCCAGCTGATCCGATGCCGCGCCTGCGTGGTTTCATGCCGTGCATCCTCCTCGCTGTGCAGGTAACCGCTCGTCGTCGAGATCGACGAATGGCCGAAATTATCCCGCCACATAGCGCAAAGCTACCTGCCGGTCGGTCATGTGCGAGCCGGCGGTGTGGCGCAGCCAATGGGCCGAAGCACTGGCCAGCACGGCGGCCTGCGCCTCCCACTCGGGCCCGCGTGCGCGCAGGCGCGCGGCCGCGAGGCCGAACACTTCCTTCAGGACCAGGTGGAACGCGCCGCGTGACAGGCCCTTTTCTCGGTTCTCGCTGCCGATCACCGGCAGCAGCAAGGGGCGGGTCTCCTCAAACTGCGGGGTCGGCGCCAGCCCATGGGCGCGGCGGTAGCGCGCCAGTTCGGCAATCAACTCGTCGGTGGCCGGCACTAGCCGGGTCTTGTTGCCCTTGCCGGTGACCTCCAGCCACCAGCGCTCGATGCCCCGGTGTTGCCGATCGTTAATTCCCCTAACTGTGACCGCTATATCCGCCATTGTTTCGCATGGGACGATACTGGCGCATGAATGTCGAGCGAAAAAATGCAACGGTCGCACGAATGTTGAACCTGGGTCGCACGAATCTCGTTTTTCCCTACAGGATCGGGTATAGCGCGACTACTGCGCGCGTATGCGCGACAGATCACGCGGGACGTTCAGCTATGATTCCTATAGGAAATCCGCCGGCAAGAACGTTTTTTGGCAGTTGCTGAAAAGCAACGTCCAGGCCATCGATTCTCAGCGCTATTAAGACTATGTCGAAGCGACCAAAATCGTCTAATGTAAGACGAAGAAAAATTCTCAGGGGCCTTCGATGACAGAGGAGCCCGACACGCGTGAACTAGCCGCGGCGAAGATCTTCCAACCCCTTGGCGAGGCACCGCTCACGCACAAGCAGGCATTGCTTGCAGGGAAGTTATTAGGCTTACACCGTTCTTCAGTTTACCGGTTGCGCCGACGCTATCTGGCAGATTCGGTGACAGCGTCATTGGTGCGGTGTCGGCCAGGACCACCGCGCGGCCGACATTTGTTATCGGACCAAGTAGAGGCCATCGTCCAGGATGTCCTATCCGATTGGCTCCCGCGGCAGAAGCATCCAGCGCATCCCCTCCATGCCATTTGTCGAGAGGTCCACATGCGGTGCGCCGCTGCAGGCGCCACACCACCATCGCGTGCAACGATTTCCCGGCGGTGGGCGGAACACCGTGACAAAGAATGCATGAAGCTTTCGGGCGCAGCGCCGGGCCACCTTGTGGCAAAGCACTCTTTGGATATTGTGCAGATCGATCACACACTTGCCGACATCATGCTGGTCGATGAGGTGTTTCGCCACACGATTGGCAGACCGTAGCTGACTTTGGCAATTGACGTCGCGACACGATCGGTCGTGGCAATGTATGTCGGTTTCGACCGCCCTAACGCGGCGACCGTCGCTCTACTCCTCACGCGGATGGTCCTGCCCAAGGCGCCCTGGATGGCGAGCCGGGAGGTCGCCGTAGACTGGCCGATGCATGGCATGCCGAAGGTACTGCATCTGGACAATGCTGCTGAGTTCAAAAGTAAAGCACTGCAAGCGGGTTGCAATCAGTACGGAATCGAACTGATGTATCGCCCGCCTGGCCGACCCTACTTCGGGGGCCATATAGAAAGACTGAACCGGACCATGATGGAGAAGGTGCACAGCCTGCCAGGCTCGACAGGATCCTCGACAAAAGGGAGAAAAGCTCGCAAACCGGAAAGGGAGGCCGCTTTGACCCTTCGAGAGTTCGAGCAATGGCTGATGTATGAAATTGGACAGACCTACCATCACAGTGCCCATCGAGGCTTAAGCGGCGCGACGCCATACTCCGCGTGGTCGACGTTGTCTGAAGCATCGAAGCCGCGGCTTCTTCCCGACTCAGTTGCTGAAGAACTTCGCTTCCTCATTCAGTTCCTGCCGATGAGCCGACGCACCATCCAGGCTGACGGCTTGACCCTGTTCTATCTGCACTATTGGCATCCGATCTTCACCGCCTGGCGGGCGGCCAACCGTCGCGTCGTGGTGCGATACCATCCAGAGGACCTATCGAGAATCTTCGTCAGCACCGATGGCAAGGAATACGTTGAGGCAAGCTTTGCCGACTTGCGGCGTGGCCGAATCTCCCTGTGGGAGCAAAAAAAAAGGCGGTACTGAAGCATCTCCGGTCGCAGGGAGAGTCCCACATCACGGAGTCTGCGATATTCAACGCGATAGCCGCGCAACGCAGCATGATAGCGGAGGCAACAACGAAGCGGCGATCTGCAGACAGACGTGGAAGGGTAGGGGAGGCTTCACCTTTTCCGTCGAGAGGGGAAGCCAGTCAGCAGACAAATTCCTCTGATGCGTCATCGTCCACACCGGAAGTCGACTACAGCAAGCCGGCTCCAAGTTATCACGTAGAGCAACTGTGAACAGGCAATGGGTGCTTCCTTGACACACCTTCTGCCGGAGGTCCGTTCTTTAGCAAAGAGCGACGGCAATGTTCGCATTCTCGCTTTGGGCCGCGATCGATGGATCGACTATCCCCGCGCAACACAGGCGTTCAAGCTTCTGGCCTGGATGGTGAAGATCCCGCCGCGGCAGCGTATGCCGTGCGTGCTGCTGTATGGCGACTCGAACATCGGGAAGACCCAGGTCATCGCGAAATTTGAGCGACGCCATCCTCCGGAATATGACGAAGAAAAGGGCGTCGAGCACCGGAAGATTGTGTCTATGCAAATGCCACCGACGCCCGACCAGAGCCGCTTCTACACATCGCTCCTGTTCGAGCTGGGAGCGCCGTTCAACGCCGCAGCGAAGCTAAGCGTACTCGAGAAGCTGAGTCGCGAGGTACTACGGGAAATTGCACCGCGCATGCTGGTTGTCGATGAAGTTCATCACCTCTTGGCGGGAAGTTATCGCGAGCAGCGCGCCTCACTAAACCTGCTCAAATTTCTGGCCAACGACCTCCAGATGACGATTGTCCTTGTGGGAACGCAAGATGCCGAGTTTGCACTGCAAACTGATTCGCAGATGAGCAGTCGCTTTGCACGCTTCGTGATGCCTCGATGGCAGGAGTCGGAAGCCTTCCGGGGTCTACTGGCGGCATTCGAGCGCATTCTTCCTTTGCGACGGCCATCAAATCTGGCGAGGCGAGAAGTTGTCTCGGCCGTTCTGGCGGCGAGCGGAGGTTTGACCGGTGAGGTCTCGCGGCTCTTGAATGCAGCCACCGAGCTTGCGATCCGCGATGGCAGGGAAATGATTGATGTCTCCCACATCGAACAAGCCCGAAGCAGCGTGTTCTACAGGACCGAGGCCGTGGCCAGTTGCGCCGCGTCCCTTTGAGGGAGAGGCATTTGGAGGCTGGCTTGGACGACTCGCTGCCAAGTACTACTTGACGGTCGAACAGCTTTGGACCCAGGCCAATCTCGGTCCCGATGCCAACCCTGACGCAAAGGAAATGGCTACTGTTTCCACCAGTGCCGATCGAGACCTTGGAACGTCTCTCACAGCTTACCCACGTGAGCGTGGATCGCCTGAGCGCGATGCAGACCCCAATCAGTTGGATCTTCGCAAGACGCTTCTTACGGTATTGCTATCCCTGTTTGACCTTGGATCGCGCCGATGTCTATTCGCCATTCTGGAAACGCGAGTGGCTGGATCCAGCCTTTTCAATGTGCGTACGCCATCCTGGCAAGCTCGAAACGACTTGGTACTGGAATCTCCATGACGTTGGCAATTTCTATCAGCTGCTGCGAATAGCCTACGCAACGCCCCACCGGGACCTTGTTCGCATGGAAAAAATACTGTCGCATGAATGCCGAGCAAAAAAACCAACAATCTCATGAACGTTGAGCGTGGGTCGCATGAACCACGATCTTCAACAACAACAACCCTCCCTTGGAGGCTCTAACAAATAAAATGCAATTAATCGCCAGAAAGCTGCCAGCAACAGCAATGTCAGCTTCTATAGCAGCGGCCACCCCAAAGTGCGGCGGCTCTACGTTGTGCTTTGTGGCATCGCAGGTATAATTTCACTTTCATGAAAATTCGTTTGCATCGATGCCGAGACCACTCCCGGATCCAACTCCGCCATCGCGCGCAACAATCCGCAGCATTGGCCAGCTTGGCGACCGGATACGTGCAACGCGGGCAGGCGAAGGCATGCCCATTGACCAGGCCGCTAATCATAGTGGGGTTTCCGTCGGTATGCTGTCCAAGCTCGAGAACGGCAAGGGCGTCAATCTCGAGCACGCGCTGCGCGTGATGGACGGACTGGGTTTGACGATGCTGGTCGTGCCGAAGGCGCATGCAGCGTTGCTCGAACAGGCAGCAGCCCATGCGGCCAAGATGGACAAGAATGCAGCTAGGGAGCTGCAAGTCCAGTTTGACGGGTAGGCTGCAACAGTATGCGTATCCTCCACGGAGGCGGCGGCCGCTGATTCGCTATTGGCTTGGCTGTTGGGGCGTGTCAATGGCCTGTGCTTTGGCCAACCAGGCGAAACAGGCATCGAAGATGACCAGCGCGTCATGCACGCCGGCGGGCGACCGCGTCGCCATAAACGGGCACCCATTCGGATGGCTGCAGCCGTAGATCACTCTCCATGAGAATCGCGGTGGCCGGTGCAGCCCGTTAAAACCCATCAGGCCACGCGCGGCTCGCTAAACACCGAGCCGGAAGCGGTTGGCCAGCTCTTCCACGATCGATGCCTGCAGCCTGTCGCGAGATATCTTGAGCGGATCGCGATCTGCGCTCGATGCCATCCAGCGCTTGAAGTCGACGAACGCGGCTGGACTGATCGTCGTCATCCGCGCCATCCTTCCGGTCACGGAAACGATGGGCGCAGAGAATGAAGGCGCCCCCAACAGGACATTTGCGCGTCGCGCCTGGACTGCCCAGAGGTCGTCTTCGTCATCGGTCAGCTGGAGCGGATGAGGGTCAAGATCGGCGGCCTCGCGACGCAGGATGTCCACCTCGAAGCCCTTTGCGTTCACTGCCGTGAAAAGTTGATCGTCCCGAATCTCGAATGTGCTATCTACCTTGCGTAGAACATCCAGCATGGAGAGATCCAGGTTCTTCATTCGGGAAGCAAACTGAAGGCGTTTGCGCGTATCCCAAAGAAGATCGACGTCGCGAGTTGCGAGGGCGCGTTCCTGCAGGCGAACTCCGGCCGCGGCTTCATACGCATAGAGTGCGTGCGTCCCGATGACGATGAAATGCTCGGCGATATTGAGCCGTGTCATCACCTGAAGGATAGCCACGAGGATGTCCGGAGCCCGACCAACTCGGATCGCTCGGTTCAGCCGCCGGTGCCGGTCGAGCTCGTCTGCGAGCGTCTTGAGCCGGGCCTCGGCGGCTTCCTTACGCGCGTTGAAACGCGCGTACATGTCCTCGGTCGTTTCCGAACGCACCCCGAGGCTCTTCTGTTTGTTGTCCACGCCGGTCCGAATCAGGTACTCGCGGCCCTTCGTGGTTCGCCAGAGCATGCCGCCGCGAACCTCTGCGGCCTTGGCACGCGCGGATTCCCACGCTTCGAACACCGCCTTGGCGTCGATATACTGTCGCAGCGCATCCTCATCCAACTCGATCCACGGATCCATGAGTTTCAGTATAAAACAACAATATGCAAATTTTATACTGAAACTCATATCTGTGCGCCATACCGGTCCCGAGCGTCTCTGGCGGGCCGAAACCACCCGACGAAGCGCGTCGGCTACAGCAGCCGGCTAGGAAACCTCACAGATGGTGTCTGCGAAATGTAGTCGGCCGACACACCCTGATAGAACGGCTGCCGAAAATGCGGCGCCCGATTTCCTGTGGCAGCAGTAGTCATCAGCGCGATGGCGCCACGTGGCAACGCGTCGGGTGCCCTCCAGAAAACGATGGCGTCGGGTCGTGCCGGTGCCATAGTCGGCGCTGTCCCGGACCAGGGCGACCGGGATGCGGTTTGAATCAGAGGCCTTCCTCTTTGTTAATGCCCCAACCGATCCGATGCCGCTCCTGCGTGGCTTGATGCCGCGCATCCTCCTCGCTGTGCAGGTAGCCGCTGGTCGTCGAGATCGACGAATGCCCAAAGTTGTCCCGCACGTAACGCAGATCCACCTGCCGGTCCGTCATGTGCGAGCCGGCGGTATGGCGCAGCCAGTGGGCCGAGGCGCTGGCCAGGACATCGGCCTGCGCCGCCCATTCGGGCCCGCGCGCGCGCAGGCGCGCGGCCGCCAGGCCAAACACTTCCTTCAAAATCAGGTGCAGTGCGCCGCGTGACAGACCCTTTTCACGGTTCTCCTGACCAATCATCGGCAGCAGCAAGGGGCGCGTCTCCCCAGGCTGCGGGGTGGGCGCCAGCCCATGGGCGCGGCGGTAGCGCGCCAGTTCGGCGACCAGCTCGTCGGTGGCCGGCACCAGCCGGGTCCTGTTGCCCTTGCCGGTGACCTCGAGCCACCAGCGCTCGACGCCCTGGGCATCGCGCCGGCAGAAGAACGCCCCCATCGCCGTGCCGGTGACTTCGGCCGCGCGCAAGCCCCCCAGATAGAGCACGGTCAGCAGCCAGCGGCAGCGCGCCGCATGCAGCCGCTCGCGCGCGGTGGCGGTGTCGTTCGTCCCCGGCATCGCCGCGACGGCGTCTTTGACGGCGTCCCACAGCTCGTGGCTCAGGTAGCGCGTGATGCGCGGCGGCGTCGGCGCGCGCCGGCGGCGCGCGAGCGCCAGCGGATTGCCGGCCAGGTAGCCGGCTTCGGTCAGCCAGGCAAAGAGGGCGTTCAGGATGACCAGCGCGTGGCGCACGCTCGCGGGCGACAGCGGCCCGGCAAACGGGCGCCAGTCGGGATGGTGGCGGCCGAGCTTCTTGCTGCCGGCGAGCACCCAGCGCGCCGCCGGCTGCGGGTCGGCCAGGAAGCGTTCATAGACCAGCAGGTCCTCGTGGGTCAGTGACGACAACGGCTTGCCGAGTTGCAGCACGGCCCACAGCAGCAGCCGCTCGACCTCGCGGCGGTAGGCGGCGAGGGTCGCGGCGCTGTCGGCATACCGCGCGAGCCAGGCGGTGACCGCGGCCAGGTCGTCGGCCGCGGCGATACGGGTGGCGGTGGTGGGGGCGCGGTTGCTGCCGGCGGCGCCGGACAGTCCGGCCGGCAGCTGCAGGTGTTCGAGCGGGGTGGGCAGCGGGGTCGCCAGGCGTTCCAGAGGTTTGATTCGTAGCAGTTCCATGAGTGGGTATCGGCCGGGGCACATGCCTTTTGGTCAGTATAGCATGTCCTTTGACATAAGCGCACTTATGTCTAAAGTTAAGCCAAAAAAGTTTGATAATTAGCGTATTACGTAGTAATATTTATTAATAACAAGGCACTTTTTACCCCGATGGCCACCG
>NZ_JBEFLI010000056.1:0-48309 GCF_040578825.1 Cupriavidus necator | reverse complement strand
CCACCCCAGCCGCCGCCCCAGCCACCGCGGCGGCCCCAGTCCTGCCCCATGCCATAGCCGCCGAGCCCGCCCAGGCCGCCGGCGATCACGTCGCGGCCGCGCCGGGTGGTGACGATCTGCGGGCCGCGCCGGCGCAGCATGGCGCTGAGGAAGAAGAACACGATGATCGCCAGCGGCAGCAGCGCCGGCAGCCACTCGCCCAGCGCGGAGGCCTGCTTTACCTTGCGCGCCTGCGGCCCGGGCAGGCCTTCCTTGTCGATGGTGGCCTGGATCGCCGAGATGCCCGCCGCCAGCCCGCCGTAGAAATCGTTCTGGCGGAAATGCGGCGCCATCACATCTTGCAGGATGCGCTTGGACATGGCATCGGTCAGCGATCCCTGCACGCCGCGCCCGACCTCCAGCCGCATCTTGCGCAGCCCGGGCGGGTTGTCCTTGGCGATCAGCACGATCACGCCGTCGTCGATGCCCTTGCGACCGGCGCGCCAGGCGTCGGCCACGCGGATGCTGTAGGCATCGATGGGCTCGGGGTCGGTGGTGGGCAGCATCAGCACGAAGATCTGGCTGCCGCGCTGCCGCTCGTATTCCGCCAGCACGTTCTCCAGCGCGCCGCGCTGCTGCGGCGTCAGCGTGCCGGTCAGGTCGGTGACGCGCTGCGTCAGCGGCGGCACCGCGACGAAGCCGTCGGCCGCCAGCGCGGGGACGCAGCAGACCGCCGCCAGCCACAGCAGGGCAACGGCCAGGCAGCGCGGCGAGCGCGGCCAGAGCGGCCCCATGCGCGATCGCAGGGTTGGGCCCATCCGTATCCGCCTCAGAACTTGACCGCGGGCGGCGTGGAGATGGCCTTCTCGTTATCCACGGTGAACGACGGCTTGACCGGATACTTGAAGATCATCGCCGTCAGGTTGGTCGGGAAGCTGCGCGCCAGGATGTTGAAGTCCTGCACCGCGGCGATATAGCGCTGGCGCGCCACGGTGATGCGGTTCTCGGTGCCTTCGAGCTGCGACTGCAGGTCGCGGAACGAGGCGTCGGCCTTGAGCTGCGGGTAGTTCTCGGACACGGCCAGCAGGCGCGACAGCGCGCCGGACAGCTCGCCCTGCGCCTGCTGGAAGCGCTTGAACGCTTCCGGATCGTTCAGGGTCTCGGGCGAGACCTGGATGCTGGTGGCGGCGGCGCGGGCCTTGGTCACCGCTTCAAGGGTTTCGCGCTCGTGCGAGGCGTAGCCCTTGACGGTGTTGACCAGGTTGGGGATCAGGTCGGCGCGGCGCTGGTACTGGTTGATGACTTCGCTCCAGGCCGCCTTGACCGCCTCGTCCTTGGTCTGGAAGTCGTTATAGCCGCATGCCGACAGCAGGCTGGCCATCGCTGCGAGCAGCAGCCAGCGCAGCACGGATACCGGTGAACGGTTGGACAAGGAAGCCGACAGGGAAGCGCGCATCGGGAAACTCCGCGGGTTGGAGGATATTCATGAATCCCAAGTGTAGCGCACCGCCCATGTGGCTGGCGGCGCACCGGGGCGCCGCCAGGCTGACGCGGATCAGCCCGCCGCGAAGGCCTTGCGCGCGGCGTCGAGCGTGGCGGCCAGGATGGCGTCGTCGTGCTGCGCCGAGACAAAGCCGGCCTCGAACGCCGACGGCGCCAGGTAGACGCCCTGGTCCAGCATGGCGTGGAAGAAACGGTTAAAGCGCGCGGTGTCGCTCTGCGTCACTTCGGCGAAGCTGCCCGGCACGCCATCGCGGAAATAGATGCCGAACATGCCGCCGACCGAATCCGCCGCAAACGGCACACCGGCGGCGCTGGCTGCCTCGGCCAGGCCGTCGGCCAGCTTGCGCGTCTGCGCCGCGAGGCGGTCGTGGAAGCCGGGCGCCTGGATCAGCTTCAGCGTGGTCAGGCCAGCGGCCACCGCCAGCGGGTTGCCCGACAGCGTGCCGGCCTGGTAGACCCCGCCCAGCGGCGCCAGTTTGGCCATGATGTCGCGCCGGCCGCCGAAGGCCGCCGCCGGCATGCCGCCGCCGATCACCTTGCCCAGGCAGGTCAGGTCCGGCCGGATGCCGTAGTGCGCCTGCGCGCCGCCCAGTGCCACGCGGAAGCCGGTCATCACCTCGTCGAAGATCAGCACGGCGCCGTCGCGCGTGCACAGCTCGCGCATGGCCTTGAGGAAGGCGTCGGTGGCGCGCACCAGGTTCATGTTGCCGGCCACCGGCTCGACGATCACCGCGGCGATCTCGCCGGCATGCCGGGCAAAGGCCTGCTCGAGCTGCTCGACGTTGTTGTACTCCAGCACCATGGTGTGGCGCGTCACGTCGGCCGGCACGCCGGCCGAGGAGGGCGCGTTCTGGGTGGTATCGGCAAAGGTCAGCAGGCCGGAGCCGGCCTTGACCAGCAGGCTGTCGGCATGGCCGTGGTAGCAGCCTTCGAACTTGATGATCAGGTCGCGGCCGGTAAAGCCGCGCGCCAGCCGCAGCGCGCTCATGGTGGCCTCGGTGCCGGAGGAGACCAGGCGCACCTGCTCGATCGACGGCACCAGCTTGCAGATTTCCTCGGCCATCACGATCTCGGCCTCGGTGGGGGCGCCGAACGAGAAGCTTTGCGCGGCGGTTTCCTGGACCGCGCGCACCACGTCCGGGTGGGCGTGGCCGACGATCATCGGGCCCCACGAGCCGATGTAGTCGATATAGCGCTGGCCGTCGGCGTCCCACATATAGGCTCCCTCGGCGCGCGTGATAAAGCGCGGCGTGCCGCCTACCGAGCGGAAGGCGCGCACGGGGGAGTTGACGCCGCCGGGAATGGTCTGCTGGGCGCGGTCAAAGAGCTGCTGATTACGGGACATGGCGTTGAGGTGGGGTCAGGAACTGCGGGATCGTGTCCGGCGGGCCGGCGTCCTGCGTTGACATGCGCCAAAATTAGCGGAATGTCGCTGTAGTGGCTGTCAATCGGTAGCTAACACGGCGCCAACAGGCGCGAACACGGCGGAACTGGCACGATTCTGGCGGTCGCCGGCTGGCGTCGGCGTCACGGTTTCGGTACCATCTGCGCTGGATTTTAATGGAGAGTGGCCAGAGCCTGTTATGGAATACAAGACTTGGATGTGCCTGATCTGCGGCTGGATCTACGACGAAGCCGCAGGCGC
This sequence comes from Cupriavidus necator, assembly GCF_040578825.1. Lineage (GTDB taxonomy): Bacteria > Pseudomonadota > Gammaproteobacteria > Burkholderiales > Burkholderiaceae > Cupriavidus > Cupriavidus necator_E. Next base: position 45,182 of record NZ_JBEFLI010000056.1, on the reverse strand, counting down.
GCCGGAAGACGGCATCGCCCCGGGGACCCGGTGGGAAGACGTGCCCATCAACTGGACTTGTCCGGAATGCGGCGCGCGCAAAGAAGATTTTGAAATGGTTGCCATCTGAGGCTGCACGCCATCAGGGCTTCATAGAAAGCCCGCAGACTGGCCGCGCGCGTCGCGCCAATGCGACAGAACGCCGGCAGGGGGCCGCCAGACCGGATTGACGGCCCCCCGGCGTCTTGTCACACTCTGTTGCAAAATGACTGGCCGTCTATCCGCCTTTGGTGGGGAGGGACGGCAGGCAGGTGCGGGTTCCACGCACCGCCACTGCCGGGCAAGGGCCCGGCCTTGATGGGAAACGAAAATTTTTCGGGGGTCCGTCGGGGCGCGCATGGGTCGCGTTGCTCCGCACGGGTGTTCTCAAGTGATAGCCGGCACTCCGCCTGGGGCCGCCGGTCGCGGGAACAACAATGCGGGTCGCTCAAACAGAAGAAAACCAGCGGGTCAATGCCGCCGGCGTCCACGCGACGCCTGGCGTTTCCATCTCAGACGGTTCGATGACGGCAGGCACGGCGCCACCGCGCCGCAAGGTCCTGGTCATCGACGATTCCAGCACCATCCGCCGCACGGCGGAGATCTTCCTGTCGCAGGCGGGATACCAGGTGACGCTGGCCGAGGACGGTTTCGAGGCGCTCGCCAAGATTAGCGAGCTGCGCCCGGACCTGGTCTTCTGCGACATCCTGATGCCCCGCCTCGACGGCTACCAGACCTGCTCCCTGATCAAGAAGAGCGCCCGGTTCCACGCCATCCCCGTGATCATGCTGTCCTCGCGCGACGGCGTGTTCGACCGCTCGCGCGGCCGCCTGGTCGGCGCGCACGACCACCTCGCCAAGCCGTTTACCCGTGAAGCCTTGCTGCAAGCTGTGCAGGGCTGCCTGCCATGCCAGGCCGCGGGCGACGTGCTGCCGGCCTGAATGCATTGAAGGAAAACCTCATGACTGCCATCAACAAGATCCTGATCGTCGACGATTCCCCGACCGAAGCCCTGTTCATGTCCGATTTGCTCGGCAAGCGCGGCTTCAAGGTCTCGGTCGCCGGCAACAGCGACCAGGCCTTCGCGCGCCTGGAGGCCGAGAACTTCGACCTGATCCTCATGGACGTGGTGATGCCCGGCCAGAACGGCTACCAGGCCACGCGCGCGATCAAGCGCGACGAGCGCTTCAAGGACATCCCCGTGATCATGTGCACCAGCAAGGGCCTGGACACCGACCGCATCTGGGGCATGCGCCAGGGCGCGTCCGACTACATCGTCAAGCCCGTGGACGGCGACGAGCTGCTCAACAAGATCGCCGCGCTGTCGCACTGAGCTGACGGCGCAGGCCGCAGTTGCCACTGCCATTCGCTTCGATTCGTTCCGGGGACCGCCAGATGAACGCGCCACGCCAAGACCTCCGCGCCCGCCAGACCCGCCTGCAGGACTACCAGGCCATGCTGGCCCGGCGCCTGCGCGAGGCGCGCAGCCTGCCCGCGGCCGACAGCTACCTGGCGCTGCAAGTGGGCCCGCGCAACTGGCTGCTGCCGCTGGCCGATACCGGCGAGGTGCTCGACATGCGCCCGCCCAGCCGCGTGCCGCTGACGCAGCCGTGGTACAGCGGCCTGGTCAATGCGCGCGGCAGCCTGCTGGGCGTGATCGACTTCAGCCTGTTCTGCGGCGGGCCGCCCACGCCGGTGCAGCCGGGCAGCAAGATCGTGGTGCTGTCGCGCCAGGTGGAGCGCGCCTGCGCCATCCTGGCCACGCGCGTGGCGGGTTTGCGCCATGCCGCCGACCTGAGCCTGCCGCATGTCGACGCGCCGCCGCCGTCGGGCGCGGCACCGGACTGGGAGGGACAACGCTTTGCCGACCGCGACGGGCGCGACTGGCAGGTGCTGAACGTGCGCGCGCTGCTGGACGCGCCGGCCTTCCTGCAGGCTGGACGGGGCGCGGGCTGACGCCGCGGGACCCATAACGATCAATAACGATCAATAACGATCAATAGCGATCAATAACGATAAATAACGACGCGCAGGCCACCGCCTGCCGCACCCGGCACGAGCCGCCGGGCACGACAACGAATCAACGGAAGAGGGTGCCATGGGTTTCAAGAAATTCAGCCTGGGCCGGCGCACGCCGGCAGCCGACGCGGCCGCCGGCCTGGTGACGGAGCCGGGCATGCCCTATGCCGGCCCGGCGCCTGCACCCGCGCCGCCCGGCGCCGCCTTGGGGCTGGGTGCCACGCCCGTGGAGCATGTCACGGCCTGGCTCGGACGCATGCCGTTCTCCTCCCAGCAGCGTGTGCTGACGGTGGGCGTGGTGGTGTCGCTGGTGGCGCTGCTGGGCTCGGTGTACCTGGATAACCGCATCGCCAACAACGCCGCGGCGCAGATCGAGATCGCCGGCGACATGCTGATGCACTCGCAGCGCCTGGGCAAGGCGGTGCCGGTGGCGCTGCTGGGCAATGGCCAGGCGTTCACGCAGCTGCGCCAGTCCAGGGATGCGCTGGCGGGCGACCTGAAGGCGCTGCAGGAAGGCAGCGACGCGAAGCGCGTGCGCGCCACCACCGGCGCGGCCGCGCCGCTGCTGGAAACCGCGATGCAGTCGTGGAAGCGCTCCGAGAAGAGCGCCGCCGACGTGCTGGCGCAGCAGGCGGTGCTGACCACCGTGGGCCAGACGCTGCAGATCTTCAACGCGTCCAACCCTGAACTGCTGGAATCCGCCGAGCAGGTGGCCGCGATCAAGCTGCAGTCCGGCGCCAATGCGCGCGAGGTGGCCGCGTCCGCGCAGCTGGTGATGCTGACGCAGCGCCTGGGCAAGAACCTGAACGAGTTCCTGGCCGGCGAAGGCGTCAACCCCGAGACCGCGTTCCTGCTGGGCAAGGACACCAACACCTTCCGCGAGACGCTCGACGGCCTGCTCAACGGCAGCGAGGCGCTGCGCTTGTCCGCGGCCGCCGACGAAGAGACGCGCGGCTACCTGCAGCAGCTTTCGCAGCGCTTCGAGGCGGTGCAGAAGACCACGCAGACCATCCTGCAGAACCTGCCCGGCCTGATCGCCGCCAAACGCGCGCAGCAGCAGATCTTCAACGACAACGAGGCGCTGCGCGCCGAACTGTCCGCGCTGCAGCGCGCCTATGCCGATTCGGCGCGCTTCCGCCCGGTGACGCTGGGCGCGACCGTGGTGTCGGCGCTGCTGACGCTGCTGTGCCTGGTTGGCCTGGCGGCGCTGTACCTGCGCGATTCGCGCATGCGGGCACTGGAGGCGGAGGCGCGCGAACGCGAGGCCGAATCCCGTCGTCTGGAGGAAAAGCGCAATAACGACAACACCCAGAAGGCCATTCTGCAGCTGATGAACGAGCTGCAGGACATCGCTGACGGCGACCTGACGCGCCAGGCCACCGTGACCGAGGACATCACCGGCGCCATCGCCGACTCGGTCAACTACACCGTGGAAGAACTGCGCGAGCTGGTCGGCCGGGTGCAGCAGACCGCCGGCGAGGTGACGCAGGCCTCGGGCCAGGTGCAGTCGACCTCGACCCAACTGGTGTCGACCACCGAGGAGCAGTCGCGCCAGATCCGCCAGACCGGCGAATCGGTAGTGGAGATGGCCGACCGCATCACGCAGGTGTCGCGCGGCGCGGCCGAGTCGGCCAACGTGGCGCGCGCCTCGCTGGCCGCCGCCGAGCAGGGCCAGCATGCGGTGCAGAACGCCATCACCGGCATGAACGACATCCGCGAGCAGATCCAGGAAACCTCCAAGCGGATCAAGCGGCTGGGCGAGTCGTCGCAGGAGATCGGTGAAATCGTCGAGCTGATCTCTGACATTACCGAGCAGACCAACGTGCTGGCACTGAACGCCGCCATCCAGGCGGCGTCGGCCGGTGAAGCCGGGCGCGGCTTCTCGGTGGTGGCCGAGGAAGTGCAGCGGCTGGCCGAACGCTCCGGCGAGGCCACCAAGCAGATCGGCGCGCTGATCCGCACCATCCAGACCGACACCCAGGACGCCGTGCATGCCATGGAGCGCAGCACGCAGGGCGTGGTGGAAGGCGCGCGGCTGTCGGACAACGCCGGCGCGGCGCTGGTGGAGATCGGGCGCGTGTCGCGCCAGCTTGCCGAGCTGATCGAGCAGATTTCGCAATCGACCTCGCATGAGGCCGACCTGGCGACCACCGTGGCCCGCCATATCGAGCGCATCCTGCAGGTCACCGAGCAGACCACCAGCGGCACGCGCCAGACCGCGCAGTCGGTGCGCCAGCTCACGCTGCTGACCGAGGAGCTGCGCAACTCCGTATCGCGATTCAAGATCGCCTGAGTGGCCGGATGACGCCTGCGACCGCTTCCGCGCACGGCGGCACCGTGCCCCACGCCATCAACGAGCCCGCGGCCCGCCGCGGCGAGCCGCAGGCGGCCGCCGTCCAGGCGCTGCAATGGAAGCCGTCATGTCCCTGAATTTCCCTGTCCCGCGCGATGCCGCCGAAGGCGCATCGGCAGAATCCCATGGCGCGCCATCGCCGCAACCGGAGCCGGCGCCGCATCCGCCCGCTGCGGCTGCGCCGGCTGATGCCGCGCCCGACATCATGCACGATGCCATGCCCGACACCGGCGCCGGCCGCGACCTGTCCGGCCTCGCCTGGCTGGCCCCCAGCCTGCGCAGCGCGCTGGAAGACGCCGCCACCGAATTCGGCCACTATGTCGACGAGGTACGCCAGGCGCCCGAGGCGCTGGGCGCGCGCGATACCACCTCGCTGCGGCTGGCGGGCCAGCACCTGCACCAGGCCGCCGGCGCGGTGCATATCGTCGGCCTGCGCGGCACCGATCCCTATGCCCAGGCGCTGCGCCGGCTGCTGGAAGCCATCGACGCGGGCACGGTCGCCCCCGGCCCGGAAGCGCTGGCGGTGTTTCGCGCCGGCGTACAGGCGCTGGCCGAATATGTCGACGACCTGATGGCCGGCGACGACGAAGCGCCGCTGCGGCTGTTCCAGCCCTACGCGGGCGTGCTCGGGCTGCTGCGCGAGGACCGCGTGCATCCGGCCGACCTGTGGCTGGACGAACTGCAGATGCTGCCCGGCATGCTGCTGCCGGCCCGGACCCCGACCGCGGTCACGCGTGCGCGCCAGCACTTCGAAGCGGCGCTGCTCAAGGCGCTGCGCCTGTCCGCGGCATGCCCCGACGCCGCGCTGCTGCGCGAGGCCTGGCTGCCGCTGCACGCGGCGCTGGCCGAGGTGCGCGCCAACGAGCAGGAAGCGCGCCGCGCCGCCGACGATCCCCTGCGCGACGTCTGGCATGTGCTGGGGCTGGTGTTCCGCGCGCTGGCCCACGGCCTGCTGCCGTCCGACCTGCTGGCCAAGCGCTTTGCCGGCCGCGCCAACCTGCTGCTGCGCCAGTACCAGCAGGGGCATGTGCGCGTGCCGCAGGCGCTGCTGAACGATGCCGTGTTCCTGCTGGTCTGCACCGGCCTGGCGGACAGCCGCGCCGACGACGCGGACGTGGCCGCGTTGCGTGCCGATATCGCGCGCACGCTGGCGTCCTTCCGCCTTGATGCCGCGCACGCCGTCGCCCATGCCGATTTCCGCGGTCGCTACTACGGCTGGCTCGATCCGATCGATACGCGCAACCTGCAGCAGGCCGCAGCGGGCCTCGAGCGCGCCGCCGCCGGCGACCACGCGGGCTGGGAGCTCGCGCTGGCCGCGCTGGCCGAGGCCGCGCAGCCGCTGGCGCAGCCCGCCTTGCAGCGCTGCCTGGCGCAGGCCGCTACCCAGGGATGGGAACGCGCGCGCGGCGAGGCGCTCGGCGCCGCCGGCATCGCGCTGTTCCTGTCGCGCGCGCTGGCATTGCCGTGGCGCGCGCACGGCCAGTCCGCGCATCCTGCCGCGGCACGCTTTGCCGCGCAGTGCGAGGCGCTGGCCGATTGCCTGGCCGACCCCGCCGCGAGCGCGCCGGCGTGGCTCGCGCGCATGGTCGACGACGCGCGCGCGCAGGCGCTGCGCGCCGAGGCCGTGGCGCAGTTGCGCGCGCAGCTCGACAGTGGCGAATCCTGGCTCGACAGCTACGACCGCAATGCCGCGCGTGCCGATGGCGCAGGGCACCTGCGCGATGCGCGCCAGGCCTTCGCCGCGCTCGGCGCCACGCTGGCGCAACTGCAAGATTCCGTGGCGCTGCCCGAAGCGCTGGCTGGCGATGCCGCACAGGCCGCCGCGGCGGTGCAGGCCGTCAATGCGCGTGTGGCCGACCCGGGCGATCTCACCGACGCCGGCGCGCGCGCCGCGCTGCTGGGTGCGGTGGCGGCCGAACTCGGCGTGGTCCATGCCTTTGCCGATGCGCTGGAATTCGGCCGCTCACGCCGCGCCGATGCGCTGGCGGAAGCCGGCGATATCGATGAGGCGCAGGCACCGCAGCATCCGCTCGCAGCCGCACGCGCCGCAGCCGACGACGCCCTGCGCGCCGGCGCCATGCCCGATGCGCCGCCGGTACAGCGCTTGCGTGCCGCGCTGCACGCGCTGGCCGACCAGGCCGCCATCGATGACGACGCCGCACTGCGCCGCCAGGCCGCCGACGCAACCACGCAGTTCAATGCCTGGCTGGCCGGCAGCGACGACGCCGGCGCGCGGCTGGTGGTGGCGCTTGCGGCCACATTGCCGGAGCCGGCGCCCGCACCGGCAGGCGCGGCTACGCCAGCCATGCCCGCCGCCGGCGACAGCGCGGCCATCGATGCCGAGCTGCTCGACATCTTCCTGAACGAGGCCGACGAAGTGCTGGGCGGCATTGCCGGCGACCTCGGCTCGGGCCTCGACGCGCTGCGCGAAGCCGATACGCTCAGCCGCCTGCGCCGCGCCTTCCATACGCTCAAGGGGTCGAGCCGCATGGTCGGCCTGCATCGCTATGGCGAAGCCGCGTGGGCGGTGGAGCAGGTGATGAACCTGTGGATCGCCGAAGCGCGCGAGCCGGTGCCGGCGCTGCTGTCGCTGCTGCGACGCGCGCATGCCGAGCTGTCGGCGTGGGTCGCGCAGCTCCATCGCGATGCGGGCACGTGGCATGACATCGCACCGCTGGTGGCCGCTGCCGCGGCGGTGCGCGATCCGGCGGAGCCGCAGGCTGAAGATACGGGGCTGGGCTTGTCTGAATCGGAACTGGCGGAACTGGCGGAACCGGTGGACCCGGCGGTACCGGTGGAAGCTGCGGAGCCTCTTGCCGAGGCGCCTGCGCAGGATGCTGCAGTCGATACGGCGCCTGCCGTGCCGGGCCTTGAGGTCGGCGACGACAACGTGATCCCGTTCCGCCTGTCCGGCGCGCTGTCGAACGACGACGACCACTACAAGGTGATCGGGCCGGTGCGCATCGGCCTGGCGCTGTACAACGTCTACCTGCAGGAGGCCGACGGCCTGCTGCGCCAGTTCGCCACCGACCTGTCCGAATGGCGCCACGAAGGGCATCCGTGCCCGAGCGAGCTGGCGCTGCGCGTCGCGCATACGCTGCAAGGCAGCGCATCGACCGTGGGGCTGGAGCCGGTACGCGAGATCGCCGAGGCGCTGGAGGGGCTGCTGTTGCAGCTCGGCGCCCACCCGGTGGCGATGCATCCGGGCGACTTCCGCTTGCTGGAGCAGGCGGTCGAGCGGCTGCGCGGCATGCTGCACCAGTTTGCCGCGGGCGTGTGGCCGGAAGCCGATGCCGGGCTGCGCCGCGGCCTGGTGGAGTTCGGTCAGCGCGCGCAGCTGCGCCCGCGCGTCGCGCTGCCGGTGCCGCCGGCGGTGGCCGAGCCCGATGGCCCGGTGGCGCAGTTGTTTGGCCAGGCTCCGGTACGGCAGGAAGAACCTGAGCAACCGGCGCCACAGCCGCTCGCCGCACCGGCACCGTCCGCTGCGCCCGACGCCGTGGTGCTCGCGCTGCGCACCTCGCCGCGCGCAAGCGCCGCGCCGGCGCAGGACGAAGGCGCGCCCGATCCGGTACTGGTGCAGATTTTCCTGGAAGAGGCGCAGGGCACGCTGCCCGAGCTTGGCAAGCTGGTGCGCACGTGGGAGGCCGCCCCCGAAGAAGCCAGCCACGGCGGCCTGGTGCTGCGCGCGCTGCATACGCTCAAGGGCAGTGCGCGCATGGCCGGCGCGATGGCGCTGGGGCAGGCCGCGCACGAGATGGAAACGCTGCTTGACGCCAGCCTGCGCGCGCAGGGGGTGGGGCGGAAGCTGTTCGAACGGCTCTATGCCTGGTATGACTGCATCCTGGCGCATGTCGAGGCATTGCAGGCGGGCCGCCTGCTGCCGGCGGACGATCCCGACGTGGTCAACGGGCTGGCCGAGGCGCAGCAGGACGCCGGGCCTGACGCTGCCGCGGTGCAAGCCGAGTCCGTGGGCGAATCCACCGGCGCATCCGCAGCCGACAGCGCCGCCCCCGCCGCCAACCTGCCCGCCGTGCCGGGACCGGCCGACGTGATGGTCTCGCTGCCGACAACGGCGCTGGCTCCCGCCGAACCCCAGCGCGCGCTGGTGCGGGTGCAGGCGCGCGCGCTCGACACGCTGATCAACGAGGCCGGCGAAGTCGGCGCCACGCGTGCGCGGCTCGACAGCGAGCTGGAAGCAATGCGCACTTACCTGGGCGAACTGAACGACAACGTCGCGCGCCTGCGCGGCCAGTTGCGCGAGATCGAGATCCAGGCCGAGTCGCAGATGGCCTCGCGCATCGCGGATGCGCAGCACAAGCAGGAATTCGATCCGCTTGAATTCGACCGCTTCACCCGCTTCCAGGAACTGACGCGGATGATGGCCGAGTCGGTCAATGACGTGGCCACCGTCGAGCAGAACCTGCAGCGCGGCTTCGACCGCGCCGCCGGCGACCTGGCCGCGCAGGCGCGGCTCACGCGCGGGCTGCAGCGCGGCCTGATGCAGGCGCGCATGGTGCAGTTCGACGCGCTGGCCGAGCGGCTCTACCGTGTGGCGCGCCAGGCCGCGGCCGAGACCGGCAAGGAAGTGCGGCTGCTGATCAAGGGCGGCACGGTGGAAATCGACCGCTCGGTGCTGGACCGCATGGCGGGCCCGATCGAACACCTGATCCGCAACGCGGTGGTGCACGGCATCGAATCGGCCGAGCGCCGCCGCGCCGCGGGCAAGCCGGTTACCGGCGCGCTGACGCTGGAGGTGCAGCAGGAAGGCAACGAGGTGGTGCTGCATTTCGTCGACGATGGCGGCGGGCTGGACCTCGCGCGCATCCGCCATCGCGCGGTCGAGCGGCGCCTGCTGGCGGCCGACGACGACGCCAGCGAAGCGCGCCTGACGGAAATGATCTTCACGCCGGGCTTTTCCACGGCCGACGGGGTGTCGGAACTCGCCGGCCGCGGCGTCGGCATGGACGTGGTGCGCGCCGAGACCGTGGCGCTGGGCGGGCGCATCACGCTGGAGTCGAAGGCCGGGCAGGGCACCACGTTCACCGTGCACCTGCCGCTGACCACCGCGATCACGCAGGTGCTGGTGATCTCGCTGGGGGCGCGGCTCTATGCGGTGCCCAGCGGCATGATCGACCAGGTGCAGCAACTGCGCGGTCAGGCGCTGCTGGAGGCTTATAACGCCGGCCGCCTGTCGGTGGCTGGCGTCGAGGTCCCGTTCTTCTACTTCGGCGCGCTGCTGGACGAAGGCAATGCCCTGACAGCGGGGCGCAAGTATTCGCCGGTGGTGGTGGTGCGCAGCGGCGCGGAACGCGTGGCGGTGCATGTGGACGACGTGGTGGGCAACCGCGAAGTGGTGGTCAAGCACATCGGCCCGCACCTGGCGCGGCTCGAAGGCATCGCCGGCGCGACCACGCTGGGCGATGGCGAGATCGTGCTGATCTACAACCCGGTGGTGCTGGCGCAGCGCTTCGTGCGCGAACGCGGCCAGCCGGCGCCCCAGTCCATGCTGGCTGCGCCAGAGCAGCCGCCCGCGCAGCTCGGCGCGGTAGCGGAGCTGGCCCGCGACGGCTCCACCGAGCCGGTGCGCGGCCTCGCCATGCAGCCGACCGTGATGGTGGTGGACGACTCGCTGACCGTGCGCAAGGCCACCCAGCGCCTGCTGAGCCGTGCCGGCTACCAGGTGGTGCTGGCGCGCGACGGCGTCGATGCGCTCAAGCAACTGCAGGACGTGATGCCGGATGCGATGCTGGTCGATATCGAGATGCCGAACATGGACGGCTTCGACCTGACCCGCAACGTCCGTTCCGACTCGCGCACCGCGCATATGCCGCTGGTGATGATCACCTCGCGCACGGCGGACAAGCATCGCCGGTATGCGGAGGAGATCGGCGTCAATGTGTACCTGGGCAAGCCTTATAACGAGGATGAGCTGCTGGGCACGTTGCATCGGCTGATCGGCGAGCGGGCGGTGGGGACGGCGGGGTCGGTGGCGCAGATGTTGGGGGATGCGCCGTCGGCGTGATTGGCTTTATGTCATCGCGAGCGCCTCGGCCGCAGCATGTTTGCTCCCCTCTCCCGCTTGCGGGAAAGTGGCCGGGGGAGAGGGCAGGCGCTGGCATACCGACAGGCATGACTTCGTCGACACGCCCGGCCCTCACCCCAGCCCTCTCCCGCAAGCGGGAGAGGGAGCACACAATGCGCAAGGCGGAGGCACGTGGTTTTTGCTGCCGCCTCCAATACAAAAGGCGCGACATCCTCCGATGCCGCGCCTTCCTCCTCCTCCACTGGCGGCCTTATCGACGCGCCATTCCAAACGCGTTACCAGCGCATCTGCGCATTCTTGCTGTTGGTGCTCACCGTGGCCGTCTTGGTCCGGCCCTGGTAGGTCGCGCGCACGCTATACGTGCCCTGCGGCGCCTTCACCAGGCAGCGCGGGCCGTCGGCGACAAAGCTGGCGACTTCCTTGCTGCCGCGCATCAGCTTGACGTCGACATCGGACAGATACTCGCCACGTGCGCCCTGCGTGAACAGCAGGCTCATGTTGTAGTTGCGCGCCTGCGATTGCAGCGCGACCTGTTCGTCCTCGGCGACACCGCCGCAAATATAGGTCACCGGCCCGGCCGTGCGCTGCACCATCGCGTCACGCGGCGGAGGAGGCGGCGGCACGGTCAGCGGCGGGCTTGGCGGCGACGGTGACGCGGTCGGCGGAGGCGCCGGTACGGTGGGCGGCGTGCCGCCCGGTGCCGGCAACGGTGAGGCCGTGGGCGGTGGGGTGGTCGGCGGCGCCACGGTGCCCGGTGCGGTTATGCCCGGTGCGGGCTGGGGTTGCGCAGTAGGGGGCGGCATGGTCGCACCCGGCGTCGGTACTACGGTCGCACCCGGGGTCGGTGGTACGGTAGCGCCCGGTGTGGGCGGAACGGTTGTAGCCGGGGTGGCCGGCACAGGCGTAGGCGTGGCTTCCACCACGGGTGCCTGCGCATGGCTGGCGGCAGGCACGAAGGCGAGCAGCGCCAATATGCCGGCACTGAGTGCGATCACCAGGCGCTTCACGCGCGTGCGCCGCGCCAGCCGCGCTTCGACGCGCTCCAGCGATCGGGTAGGGGCAAACGGGGGACGTTGCGGCATCGTGGCCTCCTTGGCAAGCTTCGGAATCAGATGCCCCGGAGGACCCCGTCGGGATCACTCCGGGTGTCTCCTTTCCATGCTAGGGCGCAAGGATGGGCGACACTGCCCGGCTTGGTCCTACATCCGCGTCAGCGGACCACGCTTTGTGACGTGCAAGCGGCGCGCGAGAGACTTGCCATGTGCCCGGTGAAAGACCGGCCGCCTACTTGCGGCTCACCACTCGCGCCGGCACCGACAACGTCAGTGCCGCACCCACTACCAGGCATGCCGCCAGCAGGTACATGCCGGAATCGGTGCTGCGCGTCAGGTCCTTCAGCCATCCCACCGCATAGGGGCTCAGGAAGCCGGCGAGGTTGCCCAGCGAATTGATCAGCGCGATGCCAGCGGCCGCGCCGGTGCCCGCCAGGAACGCGGTGGGAAGGCTCCAGAACAGCGGCAGCGTGGTCAGGATACCGATCGTCGCCAGCGTCAGCGCCACCATCGCCAGCATGGTGTCGTTGTGCCAGTGCACCGTCAGCAGCAGCCCCAGCGACCCGAGCAGCGCGGGGATCGCGATATGCCAGCGGCGCTCGCCGCTGCGGTCGGCGCTATAGGCCACCAGCACCATGCCGGCCACCGCGCAGCCATAAGGGATCGCGGTCAGCAGGCCGATATCGAGCGCGCTCTTGACGCCCGTCTGCCTGATGATGGTCGGCAGCCAGAAGCTGACGCCATACAGGCCCATCACGAAACAGAAGTAGATCGCGCTCATCAGCCATACGCGCGGGCTCGACATCACGGTGCGGATCGGCGGGTCCTCCTTGTGCGCGTTTTCGTTGGCGATATTGCGCTCGAGCAGCGCCTTTTCTTCGGCGCTCAGCCACTTGGCGTGCCCGATGCGGTCGTCGAGATAGGCCAGCACCCACAGCCCCACCAGGATCGACGGCAACCCTTCGAGCAGGAACATCCACTGCCAGCCGGCCCAGCCGTTGTGGCCGTCAAACGCCTGCATCACCCAGCCCGACAGCGGCCCGCCGATCACGCCCGACAGCGCGATCGCGGTCATGAAAAAGGTGGTGGTGCGCCCGCGCCGGTTGGCCGGGTACCAGTAGGTCAGGTACAGGATGATGCCGGGGAAGAAGCCGGCTTCGGCGATGCCGAGCAGGAAGCGCAGCACGTAGAACATGGTCGGCGTGGTGACGAACATCATCGCCGCCGAGATCGCGCCCCAGGTGATCATGATGCGCGCGATCCAGACCCGCGCGCCGACCTTGTGCAGGATCACGTTGCTGGGCACTTCGAACAGGAAGTAGCCGATAAAGAAGATGCCCGCGCCGAGGCCGTAGACCGTCTCGCTGAACTGCAGGTCGTTGAGCATCTGCAGCTTGGCGAAGCCCACGTTGACGCGGTCCAGGTAGGCCACCACGTAGCACAGCAAGAGGAAGGGCACCAGGCGCCAGCTCACCTTGCGGTAGGTGGCGTCTTCAAACGCGGCGTCGCTGACGCCGGGGTTTACTGCGGTCGTTGTCATGCTGTCTCCTGAGGATGTTTTGCGCTTCTGCGACGCGGTACCGCTGGCTTACAACAAAAAAGGGGCGCGCCTTACACGCAGCGCCCGCCGTCCACTTCGATGCAGGTGCCGGTGATAAAGGCCGCTTCGTCCGATGCCAGGTACAGGCAGGCGTTGGCCACGTCCTGCGGCGTGGACATGCGGCCCATCGGGATGGTGGCGAGGAATTTCGCGCGGTTCTCGGGCGTGTCAGGCATGCCCATGAATTCTTCGAGCAGCGCGGTCGCGCCGATCACGGGGTTGACGCAGTTGACGCGGATATTGTCCTTGCCGAGTTCGGCCGCCATTGCCTTGCTGGCCGTGATCACCGCGCCCTTGCTGCCGTTGTACCAGACCAGACCGGGACGCGGCCGGATGCCGGCGGTGGAGGCGATATTGACGAACACGCCGCCACCGCGCTGGCGGAAGTGCGGGATAAACGCGCGCGCCGACCAGTAGAGGCTCTTGACGTTGACGGCGTAGACGCGGTCGAACTCGTCCTCGGTGACTTCCAGGATGGGCTTGTTGCGATGGGTGGTGCCGGCGTTGTTGACGACGATATGCACATCGCCGAAGGCGGCCAGCGCGGCCTCGCGCATGGCCTCCATGTCATCGCCGCGCGAGACGTCGGCCCGCACCGCGCGCGCCTGGCCGCCGGCATCGCGGATCGCCGCGGCGACGCGTTCGGCGGCGTCTTCGCGCAGGTCTGCCACCAGCACGCTGGCGCCTTCGCGCGCGAAGGTGTGGGCGATGCCTTCGCCGAAGCCGGAACCGCCGCCGGTGACGATGGCAATCTTGTTGGCCAGTCTCATTGGTTGTCTCCTTGGGTTGTGGTTGTTCTACGACGATCTCATCGCCTGCTTGTTTGCTCCCTCTCCCGCTGGCGGGAGAGGGGACCGTACGCCAGCGGCGGCAGACCCGTTCACGCGCCGTCAGTCACCCGCCGCCCGCATGAATCACTGCGAAAACGGCCCCCGCCCCCGCAGTGCATTCGCCACCATCATCAACGCCAGCAAAAACGGCAGCGCGACATACAGGCACCAATGCACGCGATCGCCGACTACATCGCCCCACTTGCGCTTGAACACCTGCAGCCGCGGCATGCCCGAGGGATTGGTGGCGCGCTTGTTCCGGACATGCCATGCCATCCAGAAAAAGAAAATGGCAAAGGCGACGGACAGGAAATTGATCTTACCCATGTTGAATGGCGATGGTTTTCAGTGTGGTGAATCCGTACAGGGCCTCGAAACCCTTCTCGCGGCCATAGCCGGACTGGCCGGTGCCGCCGAAGGGCAGCTCCACGCCGCCGCCGGCACCGTAGTTGTTGATAAAGACCTGGCCCGCGCGCAGCTTGTGCGCCAGGCGTAGCTGGCGGCCGCCGTCGCGCGTCCAGACGCCGGCGACCAGTCCGTAGGGCGTGCCGTTGGCCAGCGCGATGGCCTCGGCCTCGGTGTCGAACGGCATCGCCGCCAGCAGCGGACCGAACACTTCCTCCTGCGCCAGCCGGTGCGACGGCGGCACGTCACGGAACAGCATCGGCACCTGGTAATAGCCTGACTCGGGCGCCTCGGCCACGATCTGGCCCTGCGCCATCACCGCGACGCCGGCATGCTGCGCATCGGACACGAAGTCCCACACGCGCTGCTGCTGCTTGCGGCTGATCAGCGGCCCGCATTCCAGGTCGAGTTCGGACGGGCCTACGCGCAGCGACTCGAACACCGACGCCAGCCGGTCGAGCAGCGCGTCGTAGACAGGCCGCTCCACCAGCAGGCGGCTGCCGGCCGAGCAGGTCTGGCCGGCGTTCTGCACGATGCCGTTGACCACCACCGGCACCAGCGCGTCGATGTCGGCATCGGCAAAGACGATCTGCGGCGACTTGCCGCCCAGCTCCAGCGTGACCGGCACATGGTTTTCGGCGGCGAGCTGCGACACCTGCTTGCCGGTCTGCGGCGAACCGGTGAACGAAATATGGTTGATGCCCGGGTGGCGCGCCAGCGCGGCGCCGGCTTCATGGCCATAGCCGGTGATGATATTGAGCGCGCCTTCGGGCAGGCCGGCTTCGGCGGCCAGCTCGGCGACGCGCAGCAGCGACAGGCAGGCGTCCTCGGCCGGCTTGACCACGCAGGCATTGCCGGTGGCCAGTGCCGCGCCCACGCTGCGCCCGAAGATCTGCAGCGGGTAGTTCCACGGGATGATGTGGCCGGTCACGCCGTGCGGCTCGCGCACGGTCAGCACGGTGTAGCCGGGGTTGTAGGGGATGGTCTGGCCGTGCAGCTTGTCGACCGCGCCGGCGTAGAACTCGAAGTAGCGTGCCACGGCGCGGGCGTCGGCACGGGCCTGGCGCAGCGGCTTGCCGGTGTCACGGGCCTCGAGCGCGGCCAGTTCCTCTTCATGGGCGATCAGCGCCACCGCGACGCGGTTAAGCAGCCGCACGCGCGCGGCCGGCGCCATCTGGCCCCAGGCGCCTTCGGCGGCGTGCCGCGCCGCGTGAACGGCGACGTTGATATCGGTGGCGTTGCCGCGCGCGATCTCGGCGAACGGCTCGCCATTGGACGGATCGAAAACCTTGATGCGCAGGCCGTTGTCCGGCGCGATCAGGCGGTTGGCGACGAAGTGCTGGGCATGCATGGGTAGGGCTCCGAGGCAGCTAGAGGGGGCTAGAGGGCAGCACGGGGCGCTGCGCTATTCAGTGACGGCTGAAGAATGCGCCATTATCGCCCACGCCGGGCGGCCTGCAATGCAGTGTGGCGGTGCAGGCTGTCAGCCTCCGGTCAGGCATGAGCCGCTATAATGCCCGCCATCCAACAACACAGTGCAGGCATCTGGAGAACCGCATGAGCTTCAACCTCGTATCCCCAGGCAAGGACATCCCCAACGATTTCAACGTCATCATCGAGATCTCGGCCCAGAGCGATCCGGTGAAGTACGAGGCCGACAAGGAAACCGGCCTGCTGTTCGTGGACCGCTTTATCGGTACCGGCATGCGCTATCCGGCCAACTACGGCTATATCCCGCAGACGCTGTCGGGCGATGGCGACCCGGTGGACGTGCTGGTGCTGTCGCCGTTCCCGATCCTGGCCGGCGCCGTGGTGCGCTGCCGTGCACTCGGCATGCTGAAGATGACCGACGAGTCGGGCGTCGACGCCAAGCTGGTCGCCGTGCCGCTGGACAAGCTGTCGCCGGCCACTGCGTACATGAAGGGCCTGTCGGACGTGCCGCAGAACACGCTGGATCAGATCAAGCACTTCTTTGAGAACTACAAGGCACTGGAAGCCGGCAAGTGGGTCAAGGTCGAGGGCTGGGCCGGCATCGAGGAAGCCCACCAGGAAATCACGGACGGCGTGGCGAACTACACGAAGTAAGCGGAACCCCGTCTGAACAACCCCGCTGCGGCGGGGTTTTTTGTTGGCCGTCGCTTGACGGTGGTTACACCGTGGCGAGTGGCCTGCGCTACGCTCGGCCGGTGTTGATCGATAGGAGAGCCCACATGACCCACACCTCCGAGCTCCGGTCGCTGCCCGACGTGTTGCCGCCGTCGCGCCGCTATGGCCGGCTGGCGGTGTTCTTCCACTGGACAGTGTTCGTGCTGATTGCGATGGCGTATGCCGCGGTCGAGCTGAAGGGCAACTTCGCCAGGGGCACGCCGCCGCGCGCGCTGGCGATGGCGGTGCACGAGTGGGCCGGGGTGCTGGTGCTGGGACTGGCGGTGCCGCGGCTGCTATGGCGGCTGGTGCGCGGCGCGCCCGCGCCGGAGCCCGGCCGGCGCCTGATGCAGCTTGCCGGCGAGGCCATGCACTGGGTGCTGTACCTGTTTATCCTGGCGCAGCCGCTGCTGGGGCTGCTGGCGATCAATGCCGGCGGACACCTGCTGGCGCTGCCGCAATTCGGCATCGAGATTCCGGCGCTGGTGGCGGCCGATCCGGCGCTGAAGGACACCGTCAAGGCAATCCACGAGACGTTGGGTACCGCGTTCTACCTGGTGATCGGACTGCATGCGATGGCGGCGCTGTTTCACCACTACATGCTGGGTGACAACACGCTGCGGCGGATGTGGCGCTGAGCTTCGATCCCTCTTACCTTCGCGCCGATCAGCCACGCGCGAACGGATTGCGATCGCCCAGCTCGTCCAGGTAGGCGTCGATGCCCTGGCGCTCGCGCACCAGGAAGCGCTCGACCGCATCGGCAAAATCCGGATGCGCCAGCCAGTGCGCCGAACGCGTCGCCACCGGCAGGAAGCCGCGCGCCATCTTGTGCTCGCCCTGCGCGCCGCCCTCGAAGGTGCGGATGCCGTGGGCGATGCAGAACTCCAGCGGCTGGTAATACGCCGTCTCGAAATGCAGGCACGGGTGGTATTCCAGCGCGCCCCAGTAGCGGCCGTACAGCGTGCTGACCTGCGGCGCATCGTCGTACACCAGCAGCGATGATGCGATCCGCTGGCCGTCGCGCTCGGCCACCACCAGCAGCAGGTGCTGCGGCATTGCCGCGCCGATGCGCCGGAAGAAATCCAGGTTCAGGTAGGGCGTGGAGTGGTGCTCGCGGTAGGTCTGGCGATAGCAGCGGTTGAAGAAGCGCCAGGCCTCGTCATCGATCCCGGCACCGCGCAGGTGGCGGAAGGTGATGCCGGCCTGTGCCACCTGGCGGCGCTCGGCGCGGATATTCTTGCGCTTCTTCTGCGACAGCGTCGCGAGGAAGTCCTCAAAGCTGGCATAGCGCGGGCTGTCGGCACCCGCGCCGTCTCCGCCATTGGTCCAGTGGAACTGCACCCCGTGCCGCATCAGCATGCCGGCCTGCTGCATCAGGTCAGCCTCGGCATCGTCGGGAAACAGGATATGCAGCGACGACATCTTGCTTTCCGCGGCCAGCGCCAGCGCCATCTGCAGCAGCAGCCGGCGCGACGGTTCGTCTTCCGCCAGCAGCCGCGCGCCGCGCACCGGCGTGAACGGGATCGCGGACAGCCACTTGGGGTAGTACTCGATGTCATGGCGCGCATAGGCATCGGCCCAGGCCCAGTCGAACACATACTCGCCATACGAATGCGCCTTGGCATAGAGCGGCATCGCCGCGGCCAGCCGTTTGCCCGCCCATAGTGTCAGGTAGCGCGGATGCCAGCCGGTTTCGGCGCAGGCGCTGCCGCTGGCATGCAGCGCATGCAGGAACGCGTGGCGCAGGAAGGGCGTGGCTTCGGGCTGGCGCGACAGCAGCGCATCCCAGGCGGCCGGGTCGATCTCGGCCAGGTCGGAAACGATCTGCGTGCGATAGCCCGGGGTGTCCGGTTGGCTGGTGTTCTGGCTGTCTGCGGCCGCGGTATTGCCGGAATCCGACTGCATTGGCAAGGGTCCGTGAGCGTGGGTGACGGGGGGTAGCGGGGCCCGGCAGCGCAGGGCGGCGGCCGGCCCGGTCGAGTCTACCGGAAACGGCTCACAGGCGCTGCGCAATGCGGCGGCGGCAGCGCGGGGATTGGCGACGTAGAATGGCGAGTATGCGTCACGCCACAACTGCCTGCTGAATTTCCCGCTGAATCTCCTGTTGCACCGCACCCGGGCGTACCCGCGCCGGTGCCGCACCCCAGGGCCCCGACCATGAAGCCATCCTTCTTCAACCTCTATTCCCACGGTTTTGCGCGCGTGGCGGTCGGCGTGCCGGTCTGCCGCGTTGCCGATCCGGTCTTCAACGCGCGCGAAACGCTGTCGCTGGCCACGCAGGCCGCGCAGCAGGGCGCGGTCCTCGCCGCCTTCCCCGAGCTGGGCCTGTCGGCCTACACCTGCGACGACCTGTTCCACCAGCGCACGTTGCTCGATGCCTGCGAAACGGCGCTGGGCACCATCGTCGAAGCCTCGCGCAAGCTGCCGCTGGCGATGGTGGTGGGCATGCCGCTGCGCGTGCAGCACCAGCTCTTCAACTGCGCCGTGGTGGTGGCCGGTGGGCGCGTGCAGGGCGTGGTGCCCAAGTCCTTCCTGCCAAACTACTGGGAATTCTATGAAGGGCGGCAGTTCAGCGCCGCCGACTGCGCCACCGTCGACAGCGTGCGGTTGCTGGGCCAGGACGTGCCGTTCGGCGCCGCGCTGCTGTTCGATATCGAAGGGCTGCCGAGCTTGCGCTTCCACGTCGAGATCTGCGAGGACGTGTGGGTGCCGGTCCCGCCGTCGTCGTTCGCCGCGCTGGCCGGCGCCACGGTGCTGGTCAACCTGTCGGCCTCGAATATCGTGATCGGCAAATCCGGCTACCGGCACCAGCTCGTATCGCAACAGTCGGCGCGTTGCCTGGCGGCCTACCTGTACACGTCCGCCGGCAAGGGCGAATCGTCGACCGACCTGGCCTGGGACGGCCAGGCATTGATCTGCGAGAACGGCGAGCTGCTGGCCGAGTCCGAGCGCTTCTCCGACGACTCGCACCTGCTGCTGGCCGATGTCGATGTGGAACGTCTGTCGCGCGAGCGCATGCACCAGGTGACCTTCGGCCATTCGGTGCGCCGGCACCAGCAAGAGGCCGCGCGCTTTCGCGTTATCAGCTTCGCGCTCGACCTGCCGCGCGACAAGACCCTGCCGCTGTCGCGCGACGTGGCGCGCTTCCCTTACGTGCCGGCCGATCCGCGCCAGCGCGACGAGCGCTGCATGGAGGTCTACAACATCCAGGTGCAGGCGCTGGTGCAGCGGCTGTCGGCCAGCAAGATCAGCAAGGTGGTGATTGGCGTGTCCGGCGGGCTCGACTCCACGCACGCGCTGCTGGTGTGCGCCAAGGCGATGGACCGGCTGGGCCTGCCGCGCGCCAATATCCTGGCCTACACCATGCCCGGCTTCGCCACCAGCGGCCGCACGCTTCAGCAGGCGCGCCAGCTGATGGAGGTAGTGGGCTGCACCGCCACCGAGATCGATATCCGCCCGAGCTGCATGGCGATGCTGAAGGACCTGGGCCACCCCTATGCCGCGGGCGAGAAGGTCTATGACGTGACCTTCGAGAACGTGCAGGCGGGCGAGCGCACCAACCACCTGTTCCGGCTCGCCAACTTTAACCACGCCATCGTGATCGGCACCGGCGACCTGAGCGAGCTGGCGCTGGGCTGGTGCACCTATGGCGTGGGCGACCACATGTCGCACTACAACGTCAACGCCAGCGTGCCCAAGACGCTGATCTCGCACCTGGTGCGCTGGGTCGCGGAGACGGGGCAGATCGGCGAGGGCGGGTCGGACGTGCTGCTGGCGGTGCTCGATACCGATATCAGCCCCGAGCTGGTGCCGGGCGATACCAACCACGGCCCCGAGCAGAAGACCGAAAGCACCATCGGTCCGTACGAACTGCAGGACTTCAACCTCTACTACACGCTGCGCTTCGGCTTCACGCCGTCGAAGATCGCCTTCCTGGCGCAGCACGCGTGGGGCGACCGCGAACGCGGCAGGTGGCCCTACGGGCCGGAGGTCACACGCAACCAGTACGGGCTGCCGGAGATCAAGCGCAACCTGGCGATCTTCCTCGACCGCTTCTTCCGCACCAGCCAGTTCAAGCGCTCGTGCGTGCCGAACGCGCCCAAGGTAGGGTCGGGCGGGTCGTTGTCGCCGCGGGGGGATTGGCGCGCGCCTAGTGATTCGGAGTCGGCGATCTGGCTGGCGGATCTGGAGAGGGTGCCGGACTGATTGCAATCGCTTGAATCATCGCCTGGATGCTCCCTCTCCCGCTTGCGGGAGAGGGAAACAAACCGGCAGCGTGCGAAATCTGTCAGCAGTGTGGCCCGCATTTGCGGGCCATTTTTCTTGGGGATTTCAGCCTGCCGGCCCCAACACCAGCTTGAGCCCGACCACGCCACTCAGGATCAGCCCGATGCAACCCACGCGCGCCAGCGACACCGGCTCGCCCAGCAAAAGCATCCCCAGCATCGCGGTGCCCGCGGCACCGATGCCAGTCCACACCGCGTACGCCGTGCCCACCGGCAGCACGCGCAGCGCTACCTGGCACCCTGGCCGGAACTGCCTAGACTTGCGGTATCCGGCCAATGCCTCCTGGCGGCGCAGTCGGCAGAGCGCAACGCTATCCGCGAGGTGCAGGGCTGGGTGGTCGAGAACCTCGCCGGCAGCCTGTCGGTGGAGGCGCTGGCGACGCAGGCGGGCATGAGCACGCGCAATTTCTCGCGTATCTTCAAGCAGGAGTGCCAGGTGACGCCCGCGGCGCGGAATTCGTCGAGGGGGCTCGCATCGATGCGGCGCGCCGGCTGCTGGAAGGCTCGCGCCACCCGCTCAAGCGCGTGGCGGCGCTGACCGGTTTCAGCGGTCCGAACAACTTGCGCCGCGCGTTCCTGCGCCGGCTGGGGGTGTCGCCGGCGGACTACCGCCGGCGCTTTCGCAGCGCGGCCTGAACAAAGTGCTGTACACAGCCTGTGCACAGCGTTTGCACAGGTTTTCCGGGGCGATTTCCACAGGGTTGTCCACAGGTGCGTCCGGCATGGCACCAGCCCGGCCATGCGTGCCGTCGCACGCTGCGACCGCGCCCGGCGAGGGGTTGCGGGGAATGTGAGTGGACAATGACTGGTAAAATGCAGGCCGGAGAGCGCCGCCAGGCGTGTGAACAAACGATAAACAGGGGCCAGTCATGAAGCAGATTACCGCCATCATCAAACCGTTCAAGCTCGACGAGGTGCGTGAAGCGCTGGCAGACGTCGGCGTGACCGGGCTGACGGTGACCGAGGTGAAGGGATTTGGCCGCCAGAAAGGGCATACCGAGCTCTATCGCGGCGCCGAGTACGTCGTCGACTTCCTGCCCAAGATCAAGATCGAGGTGGTGGTGGCCGAGAACCAGCTCGACACCGTGCTGGACGCCATCGTCAAGGCCGCCCATACCGGCAAGATCGGTGACGGCAAGATCTTCGTCACCGAGATCGAGCGCGTGATCCGCATCCGCACCGGCGAGCAGGACGAAGCCGCGGTCTGAGCCGCGCGCCTGCCAACAAAAACGCCGCCATCCATGGCGGCGTTTTTGTTGGCGCGCACATCCCTCAGCTCGGCAGCTTCCAGTCGTAGCGCACCGACACCAGCCGCATGGCGATAATCGCCAGCGCCCCCGCCAGCAGCGCCGCCTCCTGCCGCACCTCCAGCCAGGTCAGGCCAAGGTAGAGCCAGCAGCCGATAAACGAGCAGGTGGCGTAGGGCGAGCGGTCGCGCAGGATCATCGGCACTTCATTGCACAGCACGTCGCGCACCACGCCGCCGAAGACGGCGGAGATGATCCCCATCATCACGGCGACGGTAGGCGACATCTGCGCGACCAGCGCCAGCGATGCGCCGGTCACCGAGAACAAGCCCAGCCCGATCGCATCGGCCGCAATCAGGGTGCGCTCCGACGCCACCCGGCTGACCACGCGCAGCACCAGCGGCGCGCCGAACGACATCGCGAAGATCAGCAACACATAGCCTTCGTGCTCGACCCAGTAGAACGGGCGCCGGTCCAGCAGCACGTCGCGCAGGGTGCCGCCGCCAAAGGCGGTGGCAAAGGCCACCACGAAGGTCCCGACCACGTCCAGGCGCTGCTTGCGCGCATCGACCACGCCCGACACCGCGAAGGCGAGCACGCCGATCACCTCCATGATGTGGAGGATCAGGGGCAGCCGCCCCATCAGCAATTCGAGGGGAAGATGCATCCGGTGCGGGGTGCGCCAGTGACGGGGATCAGGTGCGCGGCTGGCGCAGCAGCACCATCAGCGCGCCGGCGCCGCCCTCGGCCTCGCGGGCCTGCACGAAGGCGAGCACTTCTTCCTTCTGCACCAGCCAGCTGCGCACCTTGCCCTTGAGCACCGGCAGCTTGTCGGGCGAGCCCAGGCCCTTGCCGTGGATCACGCGCACGCAGCGCACGCCGTTGCGCACCGAGCGGCGCAGGAACTCGGCTAGCGCCTCGCGCGCCTCGTCGCTGCGCAGCCCGTGCAGGTCGACCTTGTCCTGCGGCACCCATTCGCCGCGGCGCAGCTTGCGGATCACGTCCATGCCGATGCCCGGCCGGCGGAACGACAGGGTCTCGTCGGTTTCCAGCAGGCTTTCGACATCGAATTCGTCGGACAGGGATGCCTCCAGCACCGCCTGGTCGTTGCGGCGCGACTGCACCGGCACCGGCGCGGGCTTGCTGGCGGGCGCGTGGGCGCGGTTGCGGTCGCGTAGCTGGCTGACCTGGCCCACGCTGGAACGGAACACGTCGGCTTCCTCACGGGCGCGCTGGGCCGCCTGTTCGGCGGCCAGGCGCTCGGCTTCGCGGCGCTCGGTGTCGGCCTTGAGGGTGTCGCGCAGCCTGGCCAGGTCATTCAGGCCGAGGCGTTGGGGCGGTCGGTCGGGTTTGCGGGCGCCGTGCGTCATTGAAAATCTCCGGAGGCTCGGCGGGATTATATCGAGCGGGGAGCGAGGGGAGCCGGGGGAGAGGTGTTGCGGGAGAGGACGCGCCGGCGGGCCGTGGCGGCCCGGCCG
Organism: Cupriavidus necator; assembly: GCF_040578825.1. Classification (GTDB taxonomy): domain Bacteria; phylum Pseudomonadota; class Gammaproteobacteria; order Burkholderiales; family Burkholderiaceae; genus Cupriavidus; species Cupriavidus necator_E. Next base: position 21,706 of record NZ_JBEFLI010000056.1, on the reverse strand, counting down.
GCGTTGCAGGGATAGCTTACTTCAGCGCTTCGACAAAGCGCTGCGCATCCAGTGCGGCCATGCAGCCCGTGCCGGCGCTGGTGATGGCCTGGCGGTAGACATGGTCCTGCACGTCGCCGGCAGCGAAAACGCCCGGGATGCTGGTGGCGGTCGCATCGCCCTGCAGGCCCGACTTGGTCACCAGGTAGCCGTTTTGCATGGCGAGCTGGCCTTCGAACAGGTCGGTATTGGGCTTGTGGCCGATGGCGATGAACACGCCCGCGAGCTTCAGCTCCTCGGTCTGGTCGGTCTTGGCATTGCGGATGCGGATGCCGGTCACGCCGGAATCGTCGCCCAGCACCTCGTCCAGCACGTTGTCGTAGCGGATCACGACGCGGCCTTCCTTCTCGCGCTGCAGCAGTCGGTCGACCAGGATCGGCTCGGCGCGGAAGCTGTTGCGGCGGTGGATGACGGTGACCTTGCTGGCGATATGCGACAGGTACAGCGCCTCTTCCACGGCGGTGTTGCCGCCGCCGACCACTGCCACTTCCTGGTTCTTGTAGAAGAAGCCGTCGCAGGTGGCGCAGGCGGACACGCCGCGGCCCATGAAGGACTCTTCCGACGGCAGGCCCAGGTACTGGGCCGAGGCGCCGGTGGCGATGATCAGTGCGTCGCAGGTGTATTCGCCGGCGTCGCCGATCAGGCGGAAGGGGCGGGCCGGCTGGCCGTTCTCATCCACCAGTTTGGCAGTGTGGATGTGATCGAAGATGATTTCGGTCTTGAACTCTTCGGCATGCGCCAGCAGGCGCTGCATCAGGTCCGGACCCTGGACGCCCTTGGCATCGCCCGGCCAGTTCTCGACGTCGGTGGTGGTCATCAGCTGGCCGCCCTGTGCCAGGCCGGTGATCAGCACCGGCTCCAGGTTGGCGCGGGCCGCGTAGACCGCGGCGGTGTAGCCGGCGGGACCGGAACCGAGAATCAGCACTTTTGCGTGTTTTGCCATGATGCGTTCCTGTGGCCGGTGCGGCATCAGGCCCACCGGCATTACTCGAAAGCGACATTATAAGAGGAGCCGCATTTGCTCACTGTTGCAAATTCCAATGGGTGCGATAGTCCCGGGCCACGTTAAAATGGCCGCCACGATGACCGTTAGTCACCTGGTCAGTCAGTACTGACTTTGGCCGGACGCGGCCCAAACGGCATCCGGAATCACTAACACGCGAGTCTTATCCAGGCATGGCCCGAGCTACCACGACGACCACCCGAACCGATCCCTCAGCCTTGCCATCCCGCATCGGCAAACTGCTGGGCGAGGTCCGCTGGTTCCTGCTGCTGGCCGTCACGCTGGGCTTCCTGTGCGTGCTGGCCAGCTACAGCAAGACCGATCCCGGCTGGTCGCATGCCAACCAGGTCGCCGATATCCACAACCTGGGCGGCCGCGTCGGCGCCTGGGTCGCCGATGTGCTGTTCTTTATCTTCGGCTTCTCCGCCTACTGGCTGGCGGTGCTGCTGGTGCGCCGCTGCTGGCGCGGCTGGCGCACGCTGACCGCCGAACTGCCGGAGCATGAGGACCACCGCCAGGGCGTGGCGGTAAGCTGGATCGGCTTTGGGCTGACGCTGTTCTCCAGCATGGGCCTGGAGGCAATCCGCATGTACCCGCTGCGCGCCGCGCTGCCGCGCGCGCCGGGCGGGGTGCTGGGTGACCTGCTTGGCGGCTGGCTGCAGGTGGCGCTGGGCTTTACCGGTGCGACCCTGCTGCTGCTGTTGCTGCTGGCGATCGGCCTGTCGCTGTTCTTCCATTTTTCGTGGCTGACCGTGGCCGAGCAGATCGGCGGCTTTGTCGAGACGCTGTTCCTCGGCTTCAAGGCGCGCCGCGAAAGCAAGCAGGACCGCATCATCGGCGAGGCGGCCAAGGTCGAGCGCAAGGAAACCGTCGAGGTGCAGCGCGTGCGCATCGAGGAAGCGGCGCCGGTACAGATCGTGCGCCCGCAGGCGGTGCCCAAGCACGAGCGCGTGGAGCGCGAGAAGCAGCAGCCGCTGTTTGCCGATATCCAGGACTCGGACCTGCCGCCACTGTCGCTGCTGGACCCGATCCCGCCGCACCAGGAAACCGTCAGCGCCGAGACGCTGGAATTCACCTCGCGCCTGATCGAGAAAAAGCTCAAGGACTTCGGCGTCGAGGTCAAGGTCGTGGCCGCCTACCCGGGCCCGGTCATCACCCGCTACGAGATCGAGCCGGCCACCGGCGTCAAGGGCAGCCAGGTGGTCAACCTGGCGCGCGATCTCGCGCGTTCGCTGTCGCTGGTATCGATCCGCGTGGTCGAGACCATCCCGGGCAAGAACTACATGGGGCTCGAGCTCCCCAACCCCAAGCGCCAGACCGTGCGCCTGTCGGAAATCCTCGGCTCGCAGGTCTACAACGAAAGCGCGTCGAGCCTGACGATGGCGCTGGGCAAGGATATCGCCGGCAAGCCGATGGTGGCCGACCTGGCCAAGATGCCGCACTGCATGGTGGCCGGTACCACCGGCTCGGGCAAGTCGGTGGGCATCAACGCGATGATCCTGTCGCTGCTGTACAAGGCCAAGGCCGAGAGCGTGCGGCTGATCCTGATCGACCCCAAGATGCTCGAAATGAGCGTCTACGAAGGCATCCCGCACCTGTTGTGCCCGGTGGTGACGGATATGCGGCAGGCCGGCAATGCGCTGAACTGGGCGGTCGGCGAGATGGAGCGGCGCTACAAGCTGATGAGCAAGCTGGGCGTGCGCAACCTGGCCGGCTACAACAAGAAGATCGACGAGGCCGCGGCCCGTGAAGAGAAGCTCCCGAATCCGTTCAGCCTGACGCCGGACGCGCCGGAGCCGCTGGAAAAGCTGCCGACCATCGTCATCGTCATCGACGAACTGGCCGACCTGATGATGGTGGTCGGCAAGAAAGTGGAAGAGCTGATCGCCCGCATCGCGCAGAAGGCGCGTGCCGCGGGCCTGCACCTGGTGCTGGCGACGCAGCGGCCGTCGGTGGACGTGATCACCGGACTGATCAAGGCCAACGTGCCGACCCGGATCGCGTTCCAGGTCAGCAGCAAGATCGACTCGCGCACCATCCTCGACCAACAAGGCGCGGAGACGCTGCTGGGCATGGGCGACATGCTCTACCTGGCGCCGGGCACCGGCCTGCCGGTGCGCGTGCATGGCGCCTTTGTGTCGGATGAGGAAGTCCACCGCGTGGTGGAGAAGCTCAAGGAAACGGGTGCGGCCAACTATATCGAAGGCATCCTCGAAGGCGGCCTGACCGATGACGCCGGCGGCGGCGATGGCTTTGGCGGCGGCGCCGGCATCGGTGGTGGTGGCGGAGAGGCTGACCCGCTGTATGACCAGGCCGTCGAAGTGGTGCTGAAGAACCGGCGTGCTTCGATTTCGCTGGTGCAGCGGCATCTGCGTATCGGTTATAACCGGGCCGCGCGGCTGCTGGAGGATATGGAAAAGGCTGGGCTGGTGTCGGCGATGTCGGGCAATGGTAATCGCGACATCCTGGCGCAGGGTGGCGGCGGCAGCGGCGATGATTGATGCTACGGACGGAGGGGCGGCACAGGTGCCTCCCCCTCCTGTAGCGGACGGAAGACTGCCGTGCCTGCGAAGCGTCCTAGCGCCGCTTGAGCAGTAGATTGAGCTTTGTGTCGATGGATTCGAATTGTCTATCGACGGCATCGAAGCGTGCATCGACGGCATCGAAGCGGGTATCGAACCGGTCCAGGCGCGACTCGATACGTGACAGGCGTTCTTCCACCTTGTCGACGCGGCCCTCCAGGCGCTCCATGCGCTTGTCCGCAACATCGAAGCGGTCCGTGACCCGCTTGTCAATCTCGATAAGCCGGGCGGAGACTGGCCCGGTCGCCTTGTCGACCTTGTCTTGGGTGGAGTCATTCAGCAACGTCATCACGGAAAAAGCGAACGCTATGCCGGCCAGGATCCCTGTGCCGACCATTGCGGGTGTGAGAGTCTTCGTATCGGCCATTTTTTTCGCATGTGCTTCCAGTTCAATCCTGACCCGGCGCCTCGCGATCTTGTCGATCTCTTCCCGGTCTAAGCGCCTGACGCGCTGGTGCAGCGGCCAGTGGTCCGCGGCGGCCTTATCCTGATACGCGTTGGATGCGGTCGTGGTCATATTCCATCCATCTGTTCGAGTGCGTCGCTTGACAGAAGCTCAAGCGGTGCAACGTGCGCGACGCAACGTGGAGCTTGCGCTACGTGCGTTGCATTGTGCTCCACGCTCGATCAGGAAGTGTGTCGTCGGGATACCGGACGCAGCAGCACGAGGCATTTGAATTCGATTCAGCAAATTCTCCGACAACCAGGCGCAGTTCCCGCAGTATCTGCCGTAATATCCGGTTACCCGGAAGCACGGACCGTGTGGAATCCTCCGGCTGCCGCCTGCTCTAACCAGACGAGTTGCCCGTGCAGCGGCCTACGGCGTTGAGTCCTGTACACGCGACAACCACCCTATAACAACCAGGACCCGAACCATGCGCAATCGCATCCTCGTCTCGGCCTGCGCCGCGCTGGCGATGTTCGCCATGCAGGCGCCGGCCCATGCCGCAGCCACCGACCAGTTGCAGAGCTTCGTCACCGGCGTGAAGAGCGCGCGCGGCGAATTCACGCAGCGCCAGGTCAAGGGTCAGGGCGACAACGTCAAGGTGACCGGCACTTCGAGCGGCACCTTCGTGTTCTCGCGTCCGGGCAAGTTCACCTGGCGCTATACCAAGCCCTATGAGCAACTGCTGCAGGCCGACGGCCAGACCCTGTATATCTACGACAAGGACCTGAACCAGGTCACCGAGCGCAAGCTCGACGGCGCGCTTGGCTCCAGCCCCGCCGCGATCCTGTTCGGCAGCAATGACCTGGAGAAGAATTTCGTCGTCAAGAACGGCCCGACGCGCGACGGCGTGGAATGGCTGGAACTGACGCCCAAGGCCAAGGACACACAGTTCGAGCGGATCGGCATCGGCTTCAAGGGCGGCAACCTCCAGGCGATGGAGCTGCGCGACGCGTTCGGCAACACCACGCTGCTGACCTTCTCGGGCATGCAGAAAAACCCGCCCCTGGCAGCCGATGCATTCCGGTTCACGGCACCCAAGGGCGCCGACGTGATGAAGCAATGAGGGCCGCCATGAATGATTCGCAGGAAGGTTCAGCAAACTCCGGAAGTACGTATCGCAGCATTGGCGCAGCGTTGCTGGCCGGCGCCGGTGCCCTCGCGCTGGGGGCATGCGCCAGCAGCGGCGGGGGGGCCAGCAAGTTCGATGTCGATTCCTTCCTGCGCGCACCGGACAGCGCCTTGCCCGAAGTGCTGGGCAATCCGGCCTTCCTCCAGGCCACGCGCGTGTCCGCCAACGAATGCGCGGTGATGCTGCAATCGGCCAACACCGGCGTGCTGGAAGGGCTGCCGCCCAGCAGCAATGCACGTGGCCCGGCATGGCTGCTGCATCCGAAGGGCACGCCAGAGCAGGTGTGGCTGGTGGTTTCTGAATCCGGTGGCGAGCGCACCTGCCATGGGCCGTTGCCGGCGGATGCGATGAAGACGTTGGCGGATCGGGCGAAGGGGTAAGTCAAGGGCAGGCACTGCAGACGACGGGCCTGACTTCGTGGATACGCCGGGCCCTCACCCCAACCCTCTCGCAAGCGGGAGAGGGAGCACACAAGCGGTCAGCGCCAGCGCCGCTTCCCTTCAATGCGGGTTGATCGCAATCTTCAACACACCGTCACGCTGGTTCGCAAACAAGTCGTAAGCCGCGACGATGTCATCCAGCTTGTACTGGTGCGTCACCAGCGCACCCAGGTCGACCCGTCCTGACTCGATCACATTGATCAGCCGGCGCATCCGTTCCTTGCCGCCCGGGCACAGCGCGGTATTGATCTTGTGGTCGCCCAGCCCGGCGGCAAAGGCCGACAGCGGAATGGTCAGGTCGCTCGAATAAACCCCCAGACTCGACAGCGTGCCGCCCGGCTTGAGCACGCGCAGTGACGACTCAAAGGTCGATTGCAATCCCAGCGCTTCGATCGAGGCATCGACACCGCGCCCGCCGGTCAGCTTCATGATCTCGTCCACCACGTCGCAGTTACGGAAATTCAGCACCACGTCCGCTCCCATCTTGCGCGCGATCTCCAGACGGTGGTCGTTGCCGTCGATGGCGATGATGGTGGTGGCGCCGCACAGCCGCGCGCCGGCGGTCGCGCACAGCCCGATCGGTCCCTGCGCAAACACGGCCACGGTGTCGCCGATGCGGATATTGGCGTTCTCGGCGCCCTTGAAGCCGGTAGACATGATGTCCGGGCACATCAGCACCTGCCCGTCGGTCAGCCCGTCGGGGATCGGCGCGAGGTTGGCCTGGGCATCAGGCACCAGCACGTATTCCGCCTGCGTGCCGTCGATCATATTGCCGAAGCGCCAGCCCGCGGTGGCCTTGTAGCCGTGGCAACCGCACAGCCCCTGCTGCGCGAGGTAGCTGCCGTCCTGCGAGGCGACGCCGTCCTGCGCGGCGTAGGAATTGAAGCTGGGGCAGATCGCCCCGGCAATGACACGCTGGCCTTCGCGGTAGCCGGCCACCGCGCTGCCCAGCTTCTCGATCACGCCGACCGGTTCGTGGCCGACCGTCAGCCCTTTGGCGACCGGGTATTCACCCTTGAGGATATGCACATCGGTGCCACAGATCGTGGTGGTGGTGATGCGCACCAGCGCATCGTTGGGGCCGACGTCGGGGATGGGCTTGTCTGCCAGTTCGATCCGGCCGGGCTCGACAAAGATGGCGGCTTTCATCATTGCGGTCATGCGTTTCTCCCAGTGTGTGCGGGTGATGGGAATGGCTCGGGCCGTAGCCGGGCCTGCATGATTCCTTGATAGCACGCATGGGCGACAGGCCGGTTTATCCAGGTCAAGCCGGGGCCAGACAGCGAAAGCGCCGCCCCGGTGGCAATCCGGCAGAAGTTTCAGATCTGCATGAAAAGAAACTGAACGCCACGGCGCGCCATGTGTCCCAGAATCCTCATACTCGCCAACCCTGACAGGAGAACGCCATGATCGCGACACGAACCATGATCCGTAGCCGGACGCATCAACTGCTGTGGCTCGCCGTGGGCGGCGCCTTGCTCGCGGGTTGCGCGGCCCAGCCGGCAGAGCCGGCGGCGCCGGCACCGATGCCCGGCCCGCAGGGTTCGCGCGGCACGCCGGCGGGCTGTGCCGCCGACAAAATGGCCGACGAAGCGCTGGTCGGAAAGAGCGAGGCCGAAGCCATCGGCCTGCTGCAGGGTTGCGCCTGGCGCCTGGGCGAGCGCGACGGCGAACAGTTTCCCGGCACGATGGACTACAACCCGCAGCGCCGCACGCTCGGGATCAAGGCTGGCAAGGTGGTTTGGGTGCGCCGCGGCTGAGGCGTCTGGCAAAGCCGCGTTCGGAACCCTTCCTTGACGTGGCGCAATCAGCGCCTAACATGACAGAAATGTAATTTGACCGACTGAACAAGAATCAATATTGTTTGCCGCAGTCCGAAAATCCATAAACCGGGCGGCCCTGCGTGGCGGAGGCTGCCCAATCCATGCTGGGGAGCCATCCGCGTGAAGAACACTATCCGAACCCTGTTGCCGCGCGCCGCGGCGCTGGCCCTGCTGACGCTGCCGCTTGCCGCGGCGGCGCAGGAAAAGGTGCTCAACCTCTATACCGCGCGGCATTACCAGACGGACGAGGCGCTGTACGCCAACTTCACCAAGCAGACCGGCATCAAGATCAACCGCATCGAAGGCCAGGAAGACCCGCTGCTGGAGCGCATCCGTAATGAAGGCGCCAACAGCCCGGCGGACGTGTTCATCACGGTCGATATCGGCCGCCTGTGGCGCGCCCAGCAGGCGGGCGTGTTCGCGCCGGTCAAGTCGAAGGTGCTGGAGTCGCGTATCCCCGCCAACTACCGCGATCCCAATGGCGAGTGGTTCGGCTTCTCGGCGCGCGGCCGCGTGATCGCCTACAACAAGGCGGCGGTCAAGGCCGGCGATATCGCCAGCTATGAAGACCTGGCCGACCCGAAGTGGAAGGGCAAGGTCTGCACGCGTTCCAGCGGCCATGTCTACAACCTGTCGCTGGTGTCGAGCCTGATCGCCCATGACGGCGAAGCGCGCACCGAGCAGTGGGCGCGCGGCGTCGCCGCAAACCTGGCGCGCGTGCCCAAGGGCGGCGATACGGACCAGCTGAAGGCCGTGGCCGCCGGCGAATGCGACGTGGCCATCGCCAACACCTACTACATCGCGCGGCTGCTGAAGTCGACCAAGCCGGAAGACAAGGCCGTGGCCGACAAGCTGGGCGTGCTGTGGCCGAACCAGTCGAGCCAGGGCGTGCATATGAACGTGTCCGGCGGCGGCATGCTCAAGCACGCACCGAACAAGGAAGCGGCGGTCAAGTTCCTGGAGTACCTGGCCAGCGACGAAGCGCAGCGCTACTTTGCCGACGGCAACAACGAATGGCCGGTGGTGCAGGGCGTGAAGGTCAGCAACCCCGCGCTGGAAGCGCTGGGCTCGTTCAAGGCCGACAGCATCAACGTGGCCGAGCTGGGCAAGTTCCAGCCGCAGGCGCAGAAGCTGGTGGACCGCGCCGGCTACAAGTAAGCCGCGTGGCCTGCAGTCATGCGGTTCCTGCTACAGCAGGAACCGCTTGTTCCCCGTCACCTCGGCCGGCTTGACCTTGCGGAACGTCAGTTTCACGCTGCTGTTGAGCCGCCGCCCCGCCTGGCGCCGCACCAGCGCCCGGTGCATCAGGCTCTTGTGGCCGACCGTGCCTTCCGCATAGGGCTGGCCCGAAGCCACGCCCAATGCCATTGCCGCCAGCGCCTGGTTGCGCTCGGCCGCACTCTTTTCCAGCAGCTTGTCCAGCGCCATGCGCGCGCGCACCTGCGCGGCCAGCGCGGTGTCGCCGGGGTTGGCGCGGGCGCGCTCGGCGTCCCACGGCAGTTGCACCTTGCCGGCGAGGCGGCGCAGCGCGGCACGCAGTTCGGCGCCATCCATCCGGGTTTCCTGCACGATCCATACCGCTTCATGGCGTACCGCTGCTTCGGCATCGGCCATGCGGCGTACCAGCGCGGGTTGAAGCGTTGGGGACGAGAACTGGCGCGCGCGCCGGATCGCATTCAGCGCGATGCGGCGCACCTGCGGGTTGGCGTGATCCGACAGGTCGGCAGCGACGCGCGCGGCGGCATCGGCGGAGTCGATCATCTCGGCCAGCTGCCCGGCCAGCGAGATTTCTTCCACGCCGCTCAGCTTGTTGCGGCTGACCAGCCGGTTCATCTTGAACAGCAGGATGTGGTATCGCAGCATAGGCCCCCGTCGTGCGTTCTGGCGCGGCAGGCGTGCCGCGGTCTTGTCCCCGGGCGAGCGCCGGGCCATGAAACGCTATCGGCGGGGGGCGGCCGAACTTTAGGGCGAGGCGGGCAGGGGCCCGCGATAGCGGGCGATCAGCGTTGCGCCTCGCGCCGGATGGTGCGCGACAGCAGGATCACCGGCAACAGGCCGACCGCCACGATCACCAGCGAGGCGGTGGCGGCCTCGGTCAGGCGCTCGTCGGCGGCGAGGTTGTAGGCCTGCACCGCCAGCGTGTCGAAGTTGAACGGCCGCATCACGAAGGTGGCGGGCAGTTCCTTCATCACGTCGACAAAGACGATCAGCGCGGCGGTCAGCAGGCTGCCGCGCAGCATCGGGAAATGCACGCGACGCAGCGTGGCGCCTGGGCCGTGGCCCAGGCTGCGCGCGGCGGCGTCCATGCTGGGCGTGATCTTGCCCAGCCCGGCGTTGACGGTCTGCAGCGCCACGCCGAGAAAGCGCACCAGCAGCGCATAGACCAGCGCCGCGATGCCGCCGGTCAGCAGCAGCCCCACCGACAGCCCGAAGGTCTGCTGCAGCCAGGCCGACAGCGTATTGTCCAGCCGCGCCACCGGCACCAGCACGCCCACCGCGATCACCGAACCCGGCAGCGCATAGCCCATGCCGCACAGCCGCGTCAGCCCGCGCATCAGCCAGCCGCGCCGGCCGTTGACGGCGCGCGCCGCGTAGCCTACCGCCAGCGCCACCACCACCGCGGCCAGCGCGGTGGTGGTGGCCAGCAGGAAGCTGTTGCGCACCAGCCCGACAAAACGCGGGCCGAACTGGGCATCGCCCTCGGTAAAGGCCATCCGGAACAGCATCAGCGCCGGGATCATGAAGCCCAGCAGCACCGGCACCGCGCACACCGCCAGCGCCAGCCAGCCCGCCGCGCCGTCAAGCGTCCAGGCCGCGGCGCGGCGCTGGTTGCCGTAGACCTGCGCCCGGCCGCGGCTGGCGCGCTCCATCACGAGGATGGCGGCAACGAACAGCAGCATGCAGGCCGACAGCTGCGCCGCGGCGTTCTTGTCGCCGAGCGAGAACCAGGCGCGGTAGATGCCGGTGGAGAAGGTGGGGATGGCGAAATAGGCAACCGTGCCGAAGTCGGCCAGCGTCTCCATCATCGCCAGCGCGGTGCCGGCGACGATGCCGGGGCGCGCCAGCGGCAGCACCACGCGCCACAGCCGGCTCCAGGCGCCATGGCCGAGCAGGCGCGCCGCTTCGAGCGTGTTCTGGGTTTGCTGCAGGAAGGCCGCGCGCGCGGTCAGATAGACGTACGGGTACAGCACCAGCGAGAACAGCGCGATCGCGCCGCCCAGCGAGCGGATCTCGGGGAACCAGTATTCGCGCGCCTTCCAGCCGGTCAGCTCGCGCAGCCAGCCCTGCACCGGACCGGCGAACTGCAGGGCGTCGGTGTAGGCGTAGGCGATCACGTAGGCCGGCATCGCCATCGGCAGCACCAGCGCCCATTCCATCACCGCGTGTCCCGGGAAACGGTAAGTCGACACCAGCCACGCCGTGGTCACGCCCAGCAGCAGCACGCCCACGGCCACGCCGCACAGCAGCAGGATGGTGTTGCTGACGTATTCCGCCAGCACCGTGTCGATCAGGTGGCGCCAGGTGTCGCCGGCGGGCAGCAGCACGGCCGAGGCGATCACCAGCACCGGCACGGCGATCAGCAGCGCGATTGCGATCGTGGCCAGGGTCAGGGGATGGAAGCGGCGGCGGCTGGAAAGGAGCATCGGTTGATAAGGGAGCGGAATGCCGGGGAGCGGCGTGCGTGGCGCCAACGTGGCATGGCACTGCCGGCTGCCGCATTCTAGCAACGCGGAGAGGGCCCGGGCCGATGAACGGTCCCCGTGAGCGCCCGCCGCCTCCCTATAATGCGCACATGCGAACCGATTCCTATTCCCGATTACCCTCGGCCCAGGCGCGCACCCGGCCCGCCACCCGCGCCAGCGACGCCGATACTGCGGCTACTGCGGCCGTCATCGAGGTGGACCGTATCCGCCACGCCTTCGGCCGCCATGCGGTGGTCAAGGGCCTGTCGTTCGCGGTGCCGCGCGGCAATATCGCCTGCCTGCTCGGCCCCAGCGGCTGCGGCAAGACCACAGTGCTGCGCGCCATCGCCGGCTTCGAGCCGCTGCAGGACGGCCGCATTGTGCTGGACGGGCAGACCGTGTCGTCGTCCGGCTCGATGCTGGCGCCGGAGCAGCGCCGCATCGGCATGGTGTTCCAGGACTATGCGCTGTTCCCGCACCTGGACGTGGCGGCCAATGTGGGGTTCGGACTGGCGAAGGCGCGCCGCGCCGAACGCGCGGCGCGCGTGGACGAGGTGCTGGAGCTGGTCGGCCTGGCCGGCGCGGGCAGCAACTATCCGCATGAGCTCTCCGGCGGCCAGCAGCAGCGCGTGGCGCTGGCGCGCGCGCTGGCGCCGCGGCCGGAACTGCTGCTGCTCGACGAGCCGTTCTCCAACCTCGACGTCGACCTGCGCGAGCGCCTGAGCCTGGAGGTGCGCGCGATCCTGAAGGCGCAGGGCACCACTGCCATCCTGGTCACGCACGACCAGCACGAGGCCTTCGCCATGGCCGACGAGATCGGCGTGATGCATGACGGCGTGATCGAGCAGTGGGGCAGCGCGCACGACCTGTACCACCGCCCGGCGTCGCGCTTTGTCGCGGGCTTTATCGGGCAGGGCGTGCTGATGCCGGGGCACCTGCGCGGCGGCTCCGAGATCGACCTCGAACTGGGCCTGCTGCGCCCGGCCGCACCGCTGGCGCTGCCCGCCGGCGCCGCGGTCGACGTGCTGGTGCGCCCCGACGATATCGTCCACGACGACGCCAGCCCGATGCGCGCAGAGGTGGTTCACAAGGCCTTCCGCGGCGCGGAGATCCTGTACACGCTGCGGCTCGCCAGCGGCGGCCGGGTGCTGGCGCTGGTGCCGTCGCACCACAACCATGCGGTGGGCGAGCTGATCGGCATCCGCGTCGAGATCGAGGACGTGGTGGCGTTTGCCGCGTAGCAGGCACGGGAGCCCCGGGCGCCGATGGTCTACACTGTGGCGTTCTGTGTAATCAAGGCTTGATGACCGTGGCGGACACGCTGTTCGACGATACCCCCGACCGTTCCCGGCAACCGCTGGCAGAGCGCCTGCGCCCGCGCACCATCGACGAGGTGATCGGGCAGCAGCATCTGCTTGGGCCGGGCAAGCCGCTGCGCGTGGCATTCGAGTCGGGCGAACCGCATTCGATGATCCTGTGGGGCCCGCCGGGCGTGGGCAAGACCACGCTGGCGCGGCTGATGGCCGATGCCTTCGACGCCGAGTTCATCGCGCTGTCGGCGGTGCTGTCGGGCGTCAAGGACATCCGCGAGGCGGTCGAGCGCGCCGAGCAGTTCCGCGCGCATGGCCGGCCCACGCTGGTGTTCGTCGACGAGGTCCACCGCTTCAACAAGAGCCAGCAGGACGCCTTCCTGCCGCATGTGGAAAGCGGCCTCTTCACCTTTATCGGCGCCACCACCGAGAACCCTTCGTTCGAGGTCAATGGCGCCTTGCTGTCGCGCGCGGCGGTCTATGTGCTGAAGAGCCTGGACGATGCCGAGCTGACCCAGCTCGCCATGCGTGCGAGCGAGGAACTGGGCGGCGTGAGCTGGCAGGACGAGGCGCTGCAACTGATCGTCGCCTCCGCCGACGGCGACGGCCGCAAGCTGCTGAACAATATCGAGATCGTCGCGCGCGCCGCCCGCACCGCCGGTGCCGGCCAGATCGATACCGCGTTGCTGGGCAGCGCGCTGTCGGAAAACCTGCGCCGCTTCGACAAGGGCGGCGATGCCTTCTACGACCAGATCAGCGCGCTGCACAAGTCGGTGCGCGGCTCCGACCCCGATGCCGCGCTGTACTGGTTCTGCCGCATGATCGATGGCGGCGCCGATGCGCGCTACCTGGCGCGCCGCATCGTGCGCATGGCATGGGAAGACATCGGCCTGGCCGATCCCCGTGCGGCCCGCATCACGCTCGACGCGGCCGAGACCTACGAGCGCCTGGGCTCGCCCGAAGGCGAACTGGCGCTGGCGCAGGCGCTGATCTACCTGGCGGTGGCGCCCAAGTCCAACGCCGGCTACAACGCCTACAACGCGGCCCGCGCCTTCGTCGGCAAGGACAAGTCGCGCGCGGTGCCGGTGCACCTGCGCAACGCGCCGACCAGGCTGATGAAGGAGCTCGGCTACGGCCATGCCTACCGCTATGCGCATGACGAGCCCGAGGCCTACGCCGCCGGCGAGCACTACTTCCCCGACGACCTGAAGGCGCAGGGCTGGTACCAGCCGGTGCCGCGCGGGCTGGAAGGCAAGATCGCCGAGAAGCTGCGCCACCTGCGCGAGCTGGACGATGCCTGGCATCGCGAGCAGCGCGCCGCCAAGGCGAAGGATGGGGGCAAGGGCGGCAAATCCAGAGAGTAGGCGCGAGCAGCGACGCCATCCGCGCGCAGTTCGCTCGTGCCGGGCCATGCGGGTGCAGTAAAATGGCGGGTCCGCCGGCATGTCGCTGGCCCTGCACTTCACCAAAGCAACATGCTCGACATCCAGCTGTTCCGCAAAGACATCGACGCCGTGGCGCAACGCCTTGCCACGCGCGGCTATCAACTCGACGTGGCGGCGTTCCAGGCACTCGAGGCCGAACGCAAGCAACTGCAGACCCAGACCGAGGAACTGCAGGCGCGCCGCAACAGCCTGTCCAAGCAGATCGGCATGCTCAAGGGCAAGGGCGAGGACGCCTCGGCCGTGATGGCGGAAGTCGGCGGCATCGGCGACACGCTCAAGGCCTCGGCAGCGCGGCTCGACGAGATCCAGGCACACCTCTCGGAACTGATGCTGTCGATCCCCAACCTGCCGCACGAAAGCGTGCCGGTGGGCGATGACGAGACCCAGAACGTCGAGGTGCGCCGCGTGGGCGAGCCGCGCCAGTTCGACTTCGCCGTGCGCGACCACGTCGACGTGGGCGAGAAGCTGGGCCTGGACTTCGACACCGCGGTCAAGGTCACCGGTTCGCGCTTCTCGATGCTGCGCGGCGGCCTGGCGCGCATGAACCGCGCGCTGGTCCAGCTGATGCTCGACACCCATACGCAGGAGCACGGCTACACCGAGATGTACGTGCCGTACATGGTCAATGCCGCGTCGATGCGCGGCACCGGCCAGCTGCCCAAGTTCGAGGAAGACCTGTTCAAGGTGCCGCGCAAGGTCGGCAGCGAAGAGGGCGAGCGCATCGAGAATTTCTACCTGATCCCGACCGCCGAGGTGCCGCTGACCAATATCGTGCGCGACGCCATCGTTGCCGGCGAGAAGCTGCCGCTGCGCTTTGTCGCGCATACGCCGTGCTTCCGCTCGGAAGCGGGCTCGTACGGCAAGGACACGCGCGGCATGATCCGCCAGCACCAGTTCGACAAGGTGGAGCTGGTGCAGGTGGTGCCGGCCGCGCAGTCGTTCGAGGCGCTGGAACAACTGACCGGGCACGCCGAGGCGATCCTGAAGAAGCTGGAGCTGCCGTTCCGCACCATCGTGCTGTGCACCGGCGACATGGGCTTCGGCAGCACCAAGACCTATGACCTGGAAGTGTGGATCCCCGCGCAGAACACCTACCGCGAGATCAGCTCGTGCTCGAACATGGGCGACTTCCAGGCGCGCCGCATGCAGGCGCGCATGCGCGCGGGGCAGGGCAAGCCGGAGCTGCTGCACACGCTCAACGGCTCGGGCCTGGCGGTGGGCCGCACGCTGGTGGCGATCCTGGAGAACTACCAGAACGCCGACGGCTCGGTCACGGTGCCGGCCGCGCTGCAGCCGTATATGGGCGGCATCACGCGCCTGGAGCCCGAGGCATAAAAAATCCGTGGCCGGCCTCTTGCATCGGCCGGCAGGACATGGCTATAATCTCGGTTTCGCCACAAGGCAACAAGTTACCGGAGAGGTGGCAGAGTGGTCGAATGTACCTGACTCGAAATCAGGCGTACCGGCGACGGTACCGTGGGTTCGAATCCCACCCTCTCCGCCATTTATAAGAAGCTGTCCGGTTCGCCGGGCAAGCAACAACCTGTAGTTACACTCGGACCGACGTACTGTGAAAGCAGCCGTCGGTTTTGTTTTTTCCGCGGCCGGTTGCTGGTGCTGGCTGGCACTGCGCCGCGCTCAGTGCCAGCCGCTGGCGCGACGCAAGATGCCGGTGCACTATCATGGCGATCCGAAACGCAGGATGCCGCACCATGACACAGCCGCCCGCCAGCCACCCTCCCACCCAGGTCTTCCACGGCGATCCCGCCGAGCTGCCGGCCGATCCCGACCTGATCGCCGGCATGCCGTACCGCCACTACAAGGGCGGCGCGTATGCGGTGGTGGGCGTCGGCCGCTTCGAGGCCGACCTGGCGCCGGTGGTGGTCTACCGCGCGCTGCGCGATCCGTCATTGCTGTGGGTGCGCCGCGCCGATGTGTTCACCGAACCGGTCGCCACGCCGCAAGGCGAGATGCCGCGCTTCGCGCCCGACTGGCCCGCCGCGCTGGCCTGCCTCGATTTCCTGCCGCGCCAGACCGTGCTGGATGTGCTGGCGCTGCATGACACGCCGTACCGGCACTACCACGATCGCCGCCATATCCTCGAGATGTTCGATGCGGCCCATGCCCGCGGCATCGCGCTGGATCCGGCGCAAGCGCTGGCGGTGCTGTGCCATGACGCGGTTTACGTGGCAGGGTGCGAGCACAACGAGGCGGCGTCGGCCGCGTTGATCGAGACCGTGGCGCCCGACGTTGACCGCGCCGTGCGCGCACGTGCCGCGCAGATCGTGCTCGACACGCGCACGCATACCGCCAGCGTCGCCGGCGCCGACACCGTACTCGACCTGGACCTGCTCAGGCTCGCCGCCGCGCCCGACGTGTTCGATGTCCATAGCCGCGATGTTTTCGAAGAGAACCGCGCGTTGCTCGCAGCGCGCACCGGCCTGCAAGGCGACGCACTGCGCGCCGAATTCCTGCGCCGCCGCGCCGCCTTCCTCGGCAAGCTGGCGCAGCGCCAGCCACTGTTCCTGACGCCTCTCTTCGCCGATTGCGAAGCGCCGGCACGCGCCAATATCGCCCGCATCGTCAGCGCGGCAGGGGGTGCGCATGGTTGACGTGCCGGCGCGCGCCAGCGCCTTTGCCGAGGCATGGCTGACGCCGGGAACGGCGCTGGGGCTGCTGGCGCTGTTTGCGCTGGTCACGGTGTTGCTGCTGAGCCTGGTGCCGCTGCTGATGGCGATGCTGCGCCCCGTGGTGCGCTGGCTCGACCGGTGGCGCGTGTGGGGCGCCGGCGCCCTGTCGGCGCGCGTGGCCGCGCGGCAGCGGCGCGGCCGGCTGACCACGCTGACGCTGCGCGTGCTGGAGCGCGAGATCGCCGAGCTGTTGCTGGTGGTGCTGGCCGGCACCGTGCTGCTCGCGTGCGGTGGCGCGTTGTTCTGGCTCGCCGGTGCCGTGGCCGAAGGCGAGGAAGTGGTGCATATCGACCAGATGGTGTTCGCGCAGCTGCGCGCATGGCGCACCGACTGGCTCGATATCGCGATGGTCGCCGTGACCGAGCTCGGCGGTGCGCGCATCTCGGTGGCCGTCGGCGTGGCGGTCTTTGCCTGGCTATGGTGGCGGCGCGCCTGGACCGCGGCGCTGTACTGGGGGGCCGCGCTGCTGGGGGCGCGTGCCTGCGTGATGGCGCTGAAGCTGGGCATGGCGCGCGTGCGGCCGGCCAGCATCTACACCGGGCTGGAGTCGTATTCCTTCCCCAGCGGCCACGCCACCAGCAGCATGGTCACCTTTGGCTTCCTGGCGTTCCTGATGTGCCTGCGCCAGCCGTGGCGGGTGCGCATCCCGGTGCTGGCGCTGACCGTGGTGGCGGTGGCGGCGATCGGCGTGTCGCGCTTGTACCTGGGTATGCACTGGCTGTCGGATGTGGCCGCCGGCTATGCGCTGGGGCTGGCGTGGATCGCGCTGCTTGGCACGGCATACCGCACGCTGCATGCGCCGGCGTCGGCGAAGGTGGTGGCGCCGTGGCGGCTCGGGATGGTGGCCGCGGCCGCGGTGGCGATCTCGGGCAGCTATGTCGCGTGGTTCCGGATGCCGGATACGCTCGAACGTTACCGCCAGGCGCAGCCTGCTACGCCAGCGGCGCTGGCGCTGCGGCTTCCGTCGTCTCCGGCAGGCGCGACACCAGCAACTGGTCGATCTTGTGATGGTCGATGTCCAGCACTTCGAAGCGATAGCCCGCCACGGTGATCGACTCGGATTTCTTGGGGATGCGCTTAAGCGCATAGATCACCAGCCCGCCCGCGGTATCGACATAGTCTTCGCCCGGCAGGTTATCGAGTTCCAGCGCCTTCTTCAGGTCCACCAGCGGCGTCAGGCCGTCGACCAGCCATGAGCTGTCGTCGCGCCGCACGATCTGCTCGTCCTCGCTGGAATAGAGGATGTCTCCCATCAGCGCGCCGACGATATCGTCCAGCGTGACGATGCCCACCACCAGCCCGTACTCGTTCATCACCACCGCAAAGTTCTGGTGCATCTCGCGAAAGCGCGTCAGCGCCTCGGACAGGGTCAGCGTGTCGGGGATCACCAGCACGTTCTTGTCGTGGTGCTGGCCGATATTGTTGATCACGGTGGCGCTCTCGTCGGCCAGCAACCGCTGCAGGATGTCCTTGGAATCGATATAGCCCTGCACGTCGTCCAGGTCGTGCCCGCACACCGGATATTGCGCGTGCGGCTGGTTGACCAGCTTGCGGCGCACACTGTCGGCGGGCTCGTCCAGGCTCAGGTAGACCACGTCGTCGCGCGGCGTCATGATCGCGGTGATGCCCTTGAAATCGAGTTCGAACACGTTCTCGATCAGGTGCAGCTCATGCTTGTGCAGCACCCCGGCTTCGGCGCCGGCATCGACCATCGCGGCGATATCCTCGGTGGTGATCTGGTCAACCGGCTTGGTCGGCAGGCGCAGCAGCCTCAGCGTGGCATCGGCGGCGGCGTTGAAGATCCACACCAGCGGCTTGAGCACGCGCAGCAGCGTCAGCATCGGGTCGATCACCGCCAGCGCGCATCGCTCAGGGAACGTCATGGCGATGCGCTTGGGAATCAGGTCGGCAAACTGGATAAACAGCAGCGTGACGATCAGGAACGAGCCGATATTGGCGGTGCGCTGCGCGTAGGCCACCTGCATATACGGCGACAGCGTTTCCACCAGCAGGTCCGACACGTGCTTCTCGCCCAGGATACCGGCCAGGATGGCCACGCTGTTGACGCCGATCTGCACGATGGTGAAGAAATTCCCTGGCTCTTCCTTGAGCAGCAGCACGCGCGCGGCGCGGCCGTCGCCGCGTTCGGACAGCACTTGCAGCTTGGTGCGGCGTGCGGCGGTCAGCGCGATCTCGGAGATCGAGAAGAAGGCGCTGACAAGTACGAGAGCGATCAGGGTCAGGACGAACATAGGCGGATTGGCGCTTGCAGCCAGCGTGTGCAGGCGGTTTGATGATGGTGCACCGCGCGCCGGGCTGTCAAATTGGCGGTCAGGGCGGCTGTCGGATTGGCTGTCAGGCGGGCTGCGATGTGCGGCTCCTGGTGGCGTCGAAGCTGGCCACAGGCACTTCCAGCCGCTGCGGCAGCGTCGCGGCGAGCTCCTGCGCGGCCAGTGCGAACTGCTCGCGCAGATCGTCGGCCAGCGTGGAACCGGCGCGGTGGCTGGCGCGCAAGAGCTGGATCTCGAACGGCAGCACCGGCGCCACATCGTGCAGCGCCACGCGTTCCGGGCTGGCGCTGAGCGCGGTGTACTGGTCCAGCAGCGTCATGCCGAGCCCCGCATCGACCAGGGCCAGCGCCAGCGAGTAGGTCTGCACCTCCAGCGTCGAGCGCGGTTCCAGCGCATGCCGGGCCAGGGTCTGGCGCACCAGCAGGCCGAGCGAGCTGTTGTCGTCATAGCCGATAAACGGGCGCTCCATCAGCCGCTGCATCGGCACCAGGCGGCGCCGGCCGGCAGCCGGAAGCGGCTGGCCGCGCGGCACCGCCAGCAGCATGCGGCCGCTGGCGACGGGCTCGCTGGAAATCGCCTCATGGCGCGGCGGGGAAAAGGCGAAGCCCAGGTCGATCTGATTGGCCAGCAGCGCACCGACGATCTCGTCGGTATGGTGGGTCAGCACCTGCACCTGGGTATCGGGGTGGCGCGCGCAGAAGCGCCGCACCGCCGGCACCAGCAGCGGGTTGGCCAGGCTGGGCGTGGCCGCTACGCGCAGCCGCCCGGCGCCCTTGTGGCGCAGGCTTTCGGAGACGCGGCGCACGCGCTCGATCTCGCCATATAGCCTTTCGACATCGCCATACAGCGCAGTGGCTTCCGGCGTGGCCTGCAGCCGGCCGCGCACGCGTTCGAACAGCCGGAAGCCGAGCGAGGCCTCGGCATGCTGCAGCACGCGCGTGACCACCGGCTGGGACACGTGCAGCAGGCGCGCGGCCTCGCTGACGGTGCCGGTCAGCATCACGGCACGGAAGACTTCGATCTGGCGCAAGCGCATGGGTTAGCGGTGTCGAAAAAGGCGATCCATAGCCTGATGACATATTCTGGCACGTATTCGCATTAGGCAAGCCGGCGCCGCTGTTCTACGCTCTGGCCCATCGGATTCAATGCACAGGGATGGCAATGCGGGTAGTGATCGTGGGCGCCGGGGTGGTCGGCATGACGACGGCGTGGCGCCTGGCTGAGGACGGCCACCACGTGACGGTGCTGGAGCGTCACAACGGGCCGGGGGAGGAGACCAGCTTTGCCAACGGCGGGCAGCTCAGCTACAGCTATGTGGCGCCGCTGGCCGGGCCGGGGGTGATGTCCAAGGTGCCGGGCTGGCTGCTGCGGCGCGATTCGCCGATGCGCTTCCGGCCCGCGGCCGACCCGGCGCAGTGGCGCTGGCTGATGGCCTTCATGGGTGCCTGCAACGCCGCCACCAGCGAGGCCACCACGCGCAAGCTGCTGCGGCTGGGGTTCTATTCGCGCGACCTGATGCAGGCCTTTGTCGAACAGCATCATCATGACAACGGCGGCGCCGGCTTTGATTTTGCGCGGCGCGGCAAGCTGGTGGTGCACCGCGATGCCGAAGCGTTTGCCTCGGCGTGCCGGCTGCTCGATTATCAGGCCAGCCTCGGCTGCGAGCAGCAGGCGCTGGACCGCGACGCCTGCGTAGCGCTGGAGCCGGCGCTGGCCGGCATCCGCAATGAGATAGCCGGCGCGATCCATACGCCGAGCGAGGAGGTCGGCGACTGCCATCGCTTCTGCGTATCACTGGCACGGTTGCTGCAAGACGATGTGCGGCGGCCGGGCGTATCGATGCGCTTCGGCACCGTCGTGCAGGGGCTGGTGCAGCAGGGCGGCCGCGTCACCGGCGTGCGCACCGCCACCGGCGTGGTGCCGGCCGACGTGGTGGTGGTGGCGGGCGGCATCGGCAGCGTACCGCTGCTGCGGCCGCTGGGCGTGCGGCCGATGCTGTGGCCGCTGAAGGGCTACAGCATCACCGTCCCGATCGCCAGCGGCGCGCGCGCGCCGCATGTCAGCGTGACCGATTTCGCCAACAAGATCGTCTATGCCCGCATCGGCAACACACTGCGCGTGGCGGGCATGGCCGACCTGGTGCGCGGCGGCACCCGCATCGATCCGGAGCGGGTCGGCACACTGGTGGCGCAGACGCGTGCGCTGTTCGACGGCATCGTGCCGGACCTGCCGCTGTCGCAACTGCAGCCGTGGGCCGGCCTGCGCCCGGCCACGCCGGACGGCGTGCCGTTGATCGGGCCGTCGCGCGTGTCCGGGCTGTGGCTGAACCTTGGCCACGGTGCGCTGGGCTTTACGCTGGCGATGGGCAGCGCAGGATTGCTTGCCGACCGGCTCGCAGGGCGGCGCCCGGCCATCGACGCCAGGGATTTCGACGCCGAGCAGGCCTAGCGCGGCCGGCATGCTTTAAATGCAATGGTTTAAGCAGTACCCGTGAGTTCGCAATACCCGTAGCAGTCCACGAAACGAGCCTCAATGACCAAGCCCCACTACAAGGAGCGCGACATGAAATCACTGCCCACCCGCCGATCCGCCCCCCGGCCGCGGGGGGGGCCCCCCCCCCGGGGGGGGGGGGGCGGGGGGGGGGGGGCCCGCCCCCCCCCCCCCCCGCGGGGGGGGGGGGGGGGGGGGGCCGGCGGCGGGGGGGGGGGGGGGGGGGGGGGGGGGCCCGCCCCCCCGGGGGGGGGGGGGGGGGGGGGCGGGGGGGGGGGGGGGGGGGGGGGGGGGGGGGGGGGGGGGGGGGGGGGGGGGGCGGGGGGGGGGCGG
>NZ_JBEFLI010000055.1:0-48373 GCF_040578825.1 Cupriavidus necator | reverse complement strand
GCCCCCTGCTCAAGCGCCTTGCCCTCACCGCACTGGCCCTGCCCATGCTCGCCGCTATCCCCGCTCACGCCGCCGACACCTACCCGGCCAAGCCGATCCGCTGGATCGTCCCCTACGCCGCCGGCGGCGGCTCGGACTTCCTGGCCCGCACCATCGGCCAGGGGCTGTCGGCCAAGGTCGGCCAGCCGGTGGTGGTGGACAACAAGCCCGGCGGCAATACCGCCATCGGCGCGGCCGAAACCGCGCGTTCGGCGGCCGATGGCTATACGGTGCTGTCGGCCGACAACGGCACGCTGGTGTTTAACCCAGTGCTGTACAAATCGCTTTCCTACCATCCCGCCAGGGACCTGGCGCCGGTGACGCTGCTGGGCCGCTTCCCGATGATCCTGGTGGTCGGCGCCGCCAGCCCGGTCAAGAGCGCGAAGGAATTCATCGCGCAGACCAAGACCACGCAAGGCGGCATCAATTACGGCTCAGCCGGTGCCGGCAGCCCGCACCACCTGGCGATGGAACTGCTGAAGGTGGAAGCCAGCCTGCCTATGACGCATGCACCGTACCGCGGCGCCGCGCCGGCGCTGTCGGACGTGGCCGCCGGCCAGGTTGCGGCGATGATGGTCGACTACGCCGCCGGCGCCGGCTTTATTAAAGGCGGCAAGGTGCGCCCGCTGGCGGTGGCCAATGCCACGCGCCTGCCGCAGTTGCCTGACGTGCCGACCTTTGCCGAACTGGGCTATCCGCGCGTGGAAGCCGCCGCGCTGGTGGGCATGGTAGTGCCCGCCGCGACGCCGCCGGACGTCATCAACGCGCTCAACAAGGACGTGGTCGCGGCAATCCGCGAGCCGGCCGTCAACAAGCGGCTGGTGGACTTTGGCGTGGAGCCGGTGGGCAACACGCCGGCGCAGTTCAGCGAACTGCTGCGCAGCGAGTCGGCGCGGTGGACCAGGCTGATCCGCGACCTGAAGATCACGCTGGACAACTGAGGTCCGGCAACAAGGAGTACGCAGCATGGCAAACACCTCCCCCGCCGCGCGCGGCGGCTGCCCCATCGACCATTCGGCGTTTACTGCGCCCTGCACCGCGCCCTTTACCGCGCCCAACGGCTGCCCGGTCAGCCACAACGCGGCCGAGTTCGATCCGTTCGGCGACGGCTACCAGCAGGACCCACCCGACTACGTGCGCTGGTCGCGCGAGCAGGAGCCGGTGTTCTACAGCCCGAAGCTCGGCTACTGGGTGGTGACCCGCTACGACGATATCAAGGCGATCTTCCGCGACAACCTGACCTTCAGCCCGTCGATCGCGCTGGAAAAGATCACGCCCACCGGCGACGAGGCCAACGCGGTGCTCGCCTCCTACGGCTACGCGATGAACCGCACGCTGGTCAACGAGGACGAGCCCGCGCATATGCCGCGCCGGCGCGCGCTGATGGCCCCGTTCACGCCCGCGGAACTGGCCCATCACGAACCCCTGGTGCGCCGGCTGACGCGCGAGTATGTCGATCGCTTTATCGACGACGGCCGCGCCGACCTGGTCGACCAGATGCTGTGGGAAGTGCCGCTGACCGTGGCGCTGCATTTCCTCGGCGTGCCGGAAGAAGACATGGACCTGCTGCGCCAGTACTCCATCGCGCATACGGTCAACACCTGGGGCCGGCCCAGGCCCGAGGAGCAGGTTGCGGTGGCGCATGCGGTGGGCAACTTCTGGCAGCTTGCCGGCCGCATCCTCGACAAGATGCGCGAAGACCCCTCGGGCCCCGGCTGGATGCAGTATGGCCTGCGCAAGCAGAAAGAATTGCCCGAGGTCGTCACCGACTCCTACCTGCATTCGATGATGATGGCCGGCATTGTCGCCGCGCACGAGACCACCGCCAATGCGTCGGCCAATGCGATCAAGCTGCTGCTGCAGCATCCCGATGCATGGCGCGAGATCTGCGAGGATCCGTCGCTGATCCCCAACGCGGTGGAAGAATGCCTGCGCCACAACGGCTCGGTGGCGGCATGGCGCCGGCTGGTGACGCGCGACGCGGAGGTGGGCGGCATCCGCCTGCCGGCGGGCAGCAAGCTGCTGATCGTGACCTCGTCGGCCAATCATGACGAACGGCATTTTGCCGATGCCGACCTGTTCGACATCCGCCGCGACAATGCCAGCGAACAGCTGACCTTCGGCTACGGCTCGCACCAGTGCATGGGCAAGAACCTGGCGCGCATGGAGATGCAGGTCTTTCTGGAAGAGCTGACGCGCCGGCTGCCACATATGCGGCTGGCGGAGCAAACGTTTACCTACGTGCCCAACACCTCGTTCCGCGGGCCGGAGCATCTGTTGGTGGAGTGGGATCCGGCGCAGAACCCGGAGCGGCGCAATCCGGCGCTGCTCGAGATACGCCAGCCGGTGCGCATTGGCGAGCCGTCCACGCACACCATCGCGCGCACGGTGGTGGTCGAGCGCGTCACGGCGGCCGCCGATGGGGTGGTGCGGCTGCGGCTGGTCGCACCCGATGGCAAGCCACTGCCGCGCTGGGCACCGGGCTCGCATATCGATGTGGAGTGCGGGGATACTGGGCTGTCGCGGCAGTATTCACTGTGCGGCGATCCGGATGACGCCGGCGCGCTGGAGATCGCCGTGCTGCGCGACCCTGACAGCCGCGGCGGCTCGGTCTGGGTGCATGCCAGCGTCAGCGCCGGCGACCGGCTGCGCATCCGCGGACCGCGCAACCATTTCCGCTTCGACGAGGGCTGCGGGCGCGCGATCTTTATCGCCGGCGGCATCGGCATCACGCCGGTCAGCGCGATGGCGCGGCGTGCGCGCGCCCTCGGCATCGACTACGAATTCCACTACTGCGGCCGCTCGCGGCGCGCGATGGCGATGCTCGACGAACTGCAGGCCTGGCATGGCGAGCGGCTGCACGTCCATGCCAGCGACGAAGGCCGGCGCGCCGATTTCGCCAGCCTGCTGGCGCAGCCGGATGCGCGCACGCATATCTACGCCTGCGGCCCGCAGCGCATGCTGGATGCACTGGCCGCGTGCTGCGAGGCGTGGCCGCAAGATGCGCTGCGCGTGGAACACTTCGTGTCAAAGCTGGGCACACTGGATGCGTCGAAGGAGACGCCTTTCACCGTCGAACTGAAGGATTCAGGACTGGTGATGGAAGTGCCGGCCGGCCAGACGCTGCTGGCGGCGCTGCGCGGGGCCAATATCGACGTGCAGAGCGATTGCGAGGAAGGGCTGTGCGGTTCGTGCGAGGTGCGGGTGCTCGCGGGGCAGGTCGATCATCGCGATGTGGTGCTGACGCGCAGTGAGCGGGAGACTAACAATCGGATGATGGCTTGTTGTTCGCGGGGGTGTGGGAGTGGGAGGTTGGTGTTGGAGCTTTAGGCCGTTTCAGTTGCGCGATGGCGTCGGCATCGGCCGGGGTCTCAGGGCGGATATGCATGGTCATGGTCAGCGATTCTAGCGCGCTGCGCCGGGTAACTATTGCACCAGCGTCCACGCAAGGGCAGGCGCGGCACACACGCCTGGCCTCAGTGCGTGCGTCCGCGCACGTTCGCCCGTCACAGGCGCATTGCGGAGAGCAATAATGGCGCGAAACGCATGGACGCACTCATGTCCATGCCAACCCTCCAACTCCTGCCGCAGGAAGCGCCGCCATGCCGCTGCTCAACGCCCCGCGCGTGTTGTCCGTCGTGATCGCAGGCGCGGGTGGATTCGCGCTGGAAATCTTCGAATACCTGGAGCGTGAAGCGCGCCGGGGTGGGCCGCGCATTGCCGGTTTTATCGATGATGATCCAGGCAAGGCGCTCGACGGCATCGATTTGCCGCACCTTGGCACCACTCGCGACTACCACCCCGATGACAGGCAGGCGGTGATCGTCGCCGTCGGTGCCGTCGAAGCCCGGCGCGAGATCATCGGCAGGCTCGCGGCGCGGTGCGTGGCGGTGCCGACCTACGTCCACGGCGCCGCGATCGTCTCGGACGCGGCAACGATCGGCCCGGCCAGCATCATATGCCCGCTTGCCATCGTCAACCGCGGCGCCGCGCTGGGCACGGGCGTGCTGGTCAATGTCCATGCCAGCGTCAGCCATGGCGCGAGCGTGGGGGATTATTCGGTGCTGTCGCCCGGCGCCATCCTCAACGGCGATGCCGCGGTGGGCGCCTGCTGCTTCCTGGGCACGCGCGCGACCCTCTATCCCGGCGTGCGCATCGGCGACCACTGCGTGGTGGATTCGCACACCGGCGTGTCGAACGGCACCGGCGAGCGCAAGTTCATTACCTCGGGATTGCAGCAGGTCACGGCAAGGCGGATCGCCGTATAGCCTAAGGCGAACCGCCTGCGACAGGTGCCGCCGTCAGAGATTGCCGAGCACCGCCCGCACGCGCCGGGGCCAGCGCGCCAGCTCGAGCCCATGCCGGCGCAGCAGCGCCAGCGTCAGCCGGTCGATGCCAAAGGCCGCGCAGCCCGTATGCGCCTTCTCGCCATCCGACGTGCGCAAGGTCCACACCGTCGAGAAATGGTCGACGTGGTAGTTGAAGCTCATGCACGCCGTCGGCGGCGCGCCGTCGTTGACCGGGATCAGCAGCTCGAACTTGAGCTTCAGTTCGCGCTGGTTGTCGGCCACCAGCTTGCCGCCGCGGCCGAAGAACGGATCGTTGGCCACGTCCAGCGTGTGCGGCAGGTCCAGCTCGTCGGCCAGCGCCCGTCCCCGCTCGATCCACATCTGGCGGAAGGCCATCACTTGTTCGGCGCTGCCCAGCCGCACGTACTCGCGCATGCGGAACATCTGCATGCGCGTGGGCTCCAGCGACGGCTCGTGCCGGAAGCAGTACGAAAACACATCGACCACGCGGCCTGCGGGCGGCAGCGGTCCCTGCCGCGCAATCACCGGATAGATCGGATAGCACGCGGCGGGCGTCAGCACCACGCGCGTGGGCTGCTGCTGGTCGGTCCAGTCCTCGCCCTCGTCCAGCCGCGCCAGCAGGCGGAAGTGGTCGCGCTCGTTGCCGCAGAAGCTGTGCACGGTGCCGGCAAGCTGCGGGAAGCTCTTCAGGTACTCGCTGTCTTCCAGGTCCTTGCGCGGCGTGGTGGGGGGAAAGCGCATCAGCTCGGCGTGCTGGTCTGCGCCGGCCTGCGTGACCAGCGCGTTCATGCCCTCGGCAATGGCCTCGTACGCGCCGCCGCGGCCATAGATGCCATCCACGCCGGTGGGGATCAGCATGCCCGCGTCGATCAGCGACTGCAGGAAGGTGGGCGTTGTATAGCTCGCCCCCCTGGGATCGGCGGTGTCCACGTTTTCTGTGCCCGGCAGCTCGCTGGCGTTGTCGAGGCTGGCTTCCATGCTGTCTCCTCAGGAGGACCGGTCCGCCAGCAACAGGTGGGCGGTATTGGTCAGGATGCGGTCGTTGTTGATCATCAGCGGCGCGGACCACAGGTCGCGCAGGTGACGGCCCAGGCTGTAGGGCGTGCCCTGCTTGTAGCCCGCCATGCCGCACACCAGCAGCGCGGTCTGCACGGCCTCGATGGCCAGCGCCGAGACGCTGGTCTTGACGCTGTTCATTTCCGCTGCCAGCGCAAATCCCGCTGACATACCGCCGCTGCCCTGGCGGTGCTGGCGATAGTGGTTCAGCGCCAGTTCGATGCGCCCCTCCATCAACTGGATAATGGCCACGGCCTCGGCCACGCGCGTGGCCGAGGGCGGCAGCACGCCCGGGCGCGCCCGGGCCTGGGCGCGGAACAGGGTCCTGGCGCGCTGCACCGCATCGGCGGCGACGCCGGTCCACAGCGCGGCCCAGACGATATGCGAGAACGGCGTCATGGTGGCTTCGGCGATCTCGCCGAACGGCACCGGCAGCACCTGTTCGACGCTGCCGCGCGCTTCCAGCCGGAAGCCGTTGCTGCAGGTGCCGCGCATGCCCAGCGTGTCCCAGCCGGACAGGCACTCCAGCGTGTAGTCGGGCCTGAGCATGCACACCAGCACCTGGTCCGATGGCGCGGCATCGGGATGGCGGCGCGCGGTGACGAGGATGCCGTCGGCATGCGCGCCGTAAGAAATGGTGGGCGCCATCTTGAGCAGGTGCAGCGTGCCGCTATCCGCATTGACGGCGCAGCTGCTGGTGCGCAGCGCGCCGCCGATGCTCTCCTCGGAGGTGGCCGAGGCCAGCAGCAGTTGCTCGGCGGCGAGCCGGCGCAGCAGGTCTTGATGCCAGGCGCTGCCGATGCCGTGGTCGACGACGCAAGCCACCTGGATCTGGTGCATCGCGTAGATCATGCCGGTGGCCGCGCAGCCGCCGCCGAGGATCCGGCAGATGGCAGCGATGGTTTCAATCGAGGCCCCGGCGCCGCCGTACTCGCGCGGCACCAGCGCACCGAGCAGCCCCTGCTCGCGCAAGGCCGCCAGCGCCTGGCCGGGGAAGGCCGCGTCGCGGTCGACCTGGTCGGCATGGCTTGCGGCAATGCCTGCAACGGTGCGAGCCGCGGCCAGCAGCATGGCGGCATCGGCTACACCTGCTGGTGCGGCGCCGCCATCTACGCTTGCGAGGTCAGCCCTCATGCGACCTCCCGCGGGGCGGTGAGCTTCGTCGCGGCGGCCGCCAGCGAGTCGATGCTACGGAACAGCTCGCGGTTAAGCATGGTGTCGGGGATCTCGAAGTCGAAGGCATGCTCAAGCGCGAGCATCAGGTGGACACTGGCCACCGAGGTCAGGCCCGCCTCATAAAGATCGGCATCGTCGGCCAGCGTGTCGACCGGCACGTCGAGCCGGGCCACCTGGGCCAGGATGCCGCGGATGATGGTTTTCATGCCTGCGTCTCCGGGAATCGCCCCTTAGGGGATGACCGTATTGCGCCACAAGCGCCGCCTGGTCTTCGGTACGTTCACGCACAATTCCCGGGGGCGCGCGTGACACGCAGGCAACACCGCACGCAGTGCGGGATGGCCCCCCGGCAGACCGCCGCCGTTTTGCAAGCCCCCGTTGCGCTGTAGGACAGCGCCTGACAACGGCGGCAAGGGGCCAGGGCTACAGTAGCAGCGCGAACCCCAAGGTACACCGTTCACGTATCGCCATGCCCTCAGATGCCCCAGCCGCCCCTGCCCGCCCTGCTTCCCCTGCTGTCCCTGCCCGGCCACGCCGCCGCGCGCCTGTGCCTGCCCTTGCTGGTCGCCACACTAGGGGTCCCGCCCGCCATGGCGGCAAACACCGTGGACACCTCGCAACTGTCCGGGCTGGCCACGCTGCTGCTGGGCACGGTGCGCGGCAAGCCCACGGGGATGACCGGCGTCACCCGCCTGACCGCGGCGGATGCCGACCGCCAGCTGCGGCTGGCGTGCCAGGAGCTGATGCGGGCCGGCCCGGTCGACCTTGACGACACCACCCGCTTCGACGGCTGCGTGACCAAGCCCGGCAAGGTCGTGGAGTTCCAGCTCAAGGTTTCCGGCGTGGA
Organism: Cupriavidus necator; assembly: GCF_040578825.1. Taxonomy (GTDB): domain Bacteria; phylum Pseudomonadota; class Gammaproteobacteria; order Burkholderiales; family Burkholderiaceae; genus Cupriavidus; species Cupriavidus necator_E. The sequence goes on along the minus strand of NZ_JBEFLI010000055.1, from coordinate 40,945 downwards.
CGCGTCACGCGATGGCACGCGCGAGTTCATGGCGTCGGCCAAGCCGATCCTGGAGCGCGGCATCTGCCGCAACCCGGACGTGCCGGTGCTCGGCAAGCTCGGCGTAACGCTGCTCTACCACTATGTGGCGGGCCGGCAGTCGCTGGTGATGCTGGATATCCCGCCGAACCGGTGCCTGCCCAAATGACCTGGGTTCAGCCCACTGCCACGGCTGCCCGCCGTGGCGGTACGGCTCGCCGCATCGCCAGTTTCCGGTCGGTTCTTCTCCTTCCTGCGCCGGTTCGGCACGCTGAATGCTAGGGATGCGCGCCCTGCGGTGCTAGATTGGAAGGCATGTGGCCGCCAAGCGCCCCGGCTGCGCCTGACAAGCCACACCAGCAGGGCATTACCACTACAAGCACACCCTACAAGCGAGGAGCCGCGCATGTCTTTGCCCCACCTTTCGTCAGGACAGATTGCCAGCGTGCTGCCACTGGGCGCACGGCTGGACCAGACCGCCACCCAGGCCCTGTTCAAGGAAGGGCCGCTGGAAGTGATGCGGCTGGTGCTGAAGGCGGGCAAGCATGTGCCGCCGCACTCGGTCGACGGCCCGATGACGGTGCAATGCCTGGAGGGTGAGGTCCGGCTGCGCGTCGATGGCGCCGAGCGGCAGCTACGCCCGGGCGACCTGCTCTACCTCGGGCCGTGCGTGCGTTATGACGTGACGGCCATGACCGATGCCTCGGTACTAGTGACGATGGTATTGCCTGGCGGCTGCTGATCCGGAAGGTCTCAGGCGGCCGGCATCAGAGAGATCACGCAATGCGCCGCATTGCCTCGCGGATCGGCTCGGAATGGGTCGGGCGCACCAGCCGCGCCACTTCCTGGCCGTCGCGCAGGAATACCAGCGTCGGCCAAAGCTTGATCCGGAACGAGCGTCCCAGCGGCCGGCCGCTGCCGTCTTCGATCTTGATATGGCGTAGCTGCGGATGCGCGGCGAACGCCTCCGACAGCGCCGGTTGCGCGCGCTGGCAGTAGCCACACCAGGGCGCGCCGAATTCCACCACGGTGCCGCCCGGCAGGGCGTCCACCTCGGTACGGGGCGGCTCGGTGGCCGCGTAGTGTTGGGTCATTGACATGGGTCTGGTCCTTTCCTGTCATTTCGTGGCGGCTTGTCACACCCGCACAGCTTGCCAGATTCGTTCCAGCGCCCGCGCGGCGCAGGCAGCGCGATCTGGCATTGCCTGCCGTGTAATTTCTACGCCGCCGGGCCGATTTCCCACCATGCCGGCAGCAACTGGCGCACCTCGGCGCCGGCAAAGCGGTCGTCGATCAGGTAGACCACGCCTTGGTCCTGCTGCGTGCGGATCACGCGTCCCGCCGCCTGGACCACCTTGCGCAGGCCGGGATACAGGTAGGCGTAGGCATAGCCCTGGCCGAACACGGCCTGCATGCGCGCGCGGAACTGTTCATTGATCGCATTGAACTGGGGCAGGCCCAGCGTGGCGACAAAGGCGCCGATCAGGCGCTCGCCGGGCAGGTCCACGCCCTCGGCAAAGGCGCCGCCGAGCACCGCGAAGCCGATGCCCTCGCCCCCTTCCCTGAAGGTGGCCAGGAACCCCGCCTGCGCCGCCTCATCCATGCCGCGCGACTGGACCCAGTGCGGGATCTCGGGATGGGCTTCGGCAAAGCGCGCCACCGCCTGCTGCAGGTAGTCATGGCTGCTGAAGAAGGCCAGGTAGTTGCCGCGCCGCGCGTGGAACTGGCGGGCCATCAGCGTCACGATGGCCGGCAGAGACCGTTCGCGCTGCCCGTAGCGCGTGGAGATGCGCCCGGCGATCCGCACCGCCAGTTGCTCCGGCCGGAATGGCGAAGGGACTTCCACACGCGCGCAATCGGCCGGCAAACCCAGCGTATCGAGGTAATAGCCGGCCGGATCGAGCGTCGCGGAAAACAGCGTGACCGAGTGCGCGGCGGCGAAGCGCGGCCGCAGGAACGGCGCGGGGATGACATTGCGGATGCACAGCCGCGCGTGGTTGCCGCGGCCGGCGCGAGCCGGGCGATGCAGGTCGAACAGCGAGTTGGCATCGAGCTGCTCGGCCATGCGGCCGAAATGCAGCGCATCGAAATAAAAGCGCTGCAGCGCGGGATCGTGCGCGTTGGGGTGCTCGGTCATATGCGTCAGGGCCGCGCCACAGCATTCATCCAGCGCGCGCAGGAACGCCGCGGGCACGTCGGGCAGCACCTCGTACTCGGCGTCACCCTGCCGGGCCAGCGCACCCCACTGGCGCGCAAGCCGGGCCAGTGGCCTGGCTACCGTCCCGGGCGCGCTGCGCCGGACCTCGCGCAACGCCTGCGGATCGAGCTCGGCGGTGTACATGGCGCGGCCGCGCTCGACCAGGTTGTGCGCCTCGTCCACCAGCACGCTGGCGCGCCAGCCGTTGGCGGCGGTCAGCGCGTACAGCAAGGCGCTGCGGTCGAAGTAATAGTTGTAGTCGGCCACCACCACGTCGCTCCATCTCACCAGCTCCTGCGCGAGGTAATAGGGGCAGATGTCGTGCTCGAGCGCCAGCTTGCGCACGGCGGCGCGGTCGCGCACGGGCAGCTCGCGTGCCGCTTCGCGCGCGGCCGGCAGCCGGTCGTAGAAGCCGCGGGCCAGCGGGCAGGACTCGCCATGGCACGCCAGTTCGGGATGTTCGCAGGCCTTGTCGCGGGCGACCAGTTCCAGCACGCGCAACGGCTGGGCGCCATGGCCCCGCAGCGCTTGCGCGGCATGCAGCGCGACACCGCGGCCGGTGGAGCGGGCCGACAGGAAATAGACCTTGTCGATGCCCTGCCCCGGCATCGCCTTGAGCACCGGGAACAGCGTGCCGACCGATTTGCCGATGCCGGTGGGCGCCTGTGCCAGCAGGCTGCGGCCGGCGCGGTTGGCGTTGTAGACGGCCTGCGCCAGCTCGCGCTGGCCGGGGCGAAAGCCCTGGTGCGGAAAGGCGAGCTGCGCCAGCGCGGCATCGCGTGCCTGCCGGTGCGCCAGCTCCGCCTGCGCCCAGTGCAGGAAACGCTCGCAGGTCTGCACGAAAAACGCTTCCAGCTCGGCCGCGGTGAAGTGCTGCACCACCGGATGCTCGCGCTGGCCGACGATATCGAAATAGACGACTGCCACCTCCAACCCGGGCAGCGCCAGCTTGCGGCACAGCAGGCAGCCGTAGATCTTGGCCTGGGCCCAGTGCAGGTGGCGATGGTTGTCCGGCACCGAGGCTTCGCCGCGCACGGTCTTGATTTCTTCGAGGCGGTTGGCCGCCGGGTCGTAGCCGTCGGCGCGCCCGCGCACATGCAGCGGACCGAAATCCGCGGCCAGCGCCACCTCAGACTGGTAGCCCTCGCCGCGCCGGCCGGTGACCACGGCATGGCCGGCGACGCCCTCCTGCGCGGATGGCGTCGGCACGAAGCGCAGGTCCAGGTCGCCCGCCTTGGCGGTGAACTCGCACAGCGCGCGCACGGCGACGACATAGGCCGGCGCGGGTGCTGAGGCTGGTTCGGGCGGGGGCGGCAACACGATGGACACGGCAGACAGGACAACGGGAAACTGTATGAATATACAGTATGGCGCCCGCACCGCAGGTGGCTGGCGCGGCCCTGTATAAGGAAAACGCGAATCGTTATTTCAATGTGCGCGGGGCGGCGCTCTATATTGCCCGGCTTACAGCAACTCCCGCCATGGAGCCGGCAGAAGTCAAGGTCAGCACAGCCGCGCGTCGTACTGCCAGCGGCGCAGCTTGGTGTAGACCAGTTTTGCGACATGCCGGTGCGCCGGGTTGATCAGCACGTTGTGCTCCTCCGGAATGACGATGGAAGGCGCCCTCAGCCTGCTGCCCAGCCGCGAGTCCGAAGCCGCCCGCTCTTGCCGCCCGCCGGCGCGCCACGTGCCGGCCGGCCGCGGCGCGCAGCGGCGCCAGTCGCGGTTGCCGGCACCGCTCCGCCCCCGCCAAGCTGCTCGCGATACTCGGCCAGGAGACTTTCCCGCTGCCGGACGCGCTCTTCCAGCACCGCGAGCGTCTGGCCGAGGCGACTCATTTCGTTGCCCTGCTTCGACGCGGCCTCCGCAGCGCGCGCAAGCCGCTCCATCGCGGCCTTGCGCTCGGCCTCGAGCTGTTTCTGCATTTCCTTTGCCGCGACGCGGGCGGCATCCAGTTCCAGGGCCATGCGGCGCTCGTTCGCGGCGGTGCGCTGCGTCAGCGTGTCGCGCTCCTGGTCCCACGCTGCCCGCTGGACGGCGAAGTCCTGCTGCAACGCATCGCGGGCCTCCAGCGCGGCGGCGGACTCGGCGCGCAGCGCGTCGACCTGCCGCTGCAAGGATGCAGCCGCGGCTTCGGCGCGCGCGGCGCGATCGGCGGCCTCGTCACGAGCGCGGGTCAGTTCCGCCATAGCGGTTTCCGCGCCATCCAGGCGTGCCTGCATGACCTGGCGTTCCTGCGCCAGCGCTTCGCGCTCCTGCGCTACGGCTTGTTGCGCCTCGGCCAGCGCCGCCTCGCGCTGCGCCAGCGCGGCTTCAGCGGCAGCCTTGGCCACCTGCTGCGCGGCCTCCCACAGGTAACGCGCCGCTTCGGTGACCGGCTCCGGGCAGCCCGGCGCGGGCGCGAACCCCTGCGGATCCTGGAGGCGGCCGCCCAGCGCGGCAAACCAGGCGTCAAGATGCGGGCTCACCGTATTGGGCGAGCCTCGCCCCAGATGCAGGCGAATACGTTCGATGGTCGGCCGCTGGCCCGCCTTCAGCAGGTGGTCGGCCGCTTCCCAGACGTCGTCTCGGGTGATGCCACGGCTGCGGAGCGTTTGCATGATGGGGTCCGTTCAAAAGTCGAAAACATCGCAAATAAGGTTCGATAATGGTGACTTATCGGGTGTTATTCGCTATCTATGTATGATATATTACAGCATACATCATATTTAATATGGTCGAGATCAGCCAGCCCACGAGGCCTACTTCCCACCCATCGTTCCCGATGTCGAATTACCGGCGCCGCTACGCCCGTCCGAACTTGACCCTCTTGCCGAGCAAGCCGCTAAGGCGCTGCGCCGCGAAGGGGAATCGCAAAACACCGTGGCGAGCTACCGCTCTGCGCTGCGCTACTGGTCTGCCTGGTACGCCTTGCGCTACCGGCAGCCAGTGCGCCTGCCGCTGGCACCCGCCGTCGTTATCCAGTTCATCGTCGACCACGCCGCGCGCCAGACGCCGCAAGGCTCCGTCTGTGAGATGCCCGCGGCCATCGACCAGGCGCTGGTCGCTGACGGACACAAGGCACGACCCGGCCCGCCCGCGCTGTCCACGCTGACGCACCGTCTGGCAGTCATGGCCAAGGCCCACCGGCTGCAGGCCATGCCCAACCCGTGCGCGGATGCTGCCGTGCGCGAACTGATGGCCGGCATTCGCCGCGCTTATGCGCGCCGCGGACTGCGCCAGTCGCGCAAGGCCGCGCTGACGCGCGATCCCCTGATGCAGTTGCTGGACACCTGCGACGACTCGCTGCGCGGCCTGCGCGACCGGGCGTTGCTGCTGTTTGCCTGGGCCAGCGGCGGGCGTCGCCGTTCGGAAGTCACGCGCGCGACGCTGGAGAACCTGACCCGGCTCGGCCCGGGCGAATTCGTCTATACGCTTGGGTGGTCCAAGACCAACCAGTCAGGCAGCGATCGCGCCGATACCGCCAAGCCGGTCACCGGCGCGGCCGGCGCGGCGCTGCAAGCGTGGCTCGCCGCCGCGGGCATCGACAGCGGACCGCTGTTCCGGCGCATCCGTCGCGGCGGGCATGTGGGAGAAGGATTGTCGGACGCCGCCGTGAACCGCATCGTCAAGACGCGCTGCGCGCAGGCCGGGCTGGAGGGCGACTACTCCGCGCACTCGCTGCGCTCGGGTTTTGTTACGGAAGCCGCGGCACAGCAGGTGCCGCTGGCGGAAACCATGGCCATGACCGGCCACGCCAGCGTTGCGACGGTGGTGCGCTATTTCCGCGCGGCGGATGTACGGCGCTCGCGCGCAGCAGACCTGCTGGCGGGGGCGCCGCCAACGGCTGAAGACGACTAAAAACGACCAGGAACGACCGGGGGACAGAGGGCACAGCATGCGGCGACGCCGTCGCAAATACGGGTATTTCGCTAGCCGGCGGCGCTGGTCTGGGGGGCATGCCCTGCCTATACTGGCAGGCGCGCCGGACAGTGCCAGGTGAGCTGGCCGGCCGCGCCCGGAGGTTCGGGCAGGCGATGCAGACCGGCCCGGATGTGCCCATCCAGTGAGGATGGGCCCCGGATGCGCTTTCGGACCGCCTGCGCCGGACCCGAACAAGTGGAAACGGAGATGGGCATGCCCAACGAACAATTCCTCGCCACCCAGGAAACACGCCGCTCGGGGCTCAAAGCCTTGCGGGCGGCCTTGCTGCAGGTTCACAAGGAAGTCATCGGCTATGACAGAGGCCAGTACGAGCGCCTGAACGGCCCCATACCGGCGGGCCTGTTCGTGCAACTGGTGACCGAGGACAACTTCTTTCGCTGGCTCGACCCGCTGTCGCGCCTGATTATCGAGATCGACGAAGAGCTCGATTCCAAGGAACACCACGACGAGACCTGCCGTGCAGTGGCGCGTGCCGCCGAGAAGCTCTTCAGCGACGGCACCGATCCGGCGTTTCGCAAGCGCTACCATGAAGCGCTGCAGGACGAGTCCGGCGTCATCGTGGCGCACGGGCGCCTGATGTCCGTGATTGGGCAGTTGCGCCAGTTGCCGTAGCGAGTGCGGATCGCGAAGTAGGCAACGGACCGGCGAAAAACTAAACCGCACCGGAGGGGTTGCCCCTCCGGTGCGGCCTGCGCTTGCCTACTTCCCTTCTACCCGCGGCCGTGGCTGCTGATGCGTGTCCACGGCCACCGGGTCGCTGGCAGGAAAGGTTTCCTTCAGTCCCTCGTCCAGTTCGCGCTCGAGGGCCTCGTCCTGATCCTTCTTCTTCTGCTCGACCGGGGACGGCTTGCGCGCTGTCGAAGGGGTCTGGTGCTTCTGCGGTGCAGGCTTGCTCATGGCGATAAGGCTCCGTTCAGGGCTGTGTTGGCGACCATGACCGGACCCTGAGACCGCGTTGCAATGGCCATCGTCGTGATGCGGGTGTCATCGACCCCTGCCGCCGTCCCCGCCCCGGCCGGCCCAGCCACCCCTGCCACCGCCGCGACCGCCGCCATGCCATCCGCCATGGCGGTGACCGCCGTGGTGCCACCCGCCGTGGCGGTGACCGCCGTGATGCCAGTGGTGTCCACCGTGGCCGCTGCGGTGGGTAAAGCTGAGGCTGCCGTAGAACCCGCCGTAGCCGGGCCAGGCCCCGTAGTACGGATAGCCCGCTGCGACCGGGTAGCCGGAGTAATAGGTGGAACTGACCGGATAGGCCGGATAGCCCACGTAGTCATCGCCGGCATACGGATATGCCACGCAGCCCGTCAGTGCCGCCAGCGCCACAGCGGGAATGAATCCAAAGCCGAATCTCATGATTCCCTCCCCTGTGACGCCGGCCTTGCAGAGGCCGTCTGCCAACGTTAGACCGCAGTCCGTGTCAGGCAATTCCGCAAAAAACGCGCCAGTGACAGTCCGGTCTTATCGGAGAGACGGACACTGGACGCGCACGTCGGGACAAATCACGCATGAATTTAGGACTAGTCCGATTTTCGGATGAGAAACCACGTAATACAGTCGTGTTGCACCCGACCCGCGGGTGCCCCGACTGAGCCAGGTTGACCCCCTTCCTGGTTCCTTGCGCTGCCACGATGGTCCCTGCCATCGTGGCAGTCTTTTTAGGCGAATCCGCGATGCGGCGTCACCCGTCGCGCTGCACGCCTTTCGCTGCCCCTTTCGCTACAACCCTTTCTCGACCATATCGAGCAACCGCTGGCCCAGGCTCTCGGCCTGCTCCGTTGCCCGGCTGCGCAGCGGCCCGTCGATCAGCAGGATGGCAAGCCCATGGACCGCCGACCAGGCCAGGTACTCAGCCCCGGGCCGTCGCTCCGGTGGCAGCACGCCAGCCTCCACCAGCTTGTCAAGCGCCGCGCCCAGCAGCTCGAACGGGTTCAGCCCACTGTTGCCGGCCTTGGCCGGGTCGGCATCGTTTTCCACTTCATCCGGCGCCGAGAATGCGGTGCGAAACAGCCCGGTCTCGGTCAGCGCAAAGCGCAGGTAGCCGGTACCGACCGCGCGCAGGCAGGCGCGCGCATGGGCGGCAGCGCCACGGCCCGGGCGCAGGCCGCCGATCTCGGCCTCCATGGCAATGGCCAGCGACGACAGCGCCGACGCGCGCACCGCCTGCAGCAGGTCCTGGCGGCTGGCAAAGTGCCGGTACGCCGCATTGGGCACGACACCGGCGCGCCGCGTGGCTTCGCGCAGCACGATGGCGTCGGGGCCGCCCTCGCGCGCCAGGTCGATGCCGGCGTCGAGCAGCGCGCGGCGCAGGTCGCCGTGGCGATAGGTCGCGCGCGCCGGCGGCGCGGGGACAACCCGGGTCATGCGAACTCCCTTGAATACGGATGGTGAATCGAATCGCGGTTCATCATGTGTAACGACTTATAGTGAACAGTGTACACAATCAAACCGTCACAGGTTTCTCACAGTTCAGAAATTTGCGAAGGAAGGGGGTCGCTCAAAGAATGGGGGCGAACAGCTTGGCGACATGCATGGCCACGCGCAGCGGCGCCGGCGCGGCAAGGAATTCGTTCAGCCCGATGCGCTGCGCCTGGGCGAAATCGGCCTCGAGCATCGTCGCCACCTTGGCGGCGAAGCCCTTGTCCGCGGTCATCACCATCAGCTCGAAGTTGAGCCGGAACGAGCGGTTGTCCAGGTTGGCGGTGCCGACCGCGGCCGCCTCGTCGTCGATCAGGATGACCTTCTGGTGCAGGAACCCCGGCTGGTAGCGGTACAGCTTGATGCCAGCGACCTCGGCCTGGTAGGCGTAGATGGTGGAGGCAGCATAAACCACGAGGTGGTCGGGGCGCGCGGGGATCAGGATGCGCACGTCGACACCGCGCAGCACCGCCAGCCGCAGCACCGCGAAGACGGCCTCGTCCGGAACGAAGTAAGGCGACGTGATCCACAGCCGCTGCCGCGCGGACTGGATCGCTTCGACAAAGAACAGCGAACAGGTCTCCTGCGAGTCCGCCGGACCGGAAGGCACCACCTGGCAGGTCATGCGCCCGCCCTCCTCGGGTGGCGGAATCAGCAGGTGCGGCACTTCGCGCGCGGCCCAGTACCAGTCTTCGGCAAAGGCCATCTGCAGGTCCAGCACCGCGCTGCCGCGCAACACGATATGGGTGTCGCGCCATGGCGCCAGCGGCGGACGCTCGCCGAGGTATTCGATGCCGACGTTATGGCCGCCGACAAAGGCCTCGCGCCCGTCGACGACCACCAGCTTGCGGTGATTGCGGAAATTGAGCTGGAAGCGATTGACGAACCCTCGATGCGTGGAAAACGGGCGCGCATCGACGCCAGCCTCCAGCAGCGTGCGCACAAAGCGGCGCGGCAGTCCGTGGCAGCCGATGCGGTCGAACAGGAAGTACACCTTGACGCCTGCCCGCGCCCGCTCGCACAGCAGCGCCTGCAGGCGTTGGCCGAGCGCGTCGTCATGCACGATAAAGAACTGCACGATCAGCACCTGCCTGGCGCGCTCGATCGCAGCAAAGATGGCCTCGAAGGTCTCCGCGCCGTTGATCAGCAACTGCACGTCGTTGTTGGCCAGGCACGGCATGCCCGTCAGCCGCGGCAGCGCGCGCATGCAGGCCTGCGGCGGCGTGTGCACCACGCAGGCGCTGCGCGCCTCGCGCTCGCGCGGGGTCATGCCGTGGCGGATCTCGCGCAGCCGGTCGTCATTGAAGCGGCGCGCGTCGACATAGCCGGCAAAGGTGCTGCGCCCGAAGATCAGGTACGGCACCAGCGTGAAGTAAGGCATCATCACCAGCGACCCGGCCCACGCGATCGCGCCGGGTGCGGTGCGTACCGTCATGACGGCATGCAGCGCTGCCACCACGCCGACAGCGTGAAAGGCAAGGATGACGATGACGATGACACTCGGGCTCTGCAGCATCAGTGGGCTTGAGTCCCCGGACCGGAACGCGATGCGCCATTTTGGCACACCGCCGTCCCGGTGTTGACGGCAGGTCTCCCGCAGTGCCGCACCGTGCTGCCTCCTTTTTTGGCACGCCGATGGATTGACGGTGCCAGGCCGAAGTCCGGCGCCCTACCCCCGCCTTGTCCACAGGAACTGTGGACAACTTTTTACGCCGGCCAGGCGCTCGCCTGCTGCCCTGCGTCGCGCCATCAGCGCGCGGCTTTTTCCGGTACCGCAAACCGGAGCAAAAACCGCAGATCTTTCAGAAATGTCCGATTGTTTAGCGGATCGCACCTTCTTACCCTGTTGGGTCCCCGTCGTCACAGGTCCGCGCGGTCCGCCGCGGTTCACCGTTCCTCGTCCAGTCTCGTATGTCGCCGTCGATCATTATTGCGCTGCTGATGGGCAAGTCGCCCCAGTTGCAGGCCGTGTCCGAACTGCTGGCCCGCTCCGGCATTCACTGCAGCATCTTCGAGGCCGGACGCGACCTGATCCATAGCGTGGCCGAGGTGCGCTACGACATGCTCTTGATCGACGACGAGCTGCCCGACATCCCCGCCATCGACGTCGTACGCGCGGTGCGCGGCGCCCCCGCCCGCGACGTGCCGATCATCTTGCTGGCGACGGACAGCAGCGAAGACAGCCTGGTCGATGCACTCGACGCCGGCGCTGATGACTACGTGTGCCGTCCGCTCAGTTCACGCGTGCTGATGGCGCGTATCGCGGCGCTGCGGCGCCGCGTCACCGGCGAGCGGCTGCGCCAGGGGCTGGTGGTTCGTGCCGGCCCCTACCAGCTCAACAGCGTCGGCCGCTTTGCCACACTGCGCGATGAACGCATCGCGCTGACACCGAAAGAGTTCGACCTGGCCATGCTGCTGTTTTCCAATGTCGGACGGGTATTGCCCAGCAGCCGCATCGAGCAGACCGTGTGGCGCCATGAATTGGCGCCGCTGTCGCGCGCGCTGGCGGGGCTGGTCTCGCGGCTGCGCAAGACGCTGCGCATCGGCGCGGAAAACGGCGTCACCATCACTGTGGTCTATGCGCACGGGTACCGGCTCGACGTGCTGGAAGAAGACGCCGCGCCCCGCCTGCCCGCGGCGGGCCGCAGGACCGTGGTGCGACGCTTTACCGAAAGCTAGCCGGCACCAGCGGGACATCAGGGAGACATCAGGGGGACATCCGCGCAACACTAACCGGGCAACGTCGCCGCCAACGCCAGGAAGTCCAGCACTGCCATGCCCGTGGCCGAGCGCTTGGCCTCGCGCTTGGCCGCCGCCGCGGCCGCGCCGATCTGCTGGCTGCCCAGCCGCTGCAAGCCGGCCACGCCCTCGCCGCTCACGCACACCACGCCCACCGCCATCGACACCGGCGGAAAGAACACGGGGCTGCCGCGCCGGTCTTCGCCATGCATGCCACCGGCCGCGCGATCGGCCGCCGAGTACATCGCGCGCGCCGCGTCGTTGAAGCGACAGATCGCATTTTCTATGCGCGCCGACCAGTCGCCGCTCTGGTACAGCACCAGGAAATCATCGCCGCCCACATGGCCAAGGAAGTCGCGCGCGGGGTCGCACGCTTCGGCCAGGATCGCGGCCGCGCCCTTGAGCATTTCATCGCCCTTCCAGTAGCCGTACTTGTCGTTGAAGGGCTTGAAGTGATTCAGGTCGACATAGCACGCGTGGAACTCGCTGGCGGCGGCAATCAGCCGCTCGATATGCTGGTTCAGCGGGATATTGCCCGGCAGGAAGGTCAGCGGGTTGGCATAGCGCGCCGCTTCCATGCGCACCTCGGTGATCGCGCGGATCAGGTCCGCGCCGGTGCCCAGGCCGATATAGCGGCCCTGGTCCGTGATCACGAAACCATCGGCCAGCGAGCGCGTATTTTCGCCGGACAGGATCTGCGCCATTTCTTCGAGGCTCGCACGCCGGTCGAAGCACGCCGGCTCGCGATTGGCCATGGCAATGCAGACTTTCTTGCCATAGAGCTCGCGATGGAACGGCGCCGCGTAGCGGTCAATAAAGGCCTGCCGGCTGATGATGGCAAGCGGCCGCCCTTCGTCGTTGACCACGGCCACTGCCTGCAGCTCGGGCTGGTCCTGGAAGGTGCGCAGCACCGCATCGTTGCTGGTGCCGGGCGATACCGTCGGCGCCGGCCGCAGCAGCCGCCCGGCGGTCATGCCCGACCAGCCCGAGCGCACCATCTGCGGAAACACCGCGATATGCCGCGACGCCAGCGCCTGGCGCACCTGCGTCGCGGCCCGCGCGGCCGGCTTCGCCACGGGCCGGCCGATGTAATAACCCTGCGCGCCGGTGACGCCAAGGTCGCGGATCACCGCGAGTTCTTCCTCATCCTCGATGCCTTCCGCGATCACGCGCCCGCCGAATGCGCTCATCATGCGCAGCACCCCGCGCAGGATCTCCAGCCGCCGCGAGCACGAGGCGATGCCGCGCACCAGCGACTTGTCGATCTTGACGAACTGCGGCGACAGGTGCGCCAGCAGATCGAGGTTGGCGTGGCCGGTACCGAAATCATCCAGCGCGTATTGCATGCCCAGTTCGCGCAGCACCGACATGGCCTGGCCAAAGCTGGCGGCATCGCCGATAGGGGTCTGCTCGGTCACCTCGATCACCAGCTGCGACGGCGCGATGCCAACCTCGAGCAGCGCCGCCATCAGCCGCCCCCGGTCGGCCAGCAAGTGCCGCAAGGTCTGCGGGCTGAAATTCAGGAAGAGCTTGCCGGGCAGGTCCAGGCTGCGCCACGCGGCCAGCGCGGTGCGGGCGGCGTGCACCTCCAGCGCGATCGTGGCGGCCACGCCCTGCGCCAATCGGAACAGTACATCCGGCGCGGCCCAGGGTGAGCCCACCGGACCGCGGATCAGCGCCTCGTAGCCCAGGATCTCGGCATTGTCCGCCAGCACGATCGGCTGGAATACCGCGTGCAGCGGCGGCATCCGCGCAAGCGGCAGTGCCGGTGCCGCAGCGGCGGCAAGTGTAGCGGGCGCGGCGGGTGTGCCGGGGGTGAGGTCGCGCGCAAGCGCGGCAGCAGGGTTGCCGGTCATGACGGAATCCGGGAGTGTGCAAGGGGGTGGGCGGGCCACATTGCATGACATCGATATGACAGCACGATGACAGTCCTCCTGGCGCAATGTCACGCCGGCATCACATTGATGCCCGACCATCCGTGCGCCGTCCGCCACCGTCCCGTCCAGAGGACGGCGCGCCGGCAATTCGGGTCAACCCCGGGCTGCGCGTCCTCAGCGTTCGCGCGCCCGTCTGGAGTCATCTCCGTGTTGCAAGTCATCAAGACAAACCATCCCGGCACCGGCCTTGCCGCCGCGCCGGTGCGCCTGGCTGCGCGGCTGGTCCGCCTGCCGCTGGTGGTGCGCCTGTGCGCCGCCTTTGCCCTGGTCTACCTGTTCGGCGCCGCCGTCGGACTGACCGGCATCGTCAACCTCGTGTCGATCAAGGCACGCACCGATACGCTGTACCAGCACGATATGCACGGCGCCGTCTCGGCCGAGCGCGCGCAATCGGCGCTCGCCGGCCTGGGCCGTGCGCAACTGGCGCTGACCATGGCCACCAGCAGTACCGAGCGCGACGCCGCCGCCGACGATGTCGGCCGCGCGCTGGCGCAGCTCGACGCCGCGCTGGCCGGTGTGCGCCAGGCGGGCGCCGCGCACGCCGGGCTGCTGGCGCGCGAGCGGCAGCGCGCCGCCGAACTAGTGCAGGGCTACATTGGGCTGCTGCGCAAGCAGCCACTCGACCCGCTGCAGTTCGACAGCGCGGTCTCGGTCGATGGCCATTTCGTCACCGAGCAACTGCAGTCGCTGAGCCACCAGGTCGAAGAAGTGCGGCGGCTGCAGGAGAAGAAGGCCGCCGCGACGGTAGCCAGCGTGACGGCCAGTCAGCTGCGTGCGCAGATATGGATGGTGGCGCTGCTGGGCGCCAGCCTGCTGGCCGCCGCGGCGCTGGCGTGGGTCGCGGCGCGCAGCCTGCGTGCGGAACTTGGGGGCGAGCCGCGCGACGCCGCCGAGATCGCGCGCCGCATCGCCGGTGGCGACCTGACCGCCAACATCGCGCTGCGTGCCTCGGACCGCACCAGCATGCTGCACCACGTGGCCGGCATGCGCGACCAGCTCGCCGGCGTGCTGGCGCGCATCCAGGGCTCCGCGCACGAGATCACCGCCGCCAGCCAGCAGATCGCCGAGGACAACCAGGCGCTGTCGGCGCGCACCCGGCAGCAGGCCAGCGCACTCGACGCCACTACCGACAGCATGCAGGCGCTGGCCGCGCGCGTGGCCGACGCCCATGCGCAGGCGACCGAATCGAGCCAGATGGCGAGCCAGGCGCGCGCCGCCACCGATGCCGGCGCCGACGTGGTGCGGCAGATGCGCGGCGCCATGGATGCGCTGCACGGCCACTCACGCCATATCGCCGAGGTGGTAAGCGTGATCGAAAGCATCGCCTTCCAGACCAATATCCTGGCGCTCAACGCCGCCGTGGAAGCGGCCCGGGCCGGCCCTGCCGGCCGCGGTTTCGCGGTGGTGGCGCAGGAAGTGCGCGCGCTGGCGCAGCGCAGCGCCGATGCGGCGCGCGAGATCGGTGGCATTATCGGCACCGCCACGCATGAGATCGAGCAAGGCGCGCGGCTGAGCGGAAACGTGGTCGCGGCGATGGACCGGATTGCCGCCACCGTCGAACACAGCCATGCGCTGGCAGAGGCGCTGCGCACGCTTGCCGACGAGCAGGCGGGCAGCGTGCAGACCGCGGGCGCCTCGGTGTCGCAGTTGCGGCAGACGGCACAGCAGAACGCCGCGCTGGTAGGGGAACTGGCGGAGCAGGCGGCACGGCTGGATCACCAGGCGGCGGCGCTCGTCGACGATGTGGCGCGCTTCCGGTTCTAAGGTTTTTTCGGCATGTGTCGCAAAGATGTGTCTGCATGAAACATCTGACATGCCGAAGTAACCGGCATTTACGTCTTCCCCACAAAGTTACAGATCTGTTTCAACTACACGGGCACTGGTTACGTGCAGACCGGCCCGTGGCGGGTAATCTTGGTTCACACCAACTGATCTGGCACCCGCACAGGAAATCATGGCTGAACGAATCATCATGCTGGACATCCCCGGCGTCCTGTACTCCGACCGCTCCCGCACCCGCCTCGGCGGTATCCCGGATTCGGGTACGGTGCGCGATGTCAGGTTCTTCGACCCCATCGCACTGGGATTCGTACGCAGGCTGTTCGGCGTTGCCGGGGCGCGCGTAGTGGTATCCGACGCGTGGCGCCGCGGCAAGCCGGCCGCGATCCTGCAACAGCTCGACCTGCAGGTCGAAGGCATGACCCCGCCGGCCGAAGGCGGCCACGGTGCGGAAATCGCCGCCTATTTTGCGCAGGGCAATACCCCGATCCACTACGTGATCATGTCGTGCGCGGCGCCGGAATCGATCCCCCAGCCGCAGCGCGCACATCTGGTCAGCGTCGATCCGGCCGTCGGCCTGACCGTCGAGAACTTCCAGCAGGCCCTCGATATCCTGGGCGTGGCCTGCCCCTCCACGGTTGCACCCGCACCGCGGCTGGACCCGGACCTGAAGGCCAAGCTCGATCAACTGCAACAACTGGCCCGGGAAAACCCGGAGCGCTTCAATAGCGCGGCGCGTGCCGGCACCGAAGTGGAACAGAGCCTGGTGCACGCCTGAGCGTTGATTCAAAGTTAATTGCCGTAGTCCTGACGGGGCGCCAGTTTGGCGCCCCGTTTTGCATTGGGGCGGACCCGGCCGGCGCGTGTCGATCGTCGGCCGTTCCGAGGAAATCATCATCCGCTCGGGCTTCACGTATATCCCGGGGAAGTCGAGCAGTTGCTCAACGCCTTCTATGCGGTGCTGCAATCGGCAGGGCGGAGGCGGCGGGCCTGCGCGTCACGCGATTCCCGTATCATGCGGAGTTTCGCCGATCTCTTTCGCCAGGACCACGCCATGCCGCATCTCGTCATCGAACTCACCGAAAACACCCGCCTGAACTGCTCGCCGGACGAACTGCTCGATGAAGCCAATGCGGCGCTGCTAGCCTCGGGGCAATTCCAGGAAGCCGACATCAAGTCGCGCTGCGTCACGCTGTCTACCTACCGCCAGGGCGTGGATGCCATCGAGCGGGCCTTCGTCCACGCACGCCTGTCGATCCTCGACGGCCGCGACGCCGCCGTGCGCCAGGCGCTGGCACAGGCAGTCTGTGACGTGATCGCCGAAGCGGTACGCACCGGCACCGACAGCGGCCAGAACGTGCAGGTATCGGTGGAAGTCTGCGAGATGGAGCGCGCCACGTACGCCAAGCAGGTAGTGGCCTGAATCCACGCAGCCAAAGAAAAACCCGCGGCCGATGGCCGCGGGCGGAAGCTCCGGGGAAGACGCCGGAGCCCTGTCATGGGGAGCGCCCCCGCACCCATGACGTTCCGGATTCTAGGCGTGGCGCCGTGCCAGGGATTTGACCTGGCTTAAATGAAGCCAGGTTGGATCGCTACCGGCGCTGCGCAAATAAAAAAAGGAGCCGGCAAGCCGGCTCCTTTTTCATACAGTACAACGTGGCGCAGATCAGGCTGCCGCGTCCTTCAGCTTCTTCAGCGGACGGACCTTGACCTTGACGCTGGCCGGCTTGGCCGGGAACCAGCGCTCTTCGCCCGTGAACGGGTCCTTGCCGAAGCGCTTCTTCTTGGCCGGCACTTGCTGGGCCGTGACCTTCAGCAGGCCGGGCAGCGTGAATTCGCCGGCGCCCTTCTTGTTCAGCGCGCTGATGATGGTGTTTTCCAGATGGGCCAGCACCGTCTTCACGGCCTTGGGCTCCAGTTCAGTCTGGGCTACCAGGTGAGCGACCAGGCTCGACTTGTTGAAGGTGTCCTTCAGCGGACGCGCCACGGGCGCAGCAGCGGAAGCAGCCTTCTTGGCCGGCGCGGCCTTCTTGGCGGCAGCCTTCACGGGTGCCTTGGTTGCCGCAGCCTTCTTGGCAGCGGGCTTGGTTGCAGTCTTCGCGGTCGGTTTCGCTTTGGTCGCCATATCGATATACGTGAGTTTGAACGATGGATGCCGGCGGTCGTCATGCACGCTTCGCAGCGTTGCTGAATCGCCCTGCCGGCGCCCACTGAATCATAGCGGAAACAGCCGTAAGTCAAGGGGTTTTCGTGCATGCGAAACGTAAAACCCCGTGAAAATCCCGTGTTTTGTCGCGGCTTTGCCTCAGTCATTCGCAAAGAGGGCCTACGTCCCCCGTTTTGGCGTTCGCGACGGCTGCGCGAAGGGTCCGCACGCACTGCGATGCGATGCCGCAGCGCGGCGTTTTTCACTCACGCGTGCGGGGCATCAGTGCGCGCGGGCGAGCATGGCCTCGCGCGTTTCGCGGGCCAGGCCCAGCGCAAAGGCAGTTTCGGCGACCAGGAACAGCGGCCCGATCAGCAGCCCCACCATGTCGTCGACAAAGGCTGGCTTGCGACCCTCGTAGTAGTGGCCGACAAACTGGATGATCCAGCCCACCACGAACAGGCCGATGCCGATCACGAGCCACCACACGGTGGGCATCGCGGCGATCTGCGCGCCGGCATACAGGAACACCGCCAGGATCGCCGCCATCGCCACGCCGAAACCCAGCGACAGGCGCAGGTAGAACAGGCTCGACAGGATATACACCAGCATCGCCGGCGTCAGGTAGGCCGAACCGTCGCCCAACGGCAGAGCCGGGCGCGCCAGCAGCGTGGTCACCGCCAGCACGATCATCGGGATGCCGATGAAATGCGTGAAGATGTTGCGCCGGTCGCGGTGGTAGGCGGCGTAGTTGGCCAGGTGTTCGATCAGGGTTTTCACTGGGCGTCTCCTTATATGCGCGGGCGCGATGCGCGGGCGCGCGCCGGGGGGCTCTGTGCTGCCAGGCGCTGCCGTCCGCTGCTGCCCGCTGCTGAACGTCGGGCGCGATGTGGATTTATAGTAGTGGGCGCGCCCGCCGCGGGTCTGTCAGGTTTTTGACAGTCGCGCCGGCGCCGCGTGCCGTTGCGTGTTCTGGCAGATACAGCGGCTCAAGACCTTAAATCGACAGGAGACCGGCATGGGCCTCGCGCCCCCGCCGCACCGCCCCACATGCATCCACCAGCGCACTCGCCAGGCCCCACGCACGGCGCATTGGCCGAAGCCACAGCGCACAGCGAAGATCCGCTCGCCGCGGTCCGCGCCGGCGCCTGGTTCAGCCAGCTTCCGCCGGCATTGCGCCAGGCGCTGCTCGATGACGGCAGCCTGCGCCGGCTCGTGCCCGGCGAAACCCTCTTTGCCCGCGGCGACCGCTTCGACGGTCTCTACTGTGTCGCCAGCGGCACCGTGCAGATCCACGCCAGCGGCGCATCGGGCAAGGGGGCGCTGCTCGGGCTGCTTGAACCCGGTACCTGGTTCGGCGAGATCTGCCTGTTCGACGGCCTGCCGCGCACCCACGACGCCCGCGCGGTGAGCGCCACCACGCTGTGGCACGTGCCGCGCGCGCCGCTGGAACGGCGCCTGGCGCAGCAGCCGGCGTGGTGGCAGGCGTTTGGCCAGCTGCTGGCGGCCAAGACGCGCCAGGCCTTCAACTACGTCGAAGAGGCGCAACTGCTGCCGCCGGCCGCGCGTATCGCCCGGCGCCTCGCTGCCATCGCGCATGGCTACGGCAACCTGCCGGCGCAGGCGCATGCGATGCTGCGCGTGCGCATTCCGCAGGAGCAGCTGGCGCAGATGCTCGGGCTGTCGCGCCAGACCGTCAACCATGCGTTGCGCGAACTGGAAGCGCGTGGCCTGCTGCGACTGCAATACGGCGGCATCGAACTGCTCGACCTGCCCGCGCTGGAAGCGCTCAACTGAATGATCCTGACCGGAGTCCCCACGCCATGATCTCCCTCGACGCGGCTCAGCTCGACGCCTACCTGGCGCGTCTGGGCATTGCCGCCCCACCCTCGCCCACGCTGGAAGCGCTGGATACTGTGCTGGCCGCGCACCTGGCCAGCATCCCGTTCGAGAACATCGATCCGCTGCTGCGCCGCCCGGTGCGCATCGAACCGGATGCGGTCTTCGACAAACTGGTCACGCGCCGACGCGGCGGCTATTGCTTCGAGCAGAACACGTTGCTGGCGGCCGCGCTGACCGCGCTCGGCTTCAGCGTGACGCCGCTGGCCGCGCGTGTGCGCTGGGGCGTGCCGGACGACGTGCCGACCATGACCTCGCATATGCTGCTGCGCGTGGAAGTGGCGCATCAAAGCTACCTGGCCGACGTCGGCTTTGGCGGGCCCACGCCGTTCAGGGCGATGCCGCTGTCGGCGCCGATGGACGACAGCTTTCCTTACCGGCTGGTGAACTCGCCGCCGGAAGCGGCCGGCACTGCGTTCCACAGCTATGACCTCGAGGCGCGCGGCGATGCCGGCTGGATAAAGATCTACCGCTTCGACCTGACGCCCCAGCCGTGGATCGATTACGTGTCGCGCAACTGGTACGTATCGACGCATCCGGACAGCCTCTTCCTGCGCCGGCTGATGGCCGCGCGCACCGATGCCGGCACGCGTGTGACGCTGGCCGATGGCGAGCTGGCCGAACGCGCGCCGGACGGCAGCGTGCGGCACCAGCGGCTGGACTCGGCCGAAGCCGTGGTGCAGGTGCTGTCGGAGCGCTTCGGCATACAGCTTGACGACGAACTGCGCCGCGGGGTGATGGCGGCGCTGCCGCCGCTGCTGGCTGCATCAACAGCCACCTGAAGCCGCCACCTGAAGCGCCGGAGTACGGCTGCGTGCCGCTATGCAGCATGCCGCCATGCACGGCGCGCATTGCCCGCAGAAAGATTGCTGATATGGCTGCCGCGCAGCCCCTTGCGCTGTGGACTGGGTGCCAAGCCGCCACCATAATGTTCCGGCGATGGTGCCCATGTGGCGCATCGCCAGCACAACAGCGCGGCATACGCCGCCTGCACAAAGCCGGCCCCTGATGCCGGCACAGCCATACAGGAGACTCCATGTCATTGTTCGATCTGACGGGCAAGGTTGCCATCGTCACCGGCTCTTCGCGCGGCATCGGCCGCGCCATCGCCGAACAGATGGCGGTACAGGGCGCCAGGGTGGTGATTTCCTCGCGCAAGGCCGAGGCCTGCCAGGAAGTCGTGGACGCCATCAATGCCCGCCACGGCGACGGCACCGCGATCGCGGTCCCCGCCAACATCTCTTCCAAGGACGACCTGCAGCACCTGGTCGACGAAACCAACCGCGTGTTCGGCAAGATCGACGTGCTGGTCTGCAATGCCGCCTCGAACCCGTACTACGGCCCGATGAGCGGCGTGTCCGACGACCAGTTCCGCAAGGTGCTGGACAACAACGTCATCTCCAACCACTGGCTGATCCAGATGGTGGCGCCGCAGATGATCGACCGCAAGGATGGCTCGATCATCATCGTGTCGTCGATCGGCGGGCTGCGCGGCTCGCCGACCATCGGCGTCTACAACATCTCCAAGGCCGCCGACTTCCAGCTCGCGCGCAACCTGGCGGTGGAATTCGGGCCGCACAACGTGCGCGTCAACTGCATTGCGCCGGGGCTGATCAAGACCGACTTCGCGCGCGCGCTGTGGGAAGACCCCGAGCGCTACAAGCAATCGACCCAGGGTGCCCCGCTGCGCCGCATCGGCGAGCCCGTGGAGATCGCGGGCGCGGCCGTCTACCTGGCCTCCGCCGCCAGCACCTTCATGACCGGCCAGGCGCTGGTCGTCGACGGCGGCGTCACCATCTGAGCTATTGACGCCAAGCGTTGCGCGGGTGCCGGCGATGGCCGGCGCCCGCCGCTTTCCTGCATTTCCCTCAACCTGCAGTGCAGTTCCGGGAGGCAGTCATGTCAAGCAATCCGCAAGCGGCCGGCACCTGGCCGGTCATGTCCCTGGCCGAGGCCCATGCCCGGCTGACCGCGCCCGGCGCGCCGTTCGAGACCGAAACGCGCACCATCCGCGGCATCCCCACCACCGTCTGGAAGAACGGCCCGCACACGCTGCGCGAGCTGTTCCTGGCCACGCGCGCGTTCGCCGACCGCACCTTCGTGGTCTACGAGGACGAGCGCGTTTCGTACGATGCGTTCCAGCGCGCTGCGATCGCGCTGGCCCATGCACTGGTGCGCGACGGCGTGCGCAAGGGCGACCGCGTCGCGGTGGCGATGCGCAACCTGCCGGAATGGCCGGTGGCGTTCTACGGCGCGCTGCTGGCCGGCGCCATCGTGACCCCGCTCAACGCGTGGTGGACCGGCGCCGAACTGGAATACGGCCTGGCCGATTCCGGCAGCCGCGTGGCCATCGTCGATGCCGAACGGCTCGACCGCATCCTTGAACACCTGCCCGGCTGCCCGGCGCTGGAGCGTGTCTACGTGTCGCGCGCCGGCGGCACGGTGGCCGAGCCGCGCGTGGCGCCGCTGGAAAACTTGATCGGCCCTCCCATCGGCTGGGCGACACTGCCGGACCAGGCGCCGCCGCGAATCGACATCGACCCCGAAGACGACGCCACCATCTTCTACACCTCGGGCACCACCGGCAAACCCAAAGGCGCGCTCGGCACGCACCGCAATTCCGCCGCGGTTGCGGCAGCGGGCCCCTTCAGCCAGATCCGCAACCTGCTGCGCCGGGGCGAACCAATCCCCGCGCCCGACCCCGCCGCGCCGCAGAAGGCGGTGTTGCTGGCAGTGCCGTTCTTCCACGTCACCGGCTGCATGGCGGTGCTCAACGGCGCGCTGGCCACCGGCGGCAAGCTCGTGCTGATGCACCGCTGGGATGCCCTGCGCGGCATGGAACTGATCGAGCGCGAGCGCTGCACCTCGGCCGGCGGCGTGCCCACCATCGCCTGGCAGATCCTGGAGCATCCGGAGCGCGCGCGCTTCGACCTGTCATCGCTGGAGAACGTCAATTACGGCGGCGCGCCGGCATCGCCTGAACTGGTGCGGCGCATTCGCGAGGTATTTCCGCAGGCAGCGCCTGGTATTGGCTGGGGCATGACGGAGACGTCGTCGACCTTCACCAGCCACAGCGCAGAGGAATACGTTGCGCGCCCGGACAGCAGCGGCCCGGCCCTGCCGATCGGCGAGATGAAGGTGGTCGACGGGCGCGGCAACGCGCTGCCGCCGGGCGAAACCGGCGAGCTGATGGCGCGCGGCGCCAATGTCGTGCGCGGCTACTGGAACAAGCCGGAAGCCACCGCGCAGACCTTTGTCGACGGCTGGCTGCGCACCGGGGATATCGCGCGGCTCGACGAGGAAGGCTTTGTCTATATCGTCGACCGCATGAAGGACATGCTGATCCGCGGCGGCGAGAACATCTACTGCATCGAGGTGGAAAGCGCGCTGTACGAACACCCGGCGGTGATGGATGCGGCGGTGGTCGGCCTGGCCCACAAGACGCTGGGCGAAGAGCCCGCGGCGGTGGTTAGCCTCAAGCCCGGCATGCAGGCAACCGAGGCCGAACTGCAGGACTTCGTGCGCGAGCGGCTGGCGGCGTTCAAGGTGCCGGTGCGCATCCTGCTGCTCGCCGAGATGCTGCCGCGCAATGCCAATGGCAAGATCATGAAGTCGAACCTGCGCAAGCTGTTCGAAACAGGCGCCAGCAACAGCGTGCCCTGATCTGCCGCCCTACCTGACCGGGATCGCCGTGCCGGCCGGCACCGGTACGGCGGTCACGCTGTTCTGCGGACTGCCGCTGACGATGCGGTCGGAATACGTCAGGTACACCAGCGTATTGCGCTTGCGGTCCACCGCGCGCACTACGTGCAGCGTCTTGAACAGGATCGACATCCGTTCGGAGAAGACGTTGTCCTGCTGCTTGAGCGGCCCCTTGAACGCGATCGTGCCCACCTGCCGGCAGGCGATCGACGCTTCGGGCGGGTCTTCGGCCATGCCGAGCTGGCCCTTGATGCCGCCGGTGCGGGCGCGCGACACGTAGCAGGTGACGCCGTCCACCTGCGGATCGTCATAGGCTTCGATCACGACCTTGTCGGAACCGGTCACGCGGAAATTGGTGCTGACGCTGCCGATTTCCTCGGCGTGCGCGCCGGTAGCCGCCAACGCGCACGTTGCAGCGGCCAGGATAATGCGGATGCTGTTGGACTTCATGGCTGGGATCGCGCTCCTCAGGTCACCGACGTCTTGATGTCGTCGTGGCGCTTTTCCATTTCCTGGCGCAGCGCGCGGCGCTGCTGCGCGGCGGCAAAGCGCTGGCGCTCCACTTCGTCGCGGGGCTCCAGCGGCGGCACCTCGGCGGGCGTACCGTTGTCATCGACGGCCACCATGGTGAAGTAGCAGCTATTGGTGTGGCGCACCAGCTTGCTGCGGATATTCTCGGTCACCACCTTGATGCCGATTTCCATCGAGCTGCGGCCGGTGTAGTTGACCGAGGCCAGGAAGGTAACCAGCTCGCCCACATGGATGGGCTGGCGGAACACCACCTGGTCGACCGACAGCGTTACCACGTAGCGCCCGGCATAGCGGCTGGCGCAGGCATAGGCGACCATGTCCAGATACTTCAGGATGGTGCCGCCGTGGACGTTGCCGGAGAAATTGGCCATGTCCGGCGTCATCAGCACGGTCATGGAAAGCTGGTGGGACTGGTCGTTCATGATGCAGTACGGAGTGCGGGGCGGATTGGGGGCGAAAATCGGGGGCGGATGCCCGGGCGTCGCCAGCGGCGACCCCGGGCGCCGGCAGTTTAACCCGATCCGGCCCGCTCGCGGCAACCGTTGCCGTCCGCCGTGCGGCCGGCGGCACGGCCCCAAAGAAAAAGCGGCCTGCCAGGCCGCTTTTCTCGCTGTGGACGCAAACCGCTTACTTTTTCTTGTTCACGGCGTCCTTGAAACCCTGTCCGGCAGAGAACTTGACCGTCTTGGCGGCCGGGATCTTGATGGTTTCGCCGGTACGCGGGTTGCGGCCGGTGCGGGCGGCGCGCTTGCCGGCGCTGAAGCTGCCGAAGCCCACCAGCGTTACCGAGTCACCCTTGGCCACTGCCTTCTTGATACTGTCCAGCGCTGCGTTGAGCGCACGCTCGGCGGCGGCATTGCTCAGTTCTGCTTCCGCGGCGATGGCCGATACCAGTTCACCTTTATTCATGGCTGATTTCCCTTGTTGGTCGTCGTCACCGATGAGCCGGCCTGGCGGCAAGCCATCGATCGGCGCAGTCTAATCTGCCCCTCGCGCGTTGAGCAATCCCCAGTGGCACCAATGCAACGAAAAAACCCGCAAATCCTTGATTGAGGCCGGTTAGCGGGCAATTTACCGCTCTTTTTCCGCTTGCCAGAGGCCCGATTTGCAAGGTCGCCGGTGACAGCTCCGACGCGCTCATTCACTTCCCCGCGATGGGACAAATGCCCATTGATGGGGCATTGCACCACAACAGATCGCCCGCACACCCTGCCACGCGCCATTCTGGCGCATCCGAAGCTCTGCTGACCGAAGTCCCTAATCTGCCCCGATCGCCCCCTGGCACCCGCCATGCGGCATTCCGGTGCGGTTTTGCTCAGGAAGGTGCAACAAGCACCAGGATGTAGCCACCGCTGGAATACTTTTTGCATACCCACGCTCCCATTTTGAGCATGAGGTCACAATGGACAACTGGAAGACTGGCACCGACGCCATGTTTATACTGCTTGGCGCCATCATGGTGCTGGCCATGCACGCCGGCTTTGCCTTCCTTGAACTGGGCACGGTGCGCAAGAAGAACCAGGTCAACGCGCTGGTAAAGATTCTGGTGGATTTTGCGGTTTCGACGATTGCCTATTTCTTTATCGGCTACACCATTGCCTACGGCGTGCAATTCATGTCCGGGGCAGAAACGCTGGCCCAGAAAAGCGGTTACGAACTGGTCAAGTTCTTTTTCCTGGCGACATTTGCCGCGGCCATTCCGGCGATTATCTCTGGCGGTATTGCCGAGCGTTCGCGCTTCAATCCGCAATTGGTGGCGACTTTCGTACTGGTGGGTTTTGTCTATCCCTTCTTTGAAGGGATCGCCTGGAACCAGCGCTATGGCGTGCAGGACTGGATCGCGCGCGTCGCCGGCGCACCGTTCCACGACTTTGCCGGATCGGTGGTGGTGCATGCGGTGGGCGGCTGGATCGCGCTGCCCGCGGTGCTGCTGCTGGGCGCGCGCCGCGGCCGCTACCAGAAGGATGGCCGCATCAGCGCGCATCCGCCGTCCAATATCCCCTTCCTGGCACTGGGCGCCTGGGTGCTGGCGGTGGGCTGGTTCGGCTTTAACGTGATGAGCGCGCAGACCGTCGACAAGATCAGCGGCCTGGTGGCGATCAATTCGCTGATGGCGATGGCCGGCGGCACGCTGGCCGCGTGGGCGGCCGGACGCAACGATCCCGGCTTCGCCTACAACGGCCCGCTGGCGGGGCTGGTGGCAGTCTGCGCAGGCTCGGACCTGATGCACCCGCTGGGCGCGCTGATCACCGGCGGCGTCGCCGGCGCGCTCTTTGTCTACCTGTTCACGCTGGCACAGAACAAATGGCATATCGATGACGTGCTGGGCGTGTGGCCGCTGCATGGCCTGTGCGGCGCCTGGGGCGGCATTGCCGCGGGCATCTTCGGGGCGAAAGCGCTGGGCGGGTTGGGCGGCGTGTCGCTGGGCGCGCAAGTCATCGGCACCGTGCTCGGCATCGTGATTGCGCTGGCCGGCGGCACGCTGGTGTATGGCATGCTGAAGAAACTGGTCGGCATCCGGCTCGACGCCGAGGCCGAGTTCAACGGCGCCGACCTGACGCTGCACCGGATATCCGCGACGCCGGAGCGCGAAACCAACTGGTAATCCGCACGGCAGTGAATTAAATGAACGGGCTGCCGGGAGGCAGCCTGTCTTCACCATTGTTTCCTTGCACTTCGTTGCACGGCATTCCAAAAATTGCCGTGCCCACGTATTGCGCCGCGTCAACGCGCAGGGCTTGCACCCGGTAACCGGCTGCGTCGGTGGGGAGGTCTGCCGCCGGCAGCTGGCCGGGACTTCTCCAATACCGAAAGGAAATGCCGATGGACGCCTCCACCTTCGACAACCTCAAGACCCTGGTTGTCGCCTATGCCACGCAGTTCGGCATCAAGATCCTGGCCGCGCTGGCCTTCTGGGTCATCGGCCGCTGGCTGATCCATTTCGTCGTGCGCCTGGTGCAGAACGCGCTGGGCAAGCAGAAGGTGGATCCGACGCTGCTGCGCTATGTCGGCTCGATTGTCACGGTGACGCTGAACGTGGTGCTGGTGATCGGCATCCTCGGCTATTTCGGCATCCAGACCACGACCTTTGCCGCGCTGATCGCCGCCGCGGGCGTGGCCATCGGCATGGCGTGGTCGGGCCCCCGGTGCTGGCGGTACGCCCCTACTGCCACAACGACCACTGCTGGCAGGTCTATTTCGATACCAACCGCATCATCCGCGAATGCTTCGGCCAGGCCGGCTATGCCGCGCCGATGCCCGCCCACATGGTGGTGGTGCAGCAGGCCGCGGCCTGAGCCAGCGGCGTCAGCGCGTGCCCGAGCGGCCGTAGTGCCGCATCACCACCGCGCCGATGCCGCAGACCGCCATCACCACCGCCAGCGGCAGCGCCGTGCCGTCGCGCCATACGCTGACGGCCGCGCCGCCAAGGGTGCCCAGTGAAAACTGCAGCGTGCCCATCAGCGCCGACGCGGTGCCGGCACGATGCCCCTGATGCGCCAGCGCGAGCGCCGAAGCATTCGGGTTGACACAGCCCAGCGCAGCGATAAACACGAAAAAGCCGGCCAGCAGCACTGGCAGCACGGCCACGCCGGCCAGCGCCGCGACGGCCAGTCCGACACCTGCGGCGCAGCCGCCCAGCAGCGCGCCGCCCAGCACATGATCGAGCGAGCGGCCGCGCACCAGCCGGCCATTGAGCTGCGACATCGCGATCAGCCCCAGCGCATTGGCGCCGAACACAAAGCCGTAGTGCGACGGCGCGATGCCGTGCAACTCGATCAGCACGAACGGCGACCCCGAGATATAGGCGAACATGCCCGCCGAGCCAAAGCCCGCCGACAGCGAATAGCCCAGGAATTCGCGATCGCGCAGCAGCTCGGCATAGCTGCGGGCCACGCTGCCGAGCCGCAGCGGCGCCGCGCGGCTGTGGTCGAGCGACTCTTCCATGCGCAAGTGCACCAGCAGCAGGATCAGGGTCCCGGCCCCCGCCAGCACCCAGAAGATCGTGCGCCAGCCCGACGCCGTCAGGATGGCGCCGCCGATGATCGGTGCCAGGATCGGCGCCAGCCCCATCACCAGCATCAGCGACGAAAACGCGCGCGCCGATTCATGCGCCTCCAGCCGGTCGCGGATCACCGCGCGCGCCATCACCATGCCGGCGCAGCCGCCCAGCGCCTGCAGGAAGCGCCACAGCATCAGCGACTCCACGTTGCGCGCCAGCGCGCAGCCGACCGCGGCCACCACATAGAGGCCCAGCCCGACATACAGCGGCGGCTTGCGCCCGAAGCGGTCGCTGAAGGGCCCGTAGAAGGCCTGGCCCAGCGCCAGCCCGACCAGGAAGGTGCCGAGCGTCAGTTGCACCTGCCCGATGTCCACGCCAAGGTCGCCCGCCAGCGACGGGAAACTGGGCAGGTACATGTCGATCGACAGCGGCGCGATCGCCATCAGCGAGCCGCAGATCAGCAGCCAGGCAGGAAAGCGTGCCGATGTGGCAGCGCTCGGGGAATGGGACATGGGAAGGATCCGGGGTCTCGTCAAAACGAGTCAGATGGTGCGTACAGAGGGCGCAATTGTTGCACAGCATAACGACAGCAGCCGGGCACGGGCGCGCAGCGGTTTGAAACAGTTGTTCAGGAAAATTGCTGTCAGCGCGAGAAAACATCTGCCGTGCGGCAATGGGATGTCACGCGGCCGCGCATCAGCCCATGCAGATGCGCGCCGCCAATGCCATGCGGGGATGCTCGCAGTGTGCCGTGCCTTTCGCGCCCGCCGGGGTGGAGGGTACAATGCGTCCCTGTCGGCGCACGAAATCAATGCTCACGATTGGCGCCGGCGGCCACGCAGAGACGGACGACAGTACCGGTCCCGGCAACGTTAGCCTGCATGAGAATACGACAAACGCCGCTTTCCTCTTCGCTTGGCCCGGCCGCACTAGCGGCTGCGCTGCTGTTGCCCTTGCCGCTGACGGCGACGGCCGCACCGGCAATGCTGCGCAGCGCCGCCTCGGCGCCCGCCCCCGCGATCGACGAAGCCGACGCGTTGTCGCGCATGCTCAAGGGCGCGGCCACCGGCCAGAACACCGGCGCCGCCGGCGTGCCCGAACTGCTGCGCAACACCACCCGCCCCGATAATGTGCTGGCGCGCGCCTGCCGTCTGCTTAACGACGCGCTGCCGATCGAGATCGATGCCGAAACGCGCCTGCGCCGCTGCCAGTCGGTGCCAGGCAAGCACGTGCTGTTCCAGCTGGAACTGACTAACTATCGCGGGCCGATGCTCGACCTGGCCAGCTTCGAGGTCAACTACGCCGCGCCGCTGCAACGCAATATCTGTGCAAACCGTGACGTGGAAATCCTGACCAAGCTCGGCGTCAGCCTGATGTTCCGCTACATGACGCGCAAGGACCGCGGCGAGCGCCGCGTGGGCGATGTGTATATCAACGCGCCGATTTGTACTGCGGCGTTGCGTTGAACAAGAAGGCAAACAAGAATCGGTTGCAACGGCGCGCACCAAGAGCCATTGCTTTTGAATGACTCATGGGCTCTCCCTCTCCCGCTTGCGGGAGAGAAGAGCCAACCTGCAGCGGGTCGTTAGCCCATAGCCATTTTCATGCAGCCGCCCGCGGCCGCAGCGGCAGCACGTTGGCCGCGCGCCGCACCAGCATGCGGGTATCCTTCCAGCCGGCATCGGCCAGCGGCGAGCCCCACACCAGTTCATGCAGGCGCGCCAGCGCAAACGGATTGCCCAGCAGCACATGCTTCTGCGCCGGCGTCAGTGCGCGCGGACCGTTGGTCAGCGCATGCTCGACCAGCGCGTCGTGGCGCATACGGGCCGATTCCGGCTGGACCAGCCGCGGCGTGGCGGTGGCGCACATCAGCGCGTTGGTGACCGGGTCGACCACGGCATCGACAAAGTCCGGCGTATCGGCGGCGGCCTCGACATGCTGCTGCGTTTCGACGATCTCGCGCGGCACCAGCGTTTCCTCGGGGATCACGAACAACCCGCCATTGCGAGACGCGCGGCCCAGCGACACGCGCGACAGCATCACCGACAGCGGAATCGACAGCGCCAGCGAGCCCACGATCGGCAGCAGCCACAGCACGTAAGACGGGTTCAGCCAGTAGACCAGCCCGCCCCACGCCAGGCCCAGCGCGGTATGCCAGCCATGGCGGCGAAAGGCTTCACCCCAGGTGGTCTCGGCGTCTTCACGCGGGGGCGACTTCCACGAGATGCCCCAGCCGCTGTAGGCGGCGATCACGAACTTGGTGTGGAACAGCATGCGCGTGGGTGCCAGCAGCGCGGACAGCAGCACCTCGATCAGCATGCTGGCGAAGAGCTGCACCGCGCCGCCGTAGCGCCGCGCCTGCTTCATCAACAGCACTACGCTGGCCAGCTTGGGCAGGAACAGCAGCGTCGCGGTGGCGGAGAACAGCGCCAAGGCCTTCTCGGGATGCCATTCGGGCCAGGTCGGGAACAGCTGGTATTGCTGCGTGAAGTACTCCGGCGGTACCAGTGCGTGCTTGGCCAGCATCGCCGTGGACAGCAGCAGGAACAGCAGCCACAGCGGCGCCGACAGGTAGGCCATGATGCCGGTCAGGAACACCGCGCGGTGCACCACGTGAAAGCCCTGCTTGAGCCACAGCCTGAAGTTCATCAGGTTGCCCTGGCACCAGCGGCGGTCGCGCTTGACCTCGTCGAGCAGGTTCGGCGGCAGTTCTTCGTACGAGCCTTCGAGGTCGTACGCGATCCACACACCCCAGCCGGCGCGGCGCATCAGCGCGGCCTCGACGAAGTCATGCGACAGGATCTCGCCCGACAGCGGCCCGCGGCCCGGCAGCGGCGCCAGCGCGCAGTGCTCGATGAACGGCTTGACGCGGATGATGGCGTTGTGGCCCCAGTAGTGCGACTCGCCAAGCTGCCAGTAATGCAGCCCCGCGGTAAACAGCGGCCCGTACACGCGCGTGGCGAACTGCTGCACGCGCGCATAGAGCGTCTCGCGACCCACTGCCAGCGGCGCGGTCTGGATGATGCCGGCACCGGGGTTGGCTTCCATCAGCCGTACCAGCGTGGCCAGGCAATCGCCGCTCATCACGCTGTCGGCATCGAGCACCACCATATAGCGGTACTTGCTGCCCCAGCGGCGGCAGAAGTCGGCCACATTGCCGGTCTTGCGCTTCACGCGGTGGCGGCGCCAGCGGTAGAAGATGCGGCCGAAGCCGCCGACCGCGCGGCACAGTTCCATCCACGCATCGTGTTCGGCGGTACGCAGGTCCGGGTTGCCGCTGTCTGACAGCACGATGAAATCGAAGTTGGACAGGTGGCTGGTGCGCGCCAGCGATTCGTAGGTGGCGCGCAGGCCCGCGAACACCCGCGTCACGTCCTCATTGCAGATCGGCATGATGATCGCGGTGCGCGCCTCGGGCGCAAGCGGCCCCTCCGGCGCGGCGGAGCGCGATATCAGGTGGCGGTCACCGCCCTTGGCCAGCACCAGGAAGCCCATCATCGCCGTCCAGAAGCCGGCGGACACCCACGAGAACAGCACGGCAAAGAGCGCCAGGATCGCGATCTCGAGCGGGTCGGCGCCGTGGTACGGCAGCACGCTGGTCATGAAGTACGTGGCCAGCACAGTCTGGATCACGACCAGGCCCAGCAGGAACCAGCGGCGGTGCGAACCCGCCGGGTGCCACTTGCCTTCGGCATCGGGGCCGTCGTGCAGCGTGTCCCAGGTCTCGGGCACCGGGGGGCGGCCCAGCATGCGGCGCCAGGTGTTGCGCAACCAGCCGGTGACGAGATGCGGCGGCCACTGGCGCGGCACCATCGAGCTGCGCTCGGGCTCGGGGCCCGTGTCGACCTTGACGGTGCCGTCTTCGCGCCGCTGCAGCAGCGGTTCGCCGCCGACCTGCGGATTGCCGTAGGCGATGGTGAAGCGGCGGCCCACCGAAGCGTAGGCGCTGCCGCCTGGCGTGGCGGGTGCATGCGCTTCGCGGGCCGTGTCCTTGGCCGCAAGGCGCGACTGCAGGCGCTGGATCGCGTCCTGCGCATCGCGTGCGTCGATCACGGGCAGCGCGGGGCCGACGTTCGCAACCGGCATGCTGACGCCATCGGCCAGCAGTTCGTTGCGCACTTCAGGCGGTAGCGGCAGCCGGTCGACATAGCGCTCGCATGCCGCCGCCTGGGCCGGTCGATGCTTTAGGCGGGGGGTAAGATGTAGCTCCATGTCTCGGATAGGGTCGTATTGCCGTTGCGAAGATAGCCGCGCAACTCAACCGGCTTGGTTTCGTCCTTGCGGCGCATCACCATGGTCATGCGCCAGCCGCCGGTCGCCTCGTTGCGCTGCACCGACGTCTTCAGCAATTCACCGTTGGCATCGGCCGAAACCACCGGGTCGATGCGAACGTCAGCCGGCAGCCGGCGGAAGGCCGGGCCTTCGAAGTCCACCACCAGCGAAAAGCTCGTGTCCTCTTTGTTGCGGGTCTGGCCCTGCCCCAGGCGGGTCTGGGTCACCCACGACAGCGGCGGCTGTTGTTCGCCGTCCTTCTGCCACAGCAGCCGGTACTCGTAATCGAAAGGCTGCTTCGGCTTGGGCGGGTTGTCCGGCACCCAGTACGCGACGATGTTGTCGTTGGTCTCGTCCGGCGTCGGAATCAGCACCAGCTCCACGCGGCCCGAGCCCCAGTTGCCACGCGGCTGCACCCAGCCGCTGGGCCGGCGCTCGTACCATGCGCCGAGTTCCTGGTAGCTGTTGAAGCTGCGGTCGCGCTGCATCAGCCCGAATCCCTGCGGATTGGTGGCGGCAAAGGACGTGACCAGCAGCCGCTTGGGATTGACCAGCGGGCGCCACACCCATTCACCGGTGCCCAGGTGGATCGACAGGCCGTCCGAGTCATGCACCTCGGGCCGGAAATCCGTCGCCGGCGCCGGCTGGTTCTCGCCGAACAGGTACATGCTGGTAAGCGGCGCCAGCCCCAGCTTGGTCACGTTCTCGCGCAGGAACAGGCGCGACTTGACCTCCATCGCGGTTTCTTCGCCAGGCTTGATGGTGAAGCGGTAGGCGCCGCTCATGCGGCGCGAATCCATCAGCGCGTAGACGATGATTTCCTTGGCGTTGGGGCCCGGTCGTTCGATCCAGTATTCGACGAAGCGCGGGAATTCCTCGCCGGAATTCAGCGCGGTGTCCACCGCCAGACCGCGGGCCGACAGCCCGTACCACTGGTCCTTGCCCAGCGCGCGGAAATAGCTCGCGCCGAGGAACGATGCCAGCTCGTCCTTGCGCTTGCCGTTGAGCGGATACAGGATGCGGAAGCCC
Source organism: Cupriavidus necator (assembly GCF_040578825.1). Lineage (GTDB taxonomy): Bacteria > Pseudomonadota > Gammaproteobacteria > Burkholderiales > Burkholderiaceae > Cupriavidus > Cupriavidus necator_E. Next base: position 8,354 of record NZ_JBEFLI010000055.1, on the reverse strand, counting down.
GCATAGCCCAGGCCCTTGAGCTTGGCGGCATCGACCTTGTGCGGTCCGTAGTTGAACGCGGCGGGATCGAAGCGGAATTCGCGCACGCTGTTGCCCACCACTTCATTGATGCGCACGGGCTGGTCGAACACCATGCCTTCGTGGAAGAACGACAGCTCGAACGGCGAGCGCGTGCCGCGCCACGCGAAACGCTCGGGCTTGTACTCGATTTCGCGATAGCGCTCGTAAGTCAGTTCGCGCAATTCGCGCGGAAGGTTCTGCGGCGGTGCCTTGTAGGGCGATGCGGCAAGCTGGCGCGCGCGCGTCGCCACGGTGTCGAAGTCGAACGCATGCGCCGCCATTGCACACAGCGCGAGCACGCTGCCGCCGAGCCATGTCGCAATATGCAACCCCAGGCGCGGCGCGCGGCGGCGGGCGCCCACACGGGCAGCAGGCGCGCTGGCGGTCGGGAAAAGCAAAGCGGACAGGCGTGGCGTGGCGGTCTGTGACATGTATGCCAGGGTGAACGGTTGAATCGGGGCGACCGGCATCAGCGGTCAGATCGAAGGACGGCACAGCAAGAGACGGGCCCGGCGCCAGGTGGCGTGGCCCGGACACGAAGCGGTAGGCCCGTGGGGCACTGTGTCCGGTTTGTTGCGATGCGCAATAAACCATAACAATTCGAGACGCGGAAGTCACGTTTCGATCACGCAAGGTTTGAAACAAAATGTTTGCCAGGTCGCCTGGAAGCCGCTCCAGGCAAGGCTTTGCGGGCGCCGGAGTCACACTCGCTCCTTCCCCGGCGCGGACAATGCCTGCCGGCTGATGACATGACCCCGCGTGACAGGCTCAGCCGGTCGGCTGGCCCTTTAATAGCGTGTTACTTTTTGGCCCCTTTCGGGTACGTATCGGACTTGCCGCTGCTGGCGTCTTTTGAATACGTATCGAGCTTGCCGCCGTTCATGCCGCCCTCGCTGCAGAGGGATGGGGCCGGCGACGTGCAGCACTCAAAGCTAGGTCAGGCCCTCGCATGTGTCAACCGCACCGCGACGCATGCATGGCTGCCGATCGCGCCGCCGCAGCGCATGGCTGCTGTCGTCCGCAGCGTTCAATGCGCTTACAATGCCACCCGAACGCCACCACGAAGCCACAAGGAATCGTCATGCTGCCTCGGCAAACCGACTCTGCTGTCCGTACCCGCCCTGCCCTGCGTGCCGCCATATCCGGCGCGCTCGGCGCCGCGCTGCTGTTCGCCATGGCCGCGCCCGCGCAGGCGTACTTCGACAATTACCTGACCGGCACCATCATCGGCACCTTGAACGACAAGGAAGGCGCGTCGCTCGCCAAGTCAGTGCGCAAGGCGCTGAACGATACCGCCGATGGCCAGGCGGTCGCATGGACCTTCCCGGCCGCGGGCCGGCGCCAGCAGATCGACGGCACCATCACGCCGGTCGAGAGCAAGACCGACAAGGGCCAGCCGTGCCGGCGCCTGAAGTCCGAGCTCAAGCGCGGCAGTTCCGAGGAACACTGGGCCGGCTGGTTCTGCAAGCAGTCCAACGGCCAGTGGAAGTCGCGGCATGTGGGTGAATAAGGCCTGCTGATCCGGCAGCGCCGCCTGCCGGGACGAAAAAAAAGGAGGCCGAAGCCTCCTGTGCTGATCCGCCTGACAAACCCTGACTTCCCCCCGGACGGCACGCGTTGCGTGCCACAGGGCTGTCAACCGCGCAGCAGTACCGTGCCTTTCGGCGCGGCCCGCTGTCGATGCGTGGCGGCATGGCGGGACCGGGCGCCGCCTGCGTCCCCGCTTGCCGGGGAGCCGTGCGCCCGCCGCCCATGGCACCGCCGCTCAGGCGCCCTTGTTGGCCTTCGTTTCTTTGGCGCTGTGCGAGTGGCCGTGCTTTTTCTTGGTGCTGGTTTTCTTCGCCTTGGTCTTGCCGCTGTCTGCCTTCGGCGCCGCCTTGTCAGCAGCCGGTGCTGCCGGTGTAGCGGGCGTGGCCGGGGTGGCTGGGGTGGCCGGCGTCTGCGCCATCGCGCCTGCACCGAACATTGCCATCGACAGCATGACGATCCACTTCTTCATGTTGCTCTCCTCTTGAGCCCTGCGTGTGGGAATGCCTGCAATGACCGGGGCGCATTGGCCCGCGCCCTGTCATCCGCATCAACGAGGCTGGTTTGGCCGCGGTTGACGAGGACAAACCCTGAGACGATGGATTTTTTTGATCGGCGAGCGCCGGCTGGCTTATCCGGTCAGCGGCACAACCGTCGCAGCAGTTCGCCGGCGATGGTGCCCGGCCCGGCCGCCTGGAAAGTCCCATCCTGCGGCGCGCGAATCGTGTAGAGCGAATCGCCGCGGGCAAAGCGCTTGCTGTAGAGCGTCTGCTCCACCACCGCGAACATCGACGTGGCGCAGTTCAGCACCATGCGCTTGAGCGAGGAGCGGATCGGCTCGCCGCTGGCCGTGCGGATCACGCCCGACGGCGAATTGCGCATCACCACCACGCCAATCTCAGTGCCCTGGCGGCGCACCGCGGTCTGGTCGAAATAGGAGATCACGCCGTTGGCCCCCATCAGCGGAATCCAGCGCTGCGGGTCCGGCGCGCCCGGATCGGGTGGCGCTACCAGGCGGCAGCCTTCCCTGGGAGTGGAGCGGAACACGGTGCCGGCGCCAGGAACCTGGCATTCGTACAGGCCGGCGGCAGCGGCCGGTCGGGAGGCCTGGCTGGTGCCGTCCTCGGCATGCGCCAGCGGCGCGGCCAGCGCGAGTACGCAGCCAGCGAGCGTGGCAGCGACCCTAAAAATGCGGAACGTCATGGAATTGCCCTCGTATTGACGGGAAAAAGCGATCGGCATTGTCGCATACGAGGGCCACATGCCGACACATTCCGATACATTTTCAGACCGGAACGCGCGCGGCAGGCACGGCTGCCGCAGCGGAGTCAGTCGTGCGTGCGCCGCCAGGCCACCAGGTCTTCGATGGTCAGCACCGGCAACTGGTACATCCCTGCGAAGGCCAGTGCCTCGGGCCGGCGCGCCATGGTGCCGTCCGGGTTCATCAGTTCGCACAGCACTGCGGCAGGCGACAGTCCTGCCATGCGCGCCAGGTCGACCGAGCCCTCGGTATGGCCGCGGCGCACCAGCACGCCGCCGTCGCGCGCCACCAGCGGGAACACATGGCCGGGGCTGACCACGGCGTCGGTGCCCGCATCCGCTGCAATTGCGGCGCGAATGGTGGTGATACGATCCGCGGCGCTGACGCCGGTACTGACCCCTTCGCGCGCCTCGATCGAGACGGTGAAGGCCGTGCCGTACTGGCTGCGGTTGTTCTCGACCATCGGCCGCAGGCCGAGCCGGCGCACCTTTTCCTCGGTCAGGCACAGGCAGACGATACCACTGCATTCGCGGATCATCATCGCCATGTTGGCGGTGGTCAGGCGCTCGGCGGCGAGGATCAGGTCGGCCTCGTTCTCGCGGTCGTCATCGTCGAGCAATACGACGGGACGGCCTTCGCGCATGGCCTCAAGCGCGTGCGCGATACGCGCGGCAAGCGAATGCGCATCGGCGGCAACCGCCGTGGATGCATCAGCGACAACAGCTTCGGTGGAAAGGCTAGGCATTGAAACGCTCCTTTGTTCTGCATGGTTTGGGCGTTCCAGGGGAAGGATCAAACGGAGCAGCCACGCCGCGCACATGCGCGCGGACAGCCGCGCCCTGCACGCGTGGCACGAGGCAACGGCGCAGGAAACGGCAACACCGCCGGGCCGGGCAATTGCGCCAGGCCAACGCGGGCAAGCTCCGCCCATCTTCTTTCATCCGGACTATGACCGTCGGCCCTGGCCTCTCACCAGGTCTGCTGACCTCGCACGGGAATGCGAGCGCTCGCGGGCTCGCCGGGCACGCACTGCGCACCGTGGCATACCGCCGGTGGGGACTTTCACCCCGCCCTGAAGACGTAACGAACCGGCGCGGCAATTGAGCCGGCACCAGCCTGCGAATGTTAGCAGATTGTTTTTTCCCTTGGCGCGCACCGATGGAGTGAAATGCGGGCCGCGGCGATGTCCGGGCAAGCCTGAACTCGGCAACCAGCTTCCCGTGTACTACAAATAGGTACAGTGGCACAGTACTAACAACCCGGACCCGGGTTGCCTGCATGCCGCGCCCGACAACAACGCAGCATCTTTTCGCCTTGCGTCCCATGCACCGACAAGACCAGGAAGCCAGACAAGACCGCCGTGCGAGTTGCTACCCGGGTTATTCATCCATTCTTGCCACGCGATCGCGATGGCGCTCGCCGCCGCACTGGATGCGCCAAGCGCTTGTTGCAGCCCTCGTCGCCCTGCCCCTGTGCCTGACGTCCGCGGCGCGCGCCGAGCCCGCGGTGCAGCTCAACTACGGCTTCGACGACCGGCACCATGTGAAGAAAGCCGAGGTGGCGATGCTGTGGGATTCGGGCTGGGCGTGGGGCAATCCGCAGGGCTGGCAGGTGGACCTGCAATGGGAGGTCAATGTCGCGCGCTGGTTCAGTGACAGCGATAACAACCCCAACGACCTGTGGGAGTTTGGCGCGGCGCCGGTGGTGCGCGTCGCGTGGTGGCGCCATAGCTGGGTGCCGTTCCTGGAGCTGTCGGTCGGGGCGCGCCTGCTGACCGGCACACGCACCTCCGATGACCATGTCATCTCCACCGCGTTCCAGTTCTCGGAATACGCCGGCATCGGCGTGACCTTCGGCAAGGACCGGCGCCTGACCGTGGGCTATCGCTACCAGCACCTGTCCAACGCCGGCATCAAGGAGCCCAATCCCGGCACCACCTTCAACGTCTTTTACCTGCGTTACCGCTTCTGACCGCCGGCTGTGGCTGCGGCTCGCCCGGCGTTTCAAAGAGGACGCGGGTAGCGTCGTCGGCCGGGAAGAAGCACTCGATGCGCAGCTCCTGCAGCGTGATGTCCTGCGGAATGCCCAGCGTGGTCAGCGTCGAGAACAGCGACGCACGGAACGGGCCGGCGTGCAGCACCACGGGCAGCACCGGCGGCGGCGTCCCTTCGGTGCCGTCGTCCTCGGGCAGCAGCGCGCCGCCAGCGCCCACCATGTCCGGATGCCACGCGGCGATGCGCCGGAAGATCTCGCGCGCGGTGTGGTCGTGGGCCTGCACCTGCAACTCCTGCCACACGCGCCGCAGCAGGTAGCGGCCGACCTGGCGCGCATTCTCTATCACCGGCCACAGGCCATCGGGATCGAATACGGTCAGCATCAGGTTGATGCGGCGCCTGCCCCCATCCGCCCCATCCTCGCCTGGCTGATCGGACAGCGACGCCGGCGCGCGCCCGTCCAGCAGCGTATCGAGCATGCGCCGGTAAGCGCGGTTGGCGTCGACCATGTTCCAGAAGCGGTCCAGCACCACGGCCGGGTACGGCTCCTGTTTGGAGAGGATCAGCGCGATGGCCTGCTGCACCATCTGCAGCGGCGGCGACGCCAGCGCGTGCTCGCTGTAGGCCGGCGCAAAGCCGCCGGCCAGCAGCAGCCGGTTACGCTGGCGCAGCGGCACCCCAAGCCGGTCGGCCAGCGCGAGGACCATTTCGCGGCTGGGGCGGGCACGCCCGGATTCGAGAAAGGAGATGTGGCGCTGCGACACCCCGGCGGCCAGCGACAGCGCGAGCTGGCTGTAGCCGCGCTTGCTGCGCCAGTAACGCAGCAGTCCGGGGAAATCCAGCGTGGTCTCGGAGGCGGGGGTCAGCGTTTCCATGGCTCCATTACAGCATGGATGGCAGGGGGTGACGATTACCTGGCAAGTAATGGCAGCAATTCAAACGGGTAGCGTCTCGCCACGTCGCCCTCTGAGTGGCCACCCTTTTGCCCGTTCATACTCGCCCCTCGCCCCGGCGATGGCTAACACGGAAGAGAGACAACCGCTACAGGATCATTCGGACTTGTGCTTAGACGTTGATGCAAGCTGAAAAGGCGCATTAGCCCCCTCCTACAGCGTTTCCGGCGTTACGGAACACGGCTAACTTGTGGTGCGCGGGGCGATGCGTCGCACGATGCTTGGCACCTGCAGCAATTCGATCACGCTGACAACGGAGCGCAAGCAATGGCGAATTTGGTTGAAGAACTGAAGACGTATGGAGATGCGCTGCGCAAGGGAGTGACCGGGCGGCAGGCTTACTTCCTGAAAGTGCCCGGCACCGTGAGCGCCTCCGCGCTGTCGGTGGTGTCTTTCGAAGCGGTGGAGCGGCTGGGCGATCCCTATACCGTCACCATCCAGCTGACGCACCCGCTCGAACTGGATCGGGCCGACTATCTGGGCAAGGAAGCCACCTTCCTGATCACTCCCGCCGACGCCACCGAGCCGCGCAAGTTTGCCGGCTGCATCACGCGCTTTTCCAGAACCCGGCAGACCCGGGACTTCAGCGGCTACGAGATCGTAGTCCAGCCGCTCGTCGCGCGCTTGAGGCTTACGCGCGCCAGCCGCATCCATCAGCAGAAAACTGCCCCGCAGATCATCGAGTCAATCCTGCGCCGCCACGGGCTGAAGGGCCACCAGTTCGCCTTCAAGCTGCGCCGCAAATATGCGCAGCACACTTTCCGCATGCAGTACGAGATGGCGGACTGGGACTATATCCGGCTGCTCATGGAACAGGAAGGCATATATAGCTATTTCAGCCTTGGCAAGTTCGGCGAGATGATTGTGTTCGGCGACGACATCGACCACTACATTTACCAGCCGGAACTGCGAGTGCCCTACCGGGAATCGGCCGGGCTGGAATCCGGCCAGGAAGCAGTGTTCTCGCTCAAGGTGCACGCGAAGACCATACCGAAATCGTTCCGGGTTGCGGACTTCAACCCCGACAAGGCCTGGGAGCGCCCCACCGGCGAGACCAACGTCGCGCGCAAGGAGAAGACGACCTACGGCCAGTCTTATGTCTATGGCACCCACCACCTGGACTTCGAGGGGGCCAAGTGGGAGGCGCAATTGCGCCATGAGGTGGAGTATGCCGGGCAGTTGATCTTCGCGGGCGAGAGCAACGTGCTGGCACTGTGCCCGGCACGCATCCTGCGCATGGACCAGGCGCTGCTCGATGCGCCCAACGGCCAGGTGATCACCGAGGTGATCCATAGCGGCGGGCGCGATGCCGCCTACCGAAACACGTACCAGGCCATCCCATGTGACCGCCGTTTCCGCCTGCCGATGGACGAAGCGAAATGGCCGCGCATTTCCGGCACGCTGAGCGCGCGCGTCACATCGCCCGGCCAGTACAAATACGCCTACCTCACGCAGGAAGGCCGTTATGTCGTCCGCTTCGACTTCGACTTTGAGGAATGGCCCAATGGCGGCGAGAGCGTGCCGCTCGCGTTCGCCAAGCCGTTCGCGGGGGCGAACCAGACGGGCTTCCACTTTCCGCTGATCGATGGCACCTATGTGGACGTGGCCTTCCGTGACGGCAATCCCAACAAGCCGTACATCGCCCACGTGCAGCACAACAGCCAGCACCCGGACCTGATCACCAATCAGGACCGCTGGCTGTCGCGCAACATCATCCGCACGCAGGGCGACAGCAAATTCGAGATCGAGGACTGGGAGGGGGAGGAACACGTCAAGTTCTCTACCGAGCATTCGGGCAAAAGCCAGCTGACCCTCGGCCACATCGTCAATGGAAAACGCAAGAAACGCGGCGAAGGGTTCGAGTTGCGCACCGATGCGCAAGGCGCGGTACGCGCAGGGGGCGGTCTGCTGCTGTCGGCAGATATTCAGCAGCAGGCGAACGGCAAGCAGAACGACACCGCCGCCGCGATGAGCCAGCTAACGCTCGCGCTGGAGCAGGCGCAGATGCTGGCTGATGCGGCCACGCTCGCCAAGGCGGAGATTGCCGACCTGAAGGCCGAAAACGCCTGGCTCCAGGCGAGCGTAAACGAGTTGAAAGAGGCTGTGATGCTGATATCCGCACCAAAGGGCATTGCGGTCTCGACGCCGGATCGCGTCTGCGTGGGCGCGGGAAAAGACGTGAACGTGGCAACGGGCACGGGCTTTGCCGTCAGCGCGCTGAAGAATATCGCGATGGCGGCGGGTGATGCCCTGTCCCTGTTCGCGCATAGCCTTGGCATCAAGCTATTTGCGGCACGCGGCAAGGTCCAGATTCAAGCGCAGAGCGATGAGCTTACCATGTCAGCCTTGAAGGACCTCACCATTTCCAGCACGGACGGCAAGCTGATCCTGACGGCGGACAAGGAAGTCTGGATTGGCGCGGGCGGCTCCTATATCCGGATTGACGCCTGCCGGATCGAACAGGTGACGCCGGGCGACATGAAGGAGAAAGCCTTGTCCTGGCAGCGGCAAGAGCCGGGCTCGGAGGTACGGAAACCCTCCTTGCCTTATAGCACTGAC
>NZ_JBEFLI010000054.1:0-49176 GCF_040578825.1 Cupriavidus necator | reverse complement strand
GGCGGGGGCTCGGGCGGCGGGGTTTCGGGCTTGCGCGAAGGGATGTCGGGATCAGGCGTGGTATGCACGAAGGCTCCTTGTTCCAGGGTTGCGGGGATCGGCGCGCTAGGCGCGCTCGCGTTCGGTGCCGAGCGCATCGAGCAGCCGTGTCAGGGCGTCGAGATCGGCGGGCTTGACCAGGTGCTGGTCGAAGCCGGCTTCCAGTGCGCGGCGGCGGTCTTCCGGCTGGCCGAAACCAGTCAGCGCGACCAGCGTGGCGCCGCGCATCTCGGGCAGCGCACGCAGCCGACGCGCGGTTTCGAAGCCGTCCATCGCCGGCATGCCGAGATCGAGCAACACCACCTCCGGACGCACATCATGCGCGCGTTCCAGCGCGCTCGGTCCATCGGGTGCGGTGACGACGGTATGGCCCAGCGTCTGCAGCGTCATCGTCATGGCCTCGAGGGCGTCGACGTTGTCGTCCACCACCATGATGCGGCGTGGCACGCCGCTGCGCGGCACGACCTTGCCGGTGCCGGGGTGCCACTTCTGCCACGGCTCGACCGGCAGCGTCACGGTAAAGGTGCTGCCCTGCCCGGGGCCGGGACTGTGTGCGCGGATGATGCCGCCATGCAGGCGCACCAGCTTCTGCACCAGCGTCAGCCCGATGCCGGGACCGTCATGCGGGAAGGTGTTGCGCGGCGGCTCGGCAGGGGTGTCTTCGGGCGGGGCCAGCGGATCGAACAGCTGCCGCTGCAGCGCTTCGGACAGGCCGGTGCCGTTGTCGCGCACATTGACCGTGACGTGGCCGCCGGCGGTTTCGGCGTCGTCGCCTTCATAGGTGGCGTCCACGGTGATCTGCCCGCCCGCGGGCGTGTAGGCCGCGGCGTTGTGCAGCAGGTTGCTGAAGATCTGCGTAAGCCGCACCAGGTCGCCGCGCACCGGCAGCGGCTGCTCGGGCAGCGACAGGCGCAGCGTGTGGTTGTAGGCGTCCATCACCGGGCGCACCGCCTCCACCGCGGTATTGAGCGCGGTGCGCAGCTCCACCAGGTCCTGGCGCAGCGTGATGCGGCCCTGGTTGAAGCGCGAGATGTCGAGCAGTTCGTCGACCAGCCGCGTCAGGTGGTGCAGCTGGCGGCCAATGACGTCGCGCGCGCGGAACATGTCCTCGCGCGACGGTGAAAGCTGCTGCAGCAGGTCGGCGGCACTGCGCAGCGGCGCCAGCGGGTTGCGCAGCTCGTGCGCCAGCATCGCCAGGAACTGGTCCTTGCGCCGTTCCTCGTCGCGCAGCGTGCGCCCGGCGCGGTTGTGCAGCGTCACGTCCTGGCAGGTGCCGGCAATGCGCAATGGCGGGGTGTCGCATTCTGTGTCCTTGCCCCCGTCCTTGCCGGCGTCTTTCGCCGTCTCGGAGACCCGCACCGGAAACGCCCGCGCGCGAATCTCGCGCAATTCGCCATCCGGGCGCGTCAGCTGGAATTCGATATCCATATGGCCGGTGCGCAGCATGCTCTCGAATGCCGCCACCACGCGCGGGCGGTCGGCCGGCGCCAGCCGGTCCAGGCACTGGCGGGGGTCTTCCATCAGTTGCTCGGCCGGATGGCCCAGCAGCGCCGCAAGCGAGCGGCTGGCGAACAGCAGGCGCTTTCTCACAGGGTCGAAAATCCAGACCGCATCGGCCAGCGATTCGGCGAGCTGCCGGAACATGTCTTCGTTATCGTGCAGCGCCTGCGAGGTCCGGTGGTAGGCGTCCTCGGCGCCGCGCAGCCGCAGCAAGGCGTGGATGCTCGACAGGACCTCCTCGGGCTCGGCCGGCTCGACCAGGTAGCCGTCGGCGCCACAGTTCAGCGCTTCGACCCGCTGGCGCGACTGCGCCAGCCCGGGCGAAGTCAGCAGCACCAGCGTGCGGGCGGTCTGCGGATCGTCCTTCAGCAGCCGGCACACCTCCAGCCCGCTGATATCGGGCAGACGTGCCGACAGCAGCACCAGCGCGGGCGCGTGCTGGCGCACCAGCGACAGCGCGGCGTGGCCGGTGGCGGCTTCGATCACGGAATATTCACCGCGATGCAGGATCCGGCTCTTGACGTAGCGCGGACCCTCGCGGTCATCGACGTTGAGAATCAGCACGGCAGCGTTGTCCCGGGAAATGGGGGAATTGGCATTCGGCTTCATGGCATCACGCTGCCGTGCGCTGGCGCGGCCGGTCATCAGTGGGCGTGGCGGCCCACGCAGCGGCCAAGCGCCATGGCGGCGTGTAAAACTGCGCCGGGGGTCGGGTGCTGTGTGCAACTCCTGTCATGCTGGCTCGCTTGTGGGTTGTAGTTATTACACACGTGAAAAACTCGTCCATCGCGATTCCCCCAGTGGCGTCGGCGTGTTGGCGGCCTTCATCGACGCCGTCCTGCTGCGCAGTGGCAAAAGGCGTGCCGGCCGAGCGGCGCGCCGGCCGCTTCCAACCGTCAGCCACGCCTTGCCCTGCCCGTGTCGGCCGTCCTTACTTGCGCTGCGCTTCGCCGCTGTGGGCTTCAGCGCTGGGCGCGGTGCCGCCGTGCGGGCCGGCCGATTTCGGCGCTTCGGCGGCCTTCTGTGGGATCTTGCCGGGTTCCGTAGCAGGGGTCGCCGTGGCGCCCTTGCCAAAGCGCGACGCGATCTGGTCCTGCACCCGGGTCAGCGCGTCGGCCTGCTGCTTGGCCGTTTCGGCCTCCTTGGCTTTCTTGGCGTCCGCGGCCTGCTGCTGCTCGGCCGAAAGCGGGGGCAGCTTGGCTTGCGCGGGGCCGGAGGCAAACGACAGCATCGCGCATGACACCAGCAGCCCATGCAGGGCGCGGCGGTTGCGCGGTGCGGCCCTCGCTGTGATGACGGCACTGATCGCGCGGATCGTCCTGTGAATCCTGAGTCGGCTCATGGCAGTTTCTCCGTGTCGTCGCGGCACGGGAAGCGCATCGCGCACAGTGCCGTGGGGCCGCCCATCGCGGGCGGGTTCACGGTAGAAGGATGGCAAGAAATGTGCCGCTTTCCCTTTCCACGATGCGGCATGGCCGCCGCCGCGGCGCTGCTCAGCGCACGTGGCCGAGCCGTGCGGCTGCGCGGGTGATGGCCTGGCGCGTGTCGGCGTAGTCGGCCCACGGATCGTCGGTCTCCAGCGCAGCCAGTCGCGCATCGACGTTGGCGACGCTCCACTGCGCCGCGCCTTGCAGCGTGTCGAGCTCGTCCCACGACACCGGGATCGAGACCCCCAGCCCGGGCCGCGCGCGCGCCGAGAACGCCGCAACCGTGGTGGCGCCCATGCCATTGCGCAGGTAATCGATGAAAATCTTGCCGACGCGATTGCGCGCGCCGCTCTTGGCCACGAAGCGCTGCGGGATCGTCGCCGCGAGATGGCGCACCACCTCTTCGGCAAAGTCCTTGAGCTCATCCCAGCCCGCGCGTGGCGTGACCGGCACCACGACATGCAGCCCCTTGCCGCCGCTCGTCTTCAGGAAGCTCGCCAGGCCCAGCTCGTCGAGCAGCGCCTTCATCAGCACGGCAGCTTCCTGCATCTGCGGCCATGGCACACCTTCGCCGGGGTCCAGGTCAAAGATGATCCGGTTGGGACGGTCGATGCTGCGCTTGCTGGCGTTCCAGGTGTGGAACTCCACCACGTTGAGCTGCGCCGCAGAGACCAGCGCCTCGACCGACACGATTTCCAGCAGCGCGGGATGGCCCGGCCACAGCGCGGGATCGAGCACGTTGAGGCCTTCTACGCGCAGCGTGTCGCCATGCCGCTGGAAGAACTGCTCGCCGCCCACGCCCGACGGCGCGCGCACCATCGCGATCGGGCGCCCGCGCAGGTGCGGCAGCATCAGCGGCGCGGCGCGTTCGTAGTAGTGCACCAGATCGCCCTTGGTGAGGCCGGTGCTGGGGTCGATCACGCGCTCGGCATGGCTGATCGAGACCTTGCCGCCCGCGGCAGTGGTGCGCTTGCCCGCGGCGCCGCGGGCGCTGGGCGCGGGCTTTGCCTTCGCTTCCGGTTGCGCCTTCGCTTTGGGCTTTGCTTCGGCCTTTGCTTCGGATCTGCCCTTCGCGGTCTCTGTGGCTTTCACGGCGGCCTTGCCCTTGCCGGCCGGTTCCGCCGGCTGTTCCACCGACACCGCGCCGGCAGGCTTGTCGGTGCGCAGGCCGTGGAACACGGCATGGCGCACGCGGCCCTCGCGGGTCCAGCTTCCGAACGACACCTCGGCCACCAGCTTGGGCTGCACCCACTGGCCCCTGACGCCGGCAGGCACCGTATGGAAGGGCGAGGCGTCGGCGCGCAGCGCATCCAGTTGCGCGCGCAGATCGCCCAGCATGCGCGTGTCGAACCCGGTGCCGACATTGCCGGTGTAGCGCAGCCGGCCGCTGGCGTCATGCACACCCAGCAACAACGAGCCGATGCCTGCGCGCGAGCCCTTGGGATCGGTAAAACCGGCTACGACGAATTCCTGGCGCAGCGTGCATTTGAGCTTGATCCACGTATTGCTGCGCGCGCTGACATAACTGGAATCGGCGCGCTTGCCGATCACGCCTTCGAGCTTCATGCGGCAGGCGGCATCGAGCATGTCGTCCGGGCTGGCTTCGAAGTCCTCGCTGAACTGCAGCCGCGCCGAGGTGTTGTGTTCGAAGATCCGCCGCAGCAGCGCGCGGCGCTCGACCAGCGGCAGCTTGCGCAGGTCATGGCCGGCAAAATAGGGCAGGTCGAAGACGAAGTACTGGATGGACTCGGCGCGCGAGGTCTCGAATGCGTTCTGCAGCGCCTGGAAATCGGTCTCGCCATGCTTGCCGAGCACGACGATCTCGCCGTCGATCCAGCCATCTGGCAGGCCCAGCGCGCCCACATCGCGCGCCAGCGGGCGCAGCCTGGCGGTCCAGTCGTGGCCCTGGCGCGTAAAGAGCCGCACGTCCTTGCCGTCGATGCGCGCCAGCACCCGGTAGCCGTCGAACTTGATCTCGTAGCGCCAGTCCTGCGCATTGGGCGGGGGCTTTTCCACCAGCGTGGCGAGCTGCGGTGCCAGTGCCAGCGGCAACGCGGCGCGCGGCGCGCCGCGCGGGGGCTTCAACGCCTTTATGCCGGCGCCCTGCGGCGCGGCCCGCGTGTCTTGCGCATCGTCCTCCGGATTCGCGCGCCTGGCTTTGCCGGCGGCACCGCGCCTGGCCGCGGCCTTGTGCGCGGTGCCACCGAGCACGCTGTCCGGCATCGCCTCGACCACATCGAACTCCGACGCCGGCACCGCGGCCTGGTCGCGCTCCTTGATCAGCAGCCAGGCGTCCTGCTCCTTCTGCTTGCTGCCGTGCATGCGCACCAGCGTCCAGTGGCCATGCAGCTTCTCGCCGCGCAGCTCGAACTTGAGCTTGCCGGCGCGATAGCCGGCTTCGGCATCGCCCACCGGCAGCCAGGTGCCGCGGTCCCAGACGATCACCGTGCCGGCGCCGTAGTGGCCGGCGGGAATCACGCCCTCGAAGCCGGCGTAATCCATCGGATGGTCTTCGACATGGACCGCCATGCGCTTGTCGGCCGGGTCCAGGCTGGGGCCCTTCGGTACCGCCCAGCTTTTCAGCGTGCCGCCCAGTTCCAGCCGGAAGTCGTAGTGCAGCCGCCGCGCCGCATGCTTCTGGATCACGAACGACAGCTCGCCGGCGCGCTTGCGCGGCGCGCCACGGGCCCGCGCCGCGGCGCCGCTGGGCTCCGGCGTGGCGCCGAAGTCGCGCATGCGGCGGTATTTCTCCAGCGCGGCCGGCGTGGCGCCCGCCTTGGGCTGGCGCGCCGACGCAGCGGTGTTGCTGGCTGTCTTGCTGGCAGACCTGGTCGCGGTCTTCGCCGCGGCCTTGCGCGCGGCAGCGCGCGGCGCCTTCGCCGCCGGGATGGCAGAGGAAGCGGCGGAAGTTGTGCCGGCGCGCTTGCCGGTGCGCTTGGCCGGGGTGCGGCCAGCGCCCGGTTCCTGTCGCGTTGTCTTGGCCATGGCTGTCGCCGGTTGCAGTGGGATGGATCCAGCTTAGGCAGCACATGGCGTGCCCGACATCGGCGCCCGTCCTACAGGCGCGCGCGCGGGCGCGGTCACGGCTGCAACATGTGGTTCTTACCGGGCGTTGTAAATCTGCGGCGCCACCGCTTCGGCACGTGGCGCAGTGCCGCGGGTTGCAACAGGAACGCTCCTTGCGACTAGCCAGCGGCACGCCCGGCGCCGTGCCCGGCCACCCGCGGCGGCTCCCGAGGAGATCAAGCAGATGAAACCAACCCTGAAGAAAATCCGCTCGCAGGTCATCGTCCTGACCGGCGCCAGCAGCGGCGTGGGCCTCGTCACCGCGCGCAAGGCGGCGCAGCAGGGCGCGCGCCTGGTGCTGGTGGCACGCAGCGAGGAATCGCTGCACCAGCTCGCGGAAGAACTGCGCGAGCATGGCAGCGAGGTCATCACCGTGGCGGCCGACGTGGGCAAGCAGGAAGATGTCGCGCGCGTCGCCAACGCGGCGATCGAGCGCTTCGGCGGCTTCGATACCTGGGTCAACAATGCCGGCGTGACTATTTTCGGGCGCCATTGCGACGTGCCGATGGAAGACCATCGGCGCCTGTTCGACACCAATTACTGGGGGACCGTGCACGGCTCGCTGGCGGCCGCGGCCCACCTGCGCGAGCACGGCGGCGCCATCATCAACATGGGCAGCGAGGCTTCGGACGGACCGCTGCCGCTGCAAAGCGCCTACGCGGCCTCGCAGCATGCGATCAAGGGCTTTACCGATTCGCTGCGGCTGGAGCTGGAGCAGGAACAGGCGCCGGTCAGCGTCACGCTGATCAAGCCCGCCGGGCTGGAAACGCCGATGGTGCGCCATGCCAAGAACTTCCTCGATGTCGAGCCGCGCCTGCCGCCGCCGTTGTATGACCCGGCGCTGGCCGCCGACGCGATCCTGTTCGCCGCCGAGAATCCGCGGCGCGACCTCTTCGTCGGCGCCGCCGCCAAGGCGTTTTCCGCGGCCGCCTACCATGCTCCGCACACCTTCGACCGCTTTATGCGCCGCTTTATCGGCCGTGCCCAGCAGACCCGCCACCCGGCCGGCCCGCTCGAGGACAACGCGCTGTATGGCAGCGGCAGCGGCCTGCAGGAACGCGGCGGCACGTACCGCGCCTTGCACTCATGCCCGTACACCACCACCGCGCGGCATCCGGTGCTGACGACCGCGCTGGTGGTCGGCGCCTCGGCCGCGGTAGCGGCGATGATGCAGATGCGCCGCCCGCGTGAGCGCGACACGACCTAGTCCCGCGCCCGCCCTTATCCCGCGCCCTGGTCCCCGCGCCGGGTTCCCGCGTGCCCGGCGCGCGGGAACCAACGTCTGCGCTGCTTCCCTTCCCCCGATCGGGTCGTCGATGCGGCCTGTGGCGCTATAACGGATGGCGCATAGGCCGCGAACGCCTATCATTGACACGGATGCCCGCCTGATCGGCGGGCATCTGCCCCTGTGCTCGCGATTCCGGCCCGGGGGCCTGCGATCCCCACCCTCCACCCACAGCGAAGGTGCGTTTATGTCCGAGCCGCAAGCGGCAAAAGGTATTCGCGCGTCACTCGTTGGCGAAACTGGCGGAGCCATGAGGGACGATTCCGTCCGACCACCGGCGGTGCAGGAGCCATACCGGCGGTTGCTGGCGGCAGTGCAGGACTGCGCGGTGTTCGAGACCGACGCGGACGGACGCATCGCGGTGTGGCCGCAACCCGCGCGCGACGTGTTCGGCTACAGCGCCGACGAAATCGTCGGCCGGCATTTCTCCTGCCTGCACCGCCCCGAGGACATCGCCGCGGGCCTGCCGCAGCAGTGGCTGCAGGCGGCCCTGCTCGCAGGCAGCGCGCGCGAGCAGGGCTGGCGCGTGCGGCGCGACGGCAGCCTGCTGCACGCCGCCTGCGTGATGCAGGGGATCGCCTCTGCGGAAATGTCCGGCAAGCCCTTGCCAGACGGTGTCGGGAACGGCGAGGGCGACGGGAACGACAATGGACCAGGCGAGACCGGTGCGCCGGTCGGCTTCGTCGTCTCCTGCCGCGACCTCACCGTGCAGCAGGCAGCCACCGAATATGCCGCCCTGGCTGAGTCGCGGCTGCGGCTGCTGGCCGACAACCTGCCCGGCACCGCGGTCTGCGAACTGGAGCTGGACGGCACCATCCGTAGCTGGAATGTCGGCGCGCAGGCGCTGACGGGCTATGCCGCGACAGAGGCCGTGGGCAGTCCGCTGGCACTGCTCTACGCGCGCCATGACGCCGCGGCGGGCCGCGACCGCGAGGCACTGGAAGCTGCGCGCGCGTGCGGCCAGTGGGCCGGCGACGAGCGCGTGGCACGCAAGGACGGCTCGGTCGTGCGCTGCCAGACGCGGATGGTGCTGGTGCGCGACGCCGGCGGGTGCCCCCATGGCCTGCTGTGGACCGCCCGCGATATCAGCGATGCGCTGCGGCTGGAGGTGCTGGAAACCGGCAACCGCCGGCTGCAATCGTTCCTTGCCATCCTTGCGCACGAAATGCGCAACCCGCTGGCGCCGGTGCGCAACGCGGTGGAGGTGATCGCGCTGACGCCGACCGCCGATACCCGCATCCGTCATTGCGCCGAGATCATCGACCGCCAGCTCCGCCAGCTCGAGCGGCTGGTCAGCGACCTGCTCGACGTCGGCCGCGTGACCGCGGGCAAGATGAAGATGGAGCTGACGCCGACCTCGTACAACGATGTGGTGACCACCAGCATCGAGGCCATCCGGCCGACACTGGAGGAAGCCGGGCAACAGCTCGTGGTGGACCTGCCGGCCACCTCGCCTTACGTGCGGGCCGATGCGGCGCGGCTGGGGCAGGTGCTGCTGAACCTGCTCAGCAATGCCACCAAGTACACCCCGCGCGGCGGCACGGTCGGCGTGCGCGTGAGCGTGGAGCCGACGCGGGTGGTCACGGCGGTGTCCGACACCGGCCGCGGGCTGCCGCCGGCGGCAATGGATCGCATCTTCAACCTGTTCTCGCAGGAGGCCGATGCCGGCAGCGGCAGCGGGCTGGGCATCGGCCTGGCGCTGGCCAAGGCGGTCGTGGAAGCGCACGGCGGCGCGATCCAGGCCGACAGCGAGGGCGCCGCCAAGGGCAGCACCTTTACCGTGATCCTGCCGCGCGTCACCGCGCACGCGCATGAGGCCGGCACGTTGCCGCCGGGCCCGGTGCCGCGCCGCCGCGTGCTGGTGGTGGACGATAACGTGGATTCGGCCGACAGCATGGCTGAACTGCTGGCCATCCTCGGCCACGAGACGCGCGCCGCGCACAGCGGCAGGCAGGCACTGGCCATCGCCGGCGAATTCCGCCCCGACTGCGTGCTGCTGGACCTGGAAATGCCCGACATGTCGGGCTTTGAAGTCCTGCAGGCGATGCGCGAGGCCGGTACGGACCGCGGCGTGCAGTTCCTGGCGCTGACCGGTCGCGGCTCCGCGGAGGACCAGCGGCTCAGCCAGACGGCGGGCTTTCATGCCCATCTGACCAAGCCACTCGGGATCGAGACGCTGTCGCGCGCGCTGGCCCAGCCCTTGCCGGGGGCGGCGCCGGTTCACAAGGACCGGTAAGCGTCGAGCCGGTTATACAGGGTCTTCAGGCTGATGCCGAGCGCGCGCGCGGCCTGGCGCTTGTCGCCGTCAAAACGCGCCAGCGTGGCCATGATGATCTCGCGCTGGGTATCGGCCAGCGTGGTGCCCACGCGCACGTTGACCACGCCGTCGACGGTGGTGGGGCGCGGCGGCTGCGTGGCCAGGTTGGGATTGCCGATCTCCACCACCTTGTCGGCCAGGATGAAGGCGCGATAGACCGCGTTCTTCAGCTCGCGCACATTGCCCGGCCAGTCGTAGCGCACCAGCCGGTCCAGCGACGCGGCCGAGAACGCCTTGTCGGTGCGCTCCATGGCGTTGTACTCGGCAAGGAAATGGCGCGCCAGCGGCACGATGTCGTCGGGGCGTTCGCGCAGCGGAGGAATATGCAACGGGAATACCGCCAGCCGGTACAGCAGGTCTTCGCGCAGCTGGCCGGTGCGCACCGCTTCGACCGGATCGCGGTTGGTGGCCGCCAGGATGCGCACGTCGGTGACGATCAGCGTATCGCCGCCGACACGGTGGAAGGTGCGCCCCTCCAGCACCCGCAGCAGCTTGATCTGCATCTCCAGCGGCATTTCGGTGACTTCATCCAGAAACAGCGTGCCGCCCTGGGCCTGCTCGAAGTAGCCGGCCTTCTGCTCGATGGCGCCGGTGAAGCCGCCTTTCTCATGCCCGAACAACTCGGATTCGATCAGCGTGGGCTGGATCGCGCCGCAATTGACCGCGATGAAGGGGCCCTTGCGCCGCGCGCTGCGCTCGTGCACGGCCCGCGCCACCACCTCCTTGCCGGCGCCGCTTTCCCCTACCGCCAGCATGGTGACATCGGTGGGCGCCACGCGTTCAATTTGCGCCAGCAAGCGCTGCATCGCGGGGGAGGTGCTCTCCCACAGCAGCGACACCTGCGACGGCACCGCGCGGCGCGGCGCGGGTTCTCCGCCGGGCGCGTTGCCGGCGGAGTGGCTGGAATGGGGAGCGGCATTGCTGCGCCGCGGTGTGCTGGCAGTCACTGGCACGGTCACTGGCCCCGAAGAGGCCCCGGTGCGGGGGCGGGTCATGTCATGGGAGGTGGGAAGTTCCTATGCTAGCCTTTGCCAGGGGGCCTTGCCATAGATGCGTGGCCCTGCGCGGAAAGTTCCGACAGCCGTGTCAGACGGACACCGGCAACGACCGTGCCTGCCCGCGCTTAGACTTGCATTACGCAGTGCAGAACCCCCGGTGCAGTGCCCGTGCAGTCGCCTGTACCCGCCGCCGTGCCACGCCTCGCATGGAGCGTGACGGCGGTTCGTTCCCGTTGCCAGGACGGCGCCCGCCCCAAGGCGCCGATCGCGGCACGGAGCCAGGCGCGCACAGGGTTGCGCTCAGGACTCCATTAGGTCTCACTGACGGATCGTATGCCCCACATCCTGATTGTCGATGACGATGAAAACGCCTGTGCCGCGCTGGCAGAGATCGTGGCCATGGAAGGTTTCACCTCCGCCACGGCAGGCACGCTGCGCGAAGCCCGGCTGCAGATCGGATGGCGCATGCCCGATGCGATCGTCGCGGACCTGCGCCTGCCTGACGGCAACGGCATGGAGCTGTTCGACGAGGTCGGCGCCTCCGGCGTCGAGGTGATCCTCACCACCGGCTACGCCAGCGTGGAAAGCGCCGTCGAGGCGCTGCGCGCCGGCGCCACCGACTACCTGGTCAAGCCCATCAACGTGGCGCGGCTGCAGACCGTGCTCAAGCGCCTGGCCACCACCGGCGAGCTGCGCGCGGAGATCCATTCGCTGCGCGGCGAGCTGCGCCGCTACGGCCGCTTCGGCCGGCTGATGGGCAGCTCCGAGGTGATGCAGGTGGTCTACGACCAGCTTGCCCGCGTGGCGCCCACCGAGGCCACCGTGCTGCTGATCGGCGAAAGCGGCACCGGCAAGGAACTGGCCGCGCAGACCGTGCACGAGCTGTCGTCGCGCCGGCGCCAGCCGTTCCTGGCGGTCAATTGCGGCGCGATCTCGCCCACGCTGATCGAAAGCGAAATGTTCGGCCACGAGCGCGGCAGCTTTACCGGCGCGGACCGCCAGCACAAGGGCTATTTCGAGCGCGCCGACGGCGGCACGCTGTTCCTTGATGAAATCACCGAAATGCCGGCCGAGCTGCAGGTGAAGCTGCTGCGCGTGCTGGAAACGGGCACCTTCATGCGCGTGGGCACCAACCGCGAATGCCATGCCGACGTGCGCGTGCTGGCCGCCACCAACCGCAACCCGGAAGAGGCGGTGGCCGACGGCAAGCTGCGCGCCGACCTGTTCCACCGGCTGAACGTGTTCCCGGTCGAGCTGCCGCCGCTGCGCGCACGCGGCGACGACGTGATCCAGATCGCCAACATGATGCTGGACCAGCTTAATGCCGAGCAGGGCACGCAGCGCCGCTTCGCGCCCAATGTGCTGGAGAGCCTGCGCCTGCACGCGTGGCCGGGCAATGTGCGCGAGCTGCGCAACTTTGTGCAGCGCGCCTTCATCATGGCCGACGACGACCTGATCACCGAGGTGCAGGTGCCGCTGCAGGTGGCCGCCACGCAGGCCCCGGGCGCGGCGGTGGTGTCGGTGCCGGTGGGGATGTCGCTGGCCGACGCCGACCGCCAGCTGATCTTCGCCACGCTGGAGCAGTGCGCCGGCGTGAAGAAGCACGCGGCCGAGATCCTTGGGATCAGCCTGAAGACTTTGTACAACCGGCTGGAAGATTATGCCGCCCGTGGCGAATTGCCGGAGTGGCTGCGCGCCTCGCGCAACGACTCAGGATCGTCCGCCACGGGATGACGGTGCCCGTGCCGGCAAGGGATGGCGGCGATTGCCGCGGCGCGCGTGCCGAGGGTGGCCCGCAGCGCCCCGCGCAGCACGTTTCTTGCTTCCGCGCAATGCAGCCAACCTGGCCGACACGACCATGACGCAGCCCACGCCGAACTCCGCCACGCCGGACGCTTCCACCCCTCATCCCCTGCATGCCGGCACCGCCGCAACCGGCGATGGCGCGCAGGAGCGCGCGGACGGCGAAACCGTGCGCAGCGTGAAGGAGGTGAGCGCCCTGATCGAGCAATCGGCGCACGACCTGCGCTCCTCGCTCAACGCGATCCAGAGCTGGGCCTATGTGCTGGACCGCGCCTTCGACGCGGCGCCCGCGCCGGCGCAGCGCGCGCTGGACGGCATCCGCGCCGGCATGCAGCAGCAACTGGCGCTGATCGAGGAAATGGAGGAAGCGGTGCGCCTGCTGGCGGACGAAAGCCCGCCGAACTGGCAGCGCATCGACCTGCTGGAAGCTGCCGCGCAGGCCATTGCCGACCGCCGCCCGGCGGCCGAGGCGCGCGGCGTGATGCTGTCGCCGGTGAGCACCGACGGCGGCGGGGATTCGGCTTATACCATCGACGGCGACGCGGTGCGGCTGGCGCCGCTGCTGCGGCACCTGCTGGTGCACTGCATCTGGCGCGCGCCGGCGGCCGGCTCGGTTGCCGTGCATTTGTCCGGCGAGCCCGATGGCGTCAAGCTGCGCATCACCGAAAGCCCGCCGCTGGACCAGCAGCGCAGCGCCAGCCGCCTGGCCGCGTTGACCGACTTTTTCGGCCGCCGGCCCCCGGGCTCGGACAGCGCGCCGCCGTCGCGCCAGAGCACCGCGCTGCTGCTGACCCGGCGCATGGTGGAGCTGCACGGCGCGGCGCTCAGCGCCGAAAGCGAAGGCTGTGAGAAAGACAAGATCAGCGTCTGTATCGCGGTCCGCTTCCCCCGTTCCCCGCGTTCGCCGCAGCATGGGCACAGCGCCTGAAGGAAGCTGTCGCGCAGCCTCTGACGGCCCCGCCGGCGCGTGTTTCAGGCCCATTTCGATGTAGTTTTTACAGGCGTGCCGCGCGCGCTACGCGTAGTGCTTGCCAGCTCGCGGCGCATGGATGACAGCGTGCGGCCCCGCACGGCAAGGCTTGCGCGCAATTGCCTTTGCGCCTGTCGTTCACCGCGCCTCTGGCCCGTCCCTTGCATAAGTAAGTTACTCAACCAAGGAGGGACCAACCATGCCTAAAGCCAGCCGCCAATCCGACAAGGCCGCGCAGGTTGCCCGCAAGTCGACCGGCGCGAAGTCCGACAAGTCGCAGGCCGCCCGCAGCCCTCGCGCTTCTACTGCCACGACCGGCAAGGCTGGCAAGAGCAGCACGGCGATGAAGGCCGCGAAGCCTGCCGCCAGGACCGCCAAGTCGACCACCATGTCTGCTGCCAAGCCAGCCGCCAAGCCAGCCGCCAAGCCAGCCGCCAAGCCTGCCGCCAAGACCGCTGCGAAGACCGCCGCTGCCAGGCCGGCCGCCAAGTCCGCTGCCAAGCCTGCCGCCAAGGCCGGGACCAGGACCGCGACGAAGAGCGCCGCCAGGACCGCCAAGTCCTCCGCCATGGCGAGTACCGGCGAACGCGCGGGCCGTGCCGAAGCCGGCAGGGCCAGCAAGGCCGCTATGTCTGGTATGTCCGGGATGTCCGGTATGTCAGGCAAGGCCGGTATGACCAGCAAGACTGCCAAGCCCGGCATGTCCGGCACGACGGGCAAGCCTGGCATGTCAGGCACGTCCGGTATGTCGGGGACGACCGGGGACAAGCAACGGGGCAAGGAACCCAAGACCTACCAGGGCGCGGTCGACGACTCCCTGGAGATGACCTTCCCCGCGAGCGACCCGATCTCGCCCAGCGCCGCCATGCATGCCGAGAAGAAGACGCGGACCGCGCGCGACGACATCGACTGGAAGCTCAAGGCCGGCAGCGAACAGCAGCCAGAGGGCGCCAAGCCGGCAGGCCAGCGCAAGGGTACGACCGGCCGTTCGACCACCCGCCGCTGACACCGGCGTCCACCACCTTTAGTCCATGTGCCGCAGCGCGGCGGCCACCCGCCGCGCTGCGCCCCGAACCAAGGGGATGAACGACAAGGAGCCAGCATGTCCGCCATCATTGCAGGTCGCTTCGACAGCTTCGCCACCGCTGAAACCATGGCCAGCCGCCTGAAGGCGCAGGGTTTCGCGGACAAGGACCTCAACCTCTTCTATGTCAATCCGCCCGGACAGCATGCGGCGTACCCGCTAGGGGGCGACCATGCCGCCGATAGCGGCGCGCGCAAATCCGGCGTCGGTGCCATCACCGGCGTGCTGTTCGGCGCCGCGGTCGGCGCGGCAGTGGGAGCGGCGCTGATTTCCGCGATTTCGGCCGCGCCGCCGCTGTCGATCCTGGTGATGGTGTTCGCCGTCGGCCTGGGTGCCTACCTGGGATCGCTCGCCGGGGCGCTGGCACTGGCGCGCAACGCGCGCCGCGATCCGCAGACCGGGCAGCCGCCGGTGCGCAACGCCGGCGTGGTGCTCGCCGCGCATGTGACCAGCGGCGACACCGCGGCGGTGGCCGACCTGCTGCGCCAGGGCGGCGCCAAGGACGTGGAACGCGCCGATGGCCATTGGGTCGACGGCCGCTGGGTCGACTTCGACCCGCTGGTGCCGCCGGTTCCGGCGGAAAACCCGGCAATGAACCAGCCAACGAACAAGCGCGAGCGCAGCTAGCGCAGTGCGGGCGCAGGCGCAGTCCGCCGGCGTCCTTGATGCAGCACCAGTGCCCAACTCGGCAACGCCCGATCCTTGCAGCCCCAACTCGCAAACGGAGGTGTCCATGAACCCAGTCCAACCTGAATCCCCTGGCGAGGTGCCAGGCGAACAACCGCGCGGCGCATCGATCGTCGGCGGCATCGACCGCAATTCCCCGGGCCCCGGCCCGTTCGTGATGGCCGCGGATACGCTGGAAGGCAACAAGGTGGTTGACCCTGCCGGCGACGATATCGGCACCATCGACCACATCATGATCGACGTGCTGGGCGGTCGCGTGGCCTACGCAGTGCTGGCCATGGGCGGTTTCCTCGGCATCGGCGAGAAGCTGTTCGCGCTGCCGTGGTCGGCGCTCACGCTCGACACCCGGCGCAAGTGTTTCGTGCTCGGCGTCGAGAAGGACCGGCTGAAGGCCGCGCCGGGGTTCGACAAGGACCACTGGCCAAGCATGGCCGATTCGCAGTGGGCCACCAGCATCCACCAGTACTACGGCATCTCGCCGTACTGGGAAGCGGATCGTTACGATCCGTGGGGGTGATCACGACCGGAAGCTGATTCGTCAATCCGGGGGAGACCGGGCGCCGGCATCAAACCGGCGCCTGGTTTTTTTTGCGTCAGCAGCGTGGGCGCGCCGGGGGTTCAGACCTTGTGGTTGATCTGCCCCGACGGGCGCTGCGCCGGATCGGCGTCCATGCCGCTGTCCTCCGGCTGGCCTTGCGGCTCGGGCGGCGGCTCGTGACGCAGCGACAGTTCGTTATGCACGCCGAGCACGCCGGCGCTGACCGCGGCGGCCTTCTCGATGCGCTGCGAGACATTGACGTCGTCGACGCAGCCGCGCACGGTGACGCGGCGATCCGCGACTTCCAGCGTCACGCCATCGGGGAAGCGGCCATCGAAGGCCGTGGCAATCTCGGCGCGCACCGCCACGCGCAGGGCTTCGTCATCGGCGGCTGAAGAGGCGTTCTGGTTCATCAGGAGTCCTTTGCCGGCGTGCGGCATGCCGCCCGGCTACTGGTAAAGGTTCACCGGCGCAAGAAGCATTCCCGACCACGGCTTGCCAGATGCCCGGATGCCGGCAGGCGTGCAGTCGGCAAGATTTATCACCCGATGTAGAAATGAAAGCCGCACCGCGCGCAAAGCGTGCACAAGTGCAGCGCGCGTTGTAGGACAGCGCCCGCTGCACTTTGGCAATGCGCTCCATACAATGAAATCAACATGCCGCCGGCTGGCGGTCCATTGTGGGAGCGCAAGATGAGCAACACCAGTCCAATCCTGCCGGGCGTCGGCCATCCACCCAACTCCGGCAAACGCGCCCGCATTCTCCACGCGTTCGACCGTTTCGCCGGCGCCGCTACGCGCCAGGCGGGCTCGCCCACCGCGTTCGTGCTGGCTGTCGCGGTGATCGTAACGTGGGGCATCA
The DNA here is from genome assembly GCF_040578825.1 of Cupriavidus necator. Taxonomy (GTDB): domain Bacteria; phylum Pseudomonadota; class Gammaproteobacteria; order Burkholderiales; family Burkholderiaceae; genus Cupriavidus; species Cupriavidus necator_E. The sequence goes on along the minus strand of NZ_JBEFLI010000054.1, from coordinate 32,601 downwards.
CCGGGCCGATGTTCGGCTTCTCCGAGACCTGGCAACTGGTGATCAATACCGGCACCACCATCGTCACCTTCCTGATGGTGTTCCTGATCCAGCAGAGCCAGAACAAGGACGCGGTCGCGGTGCACCTGAAGCTCAACGAACTGCTGGCCTCGCACCGCGAAGCCAGCAATATGCTGGTGTCGATCGAAGACCTGGACGAAGAGGAGCTGCGCCAGCTCGTTACGTTCTACCGCCACCTCGCCGAGCTGGCCGACAAGGAGGACGGGGTCAAGAGCAGCCATTCGCTGGACGAGGCGCGCGAAAACCACGCCGCCAAGCGCCAGGCGCGCGCGTCGCGTCCGCGCAGCCTGGCACCGGAGGACTCCGGACACGCGCAGCCGTTGCCGGCGGGCAGCGGCTCCCCTGCTGCAGCGGGCTCATAGCGCGCCACGTGCGCTCCCGCCAGCGGCCCATGATCATCCACGCCGTATCCACGCCGTCGAGCACAACCCAGCAAGGAGCCAGCCGTGTCCGATTTGTCCGCCTCCAGCCAGGCAACGAAGCGAAAACGCACGGGCCCGGCCGCCACGGCAGCGCGGCCGGGCCGCGACGTCATGGTGTACGGCTGCGAGCCGCTGGGCGACGCCCACAGCCATCGTGGCACGACCCTTGCCCATATCGCCCGCAAGGTGGCTGATATCGCCGGCTACGGCTTTGCCGGCGCCTACGCCGTGCCGGCGCCGGGGCAGCCCGCGCCGTACCTGGTACCCGCGCAGACGCTGGTGGGTGCCGAGCTTGCCGCCAGCCTTGGCGTGCGTGGCGAAGGCGACCTCTTCGGCGGCGTGGTGCCGTACGCGTTCGTCGCCACCAAGGCGATCACGCACGGCCTGGTAGAGCCGGGCGCGGCGGCGCCCGCAGGCTGGAGCGAGGCCTTCGTGCAGCGCGTGGTGGGCGCGACCCTGCCGGGATTTACCGCGTTCACCATCGCCGATGCGCGCGTGGCCGCGCTGCGGCTGCTGGCGCTGGGGCCGGTGCGGCTCAAGGAGCCCTCCGGCATCGGCGGGCTCGGCCAGCGCGTGGTCGACAGCGAGCGCGCGCTGGACGAGGCGCTGGAGGCAACGGCGCCCGATATCGTCGAAACCCACGGCCTGGTGGTCGAGCGCGACCTGGACGCGCCGCAGACCTACAGCGTGGGACAGGTGGAACTGGCCGGCCTGCGCGCCAGCTACTGCGGCACGCAGGGGCTGACCGCCAATAACCGGGGCCAGCAGGTGTATGGCGGCTCGACGCTGACGGTGGTGCGCGGCGGCTTTGAAGCGTTGCTGCAGCATCCGTTCGATGCGCGCACGCTGGCCGCGGTGCGCGCGGCGATGGTGTACCACGACGCCGCGCTCGCCTGCTATGGCGGGCTGGTGCTGTCGCGCTGCAATTACGACGTGGCGTTCGGCCCCGCCGCCGGCAGTGCCGACCGCGAACACGTGCTGGGCGGCGTGCTGGAGCAGTCGTGGCGCGTGGGGGGTGCCACCGGCGCGGAACTGGCCGCGGTGGAGGCATTGCGCGACAACCCGCGCCGCACCCGCGTGGTGGCATCCACGCGCGAGATTTACGGCAACGGCGTGCGCGTGCCCGACGACGCCGAGATCTATTTCCAGGGAGAGGACCGCCATGTCGGTCCGTTGACGAAGTACGCACGACTGGAGCCCGAATCCGATGGCAACGCATGAAGAACTGCTGCAGATACAGACCGAGGGCGGCACCATAGCCGGCACCCTGATCAGCCCTGAAACCAAACTGCCCGGCGTGCTGTTCGTGCACGGCTGGGGCGGCAGCCAGCAGCAATACCTGGCCCGCGCGCGCAAGGTGGCGGGGCTCGGCTGCGTCTGCCTGACGTTCGACCTGACCGGTCATGCCGGCACGCGCGCGCAGTACGAAACCGTCAGCCGCATGCGCAACCTGGCCGACGTGGTGGCCGCCTACGACGTGCTGGTGCGCCAGCCCGAAGTCGACCGCAATGCCATCGCGGTGGTGGGCAGCAGCTACGGCGGCTACCTGGCCGCGTTGCTGACCACGCTGCGGCCGGTGCGCTGGATGGGCTTTCGCGCGCCGGCGCTGTATATGGACTCCGGGTGGGAACTGCCCAAGCGGCAGCTGCATCGCGAACAGGACCTGGAGAACTACCGCCGCAGCGTGGTGCCCCCGGAAACCAATCGTGCGCTGCGCGCCTGCTGCGCGTTCGCCGGTGACGTGCTGGTGATCGAATCGGAGAGCGACCAGGTGGTGCCGCACGCGGCGGTGATGAGCTACGTCGATGCCTGCCTGCGTGCGAACTCGATGACCTACCGCATGATCAAGGGAGCCGACCACGGCCTGACCGACGAGGAGAGCCAGCGCGCCTACACCAGCCTGCTGGTCAACTGGCTGCGCGAGATGGTCACCGGCGCGCGCGCCGGCCCGGTCAGCGCCGAGCGTGCGATCCAGCCCAAGCCCAAGCCCGCGCCGCCGGAGCCCGACGAAGAGCTCGGCATGGCGGGCGCCATGTCGGCCGCCGCCGCACCGCCACCGCAGCAGTCCGGCGCCGCGGCGCCACCGGGTGGCGCGCAATAGCGCACTGGCGCGTGACCTCGCAACGCTATGGACAGCACGCTGCCGACCACCGAGGCCGCCGCCCCGCTCGAAGCCGTGCTGCGCGACGCGGGCCTGCGCTATGTCGATGACAGCGGCCCCGGCATTACGCGCCGCCGCCATGGCAGTGGCTTCCGCTATATCGGCCCCGATGGCGAGAAGGTAGAGGATGCCGCCACGCTTGCCCGCATCGCCTCGCTGGCGATCCCGCCGGCGTATGAATCGGTATGGATCTGCGCCGACCCGCGCGGGCACCTGCAGGCCACGGGGCGCGATGCGCGCGGGCGCAAGCAGTACGTCTATCACGCCGAATGGGCCACGCTGCGCGATACCGACAAGTACGCGCGCCTGACCGCCTTCGGCGCCGCGCTGCCGCGGCTGCGCGCGCGTGCGGCGCGCGACCTGCGCCGCAACGGCATGCCGCGTGAGAAGGTGGTGGCCGCGGTGGTGGTACTGCTCGACGCCACGCTGGTGCGCGTGGGCTCGCCCCGCTACGAGCGGCAGAACCGCACCTATGGCCTCACCACGCTGCGCCGGCGCCATGTGACGGTGCGCGGCAGCCGGCTGCGCTTCCAGTTCACCGGCAAGAGCGGCATCACGCACGACGTCTCGGTCAACGACCCGCGGCTCGCACGCGTCGTGCGCAACTGCGCCGACCTGCCGGGCCAGCGCCTGTTCAAGTACCGCGACAGCGACGGCGAAGTCCGCGAGATCGGCTCGGCCGACGTCAATGCCTACCTGCAGGAAGTCACCGGCGGGGACTTCACCGCCAAGGACTTCCGCACCTGGGCGGGCAGCGTGCACGCGCTGGCGATCCTGCGCAAGCTGCCCGAAGCGGCTAGCGAGACCGCGCGCAAGAAGGCCGTGGCCGACGCGATCCGGCAGGTGGCGCACCAGCTTCGCAACACCATGGCGGTGTGCCGCAAGTGTTATGTGCATCCTGATGTGATCGACGCCTACCTTGCCGGCGCGCTACAACTCAGCGGCAGGGCCCCAGCGGCAACGCGGCTGCGCGCGGACGAGTCGCGGCTGCTGCAGTTGCTGTCGAAAGCCGCGGGGAAGGGTGATGGTGCGGGGGATCGTGCGGGGGATCCTGTGGCCAGGGGGACGAGCGCGGGCAACGGCAAGCGCAATGGGAAAAGCAGCCGCAAGAACAGCGGCAACAACAGCGCCAACAACAGCGCCAACAACCGCGGCACGAAGAAGGACAAATGAGCGCGCTCAGCAATCCAGCGCGCCGATATACCCCGGCAGTTCGCGCGCGCCTGCCGCATGCGCGAGCCGGAACGCGCGCACCAGCGCAATCGCGAAGTGGTGCGGCGTGTCGAACGGGCCCGGGACGGTGCGGCGAAAATAATCGGCCCAGCGGAAATCCAGGTAGGCCGTCTTGACCTTGCGGTAGCCGCCGGCGAGCTGTACGAACGCCTCCAGGCTGCGGTAGGGATCGTCGCGCATAGCGTGGACCGCTTCCGGCAGCTCCGTCAGCGGCCGCCGCCGGCCATGCTCGTCATAGGGGTGAACCATGTGGTTCGCCACCATGTAGCGCCAGAACGCGGCCACGTCCATGTCGCTGAGGTCGGCACGCACCACGCCAGGCACATGGGTCAGGCCCAGGTCATGCCAGGCGCGCACCCAATGGTGATGGTCGACAACGTACAGCGCCTGCTCGGGGCCGATCACCAGGTGCACCCGGTGCTTGTCGAGAAAGGCGGCGCGGTCCTCCGGCGGCACGCGCCGGGTGGTATGGACCTTCTGCGCTACGTGATAGCCGCCTACCGTAATCTGGGTTGGATGCAGCGCGGCCAGGGGCACCATCAGCTTGCTGCCGGGCCGTAGCTTGCGGGGTTGGCGTGGCATGGTGCGCTCGGCGCGGCGGGACGCCGCGCCGTGTGGACGGGTTGGAACAATCAGCTCTTGTTCAGCGTGCGGTCGGGCGAGATGCCGCTCGTGCTGCCGCTGCTGGCTGTGGTGTCCGTGGTGCCGCGGCCGACCGAGGTCTCATCGCCGCCGACTTCGGAACCCGCCGCCCATGATGATCCCGTCTGGCGCTGCACGCGCAGGCGGTTATCCACCTCGGCGACGCCGAATACCGCATCCGCGATCTCCTCGATCACGTACTTCTCGCGGCGCTCACGCACCGTGCCGTCCAGCGTCACCACGCCGTTGGCCACCTCCACCGTCACCTCGCCGACATCGATATACGGATTCATCGCCAGGCGTTCGCACACGTCTTCGCGCACGCGTTCGTCGGAGCGGCGATAGCCCTTGGGGCCGACCGCGCGGCGTCCGGCATGGCGGCCGCCTTGCTCGGCTTGCTCGGCGTAAGGCGTGCGGCGCCGATAGCCCGGATCGTCCGGATAGACCCGCTGGCCGCCGCTGTACGACTGGCCACCGCGGCCCGAATCGCCGAAATAGCCGCCGCCATAGGCGGGCTGGCCGCCGCGCTGCTCGCGGTCGCGCTCCATGCCTTCGCGCCAGTGCATGGCGCGGCCGCCGCGTTCATCCTCGTGTTCGCCGCCGCGTTCTATCCATTCGCCGCGGCTGCGTTCCCCGCGTTGCTGCGCCTCGCGCTGCTGTGCGCCGCGCCAGTCACCGCCCTCGCGCCCCCGGCCGTAGCCCTGATCGCGCTCGCCCAGTTCGCTGCGGCGCCCGCGCGGACCGAAACGGTCTTCGTCGCGATAGCCGTAGCCGCTTTCTCCGCCCGAGCCGCGCGCATAGCTGCGGTAGCCGCTGTCCTGCGCGGAGGGGCGGTAGCCGCCGTAGCCGCTGCTGTACGGATGGCCGCTGCCACCGGTGTCGGCAGCGCCATAGCCCTGCTCGCCCCAGCTGCCGCGGCGCTGGCCAGCGGGCGTATCCTGCTCGAACCACGCGCCGCGGCGCTGCGACGCCTGGCTGGCGCTGCTCATGCCGCCGCCTTCACGGCCACCCTGGCGACCACCTTCGCCGCCACCTTCACCGCCACCTTCACCGCGCCAGTCCTCACCCCATTCCTGGCCCCAGTCTTCCGAGCCGCTGCCCCGGCTCTCGTCGCGCATGCGTTGCGGCTGGCCACCTTCGCGGCGTTGCCCTTCGCGGCCGCCGCGGCCGCCACGGTCATTGCGGAAGTTGAACATATCTGCCTCCTGGTGAGGCCCGGGCGCGCCCGCCGCAATGCGGGGCGGCGGCGCGCGGCGCGGGCCATGACGTTCACGGCCGATAAGCCGCAAATTCCGTGCCCCGCCGCGGCATTGCCGGCGCGCGTCCTGCGGCGGCGCCGCGCTGTAAGGATTGCCGGGCGATGTAAGGGTTACGGGCATCGCCGCGCGCACACGCGAACCGCCCCCCGCTACCTTAGCCACCGGCTGCTGCTGCCCCGGAACGCCGGGGACTTGCCATTCGCGGCATGGAACTTGCGCGGCACGCGCAAAGGGTGCGTTCCCAGGCAAGTGCCGGCACGCGCCCTTCGCTGACAGGAGAAGAACCATGTCCACACCTAAAAGCGTCCCTCCCCAGCACCAGGACCGGCAGCCCGGGCTGGAATCCGCCATGCGCCCGCAGCCGGACAGCGGCGCGGATGACTATGTTGGCAGCGGCCGCCTGACCGGGCGCGTAGCGCTGATTACCGGCGGAGACAGCGGCATCGGCCGCGCGATCGCGGTGGCGTTCGCGCGCGAAGGCGCCGACGTTGCCATCGCCTATCTCGACGAGCACGGCGACGCGCGCGAAACCGTCGAGCTGGTCGAAGCCGCCGGCCGTAAATGCCTGGCTATCGCCGGTGACCTGGCCGACCAGGCGCATGCAGAATCGGTGGCGCGGCAGACGCTGCAGCAGTACGGCAAGCTCGACATCCTGGTCAACAACGCGGCCGAGCAGCACCCGGAGAAAGCGCCGGAAGACGTCGAGGCCAGCCAGGTTGAAGCGACCTTCCGTACCAATGTGTTCGCCATGTTCCATCTGACGCGCGCGCTGGTGCCGCACATGAAGCCGGGCTCGTCGATCCTCAACACGACCTCGGTGACCGCGTATCGCGGCAGCAAGCACCTGCTGGATTATTCAGCCACCAAGGGCGCCATTGTGTCGTTCACGCGCTCGCTGGCCCTGCAGGTGGTGGAGCGCGGCATCCGTGTCAACGGCGTGGCGCCAGGGCCCATCTGGACGCCGCTGATCCCGTCCACCTTCACGCCGGAGGAAGTCGCCGAATTCGGCAAGAAGACGCCGATGGGGCGTCCGGGGCAACCGTTCGAGGTGGCCGCGGGCTATGTTTTCCTGGCGTCGGATGCGGCCAGCTACATCACCGGGCAGGTCCTGCACATCAACGGCGGAGAAGTGGTTAACGGTTAAAAAAGCGGGGTAAAAGCGCGGTAAAAGCGGGTTAAGCACGCGCCGTGGATCGCGCCGGCAGGTAGTTCAGCACCGCGTTTGCAAATATTGCATGCGCGGCGCGCGCCATCATCCGCGCCGCGCGCAAGCGGCGCGGATTGTTTCACACCAGGTGCGGGCGTGGCTCTTGCAATGCGGGATGGAAGCAGTCACGACCACCGCCGATTTCAGGGAGCCATCATGTCACCCATCGTAGCCGGACGTTTTGAATCGCTTGCCAGTGCGGAAGACGCGGCGCGCACGCTGTTCGCGCGCGGGTTTTCCGTGTGGGACGTATCGATCATGTCGGTGCCGCAAGGCGCCGCCGACAGCGCCACTGCAGGCGCCGCCGGTGACACGCAGCGCGGCGGTGCGGTGATGCTGGCCGCCTGCGTCAGCAACGGCCTGGGCTCGGTCGTGGTCGACGTGCTGCGCGAATCGGGCGCAAGTGACCTGGAACGTGCGCAGGGTCACTGGGATTGCGGTCAGTGGACGGATTTCGATCCCGCCGTGCGCGGCGAGCCCGTGCAGGAGGGCGAGGGCGAGTTCTGGCCGCGCCCGCTGGCCAGGGAAGCGGTAGCCGAGCAAAGCACCGGAAACGAGGATCCAGGCAGCGAGCTGGAGCACTACGTCGAACGCAAGCGTGTCGAGCACGACTGAACGCCGCGCCGGCGCGGCCGACGACATCGAGGTGGCCCGCAACGGCGTCGGCCTCGCCTCCGCGCGGCGCAGCCTGCGCGGCAAGGCCATCGCCGAACTGACACGGCTGCGCCCGACCCAGTTGACGCTCGGCTACATCTACGTCGAACACAAGAAGGAAGTCACGCAGCGCCACGCCGATCCCGGCGACGACGCCGCGCTGCGGCGCTTCCTGCGCCGCCATCGGCTGAAAACCATCGCGGGACCGGGCGGCGACCTCTACATCATCGATCACCACCACTGGGCGCGCGCCTGGCTTGAACTCGGCTACGAGTGGGCGCCGGTGCGCGTGCTGCATGATTTCAGCCACCTGAGCGCATCGGCCTTCTGGAAGCGCATGCGCCGGCTTGGCCATGCCCATCCCTATGACGAGCATGGCAAGCGGCTCGGGCCCAAGGCACTGCCGCCCACGGTGATGGGCATGCGCGACGATCCCTACCGCAGCCTGGCCGCGTTCGCGCGCGAGGCGGGCGCATACCGCAAGCCGGGCAGCGCCTACGGCGACTTCTGCTGGGCCGGCTTCCTGCGCAACCGCGTACAGCAGGACCTGGGCAGCGTCGCCGGCTTCGGGCTGGCGCTGGCCGAATCGATCAAGCTGGCCCGCAGCCCCAAGGCGAGGCGTTTGCCAGGGTATTGCGGGCCGGCGCTGGTGAAGCGCAAGGGCGGAATTTAAGGCGAAAGGGGAGAACACCGGACGTCTGCGTCACGGCCCGACCTTGCTACCGCCGCTTGCGGACGCTCCCCTCTCCCGCGCGCGGGACAGGGGTGGGGGTGAGGGCCAGAGCCTCAACGAAGTAAAGCGAGTCAGCCGGGAGCAGACGAGCAAACCGGCAGCGTTACACCCCCGCCGTAAAAAGCAAAGGGCAGGCAACACCGCCCGCCCTTCGTCTTGCTGGCCCTCAATCAGTCAGAAGGGGCCCGACGCGGATCACTTTTCCGACTTGTGCTTCGGCATGCCCTTGGTCTTGGTCGAAGCCATCTTGTCGAGTTCCTTTTCGCTCATCGACTTATACATCGAACGCGAAGGACCCTTCAGCGATCCCGCCTTCTTTTCGCCGCGCTTTGCGGAGAGCGCCGCTCCCGCGGCCTGCTGTTGCGCCTTGGATTTTGCTGGCATCTGAGTCTCCTTGCGAAGAGTGGGAAAGAACCAGGCGATGCGCCGACAGATGCGCGGCAAACGCCCGCGCTTCTTTATAGGCCGCCTGCGCGGCGCCTACAAGCGCCAATAGCGGCAGCGCGCCGCAGCGCGCGTGCCGGCAGGCATCTCCCGCTTGCTGGCCGGGACGCTAGATCCGGCCAAGCACCACGAGCAGCAGCACGATCAGGACGATCAGTCCCAGGCCGCCGCTCGGCCAGTAGCCCCAACCGGAACTGTACGGCCAGGCCGGCAGGGCGCCGATCAGCAGCAGGACAAGAATGATCAGAAGGATGGTGCCGATTCCCATGGCGTGCTCCTGGTTCGTTGATCGGGGAAGCCCGCGGCTTCCGCACCGAAGCGGCCCGGGTTTGCAAAGGGCCACTGCTCAGAGTTCAGCCTAGATCAACACACGCTGGCATCCCTCCGGACAGGGACTGATAACGGTGTAGGAATCGGACGACGCCGGCGCGGCGTGGCGCGGCGCACAACGGCTGCGGCGCACAGCGGCATCACGCGTGGCGGCCGGGGCGCGATGCACTGCGCAAAAGCGCGGCAGGGACCAGCCGGGGTCAGCCGGCCTCGGTCAGCCCGTGCTCGACGGCATAAACCGCCACCTGCACGCGGCTGGCCAGGTTCAGCTTCTTCAGGATGTTCTGGACGTGGATCTTCACCGTGCTTTCGGCCACGCCCAGGTCGCGGGCGATTTCCTTGTTGCTTTCGCCACGCGCCAGCCCCTGCACGATCTCGCGTTCGCGCGCGGTCAGCCGCGGTGCATCGTCCTTGTGCGCCACCGCGGGCGGTGCCGGCGCGCGGAACTGCGCCACCAGCTTGGCTGTCATGCTGTCGGAGATCACCGGCTCGCCGGCCGCGGCGCGGCGGATGCCGGCGATCAGCGCCTCGGTCTCGATGTTCTTGATCAGGTAGCCGCGCGCGCCGCCGCGCAGCGCGGCGGCCAGTTCCTCGGCTTCCTCCGACACGGTCAGCACGATCACCGCGGTCTGCGGCAGGTCTTCCACCAGCAGCTGCAGCGCTTCCAGTCCGGACAGGCCCGGCATGTTCAGGTCCAGCAGGACCACGTCGGGGCGGTGCTGCTTGGCGCGCTTGATGCCCTCCACGCCGTCGGCGGCTTCGTCGACGATCTCGAAATCGGTCTGCCGCTGCAGCAGCGCGCGGATGCCGGAACGGAACAGGGTGTGGTCGTCGATCAGCAGGATGCGGATGGTCATGGCTGGGTTTCGGTGATCTGGGTCATTTCGGTTCCCGCGCGGGCCTGCCCCGTGACGGGGAGGATCAGTTCGATGCGCACGCCGTGCGCGGGGGCGGCCTGCACCTGTAGCTGGGCGCCCAGGCGCGCGGCGCGCTCGCGCATGATGTTCAGGCCGATATGCGCATCGGCGCGGGTGGCGAGCTCGTCCGGATCGAAGCCTTCGCCGTCGTCCTGCACCACCAGCCGGAATTCGCGCCCGTGGCGCAGCGCCACCGCAACGTGCGCGGCCATGGCGTGCTTGCGCACGTTGGACAGCGCTTCCTGCAGGATAAACAGCACCTGAAGTTGTTGTTCGGGCGACAGCGGCCGCCCGGAGCCATCGTCGTCGATGGTCAGCGCCGCTTCGGTGCGGCACTGCCGGCGGAAGCGCCCCACGGTTTCCTCCACCGCCGGGCGCAGTTCGCCGGTGCCGAGCCGCGAACGGAAGTTGTTGAGCAGTTCGCGTACATCCTGGTAGCTCTCTTCCACGCCATGGCGCAGCATCGGCACGAGCTCGCGGGTCTCGGCCAGGTCGTCGCGCGCCACCGCGGCATCGAGCAGCTGCACCTGCAGGTTCAGGTAGTTCAGGCCTTGCGCAATGCTGTCGTGCAGGCCCTGCGCGACCAGGTTGCGCTCTTCCACCACCGCAAGCTGGCGCGCGGTGGCCGACAGGCGCAGATGTTCCAGCGCCGTGCCCAGGTTCTGACCCAGCGTTTCGAGCAGCTGCCGGTCCGACGGCGGCAGCGCGCGCGGCGCGCGGAAATGCAGCGCGAACACGCCGGCGGCGCCGCGCTGGCTTTCGATGCGGAACGCGGCGAGCGACTGGAAGCCGTTGCGCGTGCACTGCGTGCCGTCCTCGCTGGCCAGGCCGCGGCGCTGTGCCGTGCGCAGGTCGACGATGGCGACTACGCTTTCGCGCGTGGCGTCGCCGCAATGGCAGGCGTCGGCGGCGGCGCAGGCTTCGGCCTCGGTCAGCGCCGCCGGCAGTCCGGTCGCCGCCAGCAGGTGCATGCGGCCGTGGCGGCTGTCGAGCACGCGCACGCTGCCGCCCTCCGCATCGAACTGGCGCATCACGCGCTCCAGGAAGCCGCGCGCCATCGACTCGCCATCGCTGGCCTGGTTCAGGAAGGCGGCCATGTCGTACAGCGTTTCCAGGTCGCGGTTGTGGCGCTCCAGCTCGGCGGTCTTCTGCGCCACGCGTGCCTCCAGGTCCTGGTACAGGTCCTGCAGTTCGCCCGCCATGCGGTTGAAGCCTTCGCTGAGCGTGCCGAACTCGTCGCGGCTCTCCACCGGCAGGCGCAGCGAGAACTCGCGCGCGGCCATGCGGCGCAGGCCGTCCTGCAGGCGCAGCACCGGCAGGATGATCCACAGGTACAGCAGGTAGATCACCGCCACCGTGCCCACGCATGCCATTGCCGCCAGCGCGGCCTGCGACAGCCGCAGCCAGTCGGTCTTGCGCGCGCTGTCGTGCTCGATCATGCCGACCAACTGGTCGGCCTGCGCGACAAAGCCGGGCAGCGCCGCGATGTACTGGTCGGGGCCGCGGCCATCGTCGGCCAGCGCCAGCGGCCGCAGGCGCTGCTGCCAGTCCAGCGTGACGCGCGCCATCTGCGCGTGGATGGCGGGTTCGTCGGGCAGGAACAGCGGCCGGGCCGGATTGCCCTTCTTCAGCTGCGCCAGCGTGGTGTCCAGCGCCTGCACCTGCATCGCCAGCGCATTGGGCACGCGCGCCTGCGCCAGCGTCAGCTCGATCGCCACGCGGTTGGCACGCATGCGCAGGCTGCCGGCGTCATTGATGGCGGCGCCGGCGCCTTCTAGCTTCCAGGACAGCCACAGCGTGCAGGAGATCATGGCGAGCACCACCAGCAGCACGGCCAGCGACAGCGAGATGATGCGCGTGGACAGGCGGTCTCGCAGCGCGGGCAGCGCGGACGCGGAGGCAGTCGCGAAACTTGCGGAAGCCGCGGCGTCAGCCGGTGCCTCGGCGGCGGGAGTATCGGGTTGGGACATGGTGCGGTATCGGGGGCTACCTTGGTGACGTCGCCCGGGGGCGGGCGCGTTGAGACAGCCATTGTCTGCGCGGCGCGGCGCTGGCTTCCTGTGCCAGATCAACTAAAGCCGGGTTTCCTTGTGAGCGATGTGCGGCCGGCTGCGCATCGCGGGCCGTTGCACCCAGCGTTGGCAGTGCAGCCGACACTACTCCAGATGTATCACGGCGTGATATATCGTCCTACCCCCGGCTTTTACCGGCCGACTTATCCCCGATCAAATCCCTGGCGCATGGCGCGTCCTAGCATCCGGTCAATACCAATCCGGGAGAACCATGGCCATGTCTAGGGGAATCGACACACTGATGCGCCAGCACCGCGACTGCGACGATGCGCTGGCACGGCTCGAAGACGCCGCGCGCGCGGGCAACTGGAACCAGGCCGCCGGCGCGCTGGCGCTGCTGGAAGCGGCGCTGGAGGGCAACTTCAACGCCGAGGAAGCGCGCTTGTTTCCCGCCTTCGAGCAGGCCACCGGCATCGCCGGCGGTCCCACCGCGGTGATGCGGCGCGAGCACGACGAAGTGCGCGCGCTGCTGGCCAACGCGCGCGAATGGCTGTCGCTGCGCGACGGCAATGCGCTGGCGGCGGAGATCGACACGCTGGTGGTGCTGCTGCAGCAGCACAACGTCAAGGAAGAGAACGTGCTGTTCCCGATGTGCCGCACGCAGGTGCCGGACCTGGACACCGTGCTCGCCGGCATCGCATAGGACCGGCGCATGACTTGCCGATGCCTGCGGGGCGCCGCGGAGCCTGCCGCATGAAAGCCGCAAATCTCGACTACGAACGCGCGCCGCGCCCGGCGGTGGTGTTCGGCTGCCTGCTGCCGGCGCCATGGCTGGGCGCGGCTGCCGGCGTGCTGCTGGCCGCAGGGCCCGCCGACGGCCTGCCGGACCGCTTTGCGCCGCTGGCGCTGGCGGCCGTGCATATGCTGGCGCTGGGCATGCTGTTGCCGGTGATGCTGGGCGCGCTGTTCCAGATGCTGCCGGTGGTGGCCGGCGTGGCCGTGCCCGGCGCCGGGGTGCTGGCGCCGTTCGTCGCGGCCGCCGGCGCGGGGACTGCCGCGGCGCTCGGTGTCGGATGGCTCGGCGGCGAGCCGATGGCATTGCGCGCCGCGGTGCCAGTCGGTGCGGTGCTGCTGCTGGCCGGCGCGCTGTTGCTGGCGGCCGGGCGGCGCGTGGCCGCAGTGGATGCCACTACGCGCACGCTGGCCGGCATCGGCGCGCCGCTGCTGATCGCGGTGTCGTGCGGCATGGCGCTGGCCGGCACGCTCGGCGGCTGGTGGCGTGTGCCGGTGGCATCGGTGCTGTCGCTGCATATGGCATGGGCGCTGGGCGGCTGGCTGGCGGCACTGGTGACGGGCGTCGCCACTACGGTGCTGCCGATGTTCTGGCAGACGCGGCGCCTGCCGCCCGCACTGGAGCGCTGGTTGCCGCTGGGCCACTGGCTGTCGCTGGCGGCGTTCAGCGCCGCGGTGCTGCTGTGGCCAGCGCTGCCGGCGCTGGCGCACGCCGCGCTGCTGCCATGGCTGGCGTTCGTCGCGGCAGTGGCCGCTTGCGGGCTGGCCGGCACGCTGCGCGCGCGGCGCCGCCACGATCCGCTGTGGCTGCTGTGGCCGGTGGCGTGCGCCAGCATGCTGGGCGCGGCGCTGCTGGCCGGCGTTGCGCTGGTACTGCCTGGCACGGACCTGCCGCTGGGGTGGTGGGCCGGCACCATGATGCTGGTCGGCGCGGGCGTGCTGCCGGTCACGGCGATGCTCGGCAAGATCGTGCCGTTCCTGGTCTGGCTGCACCTGCGCCGCCTGCTGCCGCCGCGTGCGCGCGTGCCGGCGATGCAGGCCATCATCGCACCGGCCCGGCAGCAGCGGCAGGCATGGCTGCTGCTGGCCGCCTACCTGTTGCTGCTGGCGGTGCCGCTGGCGCCGGCGTGGCTTGCCCGTGCCGGCGGGGTGCTGCTGGCGATCGCCCACGCGGGGCTGGGCTGGCAGTTGCTGAGCGCGCTGCGCTGCATGCGGCGCATGCGCCGTTGCGGCGGGCTGCCGCCGCGCCATGCGGGCGTGGCCGTTGAAGGAGGTCATCACCATGGCTGAAACCGTGAGCCTGGATACGCTGCCGCTGTTCCGCGGCGTCGACGCGCCGGTGCTGGCGCAACTGCGCGCCGCCGCCACCCCGCGCAGCCTGCGCAAGGGCGAATACCTGTTCCGCTGCGGCGAACCGTGCGAAGGGCTGTTTATCGTCGTGGAGGGACTGGTCAAGCTGGCGCTGCTGTCGCCCACGGGCGAAGAGCCCGCCGGCGAGCGCGCCATCGAAGTATTCGGCCCCGGCGCGGTCTTCGGCGAAGACCTGGTGTTTCTCGAGGTGCCGCGCCGCATGGCCTGCCAGGCGCAGGCGCGCACCGTGGTGCTGCATATCGGCAAGGCCGCGCTGTGGCATGCGCTGATGCATGAGCCGCTGCTGGCGGCGCAGTTGCTACGCAACCTGTCCGGGCGGCTGCACGGGCTGATGCGCGATATCGAGGCCACCAGCCTGCAGAGCGCGCTGCAGCGCGTGGCCGGCTTCCTGCGCGAGCAGGCCTTTGCGACGCGTCGCACCTGGCTCGCCTGCACGCAGCGCGTGATCGCCTCCAAGCTCGGCATCACGCCGGAGACGCTGTCGCGCGTGATGCATCGCTTCTGCGCCGAGCAGTTGGTGCGGATCGAGCGCGGCAAGATCTACCTGCTCGATCCGGAAGGGCTGGCGCGGCAGGCGGGGGCAGCGGAGCTGGCGGTCGCCTCACGGGGCGACCGCCGGGGGGCTATGCAGCCGCGGCCAGCGCCGCGGGTTTCTCCCCCGTCATCAGGTAGTGGATCAGCTCTGACACCGGCCGGATCGCTTCGCCAAACGGCAGCGCGCCGCGGCCGCGGAAAAACAGTCCCCGCTCCACATCGCCGCGCACCGCCTGCGCCAGTTTCAGGTCGATGCAGAACTGCCCGATGCGGGCGATGCCGTCGCGCAGCCCGCAGGCGTGCAGGCAATCGAAACCTTCCAGACATTCACGCACGCGGGCGCGGCGCTGCAGCCGCGCTTCGCTCGACAGGTAGCGCGACAGCCACGGCGTCAGCACCGCGCGCGCGGGCAGGCCTGCGACGCTGGTGAACTCGCGCAGCGTCTCGGGCCGCGCGGTGGCCAGCACCTGCTTGAAGGCGGGGTGCGCATCGCATTCCTCGGTCACGGCGAACGCGGTGCCGAGCTGCACCGCGGCCGCGCCTTCGGTGAGCCAGTGGCGCACCTTGGCATGGCTGTCGATGCCGCCCGCCAGGATCAGCGGGATGCTGTCCCACGCCAGCCCCAGGCTGCTGAACAGCTCGCGACACTCGGCCAGCACGCGCGAGAACGAGAAGCGCGGCTCGGACAGGTCCTGGAGCGTCGCCGCGCCCAGGTGCCCGCCGGCATGGGCCGGGTGCTCGACCACGATGGCATCGGGCAGGCGGCCCTTCTTCATCCAGCGGCGCAGCACCAGGCCGATGCCGCGCGACTCGGACAGGATCGGGATCAATGCCACCCTGGGGTGGCCCGCGGTCAGCTCGGGCAGGTCCAGCGGCAGGCCGGCGCCCATCACGATGGCATCGGCGCCGCTTTCGCATGCCTGGCGCACCAGCGCCGCATGCGAGCCCACTGCCTTCATCACGTTGACCGCGACCAGCCCGCGGCCTGCGGACAACGCCTGCGCGCCGCGGATCTCGCGATCCAGCGCCTCCAGGTTGGCGGCCTCGATGCGCGCCTTGTCGCGTGTGCCGCGGGTGCGCGCAAGCAGGTCGGGATGATGGTGGCGCAGGTCGATGCTGGCGATGGTGCCAACGCCGTTCTCGCGCGCGACCGCGCCGGCCAGGCGATGCGCCGAGATGCCGATGCCCATGCCGCCCTGCACGATCGGTAACAGGCGGCGGCCGGCCAGCTTCAGCCAGTGTTGATTCATAAACGGTCTCCGGAAGGGTGAGGCGCGCCGGGGCGTCAGGCAGCCTGGCACGTGGAATGACCGGCAGAGCGTGGCATACGGGCGCCGCCCTGCGTTTGCCGCAGGTCAAGCGCGCGGACGCGGCCTGCCATCGGCCTACGCCGACCGGCATAGGCCCGCGCCGCATACATGCCGTTGGGACCGGTTTGCGCGCGATCAAGCCCCTGCGGCCAGCGCTTGGCTAGCATCGGCCGCTGTCCTGCATCCTGCGCCGCGACCGGCGCCATCACCCCATGACACTTGCTTCTCCAGCCCTGGCCGAAGGCGCCCGCGCAGGGCGCCGGCCGCAACTGGTCGCGCCCGCCGGATCGCTGGCCGCGCTGCGCATGGCGCTGCAGCACGGCGCCGACGCGGTCTACCTCGGCCTGCGCGATGCCACCAATGCGCGCAATTTCGGCGGCCTCAATTTCACCGAGGCCGATATCCGCACCGGCGTTGCCGAAGCCCATGCGCGTGGCGCCGAAGTGCTGTGCGCCATCAACACCTTCGCGCAGATGGGCGCGGTGGCGCAGTGGCACCGCGCCGTCGATGCCGCGGCGGAGCTCGGTGCTGACGCGGTCATCATGGCCGACGCCGGGCTGATGGGCTACGCCTGCGAGCGCCATCCCGCGCTGCGGCTGCACCTGTCGGTGCAGGGCTCGGCCACGCATGCCGATGCCATCGAGCTGATGCGTGAGCGCTTCAATATCCGCCGCGTGGTGCTGCCGCGCGTGCTGTCGCTGGCGCAGATCGGCAAGCTGGCGCGCCAGACCAGCGTGGAGCTGGAGGTGTTCGGCTTTGGCAGCCTGTGCGTGATGGCGGAAGGGCGCTGCCTGCTGTCGTCGTACGCCACCGGCGACTCGCCCAACAACAAGGGCGTCTGCTCGCCCGCGCACGCGGTGCGCTGGACCGAGCAGAACGGCACCATGCATGCGCGGCTGTCGGGCATTCTGATCGACAGCTATGCGCCCGGTGAGCCGGCCGGGTATCCGACGCTGTGCAAGGGCCGCTTCGAGGTGGAGGGCGAGCGCGGCTACGTGCTGGAGGAACCGACCAGCCTCAACGCACTGTCGCTGCTGCCGTCGCTGATCGACATGGGCATCGCCGCGATCAAGATCGAAGGCCGCCAGCGCAGCCCGCGCTATGTGGGCGACGTGGTCGGCGTGCTGCGCGCGGCCATCGACGCCGCCTGCGCCGACCCGGCACGCTTTGCGCCGCGCCAGGAATGGCAGAGCACGCTGGGCCGCCATGCCGAGGGCGACCAGGTCACGCAGGGCGCTTACGACCGGCCATGGCGGTGAGGTTGAGGAAGCCAGATGGAACCGACCTGCCTTGATATGCCGATGCCGGCAACCCTGGAGCTACCCATGCCACAAACCGCCGCGGCCGCTGCGCCGCGCACTGCTGCCTTGCCGCGTTTGCGCATCGCGCTGGGCCCGCTGCTGTACTACTGGCCGCGCGAGACCGTGCTGCAGTTCTACGCATCCGTCGCCGATGCGCCGGTGGACCGCGTCTACCTGGGCGAAACCGTCTGCACGCGCCGCCACGAGCTGCGCCATGCGCAATGGCTGGAAATCGCGCAGATGCTGCGCGACGCCGGCAAGGAGGTGGTGCTGTCCACGCCGGTGCTGGTGGAGTCCGATACGGATATCGCCTGGATGCGCCGCGCCTGCGCACAGCAAGACTACCTGGTCGAGGCCAACGACCTTGGCGCGGTGCGCTGCATGGAAGGCAGGCCCTTTGTCGGCGGGCCGCACCTGAACGTCTATCACGCGGATACGCTGGCGTGGCTGGCCGGCCTGGGCGCGGTGGGCTGCGTCGCGCCGGTGGAGATGGACGGCCGCACGCTGGCCGCACTCGCCGCGGCCCGGCCCGCCGGCACGCGCCTCGAAGCCTTTGTCTGGGGCCGCATGCCGCTGGCGTTTTCGGCCCGCTGCTTTACCGCGCGCCACCACCGGCTGCGCAAGGATAGCTGCGAATTCCGCTGCATGGATTACCCGGACGGGCTGGTGGCCGCCACCGGCGAAGGCCAGCCGTTCTTCACGCTCAACGGCGTGCAGACGCAGAGCGCCACCTGCCTGGACCTGTGCGGCGAGGCGCTGGCCATGGCCGGAATGGGCGTGGACCTGCTGCGCATCAGCCCGCATTCGCGCGGCACGCTGGAGGTGGTGCGGCAACTCGCCGCCATCCGCGCGGGCGAGCAGGCGCCGGCGCGCAGCGGCATCACCCCCGCCGGCGCGCAGCCCTGCAACGGCTACTGGCACGGCGCCGCCGGCATCGTATGGGAGGCAAGGCCATGAACACGCTGCACAAGGTGATGGCCGGCGTGCACCGGCGCATGCCGGCGCGGGCTCGCGCGCTGCCGCTGGTGGCGGCGCTGGAGCTGGCGCGCCGTGCGGGCTGGCTGGAGCCGCCGGCCGCGCTGGACGGGCATGCCTTCCTGCTGACCGTGCAGGACCTTGGGCTGGAGGTGCCGTTCCGTTGCGATGGCGGCCGCTTCCATACGGCCGCGGCGAACGGGGCCGAGCCCGCGTTGACGCTGCGCGCCTGTGCGGTGGACTATCTGCGCCTGCTTGGCGGCGAGGCCGATACCGATACGCTGTTTTTCCAGCGCAAGCTGGTGATCAGCGGCGACACGGCGCTGGGGCTGGAGGTCAAGTACTGGCTGGATGCCGCGCCGCGGCCGGCATGGATCAGCAAGGCCGCGGCACGGCTGGTGGCGTTGCAGGGGGCGATGGCGGGTGCCGGCGCGTGAGTGGCTTTGGCTCGCCGGCGGCTACGCGTCGCCATCCAGCATGAAGCGGTTGCGTCCGGCCCGCTTGGCGCGATACATCGCGCTGTCGGCACGGTGCAGCAGCGGCTCCAGCCGCGGCGCTTCCGGCACGGTCCACACCGCGCCCACGCTGATGGTGACCAACGGCTGCACCGGCGTGCCGTTGTGCGCGATGCCGAGCTCGCGCACCGCGGCCACCATGCGGCGGGCCACCGCGCGGGTTTCCTCGCGCGAGGCCTCGGGCAGCACCACCGCGAACTCCTCGCCGCCGAGCCGCGCGCAGAACTGCGGACCGGCCAGCGTGCGGGTCAGCGCGGTGGCGATCTGGCGCAGGCAGTCGTCGCCGGCCACGTGGCCGTGCAGGTCGTTGTACTGCTTGAACAGGTCGACGTCGAGAATCAGCAGGCCCAGCGCCTGGTTGCGCTCGCAGGCGCGGGTCACGGTCGCAATCGACTCCCGCTGGAAATAGCGCCGGTTTGGGATGCCGGTCAGCGCGTCGATATCGAGGTCGGCCTGCACCTGCGATAGCTGCTCTTCGGTCTGCCCGAGCTGCGCGGTCAGCGCCAGCTCGCGCGACTGGAACCGGCTGATATCGCGCATGAACACCAGGCTGCCGATCTGCCTGCCGTCCAGGCGCGCCACGCTTTCCACGGTGAGCTCGAACGGCGCGCCCGCCGGCACGAACGGGATGGATGCCGCGTTATCGGGGGGATCCGGTGTGCGCCGCAGCGCGGCTTGCCAGCCCGCGGGCACCGGGCTGCCGCGGCGCAGCTCGGGCCATAACTGCGCCGCGGCCGGATTGAATTCGACGATCGCGCCATGGCCGTCGACGATCACGCAGCCTTCACCCAGCGCATCGAATACGCGCAGCCGCGCGTAATGGCCGATATCGTCCAGATGGGTGCGCAGCGCGCAGAACCACACCAGCACCGCCATCAGCGAAAACGTCGCCGGCGTCAGGTCGCCGCCGAGCGGACCGGTCCAGCGCTTCAGGTAGGCGATATGCGCGAGCAGCGGCAATGCCAGGCCGGCGGCCAGGATGGCGCGGCCGCGCCGCGACAGGGCGGTGTTGGGCACCTGCGCGGTGACCAGGAAATACACACTCAGCGCCAGCAACGCATAGGACCAGCCCGCCGCCACGATATAGCCCGGACCGTGCTCGAAGACCGCGCCGGGCGCGACCCCCGGCGGCATCAGCGTGATGCGCTGCCAGATCAGGTGGTGGCGCTCGTTGGTGAAGACCAGCACCACGGTCACCACCGCCGCCAGCACCGGCAGCCACAGTCTCGACCACGGCACCACATAGCGCGGGCGGCTCAGGTGCACCATCGCCACCAGCCAGCCGATCGGCACCGCCACGATGCCCACGTACTGCACCTTGGCCCACAGGATGCGGCCCGGCAGGTCGGCCGAACTGATCTCCAGCAGCCGGCCGCCGCTCCAGATCACCACGCCGCCGGCCATCACCAGGAAAGCCTGGACCGTGGGGTCGTCGCGCCGCGGCCAGGTGGTGATGACCATGCCGATGCTGCAGATGACGGCGATGGTGAGCAGGAGAACCAGGGGGTAGGAAGGCATGGGAGGCGCGGCGCGAGCTGGACCGATGCGCTAGGCAGGGGTGCCAGGGATCGGCCCGGTGGTCACGTTGCGGCGCGCGTGATGGCGGGCCGCCGTGTCTTTAGCTTTGTCCCGGCGCGTGGGTCGGACGCCGGCATATCGGGTTCGCGTTCTCATCAGGACGGATGATACCGGGCTGCGCGGCGGGTTTGAGCGCCGTGTGTCTGACGCAACGCGCGCCGCCGGCCGCCACCGCAGGCCACCACGATAGCTGTCGCTTATGACATAGAGCGGGGCAAGGCCTCGGCCGGTGCATCGACGGCAGGCCGGACCTTGCGTGGCAGGTGCGGCGTTTGCAGCCACAGCGCGTACGCATCGTAGAGAAACGCCGGCTGGCCCGGAAAACGCTGCACCAGCGCGCCGGCCTGCACGCGCTCGCGTGCTGCGCATCGAGGATGTCGATGTGCAGCCGCCGGCACGCGGGCAAGTCCGCATCCGCGTCCGGCCGCTGGGCCTGAACCGGGCCGAGGCGCTGCTGCGTGCCGGGACCTGTATCGAGACGCCGACACTGCCGTCCGGACTGGGACTGGAAGCAGCCGGTGTCGTGGAAACGGTTGGCGGAAGCGTCGACAGCTGGTGCCGGGCGATGCGGCAGCATTGTGGCGCCGGTGTCGATGGTCCGCTGGCCGGCCTATGGCGAGCGGATCAACGTTCCTTCCGAATCGTGGTGACGGTGTGAGCGGGTGTGGGCGGTTGTGAGCGCGCGGTTCAGCTTTCAGCGGGCTGCGGCCGCGGCGTTTCACGGATCGACCAGGGCGGTACATCCGTCACGCTATCCCGGCCGACCGGCCAGTCGGGCAATATGCCACGCGTCAGCAGATGACCCCACCCGTCGATCCACTTCTGCTGCGCGCGCGCCATCAGCTCCATCATCGCCGAGACATAGTGCAGCGGCCCGCCCAGCAGCGGCAGCTCGCTGGCGATCTCGCGCGCGTACAGTTCTTCCGGGTCCTGCATCACCACCGCGCCCATTGCATCGAGTTGCAATTCCTCAAACATCGACCTGGCGAACTCAAGGTTGAGTTCGGTCATCCGGCGCAGGTTCTCCGCCAGGTCGGATTGCATCGTCTCGACCTGGTGCATGCCGGTGAAGAAGGTCGGGAACGGCCACATGGCTTGTGGCCAAACGGTTTGCGACCACATGGCTTGTGGCCAGAAGGCTTGCGGCCAGAAGGCCTGCGTTGCAGTCATCATCACGGGAAATCTCCTGTTGGGCCGTGATGTCCGCACCAGGGCGCCCATGCACGGCACACCGGCGCACCGCCGTGCGGGCCGGCATGCTGACTAGCTTATGCGGTATTGGGAGGCGTCGCCATGACGGAATGGTGACGGGTGATGGCATGTTGCATGGCTGGTGATGCGCGGATGGGCCTGGCGATGACACAATGGGCCGGCACGCGTCGCGCAGGCATGTGACGCGCGCGGCGACTCGAATGCGATGGCGTTCCCGGTTCCCGGCCCTTACTTGCACCCCAGGCGCTTGGCCAGCTTATGCAGGTTGCTGGCATCCACCCCCAGCTGCCGCGCCGCCTGCGCCCAGTTGCCGTGATGGACCTGCAGCGCCTGCTCGATGCAGGCGCGCTGGGTTTGCTCCACCGCATCGCGCAGCGTGGTGCCAGCCACCAGGGTCGGCGAGGCAAAGGGCTGGGCCACGCCGCCACCGGTCATGCGCGACGACGGCGTTTCCAGTCCATCCAGGTCGAGCAGCTCCGCTTCCAGCGTGACGATGTCATTGCGGCCCGCGCCGCGGCTTACCGCGCGCAGTGCGGCGCGGCTGATCACGTGTTCGAGCTCGCGCACGTTGCCGGGCCAGCGGTAGCGCCGCAGCGCATCCTGCGCCGCGGCTGACAAACGCACGCTGCGCAGGCCCAGGCGTGCGCGGTTCAGTTCCAGGAAGCGACCGGCGAGCAGCAGTACGTCGTTGCCGCGTTCGCGCAGCGGCGGGATGGGGATGGGGTAGACCGACAGGCGGTGGTAGAGATCGGCGCGGAACGAGCCGTCGCGCACGTGTTCGCGCAGGTTGCGGTTGGTGGCGGCGATCACGCGCACGTTGACGCGGCGCGGGCGGTCGGAGCCCAGGC
The DNA here is from genome assembly GCF_040578825.1 of Cupriavidus necator. GTDB lineage: Bacteria > Pseudomonadota > Gammaproteobacteria > Burkholderiales > Burkholderiaceae > Cupriavidus > Cupriavidus necator_E. Next base: position 10,091 of record NZ_JBEFLI010000054.1, on the reverse strand, counting down.
GCTGGATCTCGCCGTTCTGCAGCGTGCGCAGCAGCTTGGCCTGGATTGCCAGCGGCAACTCGCCCACTTCGTCGAGAAAGAGCGTGCCGCCGTCAGCGGCTTCGAAACGGCCGGGGCGTTCGCCGGTGGCGCCGGAGAAAGCGCCGCGGGCGTGGCCGAACAGTTCGCTCTCTGCCAATGACTCGGGCAGCGCCGCGCAGTTGACATGCACCAGCGGGTGCGCGCGCCGGCGCGATTGCCGGTGCAGGCGGTGCGCGAACAACTCCTTGCCGACGCCGGTTTCGCCCAGCAGCAGCACCGGCAGATCGGTATCGGCCACCACTTCCAGTTCGTGCAGCAGGTTCGCGATGGCTTCACTCTGGCCAACGATCTCGCCGGTGATTTCGCCATTGCCGGCAGCGCCCTCATCGGTCGCGGGCGTGCCGCGCGCGAGCTGCAGCGCGCGAATCTCCGCCTCTAGCCGCGTGGTGCGGATCGCCGCTTCGACGATAACGGTCAGCCGCTGCAGCTCGGCCTGCGCGGCGGTATCGAAGGTGCCGACGGTCAATGCATCCAGCGTCAGCGCGCCCCACGGCCGGCCGTCGACTTCCAGGCTGGTGCCCATGCAGTCGTGCACCGGCAGCGGCTCGCCTACGTGTTCGTCGATCAGGCCGTCGTACGGATCGGGCAGCACGCTGTCGTGGTGAAAGCAGGTCACGCCGCGCCGCGACAGGATCGCCGCCAGGCGTGGATGCAGGCCAACCGCGAAGCGCCGGCCCAGCGCGGCGCGCACCAGGCCGTCGACGGCAACGGGGCGCAGGTGGTCTTCCTCGAGCCGCAGCAGCGCCACCGCGCCGCAACGGAAATGCGTACGCAGCACGCTGACCAGGCGCTGCAGGCGAACGGCTTGCGGCAGGTCGGTGACGAGATCGGCCAACAGGTCGGGATACATGGCGCCCGGCATCATGGTGAAAGCTACCCTCTGGGTCATAAGTACCGCGCGAAGTATAGGGTATTTCTCACCTACTGTTTTTCAAGCCATTGATATGCTTATGTTTTTTTCGGGCACGCTCCTCGCGTAAGTCATGCATGCGTAACTTCCACACGGAGAAACAATCATGACGTTGCAGGACCAATCCCTTGGCCAACTGGCCCGCCGCATCCCGGGTGCCACGCGGATCTTCCACGATTACGCGCTGGACTTCTGCTGCGGCGGCAAGCAGACCCTGCGCGATGCCGCGCAGGAGAAGGGGCTCGATGCGGCGGCCATCGGCAATATCGAAGCGCAGCTGCGCGTGCTGCAGGATGCGGCTCAACCCACCGCGGACGACTGGAATACGGCGGCGCCGTCAGCGTTGATCGCGCATATCCTCACGCGTTTCCATCAGCGTCACCGCGAGCAGTTGCCCGAGCTGATCCGCCTCGCGCGTCGGGTCGAGCAGGTCCATGGCGACCGCCCCGATTGCCCGCTCGGCCTGGCCGGCCACCTGACCGCGATGCTCGGCGAGCTGGAAACCCATATGCAGAAGGAAGAGCAGGTGCTGTTCCCGATGCTGTCGCGCGGCATGCGCGCCGCCGCGGGCCGCCCCATCGCCGTGATGCGGCTGGAGCATGACGACCATGGCCAGGCGCTGCAGCAACTGGCGGCGCTGACCAACGACATCACGCTGCCGCGCGCGGCCTGCAATACCTGGCGCGCGCTCTACCTGGGGTTGCGCACGTTGCGCGAAGACCTGATGGAACACATCCACCTGGAAAACAACGTGCTGTTCGAAACGCCGGCCGGCCCTGCCGCCGCCAACGAAGCGCCCGCCTGCTCCTGCTCCACGCATGCCTGACCCGGCCTGCGCACGCCACCACAACCAACAACTTAGCATCATGGGCTCTTATCGCAGACTATGGTTCCTGCTGATCGCCGTGCTGGCGGTCACCTTCTCCCTGCTCGGCTACTACGGTGTCGAGGTGTACCGCCAGGCGCCGCCAATGCCGGCCAAGGTTGCCACTGTAGACGGCCGCACGCTCTTTACCGGCGACGATATCCTCGACGGCCAGACCGCATGGCAGTCGGTGGGCGGCATGCAGCTTGGCTCCATCTGGGGCCACGGCGCCTACCAGGCGCCGGACTGGACCGCCGACTGGCTGCATCGCGAGCTGACCGCGTGGCTCGACCTCGCCGCGCAGGACGCGTATGGCCGGCCCTACGCGCAGCTCGCCGCGCCCGCGCAAGCCGCATTGCGCGAACAGCTTCGCATCGAATACCGGGGCAATGCCGCCGATCCGCAGACGAAGGTGCTGACCGTCTCGAACCGGCGCGCACAGGCTATCGCCAACACCGCCGCCTACTACGACCAGCTCTTCTCCGACGCGCCCGCGCTGCACACCACGCGCGAGCACTACGCGATGAAAGAGAACACGCTGCCCGGCGCCGAACGGCGCGAGCAGCTGACGCATTTCTTCTTCTGGACCGCCTGGGCCGCATCGACCGCGCGCCCGGGACACGAGGCCACCTACACCAACAACTGGCCGCACGAGCCGCTGATCGGCAACCAGCCCACCAGCGAAAACGTGGTGTGGTCGGTGATCAGCGTAGTGGTGCTGCTGGCAGGCGTGGGGTTGCTGGTATGGGCCTGGGCCTTCCTGCGCGGCCACGAAGAAACGCCGCCGCAGGCGCCGGCGCGCGATCCGCTGCTGGCCGTCGCACTGACGCCGTCGCAGCGCGCGCTCGGCAAGTACCTGTTCCTGGTGGTGGCGCTCTTTGTGTTCCAGGTGTTCCTGGGCGGCTTTACCGCGCACTACACCGTCGAAGGGCAGAAGTTCTACGGCATCGATGTGTCACAGTGGTTCCCGTACGCGCTGGTGCGCACCTGGCATATCCAGAGCGCGCTGTTCTGGATCGCCACCGGTTTCCTCGCCGCGGGCCTGTTCCTGGCGCCGCTGATCAACGGCGGCAGGGACCCGAAGTACCAGCGGCTCGGTGTCAACGTGTTGTTCTGGGCGCTGGTGGTCGTGGTAGTGGGATCGTTTATCGGCAACTACCTGGCGATCGCGCAGAGAATGCCCGCGCACCTGAACTTCTGGCTGGGGCACCAGGGCTATGAGTATGTCGACCTGGGCCGCCTGTGGCAGATCGGCAAGTTTGCCGGCATCCTGATCTGGCTGGTGCTGATGATGCGCGGCATCATGCCGGCACTGCGCGCCCGCGGCACCGACCGCAACCTGCTGGCGCTGCTGACGTCATCGGTGGTGGCGATCGGGCTGTTCTATGGCGCGGGGCTGTTCTATGGCGAACGCACCAGCCTGACGGTGATGGAGTACTGGCGCTGGTGGGTCGTGCACCTGTGGGTGGAAGGCTTCTTCGAAGTGTTCGCGACCACGGCGCTGGCCTTTATCTTCTCGACGCTGGGGCTGGTGTCGCGCCCCATGGCGACCGCGGCCAGCCTGGCTTCGGCATCGCTGTTCATGCTGGGCGGCATTCCGGGCACCTTCCACCACCTGTACTTTGCCGGCACCACCACGCCGGTGATGGCAGTGGGCGCCGCGTTCAGCGCGCTGGAAGTGGTGCCGCTGATCGTGCTCGGACATGAAGCGTGGGAAAACTGGCGCCTCAAGCATCGCGCACCGTGGATGGCAGAGCTGAAGTGGCCGCTGATGTGCTTTGTCGCGGTGGCGTTCTGGAACATGCTGGGCGCAGGCGTATTCGGCTTCATGATCAACCCGCCGATCTCGCTGTACTACATCCAGGGCCAGAACACCACGCCGGTCCACGCGCACGCCGCGCTGTTCGGGGTCTATGGCTTCCTGGCGCTGGGCTTCACGCTGCTGGTGCTGCGCTATGTGCGGCCGGCTTACCGGCTCAGCCCGGCGCTGATGAAGACCGCGTTCTGGGGGCTGAATGCGGGGCTGGTGCTGATGATCGGCACGAGCCTGCTGCCGATCGGCATCATCCAGTTCCTGGCGAGCGTCGAGCATGGCACCTGGTATGCGCGCAGCGAGGCGTTCATGCAGCAGCCCATCCTGCAGACACTGCGCTGGGTGCGGACCTTCGGCGATGTGGTGTTTATCGTCGGCGCGGTGTCGTTCGCATGGCAGGTGGTGCTGGGCCTGGCGAACCGCACGCCGATGGCGGCAGAGGCGGTGCCGGCGCGGATGAAGACGGCGGTGCGCTGAACCACGGAAGAGACGTGGCAGTGCTGGCCCGCCCGGGGTTCCGGGCGGGCTTTTTTCACACGGCAGGCTCAGCCCTGCACCGGCTGCTGCTGCATCTCGTCCACGATCTGCCGGATCGCCTGCTCAAACGCCTCCACCGGCTGGCCGCCAGTGACGAGATAGCGGTTGTTGAAGAGGATCGACGGCACCGACTGGATGCCCATGCCCTGGTACTCGCGCTCTTCGGCGCGCACCGCATCGGCATAGTCATCGCTTTCCAGGATCTTGCGGGCCTGCGCGGCGTCGAGGCCGGCGGATGCCGCGGCTTCCACCAGCACGTCGTGATGGCTCGGGTCCTTGCCGTCGGTATGGTAGGCGCGCAGCAGCGCGAGCTTGAGCGGCAGTTGCTTGCCTTCGAGGCCGGCCCAATGCAGCAGCCGGTGGGCGTCGAAGGTGTTGTAGACGCGCGTGCGCTCGCCGAAGGTGAAGCCCACGCCGGCGCCGCGCTCGCGGATCATGGCCTGAGTCTCGGCGATTTGCGCGGGCGTGCGGCTGTACTTCTTGCCGAGGTAGTCGACGATGGCCTCGCCCTCGGCACCCATCTGCGGGTTCAGTTCGAAGGGGTGCAGTACGATCTCGGCGTCCACCGTATCGCCAAGCCGCTGCAGCGCCTGCCGCAGCGAGGACAGGCCGATGGCGCACCAGGGGCAGGCAATATCGGAGACGAAGTCGATTCTGAGGGGTTGCGGCATGGCTTTTCCTGGGGGGCTGCTGCATCGCAGCCCGCGGCACGTTGTGACAGTGCCGACAGGGTAGCCTGAGTTGCGAATCCTTGCAGGCGCGCAACCCAGGCTGGTCAGCCGTCAGGGTGAGCCGTCAGGGTCAGCCATCAGTCCCAGCGGCGGCCCGGGCCCTCATAGCCATGGCGGCGCGCCCATTCGCGCTCGCGCCATTCGCGGCGTTGTTCGCGATGGTAGGCGCGGTGATAGTCGCGGTGATAGTCGCGGCCGTCGTACCGGTCATAGCGCACCGGGACGGGAGCCACCACCACCGGGCGCGACGCATAGGCCACCGGCGCCGGGGCATATGCGACCGGAGCCGGCGCATACACCGGTGCCGGTGCATAGACCGGGGCCGCGCGGTAGACCGGCGCCGGGCGATAGACCGGTGCGGGCTCGGCAACCACAACGCCCGGGACGCCGATGCCAATGTCGATATTCACGCCGGCGTAAGCCCCCGCGCTGGCCGCGAGCATTGCCCCACCGACTACTGCCATGGCGATGATTCGTTTCATGTTTGCCTCCCAGGGGGCGTTGGACATGGCCTTACTGTAGGGGGCGGGCTCGTAATATAGGCCGCGCAAAGTGTTGCAAGTGTGACGGGGTGTAAGCCGGGCCGGCCACGCCCTGTATCATTCAGTCCCCGCCGCAAAGCCATCCCCCTGCCATCACCTCATGCGCCGTGCCGTATTTTCCGCGTTTGCCCTGGCCGGCCTTGCCGCCGCCACCGCCGCCCACGCCGCTCCCGATATCGCGGCTGGCAAGGCATTGTTCGCCGCGCGCTGTGCCTCCTGCCACCACGTCGGCCGCAATGCGCGCGCCGGCTTTGGCCCGCAGTTGAACGGCCTCTTCGGCCGTCCGGCCGGCGGCACCAGCGACTACCAGTATTCCGAGGCGATGCGCGCATCCAAGGTGGTGTGGTCGCACGACACGCTGGCCGCTTTTATCCGCGCACCGGGCAAGGTGGTGCCAGGCACGAAGATGCGCTTCTGGGGCATCGGCAACGACAAGCAGATCGAAGATCTGCTGGGCTACCTGCAGACGATCAGGTAATCCCCGGGCACGGCGGCGGCAGTCATTGCGCCTCGCCGGGGAAATGCGGCCCCGGGCCAGCGCCTGCCAGCGTGTCCTGCGGATTGCGCAGCGGGCATGCCTTCAGCGACAGGCAGCCGCAGCCGATACAGCCGTCGAGCTGGTCGCGCAGCTGCGTCAGCGTGCGGATGCGTTCGTCGAGATCGTCGCGCCAGCTTGCGGACAACTTGCGCCAGTCGGCAACGGTGGGCGCGCGTCCGTCGGGCAGTTTCTGCATGGCCGCGGCGATCACCGCCAGCGGCAGGCCCATGCGCTGCGCCACGCGGATCACGGCCAGGCGCCGCAGCACCGCGCGCGGATAGCGGCGCTGGTTGCCGCCGCTGCGCGTGCTGGCGATCAGGCCGCGCGATTCATAGAAATGGAGCGCGGACACCGCGATGCCGGTGCGCGCGGCGACCTCGCCGACGGACAGCAGTGGCTCGGCGGGCGCGGGGCGGCGCCGGCGCGGTGCGGTGGGTTGTTTCGCGGATGCCATGGCAGAGGGGGCGAGCAGCTAGTCGGCCGGAGGAATGCCCATGCTATCACCATGGGCGCGCTTGACCTCAAGTTAAGTTGAGGTTTGATACTGGCGGCTCCATTGTTCGGCTTTCCTCAACTCTGAGTTGACCCCATGCTGCCCTTCTCGCCTTTCTCGCCCCCGCTGTCGTCCGTGCAGCCGCCTGCGCGCGCCAATACGTCGCTGAGCCTGCTCAATCCCGACGGCCTGTACGATCCGCGTCCCAATGGTTATTCGCATGTGGCTGTGGTGGAGGGGCCCGCGCGCATCGTCTATGTGTCGGGGCAGGGCGGCGAGGATGCCGCCGGTGGCCTGGCGCCGGATTTTCCGCGGCAGGTTGCGCGCGCAATGCAGAACCTGCGCATCGCGCTGAAAGCCGCCGGCGCTGATGTCGGCGATGTGGCCAAGCTGACGGTGCTGGTGGTCGACCATTCGCACGACCGCCTGCGTACCTTCGGCGCGGCGCTGCGCGAGATGTGGGGCGACAAGCCGGTGCCGGCCTGCACGCTGATCCCCGTGCCGCGGCTGGCGCTGGACAACATGCTGTTCGAGATCGAAGCGACCGCGGTGTTGCCTGGCTGAGGCTGCGGCCGCCCGCCGCTGATGCTTACTTGTCGGCCGGTACGCGCGGCGCCGCGCTGAAGGTCTTGTTGACGATCTTCCAGGCGCCGTCGATCTGCAGCAGCGTCATGTAGTCTGTGAAGACGACGTCCGGGTAGTCCAGCACCACCTTGGCAACGCCGGCATTGCCGACCACATCGAACTGCGTGATCGAACGCTTGCGCTGCGCCTCGTCCGGCGCGGGATGTCCGGGGCAGCGCGCGGAGACGAACTCGTCAACGGTCAGCGAATGCAGCTTGCCGTCGCGGTAGGAAACGATGCGGGCGTCGGCGTGGAAGGCCCTGACCATATATTCGGCCTTGCCGGTGATATGGCCTTGCAGGTAGTCCTCGATCGGCGCAAGCGCCGCTGCATGCGGGGAAGTCAGGCCGGTTGCACAGTACGTCATGGGTCTCCTCCAAAACTGGATGCGGCGTGGAAACATCCCGCCGGGGTTTGAAAGGATTGATTGTATTCCAGTTTTGTATGCAAAAGAGGGCGGAATGACTGGTCCGTGCCGCCCCTTCTACACGGACCGCAGGATCAGGTCGCGCAGCCACCGGTGCGCCGGATCGCGGTGCACGCGTTCGTGCCACAGCATCGACATCTCGTAGCCCGGCACCTGCACCGGCGGCTCTACCACTTGCAGTCCCGCATGGTCGTGCACCAGCCGCGCGGGCAGCATCGCCACGAGCTCCGTGCGCATCACGACCTCCGACACAAACAGGAAGTGGGGCACTGACAGCACGACGCGCCGCTGCATGCCGGCGCTGGCCAGCGTCTCATCGGTCACGCCAAAAAATCCGCCGCCATCCGGCGACACGATCACATGGTCCAGGGCGCAGAACTGGGCCAGCGTCGGACGGCGCTTCAGCCGCGGGTGGCCGGCGCGTCCCACCAGCACATAGCGTTCGGTAAAGAGCGCGCGGCGGTGCAGCCCCGGCGGGGCGCCGTCGCTGGTGTGGAACGCAAGATCGAGTTCGGCTTGTTCCGCCTGCCTGGCAATGCGCGACGGCGCCATTTCCAGCACGGCCAGCCGCGCGCCCGGCGCCGCCGCGCGCAGCGCCTGCAGCGCGGGCAGCACGATGGTGGACTCGCCATAGTCCGTCGCGGCCACGCGCCAGGTATGCGTGGAGGCGGCGGGATCGAACGGCGCGTCCGGCGAGACCGTTTGCTCCAGCGCAGCCAGCGCCTCGCGCAACGGCTCGCGCAGCGCCTCGGCTCGCGCCGTAGGACGCATGCCGCGCGGGCCCGGCAGCAGCAGCGGGTCGCCGAAGTAGTCGCGCAGCTTGGCGAGGTGGACACTGACGGAAGGCTGCGAGAAGTTCAGTCGCTGCGCGGCGCGGGTCACGTTGTGCTCGGACAGCAGCACGTCAAGCGTCACCAGCAGGTTCAGGTCGAGCTTTCTGAGATTAGTCATGGCAATACCTGCAATATTGGATATTCATTTCCAATATACATGAGTACGGCCTATGCTGGCTTCACCCTACACAATCCTTCGATGCAGCCATCATGAACGTACTTCTTGTCTACGCCCATCCGGAGCCCAGGTCGCTGAATGGCGCGCTCCGCGACTTCGCGATACAGCGTCTGCGCGATGCGGGCCACAACGTGCAGGTCTCGGACCTCTATGCAATGCAGTGGAAAGCGCAGCTCGACGCCGCCGACAGCAAGGCGCGGCCCGGCGGCACGCCTTTTCATCCGTCACTGGACTCTAAGCATGCCTACGAGAACGGCCTGCAGAGCGACGATATCGCGCGCGAGCAGGAAAAGCTCCGCTGGGCGGATGCCGTCATCCTGCAGTTCCCGCTGTGGTGGTTCTCGATGCCGGCGATCCTGAAGGGCTGGGTCGAGCGCGTCTATGCCTACGGGTTTGCGTATGGCGTGGGCGAGCACTCCGACGAGCGCTGGGGCGACCGCTATGGCGAAGGCATGCTGGCCGGCAAGCGCGCGATGCTGGTGGTCACTGCCGGTGGCTGGGAATCGCACTACAGCGCGCGCGGCATCAATGGGCCGATCGACGACATCTTGTTCCCGATCCATCACGGCATCTTGTACTACCCGGGCTTTGACGTACTGCCGCCGTACGTGGTGTACCGGACCAGCCGGGTTGACGATGCACGTTTTGCCGAGATCCGCGAAGAACTGGGGCAGCGGCTGGATACGCTCGGGTCGATCGCGCCGATCCCGTTCCGGCCGCAGAATGCGGGGGACTATGACATTCCGCAACTCACGTTGCGTGAGGAGATCGCGCCGGGTGTGGAGGGGTTTGCCGCTCATTCGGGTTAAATCGCGGGGGGCGTGCCCACACGCCGGTGCATCAACGAAGTCACGCGCGTCGATATTGCCAGCGCCTGCCCTCACCCCCGGCCCCTCTCGCAAGCGGGAGAGCAACTGTGTTTAAAGTCAAGGCTTAACGGACGGCAAAACATGCTTAGTCGGGTCCCACATTGCGCCATCTCTGACCATCGCATTCAGGATGGTCAGCAGCTTGCGCATGCAGGCAACGATGGCAACCTTCTTAGGCTTGCCGGCCGCGAGCAGACGCTGGTAGAACGACGCAATGGCCGGGTTGTAGCGCTTAGCCGACAGCGTGGCCATGTACAGCACCGCGCGCACTTCGCCACGTCCGCCCCAGATGCGTCGCGGACCTTGCCGTTTGCCGGAATCATTGGCCAGCGGTGCAACGCCGACCAGCTTGCTGATGGCCCTTCGCCCCAGCTTGCCCAACTCCGGCAGAGCCGCCAGCAACGTCATGGTCGTCACCGCGCCCACACCTTTAACCGCTTCAAGCAGCGCACGCTGGTCTTTGAAGTGCTTCTCGATTTGCCCGTCCACATCCTTGTCGATTTGGCTGATTTGCTTGTCCAGCGTCCGGATCACCGCGCGGATACTACGTGCCGCCTGTGCCGACGCCTTCTCCAACCGATTGCCTTCCGCCACACGCATCTCCAGCAACTGCCGTCGACGCGTCATCAACGATGTGAGCTGCTCGCGAT
>NZ_JBEFLI010000053.1:0-49416 GCF_040578825.1 Cupriavidus necator | reverse complement strand
GCAATGGCACCGGCGCAGCCGCCACCGACTGGATCGCCTGGCTGCTGTTGCTGAACCCCGCCGACCTGTTCCGTATCGTCAATGCCTTTTCCCTGGACCAGTTGCGCAGCGCCGGTGGTGTTGCCAGCATCGTGCCGCCCGCGCTGGCCAGCCCGTGGCCGACCGGGGCGGCGCTGCTGGCGTGGATCGCCGTGCCGCTGGTCCTTGCTGCCAGGAGATTCCGCTGATGTGTTCCCCTTTGTCATTGCGTCGCCGCAACCTGCTGCTGGCCATGGCCGGCAGTGCCGTCCTGGTCGCCGCCTGCGGCCGCAAGCCGGATGCCGCCGCGCAGCCGGAAGAGATCGAGTCCGCCACCGCCTGCGCGCTGGACGGCATGCTGCTGGCCGATTATCCCGGGCCCAAGGCGCAGATCTTCTACGCGGGCGAGGCGCACCCGCACTGGTTCTGCGATACGGTGGAGATGTTCCACGCGCTGCTGCGGCCGGAGCAGGTCAGGCCGGTGCGTGCGGTGTTCGTGCAGGACATGGGCCGCGCCGACTGGGAACGTCCGCGCGGCCACTGGTTCGATGCCACCACCGGCCTTTATGTTGCCGGCAGCCGGCGCCACAGCTCGATGGGACCGACGCTGGCGAGCTTCAGGGCCGAAAGCGATGCATTCGCCTTTCTCGCCCGCCATGGCGGGAAACTGCTGCGCTACGCCGAGGTCACGCCGGACCTGGCCGACCTCAGCGGCGGCGCCATGCATGACAGCCGGATGTAGCCGGCCGCCATGCCCGCGGGCATAGGTGCCCGCGGCCTTTCCATCAGTTGCCGCTGCCCGACACCAGCCGGCGCTGGCGCACCGACTCGGCAAGGCCTTCGAGCACCTGGACCGAGTCGTCCCAGCCGATGCAGGCATCGGTCACGGACTGGCCGTAGGTCAGGTTCTCGACCGGCGCGCCCTGCACGTGGTCCTGGCGGCCCGCCACCAGGTGCGATTCGACCATCACGCCGATGATGCGCTCGTCGCCGGCGGCGATCTGGCGGCCGATGTCTTCGCACACGGGGATCTGGTTCTCGTGCTTCTTGCTGCTGTTGGCGTGCGAGGCATCGATCATCAGCCGCGAAGCCAGCCCGGCCTTGGCGATGGCGTCGCACGCTTCCTGCACGCTGGCGGCATCGTAGTTGGGTGCCTTGCCACCGCGCAGGATCACATGGCAGTCCTCGTTACCGGAGGTCGACACGATCGCCGAGTGGCCGCCCTTGGTCACCGACAGGAAATGGTGCGGCTGCGACGCGGCCTTGATCGCATCGACCGCGATCTTGACGTTGCCGTCGGTGCCGTTCTTGAAGCCCACCGGGCACGACAGTCCCGACGCCAGCTCGCGGTGCACCTGCGATTCGGTGGTGCGCGCGCCGATCGCGCCCCAGCTCACCAGGTCGGCGATGTACTGCGGGCTGATCATGTCGAGGTACTCGGTGCCGGTCGGCACGCCCATCTCGCTGATGTTCAGCAACAGCTCGCGCGCGGTGCGCAGGCCGTCGTTGATCTTGAAGCTGCCGTCCATGTGCGGGTCGTTGATCAGGCCCTTCCAGCCCACCGTGGTACGCGGCTTCTCGAAGTACACGCGCATCACCACTTCTAGCTCGCCGGCGAAGCGTTCGCGCTGGACTTTTAGCAGCTTGGCGTAGTCCAGCGCGGCACGGGTATCGTGGATCGAGCACGGCCCGATGATGACGATCAGCCGGTCATCCATGCCGTGCAGGATGCGGTGCATGGCCTGGCGCGCGCCGTAGATCACGTCCGAGGCCTTTTCGGAGCAGGCAAATTCGCGGATCAGGTGCGCCGGCGGCAGCAGCTCCTTGAGTTCGCGAATGCGCAGGTCGTCGGTGTTCTTCAGCATGATGGCTCCAGGATTGCTTTGTGAGGTCGTGAGAGTGTGGGGGACGCAAACAGGTATAAAAAAACCGCCAGGGTCGCTGGCGGTCTTTTTTGTGTTCGGGGCGCTGCTTACAGCCGTCCCTCCCTATCCGCCAGCGGTGTGAGATCGCTAAAGAAGTAAAAGTAAAACTTAGCGGACATGGCGGAAAAAGGCGTTGGCTTGGGTCAGCTTGAATCGTTTTGAGCGGAAGGCGCTGAATTTATGCTGCACTGCGTGGCAGAAAGGCAGGAAATTGCGCGCCGGTCAGTCAAATTTCGCGGTGCATCGGTTGCTTCGGGCACGGCGAAGCATCTTTATAGCGCCTTTTGAAAATGTTGGCAAGTGGCGGCGGGTGGCTTGAACCCCGGTCCCTCTCCCCCTGAGGGAAGAGGGAGAACACCTTGCTCAGGCGGTGCCACCCACCGTCATATTCTCAATCCGCAACGTAGGCTGCCCCACACCCACCGGCACGCTCTGTCCTTCCTTGCCGCACACCCCCACGCCCGAATCCAGCCGCATGTCGTTGCCGATCATCGTCACGTCCTTCAGCGATTCCGGCCCGTTGCCGACCAGCGTCGCGCCCTTGACGGGGGTGGTGATCTTGCCGTCCTCGATCAGGTACGCCTCGCTGGCGGAGAACACGAACTTGCCGTTGGTGATGTCCACCTGGCCGCCGCCGAAGTTGACCGCATACAGCCCCTTCTTGACGCTGGCGATGATCTCCTTCGGGTCCTTGTCGCCGTTGAGCATGTAGGTGTTGGTCATGCGCGGCATCGGCAGGGCGGCATAGCTTTCGCGGCGCGCGTTGCCGGTGACCGGCATCTTCATCAGGCGCGCGTTGAGCGTGTCCTGGATATAGCCGCGCAGGATGCCGTCCTCGATCAGCGTGGTGCACTGGGTCGGGTTGCCTTCATCGTCCAGGTTGAGCGAGCCGCGGCGGTTGGCCAGCGTGCCGTCGTCAACCACGGTCACGCCCTTGGCCGCGACGCGTTCGCCCATGCGGCCGGCAAACGCCGACGAGCCCTTGCGGTTGAAGTCGCCTTCCAGGCCATGGCCGACCGCCTCGTGCAGCAGCACGCCGGGCCAGCCCGGGCCGAGCACCACGGTCATCGCGCCGGCGGGGGCAGGGCGCGCTTCCAGGTTGACCAGCGCCGACGAGACCGCCTCGTCGACATAGGTCTGCAGCAGGTCGTCGGTGAAGTAGCCATAGGCATAGCGGCCGCCGCCGCCGGACGAGCCGATCTCGCGGCGGCCGCCCTGTTCGGCGATCACCGTGACCGACACGCGCACCAGCGGGCGCACGTCGGCGGCGATCACGCCGTCGCTGCGGGCCACCAGCACCACGTCGTATTCGCCGGCCAGGCCAGCCATCACCTGCACCACGCGCGGGTCCTTGGCGCGCGCCATGCGTTCGATGCGCTCGAGCAGCGCCACCTTCTCGGCCGCGCTCATCGAATCGAGCGGGTCGTTGGACGCGTACAGGTTGCGTCCGGCGTGCGTGTTCAGTTCGCTGGCAACCTTGATGCGGCCGCTGCCCGCGCGGCCGATGGTGCGCGTGGCCGCTGCCGCCTGCGACAGCGCCGGCAGGCTGATTTCATCCGAGTAGGCGAAGGCGGTGCGGTCGCCCGAGACGGCGCGCACGCCCACGCCCTGGTCGATGCTGAAGCTGCCCGACTTGACGATGCCTTCCTCGAGGCTCCAGGCCTCGTTGCGGGTGTACTGGAAGTACAGGTCGGCGTAGTCGACCTTGTGCGTGAAGATATCGGCCAGCACGCGCTGGAGCTTGGCCTCGTCCAGGCCGTACGGCGCCAGCAGCAGTTGCTGCGCGGTGGCCAGGTTGCGGATTCCGAGATCGCCGACGTTCATGAATGGTCCTTTCTTTTTTGGGTCGCGCCGGCTCGCCGCCGGCGCCGATAATTCCGTGGGCGGGCGCCGCCGCTGGCGGCCCCGCGAATTCGTACATGCTACAGCACGCGGTGTCGCAGCGCCGGCAGGTTCTGCCGGACTTCGTCCAGGCGCACGGGATCGATCACGCCACCGACCACGCCTTCGCCCTCGGGCAGCATGGCCAGCACTTCGCCCCACGGATCGACCAGCATCGAATGGCCCCAGGTGCGCCTGCCGTTCTCGTGCTTGCCACCCTGTGCGGCGGCCAGCACATAGCACTGGTTCTCGATGGCGCGGGCGCGCAGCAGGATTTCCCAGTGTGCCTGACCGGTGGTGTAGGTAAAGGCGGCGGGCATCAGGATCAGGCTGGTGCCCTCGCCGGCGGCCAGCCCGCGGTACAGCTCCGGGAAGCGCAGGTCGTAGCACACCGACATTGCCACGCGACCGCATGGCGCCTGGAAGCTCACCGGCGTGCGGCCAGCCAGGATGGTGCGCGACTCGTCATAGCTCTCGGTGCCGCGCGTAAAGCCGAACAGGTGGATCTTGTCGTAGCGCGCCACGCGCTCGCCGCGCGGATTGAACGCGAGCGAGGTGTTGTAGACCCGCTCGGGATCGTCGCACCACATCGGCAGCGTGCCGCCCACCAGCCAGATGCCGTGGCGGCGTGCCGCGTCGGCCAGGAACTGCTGCACCGGGCCGTCGCCGTCGTGCTCGCGCACCGCAACCTTGTCCGCTTCGGACTTGCCCATCATGCAGAAGTACTCCGGCAGCAGCACCAGCTCGGCGCCGCCTGAGACGGCCTCGGCGATCAGCGCGTCGGCGCGCGCCAGGTTGGCATCGAGCGACGTGCCGGTGACGGTCTGGACGGCGGCGACGCGGAACGGGACGGGAGCTGTCATGGGCGTTGGTTTCCTCTGTGGACGGCGGGGGCTTACTTCGGGAAGGCCGGGTCCGCGCGGTTCTCGAAGGTCCTGCCTTGCGTCTTATTCTCCTCCACTTTGCCGATCTGCGGGTTGGCCCAGCTGCCGCTGACGCGGTAGTGCTGGGTGAACATTTTGGAGAATTCGTCGGCGAACAGCAGCTGCGCGGCCAGCGTGCCGATGCCGAGCACGGGGTTGATAAAGGCGGCCGCCACCGAGGTGGAAGTGGCGCTGATGCGCGGCACCACGTCCACACGCAAGTCCTGGGTCTCGCGCAGCAGGTTGGCCGTGCCGGTCATGCTGGCGATGATCTGCGGGCTGCGCAGCTGGAAGTCCTGGATCGTGCCGACGCCGTTCTCGATGGTGCCCGAGCCGGCGATGCGGTCGAACAGCAGCCCGCGGCCCGACAGCGTGCGGAAGTCCAGCGTGGCAAAGCGCAGCAGGCCCTGCAGGCTGAGTACGCCCAGCAGCCGCGCCGCGCCCGGTTCGACGCTCAGGATCTGGCCGTTCTCGAGCTCCAGCGACAGCTTGCCGGACAGCGTCGGGTAGTCGATCGACAGCGGCGAGCCGCGCCACGCCACCCGGCCTTCCAGCTTGCCCTTGCCGTCCTGCAGCGTGTGCGCCAGGCCCAGCCGGTCCAGCGTGTCGCCGGCGTCGCGGATATCGATGGCGAAGGACAGCAGCGTGCGGCGCTCGGCGTTGGCATCGGCGCGCAGGCGGCGCGGCACGCGCCAGCTGCCGTGGCCGGTCAGCGTGGCGCCGGGCTGCTCGATCTGCAGCTTGTCCAGCGTCCAGACCGGGTCGGCGCCGCTCATGCCGGTATGCGCCTTGACCTCGAGCTTGCCGAAGTCTTTCCCGCGCAGCATGAACTGGTCGGCGACCAGGTCGATCGCGGGCAGTTCGTCGATGCTGCTGGCGAGCGCGTCCACCACATTGTTTTCATCGCTGGCGTCGGGCACGTTCAGCCGCGCCAGGCGCAGCTGCAGCGAGCCGGCGGCGGACGGCCCGGCCGGGCGCCACTGCACCGCGCCGGCAATTTGCCGCGATTCGACCCTGGCGTTCCAGCCGTCGCCCTCGCGCGTGGCATCCATGGTCACATCGTCCAGCGTGCGGCCCATGGCGTGCAGCGTGCGCGCGCGCAGCGCGATGCGGCCGGGCAGGAAGGGCGAGGGCGCACCGGCGGCGCTGCTGCCCGTGGCGCCGCCGGCGAAAGCGGCGCGCCACGCATCGACATCGAGCTGGTCGAACGTGGCCGCGGCGCTGATGGCGGACGTCGGCGGGGGCGCGGCCTGCTGCACGCCGATGCCGCCGGCCAGCACGCTGACATCGCTGCCCGTGTCGCGGCGCAGCAGGTAGCGCGCGTTCAGCGCATTGCCGAGCTGCACCACCAGTTCGTCGGTGCCGGCGCGGGCCGCGCCGCCGGCCGGGCGCAGGTCCACGCGCAGCGGCATGTCTTGCGCGGCGGCCTTGGCCAGTGGCGCGGGCAGGCCGATCGCCATGCCGTTGAGTTCGGAGCTGAGCTGCACCTGGAGCTGGCGCTCGCGCGCGCCGATCACGGCGTTGTAGCCGGTGCTGCCTTCCAGCCGCGCCGCCAGCGATGCCAGCGCGGAACCCGCCGCGGCTTCGCGCAGCCCCGCTGCCGAAGCATTGCCGCTGGCGGTCACGCGGGTGGCGCCGTCGGGTTGGGTGCCGCCGCCCAAGCGCACCTCGCCGCCCAGGAAGCGCGCGCGCAGGTTTTCCAGCCCGAAGCCGTGCTCGTTGAAGGTAATGGTGCCGTTGGCATTGCCAAACTGCGGCAGCTGCGGGCTGAGCACGACATCATTGCCGGGGAAGCGGAAGCGGCCGTCCACCCTGGCGGCACTGGCGTGCTCCAGCGGCATGTCGAGCTTCAGCTTCAGCTCGCCGTTGCCGTGCGCGCGCGCCGCATCGGCCACGTGCGCGGTCCATTCGCGCACCGGCGAGGTGGCGATACAGCGCAGGAAGCCCTGCACCGGGCCCGTGGCGCCGCCGTCGATCATCAGCCGGCCATGCTCGCTGAGATCGTCGATGCGCCCGCTGACGTCCTGCAGCGTAATGCCGGGGATGTCCTGCACCGCCGCGCGCCTGGCCAGGAAGGTCATGCCGCCGCGGTCGAATACCACCTGTCCGGCGATGTCGGTGAACACCGGCCACAGCGGCGTGCTGCCGTTGGGTCCGGTGGCGGTCTCATGCGGAGCGACCTGGTAGCGCACGTGCTCGATCGGCACGTCGACATGGAACTCGCCCGCCTTCTCGTGCGGCGCGTGGAACGGGAAGTGCGCCAGGTCGCCCTTGAGCACGAAGGTCACGTTGGCGGCGTCGCCGCCGGCCAGCGCTCCCGCCAGGTAGTGACGGGTGCCGGCGGGGATCGACAGTGGCAGGTAGCGCGGCACGCGTGCCACCTGGGCGCGGCTCATCCCGCCGCTCAGGTCGGCGATGCCCGAAGTGCCGTCGCCGCCTTCGCGCCACGTGCCGCTTACCGTGCCCGCCGCATCGGCATTGGCGAAGCGGATGCCGTCCAGCGTCACCGCCAGCTTGCCGCCGGTGCGCTGCCAGCGCAGGTCGCCGCCGATCTGGTCGAAGGGCACGCGCGGCTCTTCGAACAGGCCGGGCACCGTCAGCGACGCGCCATTGCCTTCGAAGCGCGCGTGGCCCTGCTGGTCATCGAAAGAGAAGGTTCCGGACAGGCGCGAGAAGCCGGGCGTGCCCAGCCGCGCCCTGCCATCGGCGCCGACCGCCGGCACCGCCGGCTGGCCGTTGACCGAGACGTCGCGCAGCGTGCCCTGCACGCTGTAGTGCGCCTGGCCGCTGCGGCGGTCGAGCAGCCCGGTGCGCTCGCGGCTCCAGTTGACGTTGAGGTTGTCGAGACGGCCGGCCGGCTGCAGCGCGCGCAGCCGGCGCAGCACCGCGGTGTCCAGCGGCATCGACGTGGCCAGCGCGCGCAACGTGTTCAGGTCCAGCGTGGGGGCCTTCAGCGAGAACCTGCGCAGGCTGCCGTCTTTATGCGCGGCCCAGCCCAGCGTGACCTGGCGCATGCCTTCGCGCCAGGTGCTGTCGGCGGCGGCCGGTGCGTCCCCGTCGGCCGGCTGCCACAGCAGCGTATCGACGGTCAGCAGGTTGCTGCCGTCGCGCTCGGTCCGGTGCAGCAGCAACGCCTGGGCATTGGCCAGCCGCAGCGGCTCGGCGGCGCCGGCCAGCTGCAGGTCGACGCCGCTGGCGCGCAGCCGGGTCTGGCTGCGTGCGATGCGGCCTTTCTGGAACTCGATGCTGCCGTCGGTGCTGAAGGTGCCGCTGGCGACGCGCTCGAACATCGCCAGGTAGCGCTGCACCACCGGCAGGTCAAGCTGCGCGAGGTCCCAGGTGGCCTGTCCGGTCCAGTAGCGCCAGTTGCCGGCGCTGTGCAGGTAGTCGTTGCGGAAGTTGGACTGCACCACCAGCGGCCGCGGGCCCAGCGCCGGCGAGCGCGCTTCCAGCGTCACCGCATGGCGCGCGCCGTCGCGGCGCGTGTCGAGCTTGATCTCGCCCACGTCGAGCTGTGGCAGCCTTGCCTTCTCGTCAAGCCAGCGCAGCTTGCCGCCCGACAGCGAGACGCGGCCCTGCGACATCAGCCAGCCCAGGAAGCGGTCGTCGTCCTGGTGGCCGCCGGCCGAGTCCACCAGCATGCCGCCGACCAGCAACCGGCCCTCTTGCGTGCGCCGCACCAGCACGTCGGTGCCGGTGGCGCTGAGCGAGACGAACTGCAGGCCCATGCTGAACAGCGAACGCCATGCCAGCTTGCCGTCGAGCGTGGCGGAGGACAGCAGCAGGCGCTGTTGGGCGTCGACGGCGTGCAGCTCGCGCGCGCGGAAAGCGGGATGCCAGCCGTCCCAGTAGGTATCGAGCGCGCCGATGCTGACCTGCGCCGACAGCGCCTGCGAGCCGCGCTCCTCCAGCCACTGGCGCGCGGCGGAGGCCTGCGGCCACAGCACGAAGCGGATCAGCAGGCCCAGCACCAGCGCCAGTACCGCCAGCACCAGCGCCAGCCGCACCAGCGCGCGCCCCAGCCAGCGCCAGAACGGGTGGCGCACGGTGGCCGTCACTGCGGCTACCAGGCCGCTCCCGCCCGCGTAGGCACGCGCACGCGCGCGCGCGAAGGCAGACGGCCGGTGCGGTGCGGCAGGGGAATCGACGTTCGGGGATGGCCCGGAGCGTGAGGAGGCCAGCGTGGCGGCGGCCTTGGCCCCGCCCGCGCCGCCATTGGGGGGAGGACCGTCAGCGGGTTGTGGGGCGCGGCTGGACATGCGCAGATTATCCGACAATACTAGCCGCTCTCCAATCTGGTGCCCGGCCGGCTAAAACTGATGATGCGCACGGGGCGCCGACAAAAAATGCGCATCTGGCATCCCATCTTTGATGACGATGGCGTGCCATGCGCGGACACGAAGACGCTGGCGCCGGGCCGCTAGTTGCCGATACCCAAGGCCGCACCTTTTCTCGCATTTCAAGTTACTGGAATGACTGCCTCTGAACCGACGAGTTCCGCCGCCGGCGAAACTGCCGACCAACATGGCGCGGGCGCCACACCGGCCGCCACATCGGCCACTGCAGGGCAGGGCCCCGGCACCATGGCGGCCGGCGCCTTTGCCACGACCGTTGCCCTGGCGCCGGCGGCGGCTGACGGCGGTGACCAGGCCAGCGGCCCGGTATTGTACTCGGCTGCGTATTCCCATTACGCGCGCCGCATTGTCCAGGCCCGTCCCGGCTTGCCCGCCATCCTTGCCGACGCCGCCACGCGGCCGCTGACGCGTGCGTGGATGCAGGCGCGCCTGCAGGCGCTGCACGAGCCTTCCGCCGATGCCGAGGACGCCGCCAGGCGCGCGCTGCGCCGCCTGCGCGCCGAGGTCATGTGCGTGGTGATCGAGCGCGACCTGCGCGGCCTGGCGGCGCTTGGCGAAGTCACCGGCGCCATGACCGACCTGGCCGAGCTGGCGATCCAGTACGGCCTGGCGATGCTGGGCGACGACCTGGCCGCCACCTTCGGCCGGCCGGTCGGCGCCAACAGCGGCGAGGTGCAGGAGCTGGTGGTGGTCGGCATGGGCAAGCTGGGCGGGCGCGAGCTCAATGTCTCGTCCGATATCGACCTGATCTTCCTGTATGACGAGGACGGCGACACCCGGGGCGGCCCGCGCAGCCTGTCCAACCACGAGTACTTCATCAGGCTGGGACGGCGGCTGATCAACCTGCTGGCCGAAGTGACCGGCGATGGCTATGTGTTCCGCGTCGACATGCGGCTGCGCCCCAACGGCGACGCCGGCCCGCTGGCGTGCAGCCTGGGCATGCTGGAGGAGTACCTGGTGGTGCAGGGGCGCGAATGGGAGCGCTATGCCTGGATCAAGGGCCGCGTGGTGTCGGCGCAGGACACGCCGCACGCCCAGCGCACCGCCAGCCTGCTGGCGCGGCTGACCATGCCGTTCGTGTTCCGCCGCTACCTCGACTATGGCGTGATCGAGGCGATCCGCTCGCTGCATGCGCAGATCCGCACCGAAGCCGCCAAGCGCAGCGGCGGGCTGGCCGGGCATGGCGTCAACCAGCGCTCGTTCAATATCAAGCTGGGCCGCGGCGGCATCCGCGAGATCGAGTTCATGGCGCAGGTGTTCCAGCTTATCCGCGGCGGCCAGGACCCGGCGCTGCGCGTGCGGCCGACGCTGGAAGTGCTGGCGGTGGCGGTCGAGCGCGGCCTGCTGCCGGCTGGCCAGGCCGAGCAGCTGGGCGATGCCTACCGCTTCCTGCGCCAGCTCGAGCACCGGCTGCAGTACCGCGACGACGCCCAGACCCACCACCTGCCGACCTCGGCCGACGAGCAACTGGCGGTGGCGCGGATGATGGGCTGCGCCGACTGGCAAGAGTTGCTGGGGCGGCTGGCCGCGCTGCAGGACCCGGTGGCGCAGCAGTTCGAGGCGACCTTCTCCGACCCCGATGCCGCGCCGTGCGAAGCGCTGTGGCCGGGCATCGTGTTCGACGACAACGCCGCGGAGGCGCAGGACAACCCGGAACAGAAGCAGGACGACCAGGCCAGCGGCGACGCCGCCGCGCCGTGCCAGCGCCTGCAGGCCGCCGGCTTCACCGACTGCACCGGGCTGCTCGACCGGCTGCGCGCGATCGCGTCATCGCTGCGCTACCGCGCGCTGTCCGAATCCAGCCGCGCGCGTTTCGACCAGCTCGTGAACCGCGCGCTTGACCTGGCCGCGCGCCAGGAAGACGCCGACAGCACCATCGCGCGCTTTATCGACTTCCTGGAAGCGATCAGCCGCCGCGCCTCTTACCTGTCGCTGCTGTCGGAGTACCCCCAGGCGATGGACCGGGTCGCGCAGACGCTGCATGCCTCGCGCTGGGCCGCGGCCTACCTGACGCGCCATCCGCAACTGCTCGACGAACTGCTCGACAGCGACGCGCTCGCCGGCCCGCCGGACTGGGCCGCGTTCCGCAAGCGGCTGCATGAGCGGCTGCTGGCCGCCGAGGGCCAGGTCGAGCATCAGATGGATATCCTGCGGCGCGAGCACCATGCCGAAACCTTCCGCGTGCTGCTGCAGGACCTGCAGGGCATGCTGACGGTGGAGCAGGTGGCCGACCGCCTGTCCGACCTCGCCGATGCCATGCTCGACGCCACGCTGGAAACGGTATGGCGCCAGCTCGCCACGCGCCATCGCGACGAGCCGCGCTTCGCGGTGATCGCCTATGGCCGGCTGGGCGGCAAAGAGCTGGGCTATGCATCGGACCTCGACATCATCTTCCTCTACGACGACGAGCATGAGCGCGCGCCCGATGTCTACGCCGCCTACGCGCGCCGGCTGATCACCTGGCTGACCAGCCATACCGCGGCCGGCGCGCTGTTCGACGTCGACACGCGGCTGCGCCCCAACGGCGCCGCGGGCCTGCTGGTGACCAGCTTCGACGCGTTCCGCCGCTACCAGCTGCGCGAGGGCGACAACACTGCATGGGTGTGGGAGCACCAGGCGCTGACGCGCGCGCGCTACTGCGCGGGCGACAGCGCCATCGGCGACCGCTTCGAGGCGCTGCGCGGCGAGGTGCTGCGGCAGGAGCGCGATGCCGCCGCGCTGCGCGACGAGATCGTGCAGATGCGGCACAAGGTGTCCGAAGGCCATCCCAATCCCACCGGCCAGTTCGACCTGAAGCACGACCGCGGCGGCATGGTCGATATCGAATTCACGGTGCAGTACCTGGTGCTGCTGCACAGCCGCGCCCATCCGCAACTGACGCGCAACGCCGGCAATATCGCGCTGCTGCGCGAGGCCGGCGCGCTGGGGCTGATCGATGCCACGCTGGCGGGGGCAGTGGGCGATGCCTACCGGCTGTTCCGCGCGCGCCAGCACCAGTTGCGGCTCGACGGCCAGGCGCATGCGCGCGTGGCGGCCGCTTCGGTGGCGGCGCAGACCGCGCAGGTGCGCGCGCTATGGCGGGCCGTGTTCGGTGAGGACTGAGCCCGCGGCAGGACGGCCGCTGCCCGCCGGCGCCGCGTGGCCGGGCCTGCTTGGCGCCATCGCGCTGGTGTGGGCGCTGTCGGCCTGGTTCACCTTCGTGCCGTGGTGGCATGCGCATGGCCTTTACCTGCGCGATGCGGTGCGGCTGGAAGGCCAGTGGTGGCGGCTGGCCTCGGCGATGTGGGTCCACCTGGGCTGGATTCACTGGCTGGCGGACGCGCTTGCGGCCGCCGGGCTGATGTTTGCCGCCGGGCGCGTGGCGCGGGCGCGCGCCATGCTGCTGGTGCTGCTCGCCTGCGGCATCGCCGTGCAGGTGGCGCTGCTGCGCGTGCCGCCGATCGCCTGGTATGGTGGGCTGTCAGGCGCGCTGCACGGGCTCGCCGTGTGGGGCGGGCTGGCGCTGTTGCGCGCGCCGGGCCGGTCGCGCGCGCTCGGCGTGCTGCTGTGCCTGGGCGTGCTGGTCAAGGTCTGGCTGGAACAGTCGTGGCTGGCGCCGGTGGTGTTCGAGCCAGCGCTGGGCTTCGGTGTGGTGCGCGCCGCGCATGGGGCGGGCGCGGTGGCCGGACTGCTGTGCTGGGTGCTGCAGGAGTGGTGGCTGGCGCGGCGCCCCGTGAACGGCGGCGTCCGCGCCTGAAGAAGGCAGCTCGCCTCAGGCCCGCCGGCGCACGGCGAACGACAGCAGTCCCGTCAGCATCAGCAGCAGCCCGCCCCACAGCGGCACCGCGCCGCCGCCACCGCCGGACGATTGCGCCGGGGCCGCCGCTGCCGCGGGTGCGGACACTGCGGCCAGCATCGCGCCATCGGCCTCGAGCAGGCCCGCGCCGCACACGCCCGGGTTGGTGGTGCAGTAGGTGCCCGACGGATGCGGCCGCGCCGAAGCCTTCAGCGCCGCGGTGACCTGCGCCGGCGTCAGCGAGCCGTTCAGCGCGAACATCATCGCCACCACGCCCGACACCATCGGCGCCGCAAAGCTGGTGCCCTGCGACGACGACACCGTGTAATCGCCCACCGCGGTCTCGCCGCGGTTGCCGAGCGTGCGGATCACCGACAGCGTCACCGTGCACTGGCCGTTCTGCACGCGCGAATTGCCGCAGCCGCCGCCCGGCGCGCTGATGGTCACCTGCGGGCCGACGTTGGCATAGGTCGCGTTCTCGCCGTCGTTGGCATGCGCGGTGACCGATATCACGCCGCTGCAGTCGGCCGGCGCTTCCACCGCGCCGCGGTTGTTGCCGGCCGCGGCCACCACCACCACGCCGCGGGCGTTCAGGTCGTTGACGGCCTGCTGTTCGATGCCGCTGCAGGTGCCGCCGCCCAGGCTGATATTGACCACCCGCGCCGGCGTCGGGTTGGCCGGCACATTGGGTACCGACAGGCCGCCGGCCCAGCGCATTGCGTCGACCGTATCCGACAGCAGCGCGCCGCAGCGGCCCGAGACGCGCACCGGCAGGATGTGCGCATGCCAGTCGACGCCGGCGATGTCCTGGCCATTGTTGGTCAGCGCCCCCAGCACGCCGGCCACGCGCGTGCCGTGCCAGCTATTGTGGGTGGCCTCGGTTGCAGGCGTGGAACTGCCGGGGCAGGTGAAGCCGACCGGCACGTTGTCGCCGGAGTCGGTGGCGTCGGCGTCGCGGCCGTCGCCGTCGTTGGAGATGGTGCTGCTGCTGATGAAGTCGTAGCCGGGCAGCAGGCGCCCGGCCAGGTCGGGGTGGGGCAGCGTGCCGGTGTCGACCACCGCGATCACCACGCCGCTGCTACCGCCGGTGCGATCCCAGGCGCGCGGCAGGTTGACGCCGCCGACCGTGGTGCCGGTGCCCATCAGGTAGGGCTGGTTGATGCGGAATTCGGGATCGTTGGGCAGCGTGTCGTGCAGCCGCAGCCAGCGGTCTGGCACGGCATCGGCCACGCGCGGATCCTGGCGCAGCCGCGCCGCGGCAGCCTCCGGGTCGGCGGCGAGCTCGGCGGGCACCTGCAGCAGTTCCAGGTTGCCGCCCATCGGGCGGCGCAGCGTGGCGGCGATGCCGGTGTGCTCGCGCAGTTGCTGCAGCTTGTCCTTGGGCGCGGTGGTCGCGGCCGAGGCCGGATCCTTGGCCGGGTCGGTGACGGAGGTGGCGCCGTCGCGCCAGCGCACGATGATATGGCCGGTGTAGGCCGTGGCCCCCGGGGCAGCCAGCGCCGCGGTGGCCGGCAACGCGCCGCACAAGGCGGCCACGGCCAGCAGGGCGGCCCGCCAGCGGCGGGCCGGCAGGCATCGATGGAAGGCGGACTGCGCGTGGGGGAGTGGCATGTATTCCTCCTGGGGCGCCGTGGCCAGCGGCGGGGGGCGTGCTATGTAGCGAATACGATCCTGGCGCCTTGCGCAAGGTCTACCGAAGGTTTAGAACTCGCCGCTTTCGGACGGGTCCCGCCCCCGGCTCAACTCTTCGGCATGTCCCGGCTGGTCGGGATATTCCGGCTCGGCTTGAGCAGGCGGTCGGGCTCGGCGGTGTCGATGCGTGGCGCGGCGCGCAGCGTGTCGACGGCCTGGTCGAGGGTCGCTTCCGGCGACGGCGAGATCGCCGTGACCAGCCACACGCCGCCCGACATCGGGCGCTTGACCACGAAGCGGATCGGGCCCTTGATCTCGGCCAGCAGCTTGCCGGCGTCTTCGGACATGTCCACCGCGGGCGGCTTGAAGCGGACCATGATGTCGCCGAGCGAACGGTCGTCGCTGATGCTGCCCGGCGGCGGCGCGTAGGCCTTGGACTGCGCCTGGCAGCCGGACAGCGCCAGCAAGGCCGCCGAGGCGGCGGTGGCGATGGCCAGCACGGCGCGCAGGGATGCCCGGTGGCGGCGAGGGCGGTGCCGGGAGCCGGCTTGCGGCGCTTGGCGGGTCATGATGAAGCTCCTGTCAGATTGGGATGGCGGCGGACTTCAGCCGGCGGCGCGGCGGCCGCGCCGGCCTTCCTTGCCGCCCGGGGCGCGCGCCGGTTGGGCTGCGGCGCTGTCGGTCATGCTGTCGGTCATGCCCTGGGCCAGCATTTCTTCGGCATGCTGCAGCGTGGTCGCGGTGACGGTGGCGCCGCCCAGCATGCGCGCGGTCTCGACCACACGCCCGGCCGGGTCGAGCACGCGGATGCGCGAGCGCGTGACCGAGCCTTCGCCCGCATCGGTGGTTTCCTTGCTGACCAGCAGGTGGGTATCGGCCTGCGCCGCCACCTGCGGCAGGTGCGTCACGCACAGCACCTGGCGCGCGCGGCCCAGTTCCTGCAGGCGCCGTCCGACCACCTCGGCCACCGCGCCGCCGATGCCGGTATCGACCTCGTCGAAGATCAGCGTCGGCGTGGGCGAGGCTTCGCTGGTGATCACCGAGATCGCCAGGCTGATCCGCGCCAGTTCGCCGCCTGAAGCCACGCGGGCCAGCGGCCGCGCGCTGACCCCGGCATGGCCGGCGACCAGGAATTCGACCTGCTCCAGCCCGTAGCTCTGGCCTTCCTCCAGCGCATTGAGCGCGGCGACAAAGCTGCCGCCGGCCATCGACAGGCCCTGCATGGCTTCGGTCACCGCCGCCGACAGCGCCTGCGCGGCCTGCTTGCGCGCGTGGCTCAGGTGCTGCGCCAGCGTCAGGTAGGCGGCCTTGGCCGCGGCCTCGCGGGCCATCACCTTGTTCAGGTCCTGCGCGGCCTGCAGGTCGTCGAGCTGCTGGCGGCGCGCGGTCAGTTCGTCGGGGAGCTGCTCGGGCGGCAGCCGGTACTTGCGCGCGGTGGCGTGCAGTGCCTGCATCCGTTCTTCCACCGCCTGCAGCCGTTCGGGATCGAGTTCGAGCCGGTCGACGTAGCGCGTGAGCGAATGCGCGGCCTCCTCGGCCTGCACCTGGGCAGGCTCCAGCGCGGCCAGCACGTCGCGCAGCGCGGGATCGACATCGGCAAGCTGCTGCAGCCGGTGCACGATGGAGTTCAGCGCCGACAGCACCGAGCCGTCGGCCTCGGACAGCGCGTCCAGCGCGGCGCGGCTGCCGTCGATCAGGCCGGCGGCATGCGACAGGCGGTTGTACTCGGATTGGGTCTCTTCCCACTCGCCCGGCTGAGGGTTGAGCTTTTCCAGCTCGCCCACCTGCCATTCCAGCCGTTCGCGCTCGAGCTGCATCTCGCGCGACTGGTGCTCGACCGCCTCGCGCTGGCGCACGCAGGCGCGCCACGCGCGCCAGGCCTCGGCCACGGCGCCGGCCTGCTGGGTCAGCCCGGCATGGGCATCGAACAGCAGCCGCTGCGCATCCGGGCGCAACAGCAGCTGGTGCGCATGCTGGCCGTGGATATCGACGAGCTGGTCGCCCACTTCGCGCAGCTGCGCCAGCGTGGCGGCGGCGCCGTTGATAAAGGCCTTGCTGCGGCCGCCGGCGTCGACGGTACGGCGCAGCAGCACGCTGGGCACGCCGTCGTCGGCCTCGGCGTTGAGTTCGCGCTCGGCCAGCCAGGCGTCCAGCGCCGGGTGGGTCGAGAAGGTGGCGCTGACGCTGGCGCGCGGCGCGCCTTCGCGCACCACGCCGGCATCGGCGCGCTCGCCCAGCACCAGCGCCAGTGCATCGATCAGGATGGATTTGCCGGCGCCGGTCTCGCCGGTAAAGACGGTGAAGCCGGAGGTGAAGTCCAGGTCGAGCGTATCGACGATGACGAAATCGCGGATGGACAGGCTGCGCAGCATCGTGGCGTTGAAGGGTATCGGTCCGGTGGTTCGGGCTCGGGCTGAGGGGCGGCTCAGTGTGCTCAGAGGCGGTTGTCTTCGGACGGATACTCGTGCCAGTGCAGCTTCTTGCGCAGCGTGGCGTAGTAGTTGTAGCCGACCGGGTGCAGCAGGTTGATGGTCTTCTTCGAGCGCCGCACCACGATGCGGTCGCCGGGCAGCAGCGAGGTCAGCGACTGCATGTCGAAATTGACGCTGGCGTCGCGCGCGCTGGCCACTTCGATGGTGACCTCGGCATCCTGCGGCAGCACGATCGGGCGGTTCGACAACGCATGCGGGGCGATTGGCACCAGCACCACGCCGGACAGCGTCGGGTGCAGGATCGGGCCGCCCGCGGACAGCGCGTAGGCGGTCGAGCCGGTCGCGCTCGACACGATGAGGCCGTCCGAACGCTGGTTGTACATGAAGTTGCCGTCCACCGATACGGCCAGTTCCACCATGCCGGAGATGCCCGAGCGGTTCACCACCACATCGTTCAGCGCCAGCGCCGAAAAGATGTCCATGTCGTCGCGCACCACGCGCGATTCGAGCAGCAGGCGTACCTCGGCCTCGTAGCGGCCGTCGAGCATGTCGGGCAGCACCGTATGCGCGTCTTCCAACGCGATGTCGGTCATGAAGCCGAGCCGCCCGTGGTTGACGCCGATCAGCGGCACGTCGTGGCCGGCAAGCTGGCGCGCCAGGCCCAGCAGCGTGCCGTCGCCGCCCAGCACCACGGCGACATCGGCCTCACGGCTGATCTCCTCGGCGGACAGGGCGGGGTAGGAGGTCAGCCCGGTGGCCAGCGCGGTCTCGCGCTCGAACACCACATCCTGGCCGTTGCGCAGGATATAAGAGGCGATCTCCTCCAGCGGGCCTTCGATGCCGGCAGTGGAATACCGGCCCACCAGGGCGACGGTCTTGAACGGAGTGCGCAACGCGCTGGCTTTGGGGGGGGCGGGCATGCCGGGATTAGACCATACCGCCATGACCGTTGTCAGCAAGCCGGGTGCGCAACCCGGCGCCGGGCAAGGCCGGGCGCCTGAAGGTCCAAAACTTGCGTAAAATCGGGGCATCATGGATGAACGCTCCAAAACGCTGCTCAAGACCCTGATCGAGCGCTATATCGCGGAAGGTCAGCCGGTCGGCTCCCGCACCCTGTCGAAATACTCGGGGCTGGACCTGTCGCCGGCGACGATCCGCAATGTGATGTCCGATCTGGAGGAGATGGGCTTCATTTCCAGCCCGCACACATCGGCCGGCCGCATCCCGACGCCGCGCGGGTACCGGCTGTTCGTCGATTCCATGCTGACGGCCAAGCCGCTGGAGCGCAACGCCGACCTGGCCGAGCTGACCGGCCAGATCCAGGACCAGCTCGGCGGGCAGCAACTGGGCCCGCAGCGGATGATCACCATGGCGGCACGCACGCTGTCCAACCTGTCGCACTTTGCCGGCGTGGTGATGACGCCGCGGCGCGCGCAGGCGTTCCGCCAGATCGAATTCATGCGGCTGTCGGAAAAGCGCATCCTGCTGATCATCGTCAGCCCTGAAGGCGACGTGCAGAACCGCATCATCCAGACCGAACTGGCATACACCCCGGCCCAGCTCATCGAGGCGGCCAACTACTTCAACTTGCACTACGCCGGCATGAGCTTCGACTCGGTGCGCGACCACCTGCGCGTGGAACTGCGCGACCTGCGCCGCGACATGTCGCAGCTGATGCATGCCGCGGTCGAGGCCGGCAGCACCGTCGAGGACGAGGAGGACGACCACGTCTATATCAGCGGCGAGCGCAAGCTGCTCGAAGTCGAAGACCTGGCCTCCAGCATGGACAAGCTGCGCCGGCTGTTCGACGTGTTCGAGCACAAGACCAGCCTGCTGCAGTTGCTGGACGTGTCCAGCCATGCCCAGGGCGTGCAGATATTTATCGGCGGCGAAAGCCGGCTGGTGCCGCTGGAAGACATGGCGGTCATCACCGCGCCGTACGAGGTCGATGGCCAGATCGTCGGCACGCTGGGCGTGATCGGACCGACGCGCATGGCGTACGAGCGCGTGATCCCCATCGTCGACATCACCGCGCGGCTGCTGTCCAGCGCGCTGAGCCAGAACCAGTGACACGGCTGGCCGGTCTCCCAAGCTGCCCCATTCCTACCGAGCGCGGCAAATTTTGCCGATGCGTGTTGCGGGCGCTCGCTTTCTGCGGGCTCCGTGCTCGCCGCGCCAACCCGGAAGCGACATGACGTTTTCTCCCGAACCGGCCTACCAGCATGGTCAGGCGCCGCGCACGGCCATCCTGCTGGTCAACCTGGGTACTCCCGATGCGCCCACGCCCAAGGCGGTAGGGCGCTACCTGAAGGAATTCCTGTCCGACCCGCGCGTGGTCGAGATCCCGCGTGCCGCCTGGCTGCCGCTGCTGCATGGCGTGATCCTGCCGCTGCGCTCGCGCGCCTCGGCGCTCAAATACGAGTCGATCTGGCTGCGCGAGGCCCATATGACGGGCTCGCCGCTGCTGGTCTACAGCGAACGCCAGGCGCATGCGCTGCAGCGGCTGCTGCATCAGAACGGCCATGAGGTGACGGTGGCGTGCGCGATGCGCTACGGCAACCCGTCGATCGCATCGGTGCTGGAGGCGCTGCGCCGGCAGGGGTGCGAGCAGGTGCTGGTACTGCCGATGTATCCGCAGTATTCAGGCACCACCACGGCGACGGCCTTCGACGAGGTGTTCCGCGTGCTGGGCCAATGGCGCAACCAGCCTGAATTGCGGCTCGTCAAGCACTTCCATGATCACCCGGCCTATATTTCAGCGCTGCAGCAGCAGGTCGGCGCCTACTGGGCGCAGCACGGCATGCCGGACTTCGCCCGCGGCGACAAGCTCATCCTGTCTTTCCACGGCGTGCCGCGGCGCACGCTGGAACTGGGCGACCCGTACCACTGCGAGTGCCTGAAGACCGGGCGGATGCTGGGCGAAGCGCTGGGTCTGCAGCCGGGTCAGTACCAGGTGACGTTCCAGTCTCGTTTCGGCAAGGCGGAATGGCTGCAGCCGTACACGGCCCCGACGCTGGCCGAACTGGGCAAGGTCGGCGCGGGCCGCGTCGATGTGTTCTGCCCGGGCTTCCCGGCCGACTGCATCGAGACGCTGGAAGAGATCGCGATGGAAGGGCAGACTGAATTCAAGGTCGCGGGCGGCAAGGACTTCCACTTCATCCCGTGCATGAACGATTCGGCGCCGTGGGTGGCGGCCATGGCAGAGATCGCGCTGCAGCACCTGCAGGGCTGGCCGCTGGCGACGCCGCATCCGCACGAACTGGAAGCCCGGCGCGCTCGCGCGCAGACGCGGGGAGCGGCGGCATGAATGTAGATTTCGAGGCGGATGCGCGCCAGCGCATCGACAAATGGCTGTGGTGCGCGCGCTTCTTCAAGACGCGCTCGCTGGCGGCCGAGGCCGTGGAGCGCGGGAAGGTGACCGTCAACGGCCAGCTGTGCAAGAATTCGCGCGAGGTCAAGCCAGGCGATACCGTGGTGCTGGAAGCGCACCAGCAGCGCTGGGAGCTGGTGGTCAAGGGGATTGCGCCCGCGCGCGGCCCGGCGCCGGTGGCGCAGACGCTGTATGAGGAAAGCGCTGAAAGCCAGTCGCGCCGGCAGGCCGATGCCGAACGCAGGCGCCTGCAGCCGGAGCCCTCGGCACAGCTACAGGGCCGCCCGACCAAGCGCGACCGGCGCCGCATCGACGACTTCAAGGGATGAGGGCCGGCGAGGAAGTGAAGGTAAGCGCTGTCCAAACGACAACGCGGCGACCCCGGCGCCTTGCCGGGGCCGCCGCGCGGCGGAACTGGGCCGGGCCGGTGGTGGCCGTCCGACTATTCCTGCGTGACTTCCTGACTCACCATCGGGACGATGTAGTGCTTGAACACCGCCTTGCCACTGCCATACTCCGTATCGCGCGACGTGAACGCGCCAGAGAGGCAGATAAACACGGTCATGACCGCCAATGCGGCCACAAAGCACAGCGTCACCACAGGCAACTTATGCATGGCGAACCTCTCTGAAGAGGCACATCCGTGAACCATCTTCGGGCCCCCGACATTTTTGTCATTTTTATTAAGAAGAATCTTAGTGAGTGCAGTGCAGCAAAGCAATAAGGCGTCTATTGCATACGCCGGCGCTTTGTAACCGTGTGTTTCCGCGTCTCGCCGGCGCCACTCTTGAAAACCGGCACCGTGCCACCACCTGCTTGCAACACACGCCGATTTACCACCCGCGGCCGGGCCTGCGCCAGACCGCGACAATGTATTGATACGGATCGACATGGAAGACCAGAAGCAGACGCCATCCACCCAGACGCCTACGCCCGCGGGCGATGAGGCGGCCAGCGCCGCGACCGCTACCCAGGAGACCGCCGCGCCGGAACCCGCTGCCGTGGACGACGTGGCGGCCCAGCTTGCCGCCCTCGAAGCCAAGGCGCGCGAGAACTACGACCTGTACATGCGCGCGGTTGCCGAAGGCGAGAACATCCGCCGCCGCGCGCAGGACGATATCGCCAAGGCGCACAAGTTCGCGATCGAAAATTTCGCCGACAACCTGCTGCCGGTGATGGACAGCCTGCAGGCAGCGCTGGCCGATGGCTCGGGCGATATCGCCAAGCTGCGCGAGGGGGTCGAACTCACCGCGCGCCAGCTTTCCGCGGCATTCGAGCGCGGCAAGATCGTGGAACTGAACCCGGTGGGCGAGAAGTTCGACCCGCACCGCCACCAGGCCATCTCGATGGTGCCGTCCGAGCAGGAACCCAACACCGTGGTGGCCGTGCTGCAGCGGGGCTACACCATTGCCGACCGCGTGCTGCGGCCGGCGCTGGTCACGGTGTCGGCACCGAAGTAAGGCAGCGCCGGCGGCGCGGCTGCGCCATGCCGGCCGACATCCTGACGCAACGCCCGGTGCCGGCTGGCCCGGGCGTTTGCCTTTCTTGCGGAGAGCGAACCGTGACAAGCGAACCGTCCCCGGTCCCCCATCTGGACCACCGTGCCTTCGATGCCTTCGGCATGCGCCAGGTCGATGACAGCAGCATCGACGCCGCCATTGCCGATGCCGGCGACGCGATGGTGTGCGTGTTCTTCTGGGGCGTCGACTGTTTCAACTGCGAGATGGCCAAGAAGGCCATGCTGGCCAATCCCGAGCCGATCCGCGCGCTCGGGCTGCACTGGCTGCACGCCAATGTCTATGAACACCCGGAACTGGGCCGCCGCTTCGGGTTGCACGGCATCCCGGTGTTCATGTTCTTCCAGAACGGCAAGAAACTGGGCCGGGCCACCGGCTGGCATGGCCACGGCCAGTTCGCCGCTGCGGTCGCCAATGCGCGGCTGAAGGCCAGCGGCAAGCCGCTGGCGGGCTGAGCCGGCCGCGCGGCCGTCAGCGTGTCAGCGCGTAGCCGAGGCGGAACTGCCAGGGCATCTTGTGGTTGTAGTCGAGCAGGCTCTCGCCGTAGCCGGCAAAGTAGCCCGCCACCAGATAGCCGGCGGTGCCGGGCAGCAGGCGCGCCATCGGGTAGCTCACCTGCGCGTCGACGCTGCCGTACCACTTGCGCGTGCCCTTGCGCAGCGTGGCCGAGAATTCCCACGAATCCGGACGCCCGTAGGCAATGCCCAGGTCCATGAAGCCGCGGTAGTGGGCGATGTCGCGGTTGTCGCTCTTCTCCACGTAGGCGTAGACCTTGGGCGCGACGCGCCAGTGCCAGTCGTTCTGGTCGCCGAAGTAGAAGGTCGGCTTGATGAAGGCCGTATTGATGCTGCGCGATTCGCCGTGGTCGCGGCCGTTGGATTCATGCTCCAGGCCGGTGGCGATCGACAGCCGGCTGATCACGCTGTTGCGCACGCCGGTATCGGACAGGTAGTAGAACAGGCTGGGCCGGTAGTTGGTGTCGCGGAACGGCTTGGACTGCTCGGACCAGTCCCAGATCGAGAACTGGGTGTAGCCGACGTACAGGTTGTCGAACAGGCTTTTCGACGCCGGATCCTCGCCTTCGAAGATGCGGTACTTGAAGCTGAGCTGGAACTTGGCGTTGGCGCCGCCATGGCCGCCGACCATGAAATACATCGGGTCGTGGAACGACAGCCGCGCGCTGTCGCGCAGGTCTGCGGGCGCCGGGGCGGACGCGGTGGCGGTGGTGACCGGGGTCACCGGCACGGCCGCGGCTTCGGTGCCTTCGGTGGTGCCGGCGGTCTCGGCCGGCGGCGCTGACGGCCTGGCGGCGACCGCCGGCGCAGCCGTGGCGGACTCGCCCGGCTGCGGCAGGCGGTTCAGCGTCACCAGCACCGGCGCGGCGTCGATGCCGGTCGCGTCCAGCCGCACCTGGCCGCGCAGGCCCGGCGGCAGTGCCACCGTATAGCGGATCGCGCGATGCTCGCCGCGACGCAGGTTGACCACGGCCGGGCCCGACACTTCACGCCACAGCACCAGCCGCATCGGCGCCTGGAGGTCGCCCGAGGCGGTCACTTCCAGCGTGTCGGGGATCCGGTAGCGGCGCGTGCCGTCATCGGCGCTGACCACCAGCGTCAGCGTCAGCGGCTTGTTGCCGTCGATCACGCGCGCGGGCTGCAGCAGCGCCACGCCGGCATGGCCGGCCAGCGGCCAGGCCAGCGTCAGGGTGAGGAAAATCGGGGCAAGAGCATGGCGTGCAGGCGCCAGCCGGCGCCCGCGGGACAGGGTAATTCGGGACATGTTGGCGGGAACCGCGCCGCCATGTGACGGCTGCGCGGATCAGAGATTTCTGAACGCGCAAAGACTACCCATTTCCTGTGCGGAGGGTTGTGACGAATTGTACGCTGCACTTGACAGGTGCAGTATTCAGCGGTTAGCGCGGCGCTTGATGCAGTCGACGTAGTGGTCGCCGTCCGGCGGCTGGCCGGTGCGTTGTGCCTGCCACAGCATTTCGCCCAAGCACTCCATCACCTGGTGCTGCGCCTCGTGGGGGGAGTCGAGCCGGCGCGCCAGCGCTTCGTAGGCCTGGCGGATGCCGCGCGGCTGGTCAACCGATACCTGCTCGGAAATCGACAGGTGCATGGCCAGGTGCAAGAAGGGATTGGTCTGGCCTTTTTCAGGGGTGTAGTCCTGCGTCAACGCCCCTTCGGTGTCGCGCAGCAGGTTCTGGTACTCGGGATGCTCGCCGATCCAGTCGACGGCAATGGCTTCCAGCGGGGTCAGCACGCCGCCTGCGATCTGCTTCTGCCAGGCATCGCAGAAGAAACGGCGGACTTCTTCTCGTGAGGGATTGAACATGGTGGCGCCATTGTAAACGAGGGTTGCGGCCCTCGCTGGCGCACGCTTGCGTGCAAGTAGAATGCGGGATCGCCGAATTCCCGACCACGTCCGAATGACTGCTTCCGCCTCCACCGCCACGGCACACGCCCGCGACAAGCTCGCCGGCGTGCTGCTGATCGCGCTGTCCGCCAGCGCCTTCGGGGCCATGGCTATCTTTGCGCGCTTTGCCTACGCGGCAGGGGCAGATGTCTACGGACTGCTGTTAATGCGCTTCGTGCTGGCGGCAGTGGCGCTGGCGTGGGTGATGCGCGCGCGCGGCATCGGCCTGCCGCCGTGGCGCCGCGTGCTGGCGCTGGCGGCGATGGGCGGCATCGGCTATGTAGGCCAGTCGTTCTGCTTCTTCAGCGCGCTGAACCATGCGCAGGCCAGCCTGGTGGCGCTGTTGCTGTACCTGTACCCGCTGTTCGTGACGATCCTGGCGGCGATTTTCCTGAAGGAGCGGCTGAGCACGGCCGCGGTGATCGCGCTGGTGCTGTGCTCGGTCGGCGCGGGCCTGACCGTGGGCGGCGGCCAGGGCTCGGCGCTGGGCATCGCGCTGGGGCTGGCGGCGGCGGTGATCTATTCCGTCTATATCATCGTCGGCGCGCGCGTGACCGCCGGCGTCAACCCCATCGCCACCACCACGGTGATCTGCACCGCGGCCGCGCTGGTCTATGGCGTGGTTGGCCTGCTGCGATGGATGGCGGGCGCGCCCCCGCAGTTCCCCGCCACCGCCGGCGGCTGGCTGGCGCTGGCCGGCATCGCGCTGCTGTCGACGGTGCTGGCGATCCTGACCTTCTTTGCCGGCCTGCAGCGCCTCGGCGCGGCGCAGGCATCGATGCTGTCGACGCTGGAACCGGTGGTCACGGTGCTGCTGGCCGCGCTGCTGCTGGGCGAGCATATCGGCCCGGCGCAGGCGGTGGGCGGCGGCCTGATCCTGGCCGGCGTGCTGTGGCTCACGCGCCGTGGCAGCGCCGGCGCGCCGGCCCGGGCCAACGTGCAAGAGAATTGAACGGCTTGCTCAAAGCCGCTGTCGGGACTCGCTGACACCCTTCGGTACAATCGCGCCTTCTACCAATCCAGTACAGGAAGGAGCGCATGTCCCAACTCGACCAAGCCGCGCTGGCGCAACTGTTTACCGAAGCCCGCACGCATAACGTGTGGCAGGACCGCCATGTGGACGACGCCGTGCTGCACCAGGTCTACGAGGCGATGAAGTTCGGCCCGACCGCCGCCAACAGCTCACCGGTGCGCATCGTCTTCGTCAAGACCGCCACCGAGAAGGCGCGTCTGGTCGAGTGCGTATCGGCAGGCAACGTCGAGAAGACCCGCACGGCGCCGGTGACCGCGATCATCGCCTACGACACCGCGTTCCACGACCAGTTGCCCAAGCTGTTCCCGCATGCCGACGCGCGTTCCTGGTATGCCGGCAACAATGAGAAGATCGCCCGCGATGCGCTGATGAACAGCTCGCTGCAAGGCGGCTATTTCATCCTGGCCGCACGCGCGATGGGCCTGGACTGCGGCCCGATGGGCGGCTTCGATGCCGACAAGGTCAATGCAGCGTTCTTCCCGGATGGCAAGTGGAAGGTCAACTTCCTGTGCAATCTGGGCTACGGGGAAATCGACAAGCTGCATCCGCGCGGTCCGCGGTTGTCGTTTGATGAGGCTTGCCGGGTTATTTGATTTGGTGATGGCTGCGATGGCACTTGCAGCAAGCTCCCCTCTCCCGCCTGCGAGAGAGGGAGCGTCATGTGGTAGTTCAGACAGCGTCGCCCCGCGTTGCCGCTGATCAATAGCTCACACCTTCGGCGCCTCCGTCTTCTCCTTGTACTCGCACAACGGCTCGATCACGCAATGCCAGCATTCCGGCTTGCGCGCCTTGCACACATAGCGCCCATGCAGGATCAGCCAGTGGTGCGCGTCGTGCAGGAATTCATGCGGCACGCACTTGAGCAGCTTCTGCTCGACCACCTCCACGTTCTTGCCCGGCGCCAGCCCCGTGCGGTTCGACACGCGGAAGATATGCGTATCGACCGCGATAGTGGGTTGGCCGAACGCGGTGTTCAGCACTACGTTGGCAGTCTTGCGGCCCACGCCCGGCAGCGCTTCCAGCGCTTCGCGATCAGGCGGGACCTTGCCACCGTGGCGCTCGACCAGGATGCGGCAGGTCTCCATCACATGCCTGGCCTTGGTCTTGTACAGCCCGATGGTCTTGATGTATTCGCTTAGCCCGGCTTCACCCAGCTCCAGCATCTGCTGCGGGGTATGCGCAACCGGAAACAGCCGGCGCGTGGCCTTGTTGACGCCGACGTCGGTGGCCTGCGCCGACAGCAACACGGCGACCAGCAGCTCGAACGGCGAGCTGTATTCAAGTTCGGTGGCCGGAGCCGGGTTGACTTCGCGCAGCGTCTCGAAGATGGCACGGCACTTGGCGGCGTTCATTGTTCTTGTTGTGGATCGTTGGCGTTCTTGTCGGTGGCGGGCGAAGTCAGTCCCGCACGCGCGCGGCGCGCTTCGGCTGCATCGATCTGCGCCTGCACCCCGGCCGATACGTTTTCGGTATTGCGCGGCTGTACTGCCTGCTGCTTCTGCCGCGCGCGCTCGATCGCGGCCTGGATGATGGCGCGCTTGCGTTCCTGCGCGGCGCGCTCGGCATCGTTCTCCGGCGTTTCGGCCTGCACCGCAGCGAGCTTGGCCGCGGCCTTGGCGGCGAGACGCGCATCGTTTTCCTCGCGCTCGCGCACCAGCCGCGCGTTGCGCGCGACATAGCGCGCGTGCGCGGCATCGGCCTGTTGCTGCGACCACGCCTCCCAGCCGGTGCGTTCGCCGGTGACCGGGATCATCGCGATGCAGTCGACCGGGCAGGGCGCCACGCACAGGTCGCAGCCGGTGCACAGCTCGGGGATCACGGTATGCATCTGCTTGGCCGCGCCGGCAATCGCATCGACGGGGCAGGCCTGGATGCACAGCGTGCAGCCGATGCACAGGCTCTCGTCGATGCGCGCCACCGCGCGCGGCTGCTCGATGCCGCGCTCGGGATCGAGCGGCAGCGGTTCGACCTGCAGCAGCGCGGCCAGCCGGCGCACCCCTTCCGCGCCGCCGGGCGGGCAGCGGTTGCAGGCGGCCTCGCCGCTGGCCATGGCTTCGGCGTAGGGGCGGCAGCCATTGAAGCCGCACTTGGTGCACTGGGTCTGCGGCAGCAGTGCCTCGATGCGGTCGGCAAGGGTCTTGACAGCGGGATTCACGACAGCGGGCAGGAAATCAGGGGATAGAACCGGGAAATGCACACGGTGGACGGGACAAAACAGGACATTTGCGGGCGCTGTGCGTGCTTGGCGACATAACTCCCCACACACGCGGCGGACAATATGCCAGCGGGCTTCTGCGGCCCCTCCAGGCTTCTGCGAGCCTTCGCGCCGCAAGGATTATCCCCGATTTCGCCGGCGGACAGAAACGGCGATGATGCGCGTCGCGCAGCCGGATTGCCGCACTCCGGCCTGTGCCATAATCCGCGCAACGATCGACCAGCATCCATGTCAACTGAGACCAAGACCAAACGCGACCCGGAAGGGACGCGCCGACGCATCCTCGCCGCGGCAACCGAGGAATTTGCCAAGGGCGGTCTGGCCGGCGCACGCGTCGACCAGATTGCCCGGCGTGCGGAAACCAACGAACGGATGCTGTATTACTACTACGGCAGCAAGGAAGGCCTGTTTCTCGCTGTACTTGAGAAGCAATACGCAGAATTCCGCGCCGCCGAGGAGCAACTGCACCTGGTCGATGAAGATCCCGTCGCGGGTGTGCGCACGCTGGCGCGCTTTGTGTGGGACTGGTACTACGAGCATCCCGAGTTCATTCGCCTCGTCAACAGCGAGAACCTGCACGAGGCCCGGCACCTGAAGAAGTCGGCACAGCTCCAGCAGCTGATCAACCCGGTGGTCGACGTGCTGGCGGATGTGATCCGGCGCGGCCAGCAGCAGGGCGTGTTCCGCGACAACATCGACGTGCCGCAGTTCTACCTGACGATCTCGGCGCTGGGCTACTACGTGCTGTCCAACCGCTATACCATCAGCGCCGTGATCGGCCGCGACGTGGCCTCGCAGCAGGAACATGAGCGCTTTGCCGAGCTGCACACCGATATGCTGCTGTGTTACCTGAAGCGCCGCTGAGCGCGCAAACAGAAACGCCCGCGTGTGCGGGCGTTGTCTTTTCCGGAGTGGTTTCGCTTACTTGGCGCCGTTGAGGGCCACCGCGGCCGGGTGGTACTTGCGGATAAAGTCACGCAGATGCGGATAGATATCGTCGCGCCAGCGACGGCCCGAGAAGATCCCGTAGTGGCCGCAGCGCTCCGCGTTCAGGTGCTCCTTGCGTGCCTCCGGGATGCCGCTGCACAGGTCGTGCGCGGCCGCGGTCTGGCCGGCGCCGGAGATATCGTCCAGCTCGCCTTCGATGGTCAGCAGCGCGGTGCGCTTGATGTCCTGCGGACGCACCGGCTTGCCGTCGATGGCCCAGGTGCCGTTGGCGAGACGGAACTCCTGGAACACCTCGCGGATGGTGTCGAGATAGTACTCGGCCGCCATGTCGAGCACCGCGTTGTACTCATCGTAGAAGCGCACATGGGCCTCGGCGTCGTCGGCATCGCCCTCGACCAGGCTCAGGTAGTAGTCATAGTGCGACGACAGGTGGCGGTCCGGGTTCATCGCCACGAAGCCGGCGTGCTGAAGAAAGCCCGGGTAGACGCGGCGGCCGTGGCCGGGGTAGTTCGCCGGCACGGTGTAGATCACGTTGTTCTCGAACCAGTCGTACGACTTGTTGAGCGCCAGCGAGTTGACCGCGGTGGGGCTCTTGCGTGCGTCGATGGGCCCGCCCATCATCGTCATGGTGCGCGGCGTCTTCTCGCCGGCCGAGGCCATCAGCGAGATCGCGGCCAGCACGGGTACCGTAGGCTGGCACACCGAGATCACATGCAGGTTTTCGGCGCCAATGTGGCGGATGAATTCCTGAATGTAGTAGATGTAGTCCGAAAGGTGGAACGCCCCCTGGTCGGTCGGCACCATGCGCGCGTCGATCCAGTCGGTGACGTAGACCTTGTGGTCCTGCAGCAGCGTGCGCACGGTATCGCGCAGCAGCGTGGCGTGGTGGCCGGACAGCGGCGCGGCAACCAGCACCACCGGCTCGTCCTTCAGCAGCTTGATCGTTTCCGGATCGTCGGCATAGCGCTTGAAGCGCAGCAGCTTGCAGAACGGCTTTTCCAGCACGGTCTGCTCGACGATGGGGATGT
Source organism: Cupriavidus necator (assembly GCF_040578825.1). Lineage (GTDB taxonomy): Bacteria > Pseudomonadota > Gammaproteobacteria > Burkholderiales > Burkholderiaceae > Cupriavidus > Cupriavidus necator_E. Next base: position 19,946 of record NZ_JBEFLI010000053.1, on the reverse strand, counting down.
CGCGGCCGTTGGAGCGCACCGATTTGATGTCGAACGCCGGTTTTTCGTATTCCTTGCCAAGCCGGTACAGCAGTTCGTAGCCGGCTGCGAGGCGGGGCGCGCCAGGAACCAGCGACATCGGGCTGAGGGGGTTGGTGAAGGTCTTGGCGGTCGCCTGCGCCCACGCGGTCAGCGGGTGCAGGATCGAGCGCTGGAACTCATGCAATTGGTAGAGCATGCCGTTTCTGCCTGGTGTTGCTTGGTCTTACTAAGGGTACGCACTGCAAGGTACTAAGGTACTAATGTATTAACAATGCGCGTTAAGCCGAGTCGCAGATTATGCCTTCAATCGGTCGACCGTGCGTTGCAGCATATACCCAAAGGTACATCCTTATCCGCACAACACAATAAGGCAAAGGGCTTATTTCTGGATGACAAACGCGAATTAAATCGCAAACAAATGCAAAAAAGCGGCCGAAGCCGCCTTTTTGGTGTTGCTTTGTGGTGTTTCCGGCATTCGCTGCCAGCCAGCGGCGACAGCGAAATCATCCTTCTCCGACGGCCAAATCCGCCTTTTCTGACCGCCGGATTTCCTGCTTTCTTACAGCACTGCAGCAATGGCGTCGACCACCGCGTCGATGTTGCGGCTGTTCAGCGCTGCGACGCAGATGCGGCCGGTGCCGACGGCGTAGATCCCGTGCTCGTTACGCAGGCGGTCCACCTGGGCCGAGGTCAGGCCCGAGTATGAGAACATGCCGCGCTGCGCCTTGACGAAGGAGAAGTCGCCCGGCACGCCCTTGGCGGCCAGCTTGTCCACCAGCGCGTGGCGCATCAGCTTGATACGGTCGCGCATCTCGGCCAGCTCTTCTTCCCACATGGCGCGCAGTTCCGGGCTGTTCAGCACGGTGGCGACCACGGTGCCGCCGTGCGTCGGCGGGTTGGAGTAGTTGGTGCGGATCACGCGCTTGACCTGCGACATCACGCGTTGCGCTTCTTCCTTGCCGGTGGTCACGATCGACAGCGCGCCGACGCGCTCGCCGTACAGCGAGAAGCTCTTGGAGAACGAGCTCGACACGAAGAAGGGCAGGCCCGAGTCGGCGAACAGGCGCACCGCGGCGCCGTCGGCGTCGATGCCGTCGGCAAAGCCCTGGTAGGCCATGTCCAGGAATGGGATCAGGTTGCGTTCCTTGATCAGCTCGACCACCTGCTTCCACTGCTCGGGCGACAGGTCGACGCCGGTCGGGTTGTGGCAGCAGGCGTGCAGCACCACGATGGTGTTGGCGGCGTACGACTTCAGCGATTCCACCATGCCGGCAAAGTTCAGGCCGTGGCTGGGGGCGTCGTAGTAGGTGTAGTTGACCACCGGGAAGCCGGCGGCTTCGAACAGCGCGCGGTGATTTTCCCAGCTCGGGTCGCTGATGGCGACCTTGGCGTCCGGGTACAGGCGCTTCAGGAAGTCGGCGCCGATCTTCAGCGCGCCGGTGCCGCCCAGTGCCTGAGCCGTCACCACGCGGCCTTCCGTGATCAGCGGCGATTCCTTGCCGAACAGCAGCGTCTGCACGGCCTGATCATAGGCGGCGATGCCTTCGATCGGCAGGTAGCCACGCGGCGTGGCGGTGGTCAGACGTGCCTTTTCTGCCTCCTGGACGGCGCGCAGCAGGGGGATTTTCCCTTCGTCGGTGAAGTACACGCCAACGCCCAGGTTGACCTTGGTCGGGCGGGTATCGGCATTGAAGGCTTCGTTGAGGCCCAGGATCGGGTCGCGCGGGGCCATCTCGACGGCAGAAAACAAACTCATTTGGAATCTCGTGGTCGGCTATGTAAGAAAACGGGAAGGCGTAGAATGCTTCGGACTGCGCTGGGGGCTGACAGGCCCCCGTGACGCTTCCGGCTTGAAGCGGGGGGTGGCAGCCCCCAAGATTCTAGCGTATTCGCCCCGTATTCCTGAGGTATTTCCCTAATTCCGCCCGTAAATTCGCCCCCTATGTCGAACCTTGCAGAAGCCGCGCCGGCCCTGGATGAAGACAAATTCGTCACATTCCCCGGCTCCCCGTTCCAGCTCTACCAGCCGTTCCCGCCCGCCGGCGACCAGCCGGAGGCCATCCGGCAACTGGTGGAAGGGGTCGAGGACGGCCTGTCGTTCCAGACGCTGCTGGGGGTGACGGGCTCGGGCAAGACATTCACCATGGCCAACGTGATCGCCCGGATGGGACGGCCGGCGATCGTGTTCGCGCCCAACAAGACGCTGGCGGCCCAGCTCTACGCCGAATTCCGCGAGTTCTTTCCGCGCAACGCGGTCGAGTACTTCGTCAGCTACTACGACTACTACCAGCCCGAGGCCTACGTCCCGCAGCGCGACCTGTTTATCGAGAAGGACTCGTCGATCAACGAGCATATCGAACAGATGCGGCTGTCGGCGACCAAGAGCCTGCTGGAGCGCCGCGACACGATCATCGTGGCGACCGTCTCTGCGATCTATGGTATCGGCAACCCCACCGAATACCACCAGATGATTCTCACCTTGCGGGCCGGCGACAAGATCAGCCAGCGCGATGTGATCGCGCGCCTGATCGCGATGCAGTACACCCGCAACGAGACCGATTTCCAGCGCGGCACCTTCCGCGTGCGCGGCGACACCATCGACATCTTCCCGGCGGAACACGCCGAGATGGCGGTGCGGCTGGAGATGTTCGACGACGAAGTCGAGTCGCTGCAGTTCTTCGACCCGCTGACCGGCCGCGTGCGCCAGAAGATCCCGCGCTTCACGGTCTACCCGTCAAGCCACTACGTGACGCCGCGCGAAACCGTGCTGCGCGCGATCGAGGCGATCAAGGCCGAGCTGCGCGAGCGGCTGGAGTTCTTCCACAAGGAGAACCGGCTGGTGGAGGCGCAGCGGCTCGAGCAGCGCACCCGCTTCGACCTCGAAATGCTGTCCGAACTGGGCTTCTGCAAGGGCATCGAGAACTATTCCCGCCACCTGTCCGGCGCAAAGCCGGGCGAGCCGCCGCCGACGCTGGTCGACTACCTGCCGCCCGATGCGCTGATGTTCCTGGACGAGTCGCACGTGCTGATCGGCCAGCTCAACGGCATGTACAACGGCGACCGCGCGCGCAAGACCACGCTGGTGGACTATGGCTTCCGGCTGCCGTCGGCGCTGGACAACCGGCCGCTGAAGTTTGACGAGTTCGAGCGCAAGATGCGCCAGGTGATGTTCGTGTCGGCGACGCCGGCGCAGTTCGAGCAGGAGCACGCGGGCCAGGTGGTAGAGCAGGTGGTGCGCCCGACCGGGCTGGTCGACCCGACCATCGTGGTGCGCCCGGCCACCACGCAGGTGGACGACCTGCTGTCCGAGATCCACACCCGCGTCGAAGTCAACGAACGCGTGCTGGTGACCACGCTGACCAAGCGCATGGCCGAGCAGCTGACCGAGTTCCTGTCCGAGAACGGGGTCAAGGTGCGCTACCTGCACTCGGATATCGATACGGTGGAGCGCGTGGAGATCATCCGCGACCTGCGCCTGGGCACCTTCGACGTGCTGGTGGGCATCAACCTGCTGCGCGAAGGGCTGGATATCCCCGAGGTGTCGCTGGTGGCGATCCTGGACGCGGACAAGGAAGGCTTCTTGCGCGCCGAGCGCTCGCTGATCCAGACCATCGGCCGCGCCGCGCGCAACGTCAACGGCACGGCGATCCTGTACGCGGACCGCATGACCGACTCGATGAAGAAGGCCATCGGCGAGACCGAGCGCCGCCGCGCCAAGCAGATTGCCTTCAACGAGGCCAACGGCATCACGCCCCGCGGCGTGGTCAAGCGCATCAAGGACATCATCGACGGCGTTTACAATGCGAGCGATGCCAGGGCCGAGCTGCAGGCCGCGCAGGAGCAGGCGCGCTACGAGGACATGAGCGAGAAGCAGGTTTCCAAGGAAATCAAGCGCCTGGAAAAGCTGATGCTCGACCATGCCCGCAACCTGGAGTTCGAGCAGGCCGCGCAGGTGCGTGATCAGCTCGCCAAGCTCAAGGCGCAGGTATTCGGCGCCAGCGGCGAGGGCGCGCTGCCGCCGGTCTGAGCGACGTGTCGGCGGGCCCGGCTCGCCTATAGTGAGATTTCGCGGCGGCGCAGATCGACCGCAGATCGGCGCGCGCAGCGAAAGCCGCAGCGGAGGAGACAAGATGGAACGCCAGTTCGAATACGGTGGTTACGCCGTCGTGGTCAGCGCGGTGCCGAATGCAGCCGGCGGGTTTGCGGCGCAGCTACGCATCGCCGATGCCTTCGGCGAGCCCGCGGCCGGTCCCACCTACGAGGCGATCGCGGGCGATGCCCCCACGCAGGAAGCAGCCGTCGCCATGGCGGAAGCTGCCGCCATGCGGGCCATCGACGCTGGCGAGGTCAGCTAGCCCGCGCTGTCATGCCCCACAATTCGCACATACTTCCCGAGGAGAACACGATGCCCGACATCGGCGAATGGAAGAAGAAGGTCTACGAAACCCACGAAGTGCAGGTCCAGGTGAAACCGCGCTCGCAGACCGAATGGTCGTACACGGTGCGCGTGTGCCGCCCCGGTACCAATATCCGCGCCGCCGGCACGCTGACCGAGAGCTCAAGCATTACCGAGCACTACAAATCGCGCGAGGCCGCGGAAGTGGCCGGCTTCGCGCACGGCGACCGGCTGGCCAAACAGCTCGCCTAGACGTCCGCCACGCCGGCGGCCGATGCCGCGGCGCCGGTCCTGACGGCGCTGTGCTCAAAGTTCGTAGGCGATGGTGCGCATCACGCCGCGGCCTTCCGGCACTTCGCACAGCACGCGCGCGGAGCGCACGCGCAGGTTGAACGGCGGCGCGGTCACGATCACGCCGCTGGGCGGCCGGCCCCATAGCCGGATCGCGGCGCCGGGCGCCTTGTCGATGTTCGGGACGAAGCCGCCGCCCGGCGGCAGTTGTTCGGTCAGCACCAGCGCGCGATACTGGTCGAGCTTGTCCAGCACCCGGGCGATGCGGGCATTGTCGAGGTGCTGCAGCACCAGCCGCACGAACACCACGTCGCCGGCCGGCAGCGGGTCGCTGGCGATATCGAGGCAGCGGAAATCGACGTCCAGCGCGGCATGGCGCCGACGGTTGGCTTCCATCATCGATTCCACCACGTCGCAGGCCACGTAGCGCCCGCATGCGGGGCGTAGCTGGCTGCCGATATGGAAGTCGCCGCAGCCCAGGTCGACCACGTCCGGCGGCGCGCCGAAGGTCTTGAGCCATGCCGTGACGCTGGAGATATAGGCGCTGGCGATCACGGGGTTGTGCGTGCCGTTGCCGCTGTAGTGCTCCGCATGGCCCTTGGCCGCGCCCCACGCCTGCGAAGCGTAGACATGCGTGAAGATTTCGGCGGGCGTCTTGCCCTGGTACAGCTTCGCGTCGCGTCGCAGCGCGCGGGAGTGATACAGGTCCATCGCCCAGCGGGGCACCAGCGGTTTCACCAGGCGCTTCGCGCGCTGCATCAGCCGAGGCTGCGAGGATGGGGTAGGGGCGTTCACCGGGGGTTCTCCTTGCAGGGGCTGCGGCGCATTCCGGCAAGTTGTCAGGCCTGCCGGCGCTCAGTGGATTCCCGGTGGACTTTAGGGGGCGGCATGCGGGCTGGCGGTGGGCTTGCGCACATAACCTGGCAAGGACAGCGCGGCAGCGCCGGCGCGCCGGCGACGCGGGCCGCAGCGGGTAGAATTCCGGCTACCCCCGCATCGCCGCGGCGCTCCCTGTTCCATCCCCGCGAGACATGATCCGATGAAGAAATACGCCATCCTGATGTGCTGCATGGGCAATATCTGTCGTTCGCCGACGGCGGAAGGCGTGCTGCGCGCCAAGCTGGCGGCGGCCGGGCTGGAAGACCTGGTGGAACTGGACTCGGCCGGCACGCACGAATACCACCTCGGCCATCCGCCCGATCCGCGCACTCTGCGCCACGCGCTGAGCCGCGGCTATGACCTGTCTCCGCTGCGCGCCCGCAAGGTGGGCATTCCCGACTTCGACCGCTTCGACCTGATCCTGGCGATGGACCGGGAAAACCTGGCCGGGTTGACGCGGTTGCGTCCAGATGCCGGCGACAAGCTGCGCCTGCTGATGAGCTTCGCCACCCGCCACCACGTCGACGAAGTGCCGGACCCGTATTACGGCGAGGGCGATGGCTTCGAGCGCGTGCTCGACTACATCGAAGATGCCTGCGACGGCCTGGTCGAGATGCTGCACCAGCGCCTGCAAGACGGCACCCGCTGAGCGGCGGGCTCTCGCCTGAGAGCCCGCATTTGTGACGTGTGAATCGCGCCGGACTGAGCCGCGCCTTGCGGCGGCGCATCCTGAAATCCCCGCCGGCGCACGTGATGCCGCCTCGCGAGCCATGTCCGGAAACAGTCCCAGGCGCGTGGCAGGCTTGATGCGGTGCGGCAGGGGTAGTTGACTGAATTAGTCGGGTACCTTTATACTTGACGGAAACGATCAAGTATTCGCGTTACCCCAAAAGCGTTTTACCCCAGAGCCCTGCACCATGAGACTGACCACCAAAGGCCGCTTCGCGGTCACTGCGATGATCGACCTGGCCATGCGCCAGGACCAGGGACCGGTCACGCTCGCCGGCATCAGCCAACGGCAAAAGATCTCGCTGTCCTACCTGGAGCAGCTTTTCGGCAAGCTGCGCCGGCACGAGATCGTTGAAAGCGTGCGCGGCCCGGGCGGCGGCTACAGTCTCGCCCGCAAGGCCGAAGACGTGACGGTGGCTGACATCATCATCGCCGTGGACGAGCCCCTGGATGCCACCCAGTGCGGCGGCAAGGGCAATTGTAACGGAGATGACGGCTCCGGGCGCTGCATGACCCACGAGCTGTGGGCCACGCTGAACCAGAAGATGGTCGAGTACCTCGATTCCGTTTCCCTCAAGAACCTGGTGGACCAGCAGCGCGAACGCCAGCCGGCGGTGCTGCACGACATGCGCGAGGAAGCCGCGCAGCCGGCGGCCGCCACGGCGCGCGGCAAGGCCGACAAGCAGGAAAAGCCGGTTCGTGCGAGAGTGGTGAATTCAGTTTTCAGCCTGGCGCAGTCGTAAGCGAAGCGCGGCGGGCAACGACAGTAATCAGCATCAGCGGTCCCTAACAAGGCAGTCATAACGATGAGCACCCCACATTTCCCCATCTACATGGATTACTCGGCCACCACGCCGGTGGACCCGCGCGTGGCGGACAAGATGATTCCGTACCTGCGCGAGCAGTTCGGCAACCCCGCTTCGCGCAGCCACGCGTACGGCTGGGAAGCGGAGCGCGCGGTGGAAGAAGCGCGTGAGCAGGTGGCCGCACTGGTCGGCGCCGACCCGCGCGAGATCGTGTGGACGTCGGGCGCGACCGAATCGGACAACCTGGCGATCAAGGGTGCCGCGAACTTCTATTCGGGCAAGGGCAAGCACATCATCACCGTGAAGACCGAGCACAAGGCCGTGCTCGACACCACGCGCGAACTGGAGCGCCAGGGCTTCGAAGTGACTTACCTGGACGTGAAGGAAAACGGCCTGCTCGACATGGAAGTGTTCAAGCAGGCGCTGCGCCCGGACACGATCCTGGTGTCGGTGATGCTGGTCAACAACGAGATCGGCGTGATCCAGGACGTCGAGCAGATCGGCGAGATCTGCCGCGCGAAGGGCATCATCTTCCACTGCGACGCCGCGCAGGCGACCGGCAAGGTGGTGATCGACCTGAACAAGCTGAAGTGCGACCTGATGTCGTTCTCGGCCCACAAGACCTACGGCCCCAAGGGCATCGGCGCGCTGTATGTGCGCCGCAAGCCGCGCGTGCGCATCGAGGCGCAGATGCACGGCGGCGGCCATGAGCGCGGCATGCGCTCGGGTACGCTGGCCACGCACCAGATCGTCGGCATGGGCGAAGCCTTCCGCATCGCCCGCGAAGAGATGGCGACGGAAAACGAACGCATTCGCATGCTGCGCGACCGCCTGTGGAACGGCCTGTCGGACATGGAAGAGGTCTACCTGAACGGTGACCTGGAACACCGCGTGCCGCACAACCTGAACGTCAGCTTCAACTTCGTCGAAGGCGAGTCGCTGATCATGGCGATCAAGGACGTGGCGGTGTCGTCGGGTTCGGCCTGCACCTCGGCCTCGCTGGAGCCGTCCTACGTGCTGCGCGCGCTGGGCCGCAACGACGAACTGGCGCACAGCTCGATCCGCTTCACGGTCGGCCGCTTCACCACCGAGCAGGAGATCGACTACACGGTCGAACTGCTCAAGAGCAAGATCGGCAAGTTGCGCGACCTGTCGCCGCTGTGGGAAATGTTCAAGGACGGCGTCGACCTGAATTCGATCCAGTGGGCCGCGCACTGACGCGCCCGCCGGACCAGCACAAATAACAGCAATACCCCCGCAAAAGATACGCACGAGGTAAGCAAAATGTCATACAGCACAAAGGTTCTCGACCACTATGAAAACCCCCGCAACGTCGGTTCGTTCGACAAGAACGACGATGCGGTCGGCACCGGCATGGTTGGCGCGCCGGCTTGCGGCGACGTGATGAAGCTGCAGATCAAGGTCAACGAGGCTGGCGTGATTGAAGACGCCAAGTTCAAGACCTATGGCTGCGGCTCGGCCATCGCTTCGTCCTCGCTCGTGACCGAGTGGGTCAAGGGCAAGACCGTGGATCAGGCGCTGGAGATCAAGAACACCCAGATCGCCGAAGAACTGGCACTGCCGCCGGTGAAGATCCACTGCTCGATCCTGGCCGAAGACGCGATCAAGGCCGCCGTCGAAGACTACAAGAAGAAGCACGGCGACGAGCAGAAGGCCGCCTGATCCTGTCGATCGACAAGCGAAGCACGAAGGAAGACGCAACGATGATCACGATGACCGAGAAGGCGGCGAAGCACGTCGCCCGCTACCTGGAACGCCGCGGCAAAGGCGTGGGCCTGCGCCTGGGCGTGAAGACCACTGGCTGCTCGGGCCTGGCCTACAAGCTGGAATACGTGGACGAACTGGCACCCGAAGACGCGGTGTTCGAATCGCACGGCATCAAGGTCATCGTCGACGCCAAGAGCCTGCCGTATATCGACGGCACCGAACTCGACTACGCGCGTGAAGGATTGAACGAAGGTTTCCGCTTCAACAACCCCAACGTCAAGGACGAGTGCGGCTGCGGCGAGTCCTTCACAGTCTGACGCGCGCCAGCGGACGCAGGCTCCGGTGGAGCGCAGCATTGTCGGGTTCCGCCGGGACGAGGAAGGCCACTGGGTGGCCGAACTCGCCTGCGGGCACGGCCAGCATATGCGGCACGATCCGCCTTGGCAGTCGCGGCCATGGACGCAGAGCGAGCAGGGCCGCGCCGGCACGATCGGCAGGCGCGTGAACTGCCTGAAGTGCGACCGCAACGAACCGCCGGCGGAGTGGGCCCGGGATCGGGCGCGCAAGCCCGCCTGAAGCTGGTGGCAGCGGGCGGCAATGGACAAAGGGGCGGCGCGGCCGCTCCTTTTTCTTGGGGAAGCAGTTGAAAGACGATTTTTTTGCGCTGTTCGGCCTGCCGGTGCAGTACGGTGTCGACGAGGCCGCGCTGGACGCGGCATACCGCACCGTGCAGTCGCAGGCGCATCCGGACCGCTTTGCCAAGGCGGGCGATGCCGAGCGCCGCGTGGCGATGCAGTGGGCCGCGCATGCCAATGAAGCCTACCGCACGCTGCGCCAGCCGCTGCGGCGCGCGACCTATCTGCTGAAGCTGCGCGGTGTCGATGTGCAGGCAGAGAACAACACGGCGATGACGCCCGCTTTCCTGATGCAGCAGATGGAATGGCGCGAGGGACTGCAGGAAGCGGTGGAAGAGCGCGACGTGGGCCGGCTCGATGCGCTGCTGCGCAGCCTGCGCCAGGAAAAGCGCGAGCGCCACGAAGCGCTGGGCGCGCTGCTTGACGCCGGCGACAACGAGGCGGCCGGCAGCGCGGTACGGCAACTGATGTTTATCGAGAAGATCGAGCACGATACCAGCGAGGCCATCGACCGGCTGGAAGACTGACCGGCAAGATTGCCGGGCCCGTGACACAATGGCGCCCGGCGCGAAAACCGCCCCCATGCCGCCCGCATGGCGGTTTCCCCTGCCGCACAAGACAGCGAAGAATTACCATGGCACTGCTCCAGATTTCCGAACCCGGCATGTCGCCGGCGCCCCACCAACGCCGCCTGGCCGTCGGCATCGACCTCGGCACCACCAACTCGCTGGTGGCCGCGGTACGCAGCAGCATTCCCGAAGTGCTGGGCGACGAACGCGGCCGCGCGCTGCTGCCTTCGGTCGTGCGCTACCTGTCGGACCGCTCCACGCATATTGGCTACCGGGCCCAGGACGAAGCGGTGCGCGACCCCAAGAACACCATCGTCTCGGTCAAGCGCTTCATGGGCCGCGGGCTACGCGACATCGCCAATATCGAGCACAGCCCGTACGACTTCGTCGACGCGCCCGGCATGCTGCAGATCAAGACCGCCGCCGGCGTGAAGAGCCCGGTCGAGATCTCGGCCGAGATCCTGGCCACGCTGCGCCAGCGCGCCGAAGACACGCTGGGCGACGACCTGGTCGGCGCGGTCATCACCGTGCCGGCGTACTTCGACGAGGCCCAGCGCCAGGCGACCAAGGACGCCGCGCGGCTGGCCGGGCTGGAAGTGCTGCGCCTGCTCAACGAGCCGACTGCCGCGGCGATCGCCTACGGCCTGGACAACGCTTCCGAAGGCGTCTACGCGGTCTATGACCTCGGCGGTGGCACTTTCGATATCTCGGTGCTCAAGCTCACCCGCGGTGTGTTCGAAGTGATGGCCACCGGCGGCGACTCGGCACTGGGCGGCGATGATTTCGACCAGCGCCTGCTGTGCTGGATCGTCGAGCAGGCGGGCCTGCAGCCGTTGTCGGCGCAGGACATGCGCCTGCTGATGGTGCGCGCGCGTGCCGCGAAGGAAGCACTGTCGGAAAGCGACAGCACGGTGATCGATGCCGTGCTCGATTCCGGCGAGATCGTGCACCTGACGCTGACCGTGGAGATTTTCGACCAGATCACCGCGCACCTGGTGCAGAAGACGCTGGCGCCGGTGCGCAAGGCGCTGCGCGATGCCGGTGTGACCCCTGACGACGTCAAGGGCGTGGTGCTCGTTGGCGGCGCCACGCGCATGCCGTCGATCCGCAAGGCGGTCGGTGACTACTTCGGCCAGACGCCGCTGACCAACCTCGATCCGGATCGTGTGGTGGCGCTGGGTGCCGCGATGCAGGCCAACCTGCTGGCCGGCAACCATGCCCCGGGCGAAGACTGGCTGCTGCTCGACGTGATCCCGCTGTCGCTGGGCGTTGAGACCATGGGCGGCCTGGTCGAGAAGATCATCCCGCGCAACAGCACCATCCCGGTCGCGCGCGCGCAGGAATTCACCACCTTCAAGGACGGCCAGACCGCGATGGCGATCCACGTGCTGCAGGGCGAGCGCGAGCTGGCCAGTGACTGCCGCTCGCTGGCGCGCTTCGAGCTGCGCGGCATCCCGCCGATGGTGGCGGGGGCGGCGCGCATCCGCGTGACCTACCAGGTCGATGCCGACGGGCTGCTGTCGGTGACCGCGCGCGAGACGCATTCGGGCGTGGAAGCGTCGGTCACGGTCAAGCCGTCGTATGGCCTGGCCGATGACGATATCGCGCGCATGCTGCAGGAAAGCTTCCGCGAAGCCGAGCACGACATGAAGAGCCGCGCGCTGGCCGAAGAGCGCGTCGAAGCCGACCGGCTGGTCGAGGCCACGCAGCGTGCGCTGGACACCGACGGCGACCTGCTGTCGGCGGAAGAGCGCAGCGCGGTCGAGGCGCTGATGGCTTCGGTGCGCGAGATCGCCAGCGGCGAAGACCACCACGCCATCCACGCCGCGGTCGAGAAGCTGTCGCACGGCACCGACGAATTCGCCGCCCGCCGCATGGACCGCTCGATCAAGAGCGCGCTGGCGGGGCGCAAGGTGCAGGAGCTGGGCTGATCACCGGGCTCGCACCGCATTACAGATACCAGGACACGACATGCCACAGATCATTGTTTTGCCTCACGTCGAATACTGCCCGGAAGGGACGGTGATCGAAGCCGAAGCGGGCGTCAGCGTCTGCGACGCGCTGCTCACCCACGGCATCGCGATCGAGCATGCGTGCGAGAAATCGTGCGCCTGCACCACCTGCCACGTGATCGTGCGCGAGGGCTTCGATTCGCTCAACGAGGCCGAAGAGAAGGAAGAAGACCTGCTCGACAAGGCCTGGGGCCTGGAGCCCAATTCGCGGCTTTCGTGCCAGGCCATCGTCGATCAGGAAGACCTGACCATCGAGATCCCCAAGTACACCATCAACCACGCCAAGGAAGGCCACTGAGCGGCCGGCACAGACCTCAGCGGAGAAGAACACCATGAAGTGGACCGACACCTACGCCATCGCGGCAGCCCTGTACGACAAGTATCCCGACGTCGATCCGGTCGGCGTGCGCTTTACCGACCTGCGCCGCTGGGTGCTGGAACTCGACGGCTTCGCCGATGTGCCGGAGCGCTCGGGCGAGAAGATCCTGGAGGCGATCCAGCAGGCGTGGATCCAGGAAGCGGAATAATTTCGCGGTAACGAGATAAAGCAAAAGGCCGGCGTGATGCCGGCCTTTTGCTTTGGAGTTTCGCCAGGGCGGGGTCAGCCCCGTACCAGCGCGCCGTTCTCCATATGGACGCGCTCGCCCACCTGCACTGCAGGATCCTGCTCATAGGTAAAGCTGCGGTGGCTGCCGTCATCCATGCGCACCCGCACTTCGTAATGGGTGTCCTTGCTGACCGCCTTCTCGATCTGGTTGCCGGCCACGCCGCCGCCCACCGCACCGACCACGGTGCCGACGATGCGGCCATTGCCCTTGCCGACCTGGTTGCCCAGCAGGCCGCCGACGACGGCGCCGCCGAGTGCGCCCAGGCCGCTGGTGTTGGGCTTCTGGGTCTGGACCGGCGTCACGGAAACAACACGGCCGGCGTGGGGGCTGCCCTTGGCTGCGGGCTGGCGTTCGGTTTCGGCGCGTTGGCTGCTGGTGGCCTCACGCTCACGCTGCGTGGCCTGGCGTGCCGGCGCGCTGCGCGGTGCCGCCTGCGAGGAGCGGTTGTCCTGCTGGGCCGAGCGCGGCTGGCCGTCATCGTAGACCGGCGGGCGCGTGGTGCTGCCCGGTGGGGGCGCGGTAGTGACGGGCAGCGGCCCTTGCGGGTCGGCCTGCATGCTGGCCTGCGGCTGCGAGTCGGGACTGGCCTTGCTGAGCGGCAGCACGCCAGTCACGGCGGCAACGGCGGTCAGGCTGGCAATCACCACGGCCACGGCTGCCGCGCCGATCAGCGGATGCAGCCGGCGTTGCGGCGGCAGCGGGGCAGGGGTGTGGTCGTGCGAAGTGGCTTGGCTCTGCATTGTTCTGGCTCCGTGCGGCGGAGGCCGCGATGGGATGGAACCAGTGTGGCCGAAGCGGGTTGGGTTTTCCGTTTGTTTTTGTAAATATATGTAGGCGAAAAATGCCTTTTATATCAATGGGTTAGGTGCTGATGGCGGGGTGCTTTCGGCGGGCGCTGTAACAACCGGCGGGCTGCCGCGACGTGATTCGAACACTGGCTGGGTACTCCCTCTCCCGCTCGCGACGCTCGCGGGAGAGGGGAGCAACCCATCAGTCTTCCCGCCGCAGGTGCGGGAACAGAATAACGTCCCGAATATTCGGGCTGTCCGTCAGCAACATCACCAGCCGGTCAATACCAATACCGCAACCACCCGTCGGGGGCATACCGTACTCCAGCGCGCGGATGTAGTCGGCGTCGAAGTACATTGCCTCCTCATCCCCCGCATCCTTCTGCTCCACCTGTTTGCGGAAGCGGTCCGCCTGATCCTCGGCATCGTTCAGCTCCGAGAAACCATTGGCGATCTCGCGGCCGGTGATAAACAGCTCGAAACGCTCGGTGATGCCCGGCACCGTGTCGGAGGCGCGGGCCAGCGGCGACACCTCGACCGGGTAGTCGACGATGAAGGTCGGCTCCCACAGCTGGCTCTCGGCGGTTTCCTCGAACAGCACCAGTTGCAGCGTGCCCAGGCCGGCGTTGAGGAACTGCGGCGCGTTGGTGTTGACGCCGAACTTCTTCAGCTCGGTGCGCAGGAACCCGGCATCGGCCAGTTGCGCGTCGGTGTACTGCGGCGCGAACTTCTGGATCGCCTGGCAGATGGTCAGGCGGTGGAACGGCTTCGACAGGTCGAGCTCGCGCTCCTGGTACGTCAGCACGGCGCTGCCGCGCGCATCGATCGCGGCCTTGCGGATCAGGTCCTCGGTGAAGTCCATCAGCCAGCGGTAGTCCGTGTAGGCCGCGTAGAACTCCATCATCGTGAACTCGGGGTTGTGGCGCGGGCTCACCCCTTCGTTGCGGAAGTTGCGGTTGATCTCGAACACGCGCTCGAAGCCGCCGACGATCAGGCGCTTCAGGTACAGCTCGGGCGCGATGCGCATGAACATCTGCATGTCCAGCGCATTGTGGTGCGTGATAAACGGCTTGGCCGCGGCGCCGCCCGGGATCGGGTGCAGCATCGGCGTTTCCACTTCCATGAAGCCCGCATCGGCCATATGGCGGCGCAGCGACGAGATCGCATTGGTGCGGGCGCGGAAGGTGTTGCGCGTTTCCGGCGACACGATCAGGTCCACATAACGCTGGCGGTACTTCATTTCCTGGTCGGCCAGGCCGTGGAACTTGTCCGGCAGCGGGCGCAGCGACTTGGACAGCAGGCGCAGCTCGCGCACCTGCACCGACAGCTCGCCCTTGTTGGTGCGGAACAGTTCGCCACGGGCGCTGATGATGTCGCCCAGGTCCCAGTGCTTGAACGCGGCGTAGACCTCGTCGCCGACCTTGTCGCGCGTGATGTAGAACTGGATCTGGCCGCTGCCGTCCTGCACGGTGGCGAAGCTGGCCTTGCCCATCACGCGCTTGAGCATCATGCGGCCGGCGATGGACACCTCGACCGGGCTGGCTTCGAGCGCGGCCTGGTCGGTGTCGCCGTACTGCGCGTGCAGCGTGGCGGCCTGGTGGGTCGGGCGGAAATCGTTGGGGAAGGCCACGCCTTGCTGGCGCAGCGCGGCCAGTTTCTCGCGCCGCTCCGCGATGATCTTGTTCTCGTCTACGGCGGGCGTTTCTGCGGCGGCCTTGGTCTGGGACTGGGCCTGGGCGCGGTTTGGTTCGGTCATGATGTCTTGTGGGTCGCGCACGGCAGGCCGCGCGCGGGTTCAGTATGGCTTCAGTAGTTGCGGAGATCGTCCAGCTCGGTGCTGCCGAAGTCAGGACGATGCAGGTAGGCGACGATGCGGCCGGCGGTCTCCTCGGCCGAGGCGAGCTGCTGGTTCGCCTTCAGGTCGCGGAAGCGCTGCACCTGGGCGAAGTCGGCGTTGCGGATCTTGTCCTGCATGCCGGTGTCGATCACGCCCGGGGCCAGCGCCACCGCGCGCACGGTGCGCGGCGCCTGCGCCTGGGCGTACTCGGCGTTGACCGAGCGCATGAACATGTCCAGCCCCGCCTTGCCGGCGCAGTAGGCGCTCCAGCCTTCGATCGGGCGGCGCGCCGCGCCGGAGGAGATCGCCAGCACCTTGCGCGGGCAGTCGAACTTCTCGGTGCGCTCCAGGAAGGCCGCGGTCATCGTCATCGGCGCCGCCAGGTTGGTCAGCAGGTGCGGCACCAGCGTGCTTTCCTGCAGCCGCGACACCGGGCCGATCGGCTCGACCACGCCGGCGTTCAGGATCAGCGTGGCGCTGGTCGGCGGCTGGTCGAGCGTGTCGAGCACGCTGGCGAGCCACGTGGCGGCGGGGCCGGCCTGCGACAGGTCCTGCAGGTGCCACGCCACCGGCACGCCGCTCAGCGTGGCGATGCGTTCCAGCTCGTTGTTGCGGCTGCGCGCCACGCAGATCAGGCGGTTGCCCGGCACGAGCAGCGCATTGGTCAGTGCCGCGCCCAGCCCGCGCGAGGCGCCGGTGATGATGTACAGGTGATTGGCTTCGCTCATGGTGCCCCGGTCGGAAAGGCCGCAGCTGCGGCGGTACAGCGATGATCCAGCGATTGCGGTGATGTTGCTGTGCCGCCGCGGGCGCCGCCGCCGCTCAGAAGAGCGGGGCGAACGGCCCGGTACGGCCTTACAGTCCCTGCTTGAGGCTGGCCTCGATGAACGGGTCCAGGTCGCCGTCCAGCACCTTCTGGGTGTTGGACATTTCCACGTTGGTACGCAGGTCCTTGATGCGGCTCTGGTCCAGCACGTAGGAGCGGATCTGGTGGCCCCAGCCCACGTCGGTCTTGCCGGCTTCGAGCTTGTCGGCCTCGGCCTGGCGCTTGCGCATCTCGTGCTCGTACAGGCGCGACTTCAGCATCGACATGGCCTCGGCCCGGTTGCGGTGCTGCGAGCGGTCGTTCTGGCACTGCACCACGATGCCGGTCGGGATGTGCGTGATCCGCACGGCCGAATCGGTCTTGTTGATGTGCTGGCCGCCGGCGCCCGAGGCGCGGTAGGTATCCACGCGCAGGTCCGCCGGGTTGACCTCGACCTCGAACGAATCATCCACCTCGGGGTACACGAACACCGACGAGAACGACGTATGGCGCCCACCCGACGAATCGAACGGCGACTTGCGCACCAGGCGGTGCACGCCCGTTTCGGTACGCAGGTATCCAAAGGCGTATTCGCCCTCGATCTTGATGGTCGCGCTCTTGATGCCGGCCACGTCGCCTTCGGACTCTTCCAGCACCTCGGCCTTGAAGCCCTTGCGCTCGCAGTACTTCAGGTACTGGCGCAGCAGCATCGAGGCCCAGTCGCACGCTTCGGTGCCGCCGGCGCCGGCCTGGATGTCGATAAAGGCGTTGGCCTGGTCCATCTCGCCGGAGAACATGCGGCGGAATTCCATGTCCGCAACGATGTCCTCGAAGCCCTTGACGTCGGCCTCGATCGCTTCGAGCGTGTCGTCGTCGCCTTCTTCCTTTGCGAGTTCAAACAGCTCTTCGGCGCCGCCAAGGTCGTCGGTGAGCTTGCCGAGGACGCTGACCACGGCTTCAAGAGACTTCTTTTCCTTGCCGAGATCCTGGGCCCGCTTGGGGTTGTTCCAGACGTCGGGGTCTTCCAGCAAGCCGTTGACTTCGTCCAGCCTTCCTACTTTGACATCGTAGTCAAAGATACCCCCGTAGATCTTCCGTTCGCGAACGGAGATCGGAGATGGCACCGGAGATGGCGTTGAGGCGTTCTGCTTCCATGATGTTCCTGCGCTTCGAAAACCTTGAATTATAGCGGATCAAGGCGCCGGATCGGGCGCGGGTTCGGGGATTTGGGCCGGTTCGCGGGCCCCGGATGGCGAACGGAACGACCCCGCGATGGTCTATCCGGCGGTGCCGGGCAGCGCACGCGGCGATAATACGCACTGGCAAGCCGCCCCCGGCAAGACAACGAACAGGGACGAATGACGCAAACCAGACATGACATCGAGCCAGGCCGGCGCCGCGCGCTGGGCCTGCTGCTGGCGGCCGCGGCCACGGTCGCGGCCGGCTGCGGCACCATGGACACCGGCCCCGCGCCGGACGGTTTCTACCGCGTGGAACGGGGCGATACGCTTTATTCGATCGCCCGCAAGCACCGCCGCAGCGTGCGCGAGCTGAGCCGCTGGAACCCCGACCTGGCCCGCCAGGACCAGATCGAAGTCGGGCAACTCATCCGCGTGCGTCCGCCCGGCGGGGCGGCTTCAGCTTCGGCCGGCACCGGCCAGGCCGTTACTGAAACCCCGCGCGCGGACAGCGGCGCATCGAAGCCGCCCGCCAGCAGCATCCGCCTGCAATGGCCGGCCGACGGCCGCGTCACCGCCGGCTTCTCGCCGCCGGGCAGCAAGGGCCTGAGCATCGCCGTGCCGGCCAACGGCACCGTGCGTGCCGCGGCGGCCGGGCGCGCCATCCATGTGGGCAACCTGCGCGGCTACGGCATGCTGGTGATCGTCAAGCACAACGACGACTGGCTGACCGTGTACGGCAACCTGGACCAGCCGCTGGTCAGCGAAGGCGCGCAGGTCTCTGCCGGGCAGGACGTGGGCCGCATGGGCGCGAGCCCGAGCGAGCTGCATTTCGAGGTGCGCGGCAACGGCAAGCCGGTCGATCCGGCCGGCTACCTGCCGGCGCGGGGCTGAGCAGGAAGCGGGGCTTGCGCCCCGGGGGGGCACGCTACTGCGCGTGCTCGATCACCATCTGCACTCGCGTGACGCCGTTGAAGGTGTTGTTGTCGAGCCGGTAGGCCACCTGCGCGCTGGCACCGAGCGAATCGGCGTGGTTGAACCAGATCGCGTCGAAACGCTGGCTGCCGCGCCCGAGCTGCAGCTTCAGGTGCTTGCCCTTGAGCACGCTCTGGCGCAGCACGTCGAACTCGCCGCAGAAGGTCGGCGCCGGGAAACCCTGGCCCCACACCTGCTGCTCCAGCAGCGTGACGAATTCCGGGCTGAAGCAGTGGTCCTCGATATCGCCATCGGTTTCGATCACGCGCGCGAGCTGGTCGTCGGTCAGCCATTCCTTGCCGATCGATTCGAACGCATCCTGGAACTCGGCAAAGCGCTCGGCGCGCACGGTCAGGCCGGCCGCCATCGCGTGGCCGCCGAACTTGACCAGCATGCCGGGATGGCGCTTGGACACCAGGTCGAGCGCATCGCGCAGGTGAAAGCCCGGGATCGAGCGGCCCGAGCCCTTGATGGTGGCCTCGTCGCCGGGCGCGAAGGTGATGGTGGGGCGGTGGAACTTGTCCTTCAGCCGTGACGCCACGATGCCGATCACGCCCTGGTGCCAGGTATCGTTGAACACGCTGACGGTAAAGCGTGACGAGGGATCCGGACCGGCAAGACCAGCCATGGGCTGCTCCAGGATCTGCAACGCCTCCTGCTGCATGCCAGCCTCGATATCGCGCCGCTCGCGGTTCATGCTGTCGAGCTCCTGCGCGATTTCCCAGGCGCGGTTGGCATCGTCGGTCAGCAGGCATTCGATGCCGAGCGACATGTCCGCCAGCCGCCCGGCCGCGTTCAGGCGCGGCCCGAGTCCGAAGCCCAGGTCGAAGGTATTGGCGCGCGACGCCTCGCGGCCCGCCGCGCGGAACAGCGCCGCGACGCCCGGCTGCATCCGCCCGGCGCGCATGCGGCGCAGGCCCTGCGCCACCAGGATGCGGTTGTTGGTGTCGAGCTTGACCACGTCGGCCACGGTCCCCAACGCCACCAGGTCCAGCAGCGTCTGCAGCGGCGGCTGGGTCGCCTGCGTGTAGACGCCGCGGTTGCGCAGCTCGGCGCGCAGCGCCAGCAGCACGTAGAACATCACGCCCACGCCCGCCAGGTTCTTGCTGGGGAATTCGCAGCCCGGCTGGTTCGGGTTGACGATCACCGCGGCCTGCGGCAGCTCGGCGCCGGGCAGGTGGTGGTCGGTCACCACCACGTCGATGCCCAGCGCATTGGCCGCGGCCACGCCGTCGACGCTGGCGATGCCGTTATCCACCGTGACGATTACGTCCGGCTGCTGCTTCGCCGCCAGCGCCACGATCTCCGGCGTCAGCCCGTAGCCGTACTCGAAGCGGTTCGGCACGATGTACTCGACCCGCGCGCCCAGCATGCGCAGCCCGCGCACGCCCACGGCGCAGGCCGTGGCGCCGTCGCAGTCATAGTCGGCCACGATCAGCAGGCGCTTGCCGGCAGTGATGGCGTCCGCCAGGTAAGCGGCCGCGTGGCCGATGCCCTTCATCGCCGCGGGCGGCACCAGTTCCGGCAGGTCGGTCGCCAGCTCGGCGGTGCGGGCGACGCCGCGCGCGGCCAGGATGCGGGCCAGCGTCGGGTGCAGGCCGGCAGCGGCGAGCGAGCTGGCGTGTTCGGGGGAATATTGGCGGATGGCGATCCGGGTCATGGGCGGGGCGGCGGTTAGTTGTTTGGAGG
>NZ_JBEFLI010000052.1:0-50949 GCF_040578825.1 Cupriavidus necator | reverse complement strand
CGGGTCCTTGTGGCGCATGATCGAGTACACCACGTCAGCCGGGGACAACGCCTTGCCGTCGTGGAAGGCCACGCCCTTGCGCAGCGTGAAGACCCAGCTCTTGGCATCGGTGGTATTGAACGACTCGGCCAGCGCCGGCCGCGGCGTCAGGGTGGCATCGAGCGTAGTCAGCCCGTTGTAGACCATATTGCAGCGCACGTAGTCGTTCTGGTTCGACTGCTTCGCCGGATCGAGCGTATCCGAGGCGGCTGCCGTGGCGACAGCCACGCGGATACGGCCGCCACGCTTCGGCGTCTCTGCATGGGCCTTGACGGCCACGCCGGCCAGGCCGCCAGCCAGCGTGGCCTGCATGCCGCCCGCCAGCAGCATCGCCAGCACGTCACGCCGCGTCGCGCCCCGCTTGAGCAGGTCCATCATACGAAGGCTTTCGCCGGGGCCGACAATGTTCTCGAACTCCTTACCGCTTTCGTTCATGATTGTGCTCCGTGATTAATCTAAGAGAGAAACAAGGGGGGGCGCGGCGAAATACAGCAGGTGTCGCAAAGCTCAGGCAAGCCGGTCCTTGAGCTGGTAGTACAAGCCCACCGCCGGCAGGAACCACGGTGGGCCGAAATGTCCGGGAATGGCGGGCCAGTCGCGCTCGCGCCACGGATTGGCTGCCGGGTCGCCAGCCATCACCGCGGCCATGCACTCGCCCATGTGTACCGACATCTGCGTGCCGTGGCCGCTATAGCCCATCGAATAGAACAGGCCATCGCGCTCGCCTGCATGCGGCAGGCGGTCCTGCGTCATGTCGACCAGTCCGCCCCAGCAATAGTCGAGCCTGACCTGTCCGAGCTGCGGGAAGATCTCCGCCAGGCCGGCGCGCAGGATCTCGCCGCTGGCAGCATCCTGCTGCGGGCTGGAGATGGCAAAGCGCGCCCTGCCGCCGAACACCAGCCGGTGGTCGGGCGTCAGGCGGAAGTAATGGTGAATGTTCGCCACCGTGACATAGGTGCGGCGTTTGGCCAGCAGTGCCCTGGCGCGTTCGGCGCCCAGCGGTTCCGTGGTCACGATAAAGCTGCCGATCGGCACGATGCGCCGGCGCAGCCAGCCGAAGGTGCCGTAGCCACCGTGGCGCGAAGCTCCGGTGGCGAGCAGCACCTGCCGCGCCAGCACCGTGCCGCGCGCGGTGTGCAGGCGGTGCACCTGGCCTTGCACACGCTCGATGCGGTTCACGCAGGTGCCAGTGTGGATCTGTGCGCCGTGGCGCTGTGCGGCCAGGGCCAGTCCTTGCGCGAAGCGGCCCATATGCATCTGGCCGCTGCGCTTGTACAGCAGGCCGCCCTGGAAGCGCTCGCTCTGCACCTCGGCACGCACGCGGTCGGCGTCGAGAATCTCCACGTCGGTGTCCACGCCGTCGGCCACCAGGCGTTCGGCGCTGCGCCGCAGCACCTCCATCTGGTGAGCCCGGGTGGCGAGCTTGAGCTTGCCGTTGCGCTGGAAGTCGCAGGCAATGGCCTCGTCGCGCACGATGCGCTCGACGGTATCGACCGCGTCGTCATAGGCGTGGTACCAGCCGCGGGCGCGCGCCACGCCCACCTTGGTGGCCAGTTCCGCGTAGTCCACCGCGAGCCCGTTGTTCACATGGCCGCCATTTCGCCCCGAGGCCTCGGGCGCCACGGTGGCCCCGGCCTCCAGCACCACCACGCTGGCCCCGCGCCGGGCCAGCGCCAGCGCCGCCGACAACCCGGTGAAGCCGCCGCCGACAATGGCCACATCGACCTGTGGCGGCAGGTCGTGCGCGTCCAGTGCCAGTGTTGGTACTGAATCGTTCCAGTAGGAATCAAGCTTCATGGTGGGGACGGAACTGTGCAGGCTCGATTCAAAGGCCGACGACGCCGGGCAGGCCACCGATGTCCTGGATCTCGGTGTAGCGGTACGCCGCGTTGCCGGGGCCGTGGCCGCGGTTCACGAAGACCTTGTTGACGATGCCGATGTCGTCCGCGGACATCAGGTCGTAGCGCAGGCTCGACGACACGTGCAGCACATCTTCGGGATTGCAGCCCAGCGAGTCGAGCATGTACTCGAAGGCCTTCAGGCGCGGCTTGTAGGCCTGGGCCTGCTGCGCAGTGTAGACACGATGGAACGGCGCGCCGAGCATGGCCACATTCTTCTGGATCTGGGCGTCGGCCGCGTTCGAGAGGATCACCAGCGGAATCTCCTTGGCCACCTTGGCGAGGCCGGCGGGCACATCCTCATGCGGGCCCCACGTCGGCACGGCGTCATAGTATTGCTGGCCATCGGTGTCGAAGTACTGGATCTTCCATTTCTTGCACAGGCGGCGCACGGCGTTCTTCAGCACCACTTCGTAGGGCTGCCAGTCACCCAGTACCTCGTCAAAGCGGTAGGCGCTGAAGTCGGCGATGAACTGCTCCATCTGCTCGGCAGGAATGCGGTCGGCGAACAGTTCGCGCGTCATCTCGGCCATGCGGAAACGCGTCAGCGTGCCGTAGCAGTCGAAGGTCACATACTTGGGACGGAAGGTCATGGTCTCTGATCCTCAGGATTTACCGGTCGTCGACCGGGGTGGAGCCGCGCATGGTCCGGCGCAGGCGACAGAATGATTTCGAAGGGATTTAAGCACGCGGCCGAACCGCGTTTGTACGGAAATATGGGCGTGGCACGCGGTGAAACTGCGGTTTGTCAGGGGTCTTGCGGCATGTCATGCGGTCAGCACCGCGGGGGTGCGCGGGCAAGTCCTTACGCACCGCTAATGCGCTGCAGCAAAATCGATCAGCACGCTTTTGAAGCGCAGATTCGCCTCTACGGCCTGCCGCCCCAGATCCTTGCCGATGCCGGACTGGTGGTAGCCGCCGGTGGGAATCACGAAATCCGCGCTGCGTCCGTAGCGGTTGACCCATACCGTGCCGGCGGAAATGCCGCGCATGGCGCGCAGCGCTTTTCCGATATCGGCGGTGTGTACGCCGGCGGCCAGGCCGTAATGCTCGTGCGCGGCCAGCGCCAGGCCCTCTTCTTCGTCGTCGAAGGTTTGCACCGTGAGCACCGGACCGAAAATTTCCTCCTGCACGGCAGGGTTGTCGGCGCGCACTCCCTCGATCAGCGTGGGCTGGAAGTACGCCCCGCCCGGGCCACCGTCGAACAATTCGCCGCCGCTGCGAACCCGCACGCCCGGACCGCGCGCGCGCTCGACGATGTCGAGGATGCGCGCCGCCTGCGCCGCCGAAATAATCGGCGGCAGCGTCGCTGCGTTATCCCATGTCGCACCAGGCCGAAGCGCGGCAAAACGCGCAGCAATGCGATCGACCAGCTGCTCGGCGACGCCGCGCTGAACAATCAGGCGCGAGCCCGCGACGCATACCTGACCGGCATTGCCAGTAATGGCGCCGGCAATGATGCCGGCGAGCCTGTCGAGGTCCGGCGCATCGTCGAATACCAGTTGCGGGCTCTTTCCACCCAGCTCCAGCGTGACAGGCTTGGGGCCTTGCAAGGCGCAAGTGGCCATGATCGCCGCTCCCGTTTGCGTCGAACCCGTGAAGGTCATTTTCGAGACAAGGGGATGGCGCGTGAGCGCATCGCCCGTGGTCCGCCCGTCGCCCTGGACCACATTGAACAAGCCCGGCGGCACGCCCGCTTCGATGGCCAGTTCGGCCAGACGCACCGCGGAGAAGGGCGTCAGCTCCGAAGGCTTGAGCACCACCGCGTTGCCGGCCGCAAGCGCCGCGCCCACCTTCCACGACACCATCACCAGCGGGAAATTCCATGGGGTGATCGCCCCCACCACGCCGTACGGCTCAGCCACTACCATGCCAAGGTGGTCATGCCGTGTAGCCGCCACCTCCCCCCCGACTTTGTCGGCATATTCGGCGAAGAATCGCAGTCCCTCCGCGGTGAACGGGACATCCCAGGCCGAGGCATCGCGCACCGGCCGGGTGGAGCACACGGCTTCGAGTGGTGCGAGACCCTGCACATCGGCTTCGATCAGGTCGGCCCAGCGGCGCAGCACGCGCGCTCGCTCGCGCGGGGCACGACGCGCCCAGTCACTGGTACGCCACGCTTTCCACGCGTCCTGCACCGCCGCATCCACGGCGGCGGCGTCTGCCAGCGGCAGCTCGGCATGCACCTGGTTATCGGAGGCGCGCCGCACGGGGATGCGGCCGGCATCAGGCACGAGCCGTCCGCCAATGAAATGGCCCGAGGCAACGGAGACAGTCTGAGGGTCGAATATTTGCACGGAAGGACGAGCACCGCTGGTCGGCACCAATAGTGGATTCATGCCTCCATGCTAGACAAGAAGCCTCAGCATTTGTCTCCGTTACGGACCGCGCTACCGCATCGAATTGCGAAAGTGCTACCTTGCGCGGACGATTCTTGCATCACCCGGATAAACCCGAAGGCGCTCTGGCTCCACGCGGCGATATTGTCCGGGACAAGGTCGGGGTCGATCATCACAGCGACTTCGCCATGTACTACGCATGCAGGCCAGCCCAATGGCCGGATCGCTTTGACCTGCCGCGTGCCAGCTGCAGAACGCCTCCGACCAAACAATCTGCTGCCACAGTGCGCATAACAGCAGCCTGCTTCGTTCGACCCCCTCAATGCAGCACCACGTTATGTGCCCCCTGCCGTAATCTTCAGGCAAAGGCCAGCCTGTTGTGCTGCGCACATGAATGAACTGAACGGACTCTGCCATGACCCAACTCACTGACCTGCCCCAGCTCGCCGCGCTTGACGCCGCCGATCGCGCACACCTGATCCACCCTGTGTCGCCCTGGCGCCTGCACGAGCAGCGCGGCCCCACGGTTCTGTCGTCGGGCCGCGGCGCATGGCTGACCGACGCCAACGGCCACGAAGTGCTCGATGCCTTCGCCGGGCTGTGGTGCGTCAACGTCGGCTACGGCCAGGAAAGCGTGGTGCAGGCGGCCGCGGAACAGATGCGCCGCCTGCCCTATGCCACCGGCTACTTCCATTTCAGCAGCGAGCCGGCGATTCGCCTGGCCGACAAGCTGGTGCAGATCACGCCCCACTCGCTGAACCACGTCTATCTCACGCTTGGCGGCTCCGAGGCGGTCGATACGGCGGTGCGTTTTATCGCGCAGTACTTCAACGCCACCGGACGCCCGTCGAAGAAGCACTTTATCTCGCTGGAGCGCGGCTACCACGGCTCGTCGTCGACTGGCGCCGGCCTCACTGCCTTGCCCGCCTTCCACCGCGGCTTTGACCTGCCGCTGCCGACCCAGCACTACATCCCCTCGCCCAATCCCTACCGGGCCGCCGATCCGGACGATGCGCAAGGCATCATCGCCGCCTCGGTGGCGGCATTGCGCGCGAAAGTCGCCGAGCTCGGCGCCGACAATGTGGCCGCCTTCTTCTGCGAACCGATCCAGGGCTCGGGCGGGGTGATCGTGCCGCCCAAGGGCTGGCTCAGGGCGATGCGCGACGCCGCGCGCGAGCTGGACATTCTGTTTGTCGTCGACGAGGTCATCACCGGCTTCGGCCGCACCGGCCCCATGTTTGCCTGCGATGCCGAGGAAGTCGCGCCGGACATCATGACGCTGGCCAAGGGCCTCACCGCCGGCTACGTCCCCATGGGCGCGACGCTGATCTCCGACCAGATCTATGCCGGCATCGCCGACGGCGCACCTGGCGCAACGCCCATCGGCCATGGCGCCACGTATTCGGCTCACCCCGTCAGTGCGGCAGTCGCGCTGGAAGTCCTGCGGCTGTATGAGGAAGGGGGCATCCAGGCCAACGGCCAGCGTGGCGCGGCCACCTTCGCCGCCGGCCTGGATGCGCTGCGCAGCCATCCGCTGGTGGGCGATTCGCGCCATCGCGGCCTGCTGGGCGCGCTGGAACTGGTCAGCGACAAGGCCAGCAAGCGCGGCTTCGACGCAGCGCTGGGCCTGCCCGATCGCATTGCCGCGACCGCCTACCGCAACGGCATCGTGTTCCGCGCCTTCGGCGACAATGTCCTCGGCTTTGCGCCGGCGCTGACGTACACCGAAGACGAATTCGCGCTGATGTTCGCGCGCGTGAAGAAGACGCTCGACGACGTGCTTGCCCTGCCGGAAGTGCGTGCCGCGCTTGCGAGCTGAGATTGCCGCCGTCAGACCCTGTTTCCAGATCATCGTTGAGCCGCCGCCCATGCCCGACAACGCTCCCCCACTGCCTGCGCGCTTCATGCGGCTGGCGGAATCCAACCGCCCCACCATCACGCTGCGGATCGATGGCCACAGTGCCACCGCAATGGCGGGCGACACCCTGCTGGTCGCACTGCTGCTGAATGGCCGGCGCGTGCGCGACAGTGAGTTCGGCGACGGCCCGCGCGCGGGTTTCTGCCTGATGGGCGCCTGCCAGGACTGCTGGGTATGGACGCCCGCGGGCGAGCGCCTGCGCGCCTGTTCCACACCTGCCGAGGCCGGCATGGAAGTGCTGACCCGACCGCCCGCGCACCACTGGCCCCCGACGCCGGACCTGCAGGAATCGCTCGCGCGCCACGCGCCGGGAGCCGCCGCATGAGCGCGCCGTCGGCATTGCCCCGCATCGTCGTGGTCGGCACCGGCCCCGCCGGCGTACGCGCGGCCCAGGCACTGGTGCAGGCAGGGCTGCGCCCTACCGTGGTCGATGAAGGCCGGCGCGACGGCGGCCAGATCTACCGGCGCCAACCCGAAGGCTTCAAACGCTCCTACGCCAAGCTCTATGGCACCGAGGCCGACAAGGCCCAGGCGCTGCACCGCGATTTCGACGCACTGCGCGCGCAGATCGACTACCGGCCTGACACGCTGGCGTGGAACCTGACGGAGGGCGAGCTGCACGTCGTGTGCGGCGACGAGCCGCAGACGCTGCCCTTCGATGCACTGGTGGTGTGCTCCGGCGCCACCGACCGGCTCATGCCGGTGCCCGGCTGGCACCGCGCCGGCTGCTACAGCCTGGGCGCTTCGCAGATCGCGCTGAAGGCGCAGGCCTGCGCCATCGGCACGCAGGTGGTCTTCCTCGGCAGCGGGCCGCTGCTTTACCTCGTGGCCTCGCAGTACGTGCAGGCCGGTGCGCGCGTGGCGGCGGTCCTCGACACGTCTCCCGCCAACAAGTCCTGGGGCGCCATTGCCGGCCTGCTGGCGCGCCCGCGCCTGGCGCTGCGCGGGCTCGGACTGATCCGCGGCCTCAAGTCTGCCGGCGTACCGGTGCTGCAGGGCGTGACCCCGCTGGCAATCGATGGCGATGACCGCCTTGGCGTGCAGGGCGTGACCGTGCGCGATGCGCGCGGGCGCGAGCAGCGCTTTGCGTGCGACGCCGTGGGACTGGGCTGGCACCTGCGCGCCGAGACACAGTTGGCCGACCTCGCGCGCTGCGAGTTCGCCTTCGAACCTGTGAGCCGCCAATGGCTGCCGCGCATCGATCAGGACGGCCGCAGCAGCACGCGCGGCGTCTACCTGGCCGGCGATGGCACACGCATCCTCGGCGCCGATGGCGCAGAGGCCGCGGGCCGGCTCGCGGCGCTGGCGGCGCTGGCCGACCTGGGGCATGAGCGCGGCCGCACGCAGTACGCCACCGAATCGGCAGCGCTGCGCCGCACGCTCGACCAGATGGACCGCTTCCGCCTGGGGCTGGCACGCGCCTTTCCGTGGCCGCATGCGCAGGCGGCCTCACTGCCCGATACCGCGGTGGTCTGCCGCTGCGAGGCCGTGACGGTGGGCGAGCTGCGCCGCTGCGTGACTGAGCTGGACAGCCAGGAAGTCAATCGCGCCAAGGCCTTCAGCCGCATCGGCATGGGCCGCTGCCAGGGCCGCTTCTGCGGCCATGCCGCGGCCGAGATCGTGGCGCAAACCTGCGGCATTCCGGTCGAACAAGTCGGTCGCTTGCGCTCGCAGGCACCGGTCAAGCCCCTGATGATGAATACACGCGAGGTGAAGGCATGAGCAACACGGCAACCAAGACACACGACGCCGATGTGCTGATCCTCGGCGGTGGCCTGATGGGCACCACCACCGCCTTCTTCCTGCGCCAGCAGGGCCTCTCGGTCGTGCTGCTGGAACGCGAGCTGGTCGGGCGCCAGGCCAGCGGCACCAACTTCGGCAATGTGCGCCGCCAGGGACGCGCGTTGCACCAGATGCCGCTGGCCAACCGCGCGCGTGCCGTCTGGGGTCGCGTCAAGGAGTTGCTGGGCGAAGACCTCGAGTTTGTCCCGTACGGCCACCTGCGCGTGTGCTACACCGAACAGCAGGCCGCCGTGCTCGAGCAACACGCCCACGACGTGAAGCCGCTCGGGCTGGACCTGCAGCTCTTCAGCGCCGAGCAGTTGCGCCGGCGCTGGGGCATCTTTGCGCCCGGCGTGGTAGCCGGTTCGTATTCGCCGCAGGACGGCCATGCCAACCCGCGCCTGGCCGGCCCGGCCTTCGCGCGCGCCGCGCGGCGCGCCGGGGCACAGATCGTCGAGCATGCCGAAGTGATGCAGGTGGAGCGCGACCCCAATGGCTTCGTTGCCTACACCGCCGATGGCCGCCGCTTTCGTGCTCCGCAGATGCTGGTGGCGTGCGGCGCCTGGTCCAACCGCATGGCTGAGCAGTTTGGCGAGGCCGTACCGATGGAGGCGCGCGGGCCGCAGATGGGCGTGACCGAGCCGCTGCCCTATGCCATCGGCCCTTCCATCGGCGTTTCGACGCCGATCGAGCATGAGAGCCTGTACTTCCGCCAGATCTCACGCGGCAACATTGTCTTCGGTGGCGGCCTCAAGGGGCCGGCGTACACCGACCGCATTCGCGCCTACGTGAAGCCCGACAACGTGCTGCGCCAGTTGCGCGAGTTGCGCCGGTTGGTACCGGCTTTCGAGCATGTGCAGCTGATTCGCGTGTGGAGCGGCATCGAAGGCTATACCTCTGACTGGCAGCCAGTGATGGGCCCCAGCGCCACGGTGCCGGGCCTGTACTATGCCTTCGGCTTCAATGGCGAGGGCTTTGCGATCAGCCCCGGTGTGGGCGAAACCATGGCTGAATTGATTGCCACGGGCCGTACCTCGACTCCGCTGGAGCCTTATGCCATCGGGCGCTTTGCCCGTGCGCAGGTGCTGCAGGAAACGAGCTGATCGGCGTGGCTTGATCGAGATGACGCGGGTGTGCGATGCGCGAGTTGCTCGCTACGCTCACCCTGCGGGCCGTCCTGCGGACGTCCAATGCACTATCGTGCATTGTCCCGCTTTCGCGGGAATGACGGTCGTCTTTGATTTTTTGGTGGCACTGACCAAATCACGCATCGCGGCGCCTCACTTCGAGGAGATGCCCGCGCTCTCCCCCGCCTCTCTCCCATAAATGACCCATAAATGGGAGAGGGGAGCAAACATCGCCGCCCAACTGCAGCGCACCGCACGGCAGTGAATTGTGTTTTGCCGCAGCGTACGAACAGCTTGTTGGGCCGACTTGAAAGGCTCGAGCGTTCGCAGTTCGCGTATCTGTCGTAGCGACTTTTTGTCGGCTTTGCCTTGCCTAGCATGCAACCCCCCGCGTCAGGCAATTCCCCGCCAAAAAATATGTTAATGAGAATCCCTCTCATCTACGCAATACATTGTTGCCGCTCTTGCCTTCACGTTGTTTTCCCCCTTCATGTCAGTATTTCCCTACCCCGCCCGGCGCCTGGTCCGCCATGCCTGCCACGCCAGCCTGATCCTGTTCCCCCTGTCCGATGCCGCGCTTGCCGAAGCGCAAGAACTGGCGGCAGCGGCCGGACTGCCCGAGGTTCGCGTCAGCGCCAGTGCCGGCGGTCATGGCTATGTTCCGACCGAGGCCAGCGGCGCCACCCGGACCGATACGCCGCTGCGTGAAGTGCCGCAGTCAGTGCGCGTGGTCACATCGGAGCTGATTGACGACCTGGGCGCAACGCGGCTTGCCGACACCGTCGACTATGTCAGCGGCATTGCCCGCCTCAATGACTTTGGCGGGACCTGGGACAACTACGCCATCCGCGGCTTCAGCAGCACGGATATGGGTTACCTGGTGAACGGCTTTCCCGGATCGCGCGGATACAACCCGATGCGGGACGCCGCAACGGTCGAGCGCTTCGAATTCCTTAAGGGCCCCGCGGCAGCGCTGTACGGTAGCAGCGAACCCGGCGGCACCATCAATATCGTCACGAAGAAACCAAAGTTCACGCGCGCCACGACGGCGGAGGTCAGTGCCGGCACGCTTGGCTTCGCACGCGCCACGGTCGACACCACCGGCCCGATCCACGACAAGGTGGCATATCGCCTCAATGTCATGGCGGAGGACAGCGCCAGCCGCAGTTCGCTGATCGACAGCCACAAGTACCTGGTTGCGCCGGCGCTGGCCTGGGCGATCGATAGCCAGACGCTGCTGCAGTACGAAGGCGAATTCATGCGCGTGCGCACGCCGCTGGACCGGGGCATCGTCAACGTCAACGGAAAGCTCACCCTTCCCAGGGACCGTTTCCTGCAAGAACCCAGTGACCCCAATCTTCATCTTTCCAGCGATACGCACCAGTTGACGCTCGACCGCGAACTCACCACCGGCTGGCGCACCCGGCTGGGCGTGAGTTACAAGGAATCCGGTTTCGAAGGATACGCCGCTGAATTTGGCAG
Organism: Cupriavidus necator; assembly: GCF_040578825.1. Lineage (GTDB taxonomy): Bacteria > Pseudomonadota > Gammaproteobacteria > Burkholderiales > Burkholderiaceae > Cupriavidus > Cupriavidus necator_E. Next base: position 40,364 of record NZ_JBEFLI010000052.1, on the reverse strand, counting down.
CGTGCTGGCGGACGGCCGCACATTAACGCGCCGCAACAGCTGGCGCACCTTGCCGTCGCGCGACACCTCCGCCAACGCAGAGATCGAAGGGAATTTCCATACGGGTGGCCTGGCGCACCGCATGCTCGTTGGCATCGAAGCGTCGCGCCTGTTCATGGGGATGGATATCGCCTATTCGAGCCTGGCGACGAATCCGTATGCCATCGATATCTACGAACCGGTCTACGGGCAAGCGAAACCGCCGGTATTGCCAAACATCTCGACGCGCGAAAACCAGCGTAACGTTGGCGCCTATCTTCAGGATGAAGTTTCGCTGGGAGAGCGATGGAAGCTGCTGGCCGGCGTCCGGTTCGACAACTACCACCAGTCGGTCGATAACCTCCTCACCGGGAGGTCGACCAGCCAGAGCCAGACAGCCGTTTCGCCCAGAGTGGGGCTGACGTGGCTGCCGACCGCGCAGCTCTCGGCCTATGTGTCCCTTGGCAAGTCATTCCGCCCCAACAGCGGCGTGGACGAGGCCGGCAATGCGTTCGATCCGCAGCACGGACGCGCCGTCGAGGCGGGCCTGAAGTGGCAGTCCAGCGACGCGCGGCTGGGAGCGACGCTTGCGGTGTTCGATATCCGCAAGAAGAACGTGCTGACGCGCAGCCCCACCAACGCCAACTTCAATATCGCCGCCGGCGAAGCCACCAGCCGCGGGCTGGAGGTGGACGCATTCGGGCAGCTCGATCAGCATTGGCGCATCAGCACCAGCTTCGCGCTGGTCAACGCCAAGGTCACCGAGGACAACGCCATTGCGCCCGGCACCCGCCTGACCAATATCCCCAAGGTCAGCGCAAGCCTGCTGGCGATCCGGGAAGATGCCATGCCCTGGGGCGGCGGACGGTATGGCGTCGGCACGGGTATCGTTTATGTGGGCTCGCGCTCGGGCAACGCCACCGATACGTATTCACTGCCCGCCTACGCCACCGTGAAGCTGATCACTTACTGGCAGATCGATCGCCGCACGCGCGTCTTCATGGACGTCCATAACGTGTTCAACAAGAACTACTATCCGGCGTCGTGGGGCAACCTGGCGGTAATTCCGGGGCTGGGCCGGCAATTTGTTGCCGGACTGCGATATCAGTTCTGAGTTCGGACCGATGCCATCGGCACAGGATGGCGCGGTGCCAGCATGCAGGCACGCCAGCGCACAGCGTGCCGAATGTGAGCCTGAATAAAAGATTTCCTTCTGCTTTCCTGCCGCGTTACGCAAGCTCCCCCTGAGAACCGGCGTCTAAAATGGGCCAACATTAGTCGTGGCCCTGGTACCGACCAAGGCGGCGTCGCGTTATTTTTCAGGAGAGATCGCCATGAAGACCAGGACTTTCAACATCGCCGTTATCCCAGGTGATGGCATCGGCAAGGAAGTCATGCCAGAAGGCTTGCGCGTGCTGGAGGCCGCCGCCAGCCGCTTTGGTATCCGCCTGAACTTCACCCATATCCAGTGGGCAAGCTGTGACTACTACGCCGCCACCGGAAAGATGATGCCGGACGACTGGAAGACACAGCTTGCCGGCATGGATGCCATCTATTTCGGCGCAGTCGGCTGGCCGGATACCGTGCCGGATCATGTCTCGCTATGGGGGTCGCTGCTGAAATTCCGCCGCGAGTTCGACCAGTACATCAACCTGCGCCCCGCCCGCTTGTTCGAAGGCGTGCCCTGCCCGCTTGCCGGGCGCAAGCCGGGCGATATCGACGCGATCATCGTGCGCGAAAACACCGAAGGCGAGTATTCGTCAGTCGGTGGCGTGATGTACGAAGGCACGGAACGCGAAGTGGTAATGCAGCAATCCATCTTTTCGCGACTCGGGACGGATCGCGCGTTGCGTTTCGCGTTCGATCTGGCGCAGCAACGACAACGCAAGCACGTCACCGTTGCCACCAAGAGCAACGGCATCGCCATCAGCATGCCGTGGTGGGACGACAGGGCGGCCGCCATGGCCGAGCACTATCCGGACGTCAGTTGGGACAAGCAGCACATCGACATCCTGTGTGCCCGCTTCGTACTGCAACCCCAGCGTTTTGACGTGGTGGTGGCATCCAATCTGTTCGGCGATATCCTGTCCGACCTCGGCCCCGCCTGCACCGGAACGCTCGGACTGGCGCCTTCCGCCAACCTGAATCCCGAGCGCAAGTTCCCGTCGCTGTTTGAGCCGGTGCATGGCTCCGCGCCCGACATCTATGGGAAGAATCTGGCAAACCCCATCGGCATGATCTGGTCAGGCGCCATGATGCTCGACTTCCTCGACACCGATGGCGATGCAGGGCGCAAGGCGCACGATGCCATTCTTGCCGCCATCGAGCATGTGCTGATTCACGGCCCGCGCACCGCCGACCTCGGCGGCACCGCCTCGACAACGGAACTGGGCATGGCGATCGCTGCAGAAGTGGAAAAGCCTTCTGGTTCCTGAGACGGATCAGGGCGCCGTATACGGTGGAAAGTCGATGTAACCGCGATCGTCTCCACCGTCATACACCTCGTGTTCCGCCTCTGCTGCCGGCCACCCCTGACGGAACCGCTCCCGCTGCCGCCGTCGTGCAAGACGGATGACGAGCGGATTCGCTACTAGTCCACGTGCAGACTCAGGTGGCTCTGCACAAATCCCGACGCACAAAAAACAAAACCCCGGAAGACCGCGATCTTCCGGGGTTCGCCGCCATTGCTGGCGGAGACGGAGGGATTCGAACCCTCGATCCAGGTTTTGGCCCGGATGCTCCCTTAGCAGGGGAGTGCCTTCGACCTCTCGGCCACGTCTCCCAAACTTGCGTTGTGTGAGGGAGCCACACAACGAAGCGCGTATTCTAGCGGCGTCGCGCGGGTTGGTCAACGAAAAATCGATGACACAACACAAAATCTGCTGCGCCGCCAGAAGTGTTCACGAACGGATCACGCCTGTTCCAGTTCGAATGCCTTGTGCAGCGCGCGCACGGCCAGTTCCATGTACTTCTCGTCGATCAGCACCGAGATCTTGATTTCCGAGGTGGAGATCATCTGGATGTTGATGCCCTCTTCCGACAGCGTGCGGAACATCTTGCTGGCGATGCCGACGTGCGAGCGCATGCCGACGCCGACCACCGATACCTTGGACACCTTCGGGTCGCCCGACACGCTGCCGGCGCCGATATGGGTCTTGACGCCGTCGTTCAGGATGGCCAGTGCGCGCTGGTAGTCGCCGCGCGGCACGGTGAAGGTGAAGTCGGTCTTGCCGTCGACGGACTGGTTCTGGATGATCATGTCGACGTCGATATTGGCGTCGGCGATCGGGCCCAGGATCTGGTAGGCGATGCCCGGCTTGTCCGGCACGCCCAGAACGGTGATCTTCGCCTCGTCACGGGCAAAGGCGATGCCGGAGATGACGGCTGCTTCCATTTCAGACTCTTCCTCAAAAGTAATCAGCGTGCCCGAATGCATTTCCTGCTCGAGCGGCATAAGCGGGTCGGTCAGCGACGACAGCACGCGGGTCTTCACGCGGTACTTGCCGGCGAACTCCACGGAGCGGATCTGCAGCACCTTGGAGCCGAGGCTGGCCATTTCCAGCATTTCTTCGAAGGTGATCTGGTCCAGGCGGCGGGCGTCTTCCACCACGCGCGGGTCGGTGGTATATACGCCGTCGACGTCGGTGTAGATCAGGCACTCGTCGGCTTCGATCGCGGCGGCGATGGCCACGGCCGAGGTGTCTGAGCCACCGCGGCCGAGCGTGGTGATATTGCCGTCGTCGTCGATGCCCTGGAAGCCGGTGATCACGACCACGCGGCCGGCTTCGAGGTCACCCAGGATGCGCTCGTCGTCGATCGATTCGATACGGGCCTTGGTGTATGACGAATCGGTCTTCACCGGCACTTGCCAGCCGGTGTAGCTCACCGCGTCGATGTTCTCGCCATGCAGCGCGATCGCCAGCAGTGCCACGCTGGCCTGTTCGCCGGTGGAGGCGAGCATGTCCAGTTCACGCGGATTCGGCTGCGGCGAAATTTCCTTGGCGAGTCCCAGCAGGCGATTGGTCTCGCCCGACATGGCCGAAGGCACCACGACTACGCGGTGACCGGCGCGGTGCCACTTGGCCACGCGCTTGGCGACATTCTTGATGCGTTCCGTGGAACCCATCGAAGTGCCGCCGTATTTGTGAACGATGAGAGCCATCTTCTTGTCGACGCCAGCGATTGCAAAGCCCTTGAAAATACACGAACAAGCCCTGGCAGGCAAGGCGGCGCGGGGTTGCGGGGGCTAAATCGATGTGACGGCTTCGGCGTACGCCGGGATTCAGCGCGGCGCCGCGTGCACAACGGGCGGCTGCGGCAGCCACTCCACGCGCCAGCGCGGCGCGGCGGAGTCGGCCGGCCAGCGCCGGTGCATGCCGAGGCCGGCGGCCAGCACCAGCGTGTCGCCCGCCCACAGCAGCGGCAGCCAGGCCCGGCGCCACGCCGGGATGCCGGCCTCCTGGCAGGCCTGCTTGAGCGCGCGCGCGGGCCCGCCGGGGCGCAGCACGATGCGCTCGCCACCGGCACGGGCGGCCAGCCGCAAGGGCTGGCGCAGCACCGCTTCGGGCACGCCGAAGGTGTCGTCGCGGAAAAAGCGCAACTCGCCGCGCCACGCCGGCACCACGATGCGCGCCTCGCCGCGCCAGTCCAGCATCACGGGCGCGGGCGCCACTGCGGGCGGCGGCGTGCAGGCCAGCACGCGGTCGCGGAAGCGGCGCAACACCAGCCCGTCGTGCGGAATCGCCGGTTCGCCGCCGGCGTGCGTGACCAGTTGTTCGCGCATCGCCGCCAGCCGCGCGCCGGACGGTGCGCGCACGCCGAGATCGCGCAACCACAGGCGCAATACGGCGTCGGCGTGGGCCGCCGACAGTGCGCGCAGGCCGGTCAGGTCCAGCTCCGAAAGCGTGTCGCTGTCACGGCCGGCCCGCGCCAGTTGCGACAGCGCCGTGGCGGCGAGCTGGTCGATCAACTGGCTGGCCTGCGCGAAATGCGCCGCGGCCTGGACCACATTGGCGCGCAGCGCCGGAAAGGCCGACACCAGCGCCGGCATGTGCGCGCGCAAGGCATTGCGCGCGTAGCGGGCATCGGTATTGGAAGGATCTTCGATCCATTGCAGCGCATTCGCCGCGCAATAGGCATCGATCTCGTCGCGCGCGACGTCGAGCCAGGGGCGCAGCAGCATGACGCCGCTGTGTTCGTCGAGCGGGCGCATCGCCGGCATCCCCGCCATGCCCGCGACGCCGGCGCCGCGGAACAGCCGCAGCAGCACCGTCTCCACCTGGTCGTCCTGGTGATGCGCGAACAGCAGCAGGCGCGCGCCGCTGTCGGCACACATCGCCGAGAGCGCGGCGTAGCGCGCGCGGCGCGCGGCCGCCTCGACCCCCTCGCCCGCCTCTGGCTGCACCAACACGCGCCGCACGAAGTAGCCGACCTGCCACTGCGCACACAACCCGGCGCAGAAGCGGTCCCAGTCATCGGCGGCGGCCTGCAGCCCATGATGGACATGCAGCGCCACCACGCGCGCCGCCGTGCCCCAACCCGCCGCGGCGGCGCAGGCGGCATGCAGCAGCGCGACCGAATCGCGCCCGCCCGACAGCGCCACCGCCACCGTCAGCGCGCCCTCGCCCGCCCGCGCGCCATCGCCAGAAACAACAAAGGCCGCACCGGCCTGCATGGCCTGTGCGACCTTGTCGGTCAGCCGGGCGGAGGGGTCAGTCCTGGACGCCGGTTTCCTTGAACTTGCCATAGGCGAGCAGGCGTTCGTAGCGGCGAGCCTGCAGCTCCTTCACGCTCATGCCCTGGAACTGGCGCAGCGACTCGGCCAGCGAGCGCTTGAGCAGCGCCGCCATGGCCTTGTGGTCGCGGTGCGCGCCGCCCAGCGGCTCGCTGACGATCTTGTCGATCAGGCCCAGCGCCTTCAGGCGGTGCGCGGTCAGGCCCAGCGCCTCGGCGGCTTCCGGGGCCTTCTCGGCGGTTTTCCACAGGATCGAGGCGCAGCCTTCGGGCGAGATCACCGCGTAGGTGGCGAACTGCAGCATCTGCACCACGTCGCCCACGGCGATCGCCAGCGCGCCGCCCGAACCGCCTTCACCGATGATGGTGGCGATCAGGGGCACCTGCAGGCCTGCCATCACATACAGGTTGTGGCCGATGGCTTCGGACTGGCCGCGCTCTTCGGCGTCGATGCCGGGGAATGCGCCCGGGGTGTCGACAAAGGTGAAGATCGGCAGGCCGAACTTGTCCGCCAGCTCCATCAGGCGCTTGGCCTTGCGGTAGCCCTCGGGCTTGGGCATGCCGAAATTGCGCATGGCGCGCTCTTTCGTGTCACGGCCCTTCTGGTGGCCGATCACCATGCACGACTGGCCGTTAAAGCGCGCCAGGCCGCCGATGATCGACAGATCGTCGGCAAAGGTGCGGTCGCCGTGCAGTTCGTGGAAATCGGTGAAGATCTCGCGCACATAGTCCAGCGTATAGGGACGCTGGGGGTGGCGGGCGATTTGCGCAACCTGCCACGGGGTCAGGCTGGCGTAGATGTCTTTGGTGAGCTGCTGGCTCTTGCCGGCCAGCCGCGAAATCTCTTCGGAAATATCAACAGCCGAATCGTCCTGCACAAAGCGCAGTTCTTCGATCTTTGCCTCGAGTTCGGCAATGGGCTGCTCAAAATCCAGGAAGGTGGTTTTCATAAAATCACACGTACCTGTCTGTGAAGGGGCGCATTCTACCGGAATTTGGTCGCTATCTTAGCGCCAGCCAGATAGCCTGCAATGCACCTGAAGTTAATTTTTATTGCCGTGATGCCTAATACGTCACTGGCAGCGGGTCGAGACTGCGCCACATATACCAGGTTGCGACCGTGCGCCACGGTTCCCAGTTAGCCGCCACTTCGCGTGCCTCGCTGCGGGTGACGGGTTCGCCGCTGAAGTAGTTGGTAGAGATAGCATTGATCAGTCCCACGTCGTCGAGCGGCAGCACGTTGGGACGCATCAGGTTGAACATCAGGAACATCTCGGCGGTCCAGCGGCCGATGCCGCGGATCTGCGTCAGCTCGGCAATGACCGCTTCGTCGTCCATCTGCGCCCATTCTGCGACATGGACCCGGCCCGCCTTGAAGTGGTCGGCCAGGTCGATCATGTATTCCGCCTTGCGCTTGGACAGTCCGCAGCCGGCCAGCTTCTCGGTTCCCGCGCGCAGGAACTGCGCCGGCGTCAGTTTCGGGCAGGCCGCATGCAGCCGCTCCCACACCGACTGCGCCGCCTTGACCGAGATCTGCTGACCCACCACGGCGCGCGCCAGCGTGACGAACGGGTCGCCGCGCGACACCAGGTGCGCCGGGCCGTAGGTCGGGATCATCTTGCGCAGGATGCGGTCGCGCTTCATCAGGTCGGCGCAGGCCTCGTCCCAGTAGGCGGGGCGCACCGCGTCGATGACGGTCTCGACCGGCAGCGGCACCGCCTCCGCCTCCGGCAGCACGGCTTTGTGATTGCGCGCAGTCTTTGCCGAAACCGTGGTGGTGTCCTTGCCGTCGGGCAGCGGCGCCTCTTTGGCGCCGGCCTTGCCCGGCCGCGGCCCGGCCGCCTTCACGCGGCCGGTCGGGGCCGGCGGCGTGGCGTTGGCGGGCTTGCGCACGGCAGCGTTCAAGCACGCCTCCACTCGGTGGCACCGCCGGGCTTGTCTTCCAGCACGATGCCCGCTTCCAGCAGTTGAGCGCGGATGCGGTCCGCTTCGGCGAAGTCGCGCTGGACCTTGGCGGTCTTGCGCGCGGCGATCAGCGTTTCGATCTCTTGCGGCGACGGGCCGTCGTCGGACTTGCCGCCCTGCAGGAAGGTATGCGGATCACGCTCGAGCAGGCCGAGCGTGCCGGCCAGGCCCTTGAGCTGGCGCGCGGCAGCAGACGAGCCGGTGCGGTTGATTTCGCTGGCCAGGTCGAACAGCACTGCCATCGCGATCGGCGTGTTGAAGTCGTCGCCCATGGCTTCGGCGAAACGCTTTGCGTGCGGTTCCTCCCAGTCCACCGCGCAGCCGCCGGGCTGGTTGTCCTTGAGCGCGGTGTACAGGCGCGTCAGCGCATGGCGTGCATCGTCCAGGTGGGCGTCGCTGTAGTTCAGCGGACTGCGGTAGTGCGCGCGCAGGATAAAGAAGCGTACGACCTCGGCATCGTACGACTTCAAAACTTCCCTGATCGTGAAGAAATTGCCAAGCGACTTGGACATTTTCTCGTCGTTGATACGCACGAACCCGTTGTGCATCCACATGTTGACGAAGGGCTTGCCGCTGGCACCTTCGGACTGTGCGATCTCGTTTTCATGGTGCGGGAACTGCAGATCCGCCCCGCCGCCATGGATGTCGAAATGCTCGCCCAGCAGCGCGCAGCTCATCGCGGAGCATTCAATGTGCCAGCCCGGACGGCCGGCGCCCCACTTCGACGCCCACTTGCTCTCGGGCGGCTCGCTGTCCTTGGCGGATTTCCACAGCACGAAGTCGAGCGGATCCTGCTTGGCGTCGTTGGCGCTGACACGCTCGCCGGCGCGCAGGTCTTCCAGCGACTTGCCGGACAACTTGCCGTAGCCGTCAAACTTGCGCACCGAATAGTTGACGTCGCCGTCGCTGGCCTGATAGGCCAGGCCCTTCGCTTCGAGCTTGCCGATCATGTCGAGCATCTGCGGCACGAAGTCGGTGGCGCGTGGCTCGTGGTCCGGGCGGATCACGCCCAGCGCGGCGGCATCCTCGTGCATGTACTGGATGAAGCGCGTGGTGAGCTGGCCGATGGTCTCGCCGTTCTCGACGGCGCGACGGATGATCTTGTCATCGATATCGGTGATGTTCTGCACATACGTCACGTCGTAGCCCGCGGCGCGCAGCCAGCGGTGCACCATGTCGAACACCACCATCACGCGCGCGTGGCCGACGTGACAGTAGTCGTACACGGTCATGCCGCACACATACATGCGGACCTTGCCGGGTTCGATCGGCACGAATGGCTGTTTCTCACGCGCGAGCGTGTTGTAGATGTTCAGAAGCTGCATGAAACGAAGTGAGTGGTATGAGGAGACTGCCGGGTTCGCCCAGCAGGCAACGCGGATCCTTGCCGCGCCCGCGCCACGGGCGCGCCGCTGGCACCAGCCGCGACCGCATCGGCTGGCGCTGGCACAAATCCGCCGCGCCCCATATCTTACCGGAAGGCGGTGTACCGGTCGGCTGCCCGGCACCGCCCGGCCTGGGCCTGACTGATGCCCCAGCTTCGTGACCAACTTGCCGCTTTGCTAGAATGCCGCGGAGTATAACGGACCCGCCCTCAATGAGCCTGCTGCTGCCCTCCCCGTCCCCCGCCGCATCCAGCGGCCCCGCGCGTGCGCGCAGCCATCGCGCCGTGCTGGCCATGCTGGCCATGGCCGCCACGCTGGCCGGCGCTGCGCATGCGCAGCATGGTCCGCTGTCGATCCCGGCACCCACCTCACCGGTGGGCGATATCCGCTCGCTCGACCCGGGCATGAGCGAAGCCCAGCAGGCCGCCAACGCGCGCCGCTACGAGGAGGCCATCAAGGGGTACGACCGGGTGCTCGCCAACAACCCGCGCAATGCGCAGGCCCGCTTCCAGCGCGCCTGGGCGCTGGCGCAGCTGGGCCGGGATGACGAGGCGATCAAGGCCTTTGCCGAAATGGCGCAGGATTTCCCCGAACTGCCCGAACCGCACAACAACCTGGCGCTGCTCTATGCCAAGCGCGGCGACCTGAAGCGGGCCGAGTCCGAACTGCTGCTGGCCACCGAGGTCAAGCCGGCCTTTGCCATCGCCTATACCAACCTGGGCGATGTCTACCGCCGCCTGGCCGAGCAGGCCTACGCCGAGGCGCTGCGCCGCAATCCGGGCGATACCCGCGCCAGTGCCGCGCTGCGCGAGCTGCGCCCCGCGGGCACGCCTGCGGACACGCCTTCGGTCACGCCGGCGACGCCAGCAGCCACGCCGGCCGCGCCCGCCACCGGCCGCAAACCGAAACCAGCGGGCCGCAAGATGCCCGCCAGCGCTCCCGCCGCCAACTGACGGCGTCACTCCCAGCGATGCCCGGCTGCGGCGCAGCCGGGTCGCATGAATCCAGCCCTACCGGAGTTCCTATATGATCCGTTCCCGTCGCATCGTCCTGGCCGCCGTCGCGGCAAGCGCACTGGCGCTGTCGTCGTTCAGCGCCATCGCGCAGCAGAAGGCCGCCGAGCGCGTCCAGTTCGTCACCAGCGCCGGCAAGTTCACGGTCGAGCTGTACCCCGATGCGGCGCCGAAGACGGTTGCCAACTTCCTGGAATATGTGAAGAGCGGCTTCTACAGCGGCACCATCTTCCACCGCGTGATCAACGGCTTCATGGTGCAGGGCGGCGGCTTCGACCGCGACATGAAGGAAAAGCCCACGCGCGCGCCGATTCCGCTGGAAGCGCGCAGCGGCCTGAAGAACAAGGCCGGCACGGTGGCGATGGCACGCACCAGCAACCCCGACTCGGCCACCGCGCAGTTCTTCGTCAATGTGGTGGATAATCCGAGTCTCGACTACCCGCAGCCGGACGGCAACGGCTACGCAGTCTTCGGCAAGGTGGTGGAAGGCATGGACACGATCGACAAGATCAAGACCGTGCCGACCACGGCCTATGGCCCCATGCGCAATGTGCCGGCCTCGCCGATCGTGATCGAGTCGGCCACTGTCGTCAAATAACACACCGAACAGAGGAAACCCATGTCCAAGGTACAGCTCCACACCAACCAGGGTGTCATCACTATCGAACTCGACGCCGAGAAGGCACCGAAGTCCGTCGAGAACTTCCTGTCGTACGTGCGCAAGGGCCACTATGACAACACCATCTTCCATCGCGTGATCAAGAACTTCATGATCCAGGGCGGCGGCTTCGAGCCCGGCATGAAGCAAAAGGGCACCGACGCCCCGATCGAGAACGAAGCCGGCAACGGCCTGAAGAACGACCGCTACACCGTGGCGATGGCGCGCACCAACGCGCCGCACTCGGCCACCGCGCAGTTCTTCATCAACGTGGTCGACAACGACTTCCTGAACTTCACCTCGCCCACGCCGCAGGGCTTCGGCTACGCCGTGTTCGGCAAGGTGGTGGAGGGCACCGAAGTGGTCGACCAGATCAAGGGCGTGCGCACCGGCAGCTCGGGCTTCCACCAGGACGTGCCGCTGGAAGACGTGGTGATCGAGAAGGCTGTCGTCGTCGAATAAGCCTATGCGTATCGATTGCGGTTCCGTGCGCGCCCCCGTGCCGGCATTTTTCTACCGACACCGCGCATGACCGCAATCTCCCACACGCCGGTGGCCGGTCCCCTCGAGGTCCAGGCGCCGGCGTGGTTCATTTCAGACCTGCATCTGACGCCTGGCATGCCGCGCACGCTCACGGCCTTCGAGCGCACGCTCGAGCGCGCCGCGCACGGCGCGCGCTCATTGTTCATCCTGGGCGACTTCTTTGAATTCTGGGTCGGCGATGAAGAAACCGACTCGCCGTTCGCGCAACGCGTGGCGGACGCGCTGCACGCGCTGTCGGCACGCGGCGTGGCGGTGTACCTGATGCATGGCAACCGGGACTTCCTGCTGGGCAAGCGCTTTGCCGCCGCGGCAGGAGCGAAGCTGCTGCCCGATCCCACCGTCATCGATTGCGCCGGCCAGCGCGTGGTGCTGAGCCACGGCGACATGCTGTGCATCGACGACGAACGCTATAACCGGTTCCGTCGCTGGACGCGCAAAGGATGGGTGCAGCGGGTATTCCTGGCGCTGCCGCTGCGCTTGCGTTTGTCGATTGCGCGCAAGTTGCGGGCCGATAGTGAAGGCAATCGCGCAAGGCAGCGAAGCGCGGGAGCGGCCATGCCGGTGATCTATGGCGATGTGGCGCCTGCCGCCGCGGCCGAATTGCTTGGTGCGGCCGGGGCGTCGCTGCTGGTGCATGGGCACACGCATCGGCCGGCGCGGCATGAAGAGGCCGCGGGGGTGCGGTGGGTGCTGACGGATTGGGACCTGGATGGCGCGCATCCGCGGGCGGCGGTGCTGGAGCTCGCTGAGGGCGGCTTCAGGTTGTTGCCGCAGACGGATTGAGAACGCCGCGCAAATGGTATTCCCAAGCATCTAAACCGCTGCCTGTTTGCTCCCTCTCCCGCACGCGCCGCAAGCGGGAGAGGGGAGCAGACCCGCAGCGCGCCAGGCGCGTACTAGCGAGCCAGGCCTTGACCCCTATCCCACTCACTTCATCAGCTTGCGCAACTCACTAGCATCGAAGCGATCATTCGGCGTGTTCTCCAGGTGTTCCCCAAGCCGGTCCAACGCCGCCAGCACTGCCTCGATCCGCTCATGCTGGCGCGCCGCATTGTCGATCAGGCTCTTCAGCGCCAGCGACACCGGATCGTCCGCATTGGGCGTGATGCCGTAGGCCGAGAACTCCTGCTTGGCGCCCTGCTGCGCGGCCGGCGCGTCGGGCAGGATGATGCGCGCCGGCACGCCGACCGCGGTCGCGCCCGGCGGCACCGGCTTGAGCACCACGGCATTGGAGCCCACGCGCGCGCCATCGCCCACCACGAACCCACCCAGCACCTTGGCACCGGCGCTCACCACCACATTGGCGCCCAGCGTCGGATGCCGCTTCTGGCCCTTGTACAGCGAGGTGCCACCCAGCGTCACGCCCTGGTAGATGGTGCAGTCGTCGCCGATCTCGGCGGTTTCGCCGATCACCACGCCCATGCCGTGGTCGATGAATACGCGCCGCCCCAGCCGCACCGCCGGGTGGATCTCGATGCCGGTCAGGAAGCGCGACCAGTGCGAGATCCAGCGCCCCAGCCAGTGAAAGCCGGAGTTCCAGCAGGCGTGGGCAAAACGGTGAAACACCACGGCATGCAGGCCGGGGTAGCAGGTGAGGACTTCGAGACGACTGCGCGCGGCGGGATCGCGCAGCATGATCGTGTCGATATCTTCCTTCAGGCGAGAGAACATCTTGGTCGTGTCGTGTTGCCGCGCCGTGCGCCGCGCCACGCGAGGCATGTGCCTGGGGCAGGGTCGCCGGCGAGGTCGGTGGCCGGTGAGGACGGAATCAGCGAGTGTAAGAGATTCGAGCGCCGGATGCCGTCAGGGACATTGGGGCGAAGCGGCGATCAACATCGCCCGGGCACGCGCGCGACCGCAGCGGCAGGATGGCAGCACACGCGCTTGCCGCGCATGCCAGCATCGTCCTGCATCGAATCGCTACGGGTTGCTGCCACTTGTCCTTGCTCCAGTCACTGGTCCCCTGCGGTGCTCCCTTCAGCAGGCGCACCGGGGGCCGGCTTGTCTTTGGCGGCGATCAGCATGTGCTTGGCGATGCCGCGCAGGATATTCACTTCCTCGCGCTCCAGGCCGCTGCGGGCCAGCAGCCGGCGCAGCCGCGTCATCAGCTTGCGCGGGTTGGACGGATCGAGGAAACCGATCGCCTCCAGGCCCGACTGCAGATGCCCGAACATGGCCTCGACCTGTTCGGCCGTGGCCGGCTCACCAGCATAGCCGATATTGGCGCCCGCGTCCGCCGGCGCCGCAGGCGCCTCGGCCGCATCCAGCAGTGCCAGCCGCAGCTCGTAGGCGACAAGCTGCACCGCCTGCGCCAGGTTCAGCGAGGTATAGGCGGGATTGGCGGGGATATGCGTGACGGCCATGCAGCGCTCGACCACCTCGTTGGGCAGGCCATAGCGCTCGTTGCCGAAGATAAAGGCGATATCGCCGCTGCCGGTCAGCGTCTGGCAGGCGCGCTCCGCGGCGGCGCGCGGCAGCAGCCGGGGCGGGCCGAACTCGCGCTGGCGTGCAGTCATGGCCACGGTCAGCGCCGCGCCCGCCAGTGCCGGGTCGATCCGGTCGACGATCACGGCGGCCGCCAGCACATCGTCGGCGCCGCTGGCCATGGCGATGGCGTCGGGGTGGCGCAGCACATCGGGCTCGCGCGGCGAAACCAGCACCAGGCTGCCGAAGCCCATGGTCTTGATCGCACGTGCCACCGAGCCGACATTGCCCGGATGGCTGGTCTCGACCAGCACAAAGCGCACCCGGCCGAAGGCATCGCGGTCACTGCTGCCTGGGTCAGGCTGGGCCGCGGATGGGGTCTGGCTCGTGCCGCTCGTGTCGATTGCCGGGTTCATATACAATTCGGGGTTCTTCTTTGGCGCGGCGCCAGGTTTTCCGCTTGCTCGCGAGACTTTCGCGACACATTGACAGCAGAGCCGGCGACGCCCGACGTTCTTCTACAATCCGTTGTGTTGTTCGCTGCCCATGGGCGAGCGCGCGGTGCCATGAGCACCCCGCCGCTTCGTCGTGGCCGGCCTGGAGAGATTCATGCATCCGATGCTCAATATCGCCATCAAGGCGGCCCGCAAGGCGGGATCCATCATCAACCGCGCGTCCCTGGACGTCGATCTGGTGCGCGTCTCGCGCAAGCAACACAACGATTTCGTTACCGAGGTGGACCGCGCCGCCGAAGCCGCGATCATCGAGGTCATCCGCGCCGCCTACCCGGAACACGCCATTCTAGCGGAAGAGTCCGGCCAGTCCTGGGCCGAGGGCGACGACGCGCACGAGTACACCTGGGTCATCGACCCGCTCGACGGCACCACCAACTTTATCCACGGCTTCCCCCAGTACGCGGTCTCGATCGCCCAGCTCCATCGCGGCATGCCGGTGCAGGCTGTGGTCTACGACCCGACCCGCGACGAGCTGTTCACCGCCACCAAGGGTGCCGGCGCCTTCCTGAATAACCGCCGCATCCGCGTGACGCGCCGCGACAAGCTGGCCGATTGCCTGATCGGCACCGGTTTCCCGTACCGCGACCTGGAAGGCGTTGACGAGTACCTGGAAGTTTTCTCGGTGATGACGCGCAGCTGCGCCGGCCTGCGCCGCCCGGGCGCGGCCGCGCTGGACCTGGCTTACGTCGCCTGCGGCCGCCTGGACGGTTTCTTCGAGCGCGGCCTGCAGCCGTGGGACATGGCCGCCGGCATGCTGCTGATCACCGAATCGGGCGGCCTGGTCGGCAATTACGCCGGCGAGCCGCGCCAGATGGAACAGGGCGAAGTGCTGGCGGGCAACCCGAAGGCGTTCGCCCAGATGGTACGCCTGCTGTCGCCGTACTCGCTCGACAACGCCAAGCCCGCCGCCGCCTGACAAAGGCCACGCCGATGACCTGACGGTCATCACGGCAGCAACGCCCGCCGCAACCCGGCGGGCGTTTTGTTTTCCGGCCGCAGACCGTTCCCGCAGACGGTTCTCATACCTCCGACGACCATGATCCTTGTCAAGGTCGCACCGCCCTGCCCTCCCCAGAATGAAACCATGCGCCACGCACCGTGCGCGCGGATTCATGCAGAGGAGAGCCCAGGATGTTTCCCGAGTACCGCGACCAGATCTCAGCCCTGAAGACGCAGGACGCCCACTTCGCCCGCCTGTTCCATCGGCACAATGCACTGGACCAGGAAATCCGCAATATGGAGGCCGGCATCATCCCGGCCTCGACCTTCGAGATCGAGCGGCTGAAGAAGGAAAAGCTGCACATCAAGGACCAGCTCTACGGCATCCTGCGCAACGCCGCGGCCTCGGCCTGACGGGAGGACCGGAATGACCGAGCAGGACACCACCCCGGCACTTCCTCGCCCCGCACCTCTTCGCCCCGCAGCCACCACCGGCACCGCACCGCCGCAACGCCCCCGCGCCGCCGGCAAGGGCGACGTGCTGCCGACCAACTCGGCGCTGTCGGCCGAGCGCAACGAAGTCAGCGGGGCCGTCGACGCCGCCGTGCAGCTCGCGGCCAGCAGCATGCAGGACATCCTGGCCAGTTGCGCCGGCAAGGACGGCCCCGGCGTGCTGGATACGATGCGCACGCTGCTTGACGGCCTCGCTCCCGATGAAGCCGCGCAACTGCGCAGCCTGATCCTCGAAGGCGATCCTTCGGCCTGGCAGTCCGGCCGCAAGCGCCACCCTGACGATGAGCTGGCCCCCGGCTGGCGCGAAGGTGCATACCCGTACCTGAACCTGATGTCGCGGCGCAATTACGAGAAGCAGAAATACCGGCTGCAGGTCGAGCTGCTCAAGTTCCAGGCCTGGGTGCGTGAAACCGGGCAGCGCGTGGTGATCGTCTTCGAAGGACGCGATGCCGCCGGCAAGGGCGGCACCATCAAACGCTTCATGGAACATATGAACCCACGCGGCGCACGCGTGGTCGCGCTGGAGAAGCCGAGCGAATCCGAACGCGGCCAGTGGTACTTCCAGCGCTACGTCCAGCACCTGCCGTCGGCCGGCGAGATCGTGCTGTTCGACCGCTCCTGGTACAACCGCGCGGGGGTCGAATACGTGATGGGCTTCTGCACGCCGCGCGAGTACCAGGACTTCCTGCAGCAGGCACCCGAGTTCGAGCGGCACCTGGTCCGCAGCGGCATCCACCTGTTCAAGTTCTGGTTCTCGGTCAGCCAGAAGGAACAGCGCCGGCGCTTCCGCGAGCGAGAGATCCATCCGCTCAAGCAATGGAAACTGAGCCCGGTCGACGTCGCCTCGCTGGACAAGTGGGAGGACTACACCCGCGCCAAGGAAGCGATGTTCGCCCACACCGACACCGCCGATGCGCCTTGGACCGTGATCCGCTCGGACTGCAAGAAGCGCGCGCGGCTCAATGCGCTGCGCTACATCTTGTCGCGCTTCCCTTACGCCAACCGCGATACCACCGCCATCGGCCAGCCCGATCCGCTGATTGTCGGGCGCGCACTGGCCAACTGAACCGGCGGCGCCGCCTGTGCGGCGGCACCGGCCAGGTTTCCCTTCCCCTTTCTCCCTCCCTTACTGAAAAGGCCCCAATGTTCAAGCACATCCTGCTGCCCGTCGACGGTTCCGAGCTTTCCCAGAAAGCCGTGTCCGCCGCCATCCAGTTCGCCCGCACCGCCGCGGCGCGCCTGACGCCCTATATGTGCGTGGAGACCTATCCCTACTCGCTGACCAGCGACAGCAGCCATGAAAAGCGCGAGGTGTTCCAGCAGCGCGTGGAAGCGCAGGCGCGCCAGGAACTTGGCAAGATCGAGTCCGCGGCGGCGCTGGCCGGCGTGCCATGCACCGGCCACATCTCGTCGGCGATGGCGCCGTACCACGGCATCATCAATGCCGCCCGGGAACTGAACTGCGACGTGATCTTCATGGCCTCGCACGGCCGCAAGGGCATCAGCGGGCTGCTGCTGGGCAGCGAGACGCAGAAGGTGCTGACCCACAGCGACGTGCCGGTGCTGGTGTTCCGCTGAGTTTCCGCTGGTTTTTCCGCTCAGGGCGCAGCGTTGACGCCCCACGCGCCGCGCGCAAATCCGGTCCGCGCAGCGCGGCAGCCGCTGCCCCGTGCTGTACCATATCGCCCATATTCGAAAACACCCCCTCGCGCCACGGCCACAGACCGCCGGATGCCCCGCCCTGAGAGCCTGAAGGCCCCCGCGCGGCCGCCCTCCGGAGCGCGCCAGGGCGGTGATCGTGCGGACGGGGCGGCACAGCGCAGCCCACCGCCAGACAGGCTAATGGCAATGGGATTGCAGAAAAAAACAGACCCGGAACAGGCACAGGCGCAGGCTGATTCAACGGCCAGCCGCCACACGCCAATGATGCAGCAATACCTTCGCATCAAGGCAGACCACCCCGACACCCTGCTGTTCTACCGCATGGGTGACTTCTACGAGCTGTTCCACGACGACGCCGAAAAGGCGGCCCGGCTGCTCGATATCACGCTGACCGCACGCGGCGCTTCCAATGGCGTGCCGATCCGCATGGCGGGCATCCCGTTCCATTCGGCCGATCAGTACCTGGCGCGGCTGGTGAAGCTGGGCGAATCGGTGGCGATCTGCGAGCAGATCGGCGATCCGGCCACCAGCAAGGGACCGGTGGAGCGCAAGGTGGTGCGCATTGTCACGCCGGGCACGCTGACCGACAGCGCGCTGCTGCCGGACAAGGCCGATACCTTCCTGATGGCGGTGCACCAGCAGACCACACGGCGCGGCATCAGCAAGACCGGGCTGGCGTGGCTTAACCTGGCCAGCGGCGAACTGCGGCTGATGGAGTGCGAGGTGGCACAGCTCGGCCGCGAGCTGGAGCGTATCCGCCCGGCCGAACTGCTGTATGCCGATGGCATCGAACTGCCCGCGCTGGCGTGCGCTCGCACGCGGCTGCCGGAATGGCATTTCGACCAGGATGCCGGCACGCGCCGGCTGCGCGAACAGCTTGGCGTTGCCAGCCTGGACCCGTTCGGCTGCGTCGGCCTCGGTGCGGCGTTGGGCGCCGCCGGTGCGCTGCTGAACTATGCCGCCAACACGCAAGGCCAGTCGTTGCGCCATGTTCAAGGCGTCAAGGTGGAGCGTGAGTCGGAGTATGTGGGCCTGGATTCGGCCACGCGGCGCAATCTGGAACTGACTGAAACGCTGCGCGGCGGCGAGTCGCCGACGCTGTTCTCGCTGCTCGACACCTGCTGCACGGCGATGGGCAGCCGCGCGCTGCGCCACTGGCTGCACCACCCGCTGCGCGACCCCGCGGTGCCGCAGGCGCGCCAGCAGGCCATCGGCGTGCTGATCGACCAGGGCACCGATGCGCTGCGCTCGGCGCTGCGCCGTCTTGCCGATGTCGAGCGCATCACCGCGCGCCTGGCGCTGCTGGGTGCGCGTCCGCGTGACCTGTCGTCGCTGCGCGATACGCTGCGGGCGCTGCCTGACGTGCAGGCCTGCATTCCCGCCGACCAGGACAGCACGCTGCTGGCGCAGACGCTCGATGACCTGGCCGTGCCGCAGGACTGCCTGGACCTGCTGGTACGCGCCGTCGCCGATGAGCCCGCCACCGCGGTGCGCGATGGCGGCGTGATCGCGCGCGGCTACGACAAGGATCTGGACGAACTGCGCGATATTTCCGAGAACTGCGGCCAGTTCCTGATCGACCTGGAAGCGCGCGAGCGCAGCCGCACCGGCATCGCCAACCTGCGCGTGGAGTTCAACCGCGTGCATGGCTTCTATATCGAGGTCACTAACGGCCAGGCCGACAAGGTGCCCGACGACTACCGCCGCCGGCAGACGCTGAAGAACGCCGAGCGCTATATCACGCCGGAGCTGAAGGCGTTCGAAGACAAGGCGCTGTCGGCGCAGGACCGCGCGCTGGCGCGCGAGAAGCAGCTCTACGACGGGCTGCTGCAGGCGCTGCTGCCGCATATCGGCGAGCTGCAGCGCGTGGCGGGCGCGCTGGCGCGGCTCGATGTGCTGGCCGCCTTGGCCGAGCGCGCGCAGACACTGGACTGGTCGGCGCCGGTGCGCGTCGCCGAGAACGTGGTCGATATCGTGCAGGGCCGCCACCCGGTGGTAGAGGCCCAGCTCGCGGCGGAGTCGGTGGCGTTTATCGCCAACGCCTGCCAGCTCAATGAAGCGCGCAAGCTACTGCTGATCACCGGCCCCAACATGGGCGGTAAATCGACCTTCATGCGCCAGACCGCGCTGATCGTGCTGCTGGCCTGCGTGGGCGCCTACGTGCCGGCGCGGCGCGCGGTGATCGGTCCGATCGACCGCATCTTCACCCGCATCGGCGCCGCCGACGACCTGGCCGGCGGGCGCTCCACCTTCATGGTGGAGATGACCGAGGCAGCCGGCATCCTGCACCATGCCACGCCCGCGTCGCTGGTGCTGATGGACGAGATCGGCCGCGGCACTTCCACGTTTGACGGGCTGGCGCTGGCGTGGGCGATCGCGCGTCACCTTTTGTCGCACAACCGCAGCCATACCCTGTTCGCCACGCACTATTTCGAGCTGACGCAACTGCCGCAGGAATTCCCGCAGGCGGCCAACGTGCACCTGTCGGCGGTCGAGCATGGCGACGGCATCGTGTTCCTGCATGCGGTGCAGGACGGCCCCGCCAGCCAGAGCTACGGCCTGCAGGTGGCGCAGCTCGCGGGCGTGCCGCAGCCGGTGATCCGCGCGGCGCGCAAGCACCTGGCCTGGCTGGAGCAGCAATCGGCCGATGCCACGCCCACGCCGCAGCTCGACCTGTTCGCCGCGCCGCCGACGCCCGAGACCGACGACGAAGAGGACGACATCACCGCGCCGGCCACCCTGTCCGCCGCGCCGGCGCCCGAGCAGGCCGCCGTCATCGACGCGCTGGCGGACCTGGACCCCGACAGCCTGACGCCGCGCGCCGCGCTCGATGCGCTGTATCGCCTCAAGGCGCTCGCCGGCGAGTCGTTCGACACCGTATGAACACCTCGCGCCGGCGGGCCCTGCTCGCTGTCACCGCCCTGCTGCTGCCGCTGCTGTGCGCGGCCGGCATGGCCTGGGCCGCGCCCGCGGGCCGCGGCGGCAAGGCGCCGCCCAAGCCGCCGCCCAAGCCGCGGGTGACGCGCATCGCGCTGCTTGCCGACCTGCCGCAATGGCCCGCCGCCGAGGCCAATGCGGCGACGCTGTTCGACTACCTTGCCGAGCGCAAGCTCGACCTGGTGATCCATGCCGGCGGCATCAAGGGCGATACGGAATCGTGCAGCGATGTGGTGCTGACCAGCCGCCAGCAACTGCTGAGCCAGTCGCCGCTGCCGCTTATCTACGTGCCCGGCGAGACCGACTGGGCTGAATGCAGGCTGCCGGTCAACGGCGGCTTCGATGCGGTCGAACGGCTGAACCGGCTGCGCGAGCTGTTCTTCCCCGAGGACGCCACGCTGGGCCGCAATCCGCGGCCGGTGCAGCGGCAATCGGACCAGGCGCTGTTCCGCAGCTTCCGCGAGAACATGCGCATGAGCGTGGGCGATGTGCTGATCGTCGGCCTGAATGTGCCGGGCGACAACAACCACTATCGCAACGAAGGCGGGCGCAATAGCGAATTCGAAGACCGCCGCGAGGCCAACCGGCAATGGCTCGCGCGCGCGTTCACGCTGGCGCGGCAGCGCGACATGGATGGCATCGTGGTGGTCGCGCACGGCGATCCGCATTTTGCCAACGGCTGGGAGAAGAAGGGCCGGCCGTCGCTGCTGGACGGCTTCATGCGCCATCGCACGCGCGATGGCTACCTCGAATTCAAGCGCCAGTTGCGCGATCTGACCGCGCGCTTCCGCGGCCAGGTGTTGCTGGTGCATGCGGGCGAGACCGGCGGCGAAGGCGGCGATGCTGGCGGCTTCGGCACCGACAAGCCGCTGCGCGACAGCAATGGCAAGACCCTGCAGAACTTCACGCGCGTGTCGCTGCCCACCGCCACGGTGTCGCAGTGGACCGAGCTGCTGATCACGCCGGGCGCGGCGTCGCCTTTCTCGGTGACGCTCAAGGACGCGCCGCCGGTTCACTGAACCGCTTTCACTAACGAACCAACGTCGCCACGGAGCGCCGCCACAAAATGAAAAAGCCGGCGATCAGCCGGCTTTTCCATGGGGCGCTGGGGAGCGGGATCAATGCAGCGTACGCGGCGTATCGTCGTCCTCGTCCTCGTCCACCACCTCGACGCCGGAGGCGCCATGGGCGTGGCCGTGCTCGATTTCCTCGGCAGTGGCTTCGCGTACCTCGGAGACCTTGAGCCAGAAGCGCAGCGCCATGCCGGCCAACGGATGGTTGCCGTCCAGCACCACCTTGTCTTCGGCCACGTCGGTCACGGTGTAGATGACGGAGTCTTCTTCGTCGCCATCTTCGGGCATGCCTTCGAACTGCATGCCGACTTCCAGCGGCTCGGGGAAGCGGTTGCGCGGCTCGACCTTCACCAGATCGGCGTCGTAGTCACCGAACGCGTCTTCTGGCTCAAGCTGAAGCTGGGTTTCGAAGCCGGCGTCATGGCCGTCGAGCGCTTCCTCGATCTTGGGGAACGTGCCATCATACCCGCCGTGCAAATAGACCATGGCTTCATCTGATTCCTCGATCAGATTGCCCTGCGCGTCCGACAGCTTGTACATCACGGACACTACCGTGTTCTTAGCGATTTTCAATTCTTGACTCCATGAACGATTCCGCATTATACGCGCAGGCCCTGCCCCCTGGCCCCGTCGATCCAGACACTCCGCTCGACCTGCTTGGTGGCATGACGCCTGCTGCATTCATGCGGGATGTCTGGCATCAAAAGCCCTTGCTCATTCGACAGGCGGTACCTGAAATCGTGCCACCTGTGTCGCGCGAGGCCCTTTTCGACCTTGCCGATCGCGACGACGTCGAGTCGCGCCTGGTGACGCACTTCCGCAACCGCTGGAAGCTCGAACATGGTCCATTTGCGCGCGAAAACCTCCCCGGCGTCAAGACCCGGCAATGGACCCTGCTGGTACAAGGGGTGAATCTGCACGATGCCGCCGCGGCGGAACTGATGGGCCGCTTCCGCTTCGTGCCCGACGCGCGGCTGGATGATCTGATGATCAGCTACGCCACTGACGGCGGCGGCGTGGGCCCGCACTTCGACTCCTACGATGTGTTCCTGCTGCAAGTGTCGGGCCGGCGGCGCTGGCGCATCTCGTCGCAGACCAGCCTGGAGCTGGTGCCCGACATGCCGCTGAAGATTCTTGCCGATTTCAGTGCGGAAGAAGAATTTGTGCTGGAACCCGGCGACATGCTTTACCTGCCGCCGCAATATGCGCACGACGGTATTGCCGAAGGCGAATGCATGACCTGCTCGATTGGTTTCCGCGCGCCCGCCTACCGCGAACTGGCGGGGCATTTCCTCGCATGGTTGTCGGAGACAGTGGAAGATAACGAAGACCTCGGCGGCCGTTATGCCGACCCCGGCGAGCGCGCCGCCGCGCGTCCCGCACAATTGCCCGCCGGCATGGCCAAGGCGGTTGCCGAACGCCTGAAGGCGCTGCAGTGGAACAGCCAGATGGTGTCTGAATTCCTGGGCAGCCATTTGTCCGAACCCAAGCCCGGCGTCGAGTTTGCCGAGATATCAGAGATTCCGCAGCGCCGTTATGCGAAACTGGCGGCCCAGCATGGCGTCGTTCTTGCATCGGCATCCATTGCCCTATACGACCGGACCAATTTCTTTCTGAATGGCGAAGCCTACGAGCCGCCGGTCGAACTGATGCCCTGGCTGAAAAAGCTGGCCGATTATCGCCACCTTAGTGCCGAGGACGTTGTGGCCTGCGCCGACCTGCCAGACTTGATGGAAACTTTCCATCACTGGACGCTTGAAGGATGGCTGCTATTGGGCCCGCGGCTGTAATAATGCGTAACAATGCGAATCAGCAAATTTCTGCGCTACACAAGCCGGGAAAACGCGGATATAATCGGCGGCTGGCTAGTACTGTGGACCACTGCATATGTCGGCACCCGGGAGGGCCTCTATTTTGCAGTACAAGAGCGATAATTACCGGTAATTATTCATCGCCTGTTTTTCGTTATTACAAGTTAAAGGACGAACAATGAAGAAGTCTCTCCTGATCGCATCGCTGCTGGCCGCTGTTGCTCTCGCCGCCTGCGGCAAGAAGGAAGAACCGGCTGCTCCGGCCGCTGACACGGCTGCTCCGGCTGCCACGGCTCCGGCTGCCGAAGCTTCGGCTCCGGCTGCTACGGCTCCGACCGCTGCTGCTGACGCATCGGCTCCGGCTGCTGACGCATCGGCTCCGGCCGCTGACGCTTCGGCTCCGGCTGCCAAGCAGTAATCGGTTCCTGACCGATAAAAAAACCGGCCTTCGGGCCGGTTTTTTTATTTGGGGCGGCGCCACTGCATTGCGCCCCACTACCCTTCCGCGGCCGGCCCGTCAGGCGCGCACCGCCTGCCAGTCCAGGCCCTCGTCCTGGTCCGCCACCAGCACATCGGCCGGCAACGCGCCCAACGCGCCCGCCAGCGCGCCGGTAGCCAGCTCGCGCGTGTTGTTCTGCTTGCTCAGGTGCGCGGCGACCACGCGCTTCAGTCCCGCATGGGCCACCTGCGCGAGGATGCTGGCCGCCA
Organism: Cupriavidus necator; assembly: GCF_040578825.1. Lineage (GTDB taxonomy): Bacteria > Pseudomonadota > Gammaproteobacteria > Burkholderiales > Burkholderiaceae > Cupriavidus > Cupriavidus necator_E. The sequence continues at coordinate 16,467 of NZ_JBEFLI010000052.1, read as the reverse complement.
CCTCGTTGGCCAGGTGGCCGAAGTCGCCGCCGATGCGCCGCTTCAGCGACGCCGGATAGACCGAATTGCGCAGCATCTCGCGGTCATGGTTGCATTCCAGCACCAGCGCGTCGACACCCGACAGCCGTGCCGTCACATAGGGTGTTTCCATGCCGGCATCGGTCAGCACACCCAGGCGGGCCTGCCCGTCCGACAACACGAACTGCAGCGGCTCGCGCGCATCGTGCGGAACGGTATAGGGCATGACCTGCAAGCCGCCTACGCTGAACGTATGATCGGCGCAACAGACCCGCACGTCGGCCGCATCGGCGCCGCGCAGACGGGAAGTGGCCAGCCAGGTGCCGTGGCTGGTGTAGACGGTGAGGCGGTGACGTGCCGCGAAGGCGTACGCCGAGCCGACATGGTCGCCGTGTTCGTGCGTGACCAGCACCGCGTCGAGCTGGTCCGGCGTGACGCCCAGGCGCTCCAGGCGCCGGGCGGTCTCGCGGATGCCGAAACCGCAGTCAAGCAGTACGCGTGTGGTGGTGGTGTCTTCGCGGGATTCGATCAGCAGCGAGTTGCCCTCGCTGCCGCTGCCAAGGAAGGCGAAGCGCATCATGGCCGCGCCCACCCAGGCTCGCCCCGCCGGCGCCGTGGGCGCCGGCCGGTGGAGATGCCGGTCACCCGCCGGCTCAGTGCAGTTGCTCGTCGAGCAGCGACAGGATGCGCTTGCCGATTTCGCCGGTCTCCGGCTGGCCGGCGTCGTTGAGCACCGTCACCAGCGTACCGCTGCCCGTGCCCTTGAGCGACACGCGGTACTTCTTGGCGGTCTTCGGATCCTCGGGCTTGGTGAACAGCTTGGAGAAGAAGCCGCGGTTGTCGGCGGTGGTGCGCGGGTCGACATAGCGCACGTAGTACAGGCCCTGCGCGCGGTCGCGGTCTTCAACGGTGAAGTTGACGCGGTCCAGCGACAGGCCCACCGAGCGCCAGGCGCGGTCGAACGGCTCCGGCAGCTGCAGCGCCGGGGCTCCGTTGACCTGGGCCAGGTACGACTTCTGCGGGGCGCCTTCCGCCGGAGCGGCTGCACCAGCCGTAGCGGCAGCGGCCGTGCCGCCAGCAGCGGCAGTGCCGGCCGCGGCCGGGTTCTTGGCCATGCGGTCGGCCTGCTCCTTCTGCACGCCCAGGCGCTGGGCCAGGCGCGACAGGAACTCGGCTTCCAGTTCGGGATCGGCCGGGCGCGGGGTCCAGACCGTGCTGGACTTGTCGATGCCGGTCAGCTGCTCCTGCGCGCCGCGGTGGCTGACATAGACCTCCAGCGTACCGTTCTGCGAGCGCTCGACACGGGTGCGGAACTTGTCGCGCTCCGAAGTCGAATACAGCCCGTCGAACACCTTGCCGATGGTATTGCGGACGATGTCCTGCGGAATCTTGGCGCGGTTCTCGGCCCAGTCGGTTTCCATGATGCCGGTCTCGGGCGAGTCCTGCACCAGCAGGAAACCGCTTTCCTGCCAGAAGCCGCGCAGTTGCTGCCAGAGCTGGTCGGCACGCATGCCGTTGCTGATCACCAGCCAGCGCTGGTTGCCGTCGCGCTCCATGCGGATGCCCTGCGCGGAGGGCAGCACGTTCTCGGTCGGGGATTGCTCGCGTACCTTGGTGGCCTGGCTGTAGTTCGACAGCGTCGAGGTGCCGTTCGCGTCGGGCACCGAATAGCGGCGATCGCCCTCCAGCTTGGTCAGGTCCGGCGGGATGTCCAGCGTGGGCGTGCGCTTCTGCGCCGACGACTTGTAGTCGATCTTGTCCGGCTGCATCGCTTCGTTGATGCTGCTGCAGCCGGTAATCACGCCCGCGGCAAGCACGGGCACAACCAGTGCGGCGCGGCGGACTTGCGTCGCGCCGCGGCGGTTAAGCTTCAGTTTCATTGACACGCAATCCTAGTAGAGCGAGCGACAGCTAGACGCCGCGTGAGATCAGGCCAGCAGGCCGGCGGCGGCCAGTGCCTTGCGTACGGTTTCGTGGTTGCTCTCGGACAGCGGGGTCAGCGGCAGGCGGATACCGCCCTGCATCTTGCCCATCTGCTGCAGCGCCCACTTCACCGGGATCGGATTGGCTTCGATGAACATGGCCTTGTTCAGTCCGATCAGTTCCATATGCAGGCGGCGTGCGGTGACAACGTCGCCCTTGAGTGCCGCGGCGCACATTTCGTGCATCTTGCGCGGCGCCACGTTCGCGGTGACCGAGATATTACCGTGGCCGCCCAGCAGGATCAGCGCGACGGCCGTGGGATCGTCGCCGCTGTAGATGGCAAAACCTTCCGGCGCGTCGTTGATGAGCTGCGCGGCACGGTCGATATTGCCCGTGGCTTCCTTGACGCCGACGATGCCCGGCACCTGCGCCAGGCGCAGGATGGTGTCGTTGCTCATGTCGGCAACGGTGCGGCCCGGCACGTTGTACAGCAGCACCGGCAGCTCCACCGCTTCGGCGATGGTGCGGAAATGGCGGTACATGCCTTCCTGGGTCGGCTTGTTGTAGTACGGCACGACCTGCAGCGAAGCGTCAGCACCCACCTTCTTGGCGAACGCCGTCAGCTCGATCGCTTCCTTGGTGGAATTGCCGCCGGTGCCCGCGATGATCGGGATGCGCTTGCCGGACTGTTCCACGGCCACGCGGATCAGTTCGCAGTGCTCCTCGACGGTAACCGTCGGGGACTCGCCGGTGGTGCCCACGATCACGATGGCGTCGGTGCCTTCGGCAACGTGCCAGTCGACCAGTGCGCGCAGGGCCGGGAAGTCCAGGCTGCCGTCCTCATGCATCGGGGTGACGATGGCGACGATGCTGCCGGTAATCTGTGTCATAACGTTAGGGATTCGGGATGCGAATAACGGGATTGTACCGGAACCGCAGGCCGCTTCGACCGCTGCCCGGACAGGGGTTGATACCAACTGTTTCAACGTGTGCAGCGGCATTCTCGCCGACAGCCGCCGGCCCCGCCTCAGGGGTCGAGCCGGTAGCGTGGCGGCGCCTGCCCATGGCCAGCGCCATCCACCTCGCGCACCGCACATAGGCGCTGCACGAAGGCTGTTTTCGGCACTTCGATGACGCCGTCTTCATAGGCGATCACACGCAGGCCATGGGTGCGGGCCACCTCCAGCAGCTCGCCGGGGCGCAGCAGAAAATCCGGCCGCGATGGCTTGCCGACGGTCTCGTTGCCCGCGGCAAAGGTCTCGTACAGCCAGATGCCGCCCGGCGCCAGCGCCGCGGCCAAGTGCGGCCACAAGGGCCGGTGCAGGTAGTTGGTGACGACGATGGCGTCGAACGGCGCCTCGTTTTCCAGCGGCCAGGCGCCCTGCTCCAGCTCGACCACGAGGCCTTGCACGCCAGCCGGCAGGCCGGCGATGGCGTCGGCATCGCGATCCACCGCCAGCACCGCATGGCCGCGCGCGGCCAGCCAGGCGGCATGGCGCCCGCTGCCGCAGGCCAGGTCGAGCACGCGCGCCCCGGGGCGCAGCAGGTGGACCCAGCGCCTGACCCAGGCGGACGGTTCTGAAATACCGGCATGCGCGGTCGGCTGCAGCGGGATCATCGCGTTGCCCTCCCCGCTCACTGCAGCAGCATCACGATCGGGCGCAGCATCAGCTCGATCAGCGACATCAGCACGTTGACCACCGGCGTCATCCAGATCGTGGTGATCACGCCGGCGGCCACCAGCGCCAGCACCACGAAGATGCCGTACGGCTCGATGCGCGACACCGCGCGGGCAATGCCCTGCGGCAGCAGCGCGGTCAGCACGCGGCCGCCATCCAGCGGCGGCACCGGGAACAGGTTGAAGGCGGCCACCACCAGGTTGACGCGCACGCCGGCCAGCGCCATCTCGCCGAAAAACGGCTCGCGCACGCCGCCCCAGGTGAGGCCGATGGCCAGCAGCACCCAGACGAAGGCCTGCACCACGTTGCTGGCCGGGCCGGCGAGTGCCACCCACATGCCGTGCCAGCGCGGGTTGCGCAGGCGCTCGAACACCACCGGCACCGGCTTGGCGTAGCCGAACACGAACTGGCCGCTGGTCATGATGTAGAGCAGCAGCGGCACCGCGACCGTGCCGATCGGGTCGATATGGCGGATCGGGTTCAGGCTGACGCGCCCGAGAGAATAGGCGGTGTCGTCGCCGAAGACTTTGGCCACGTAGCCGTGCGACGCCTCGTGCAGCGTGATGGCGAACAGCACCGGCAGGGCATAGACCGCGAAGGTCTGGATGAGGGAGGAATCCATGGCCCCTATTCTAACTGCCCGGCATGCCGTCAGGCGCACGCTCGCGCACCCCCGGCAAACGCCCCGCGGGCACCGCTCTCAGAGCCCGAAGCGCGAGATATCGCCGCGGCCCTCGCGCACCAGCACCGGCTCGCCGCCGGTCAGGTCGATCACCGTGGTCGGCTGCGCCGGCGCCGGGCCGCCGCACACCACCAGGTCGAGATGCTTTTCCAGCCGGGCGCGGATTTCAGCCGGGTCGTTGAGCGGCTTCTCGTCGCCCGGCATCTGCAGCGTGCACGAGATCAGCGGTTCGCCGGTCTCGCGCAGCAATTCCAGCGGGATGGCATGGTCGGGCACGCGCACGCCGATGGTCTTGCGCGCCGGGTGCGACAGGCGCCGCGGCACTTCCTTGGTGGCTTCCAGGATAAACACGTAAGGGCCCGGGGTGGCGCCCTTGATCCAGCGGTATTGCCGGTTGTCGACGCGGGCGAAGTTGCCGATCTCGGACAGGTCGCGGCACATCAGCGTCAGGTGGTGGCGGTCGTCGATGCCGCGCAGCCGGCGCAGGCGCTCGACCGCCTGCTTGTCGTCGAGCTGGCAGGCCAGCGCGTAGCTGGAATCGGTCGGCAGCGCGATCAGCCCGCCCTTCTGCAGGATCTGGGCCGCCTGCTTGACCAGGCGCGACTGCGGATTGAGCGGATGGATCTCGAAGTACTGTGACATGGGCCAGGTGTCGGTGACGGATGCGGACGGATCGGGGGATCGGAACTGGCGCGCCGGCCCATGCCGGGCATGCGCTTACCAGTCGTGCCAGACCGGCGTGACCGACGCCGGCAGCGGTGGCAGCGAGCCCAGCTCCACCCGCCCTTCGCCAAGGCCGTGGAAGTCCGAGCCGCGCGAGGCCAGCAGGCCGTAATGGCGCGCCACATCGGCATAGCGGCGGTACTGGTCGGGGGTATGGCTGCCGGTCACGACCTCGACCGCGCCGCCGCCCAGCGCAGTGAATTCGTCGAACAGCGCATCGTGCTGGATGGCGGTGTAGTTGTAGCGGCCCGGGTGCGCCATCACGGCGACGCCGCCGGCGGCGCGGATCCAGCCGATCGCATCCGCCAGGCTGGCCCAGCGGTGGCCGACATAGCCGGGGCGGCCTTCGGACAGGTATTCGCTGAAGACGTCGCCAATGGTGGCGCAATGGCCCTCGTCGACCAGCCAGCGTGCGAAATGCGTGCGCGAGATCAGGTCCGGGTTGCCCACGAATTTAAGGGCGCCTTCGAAGGCGCCGGGGATGCCGACCCTGGCCAGCGCGTCGCCGATATCGCGGGCGCGGCGGGCGCGGCCGGAGCGGGTGTCGGTCAGGCCGTCGATCAGTTCGGGACAGAACGGGTCGATCTGCAGGCCGACGATATGGACGGTCTGCCCCGCCCAGGTCACCGAGATCTCCACGCCCGGCACATAGCGCATGCCGAATTCTTCCGCCGCGGCGCGCGCTTCGGCCTGTCCGGCCAGCTCGTCATGATCGGTCAGCGCCCACATCTGGACCCCCGCATCGCGCGCGAGCTGCGCCACCGCGCGCGGCGACAGCGTGCCGTCGGACACGGTGGAATGGCAGTGCAGGTCGGCGTTCAGGGCATGGGCGTTTTGCATCCGGCCATTCTACTCCCGTCGCCCCCCGTTGCGTGACGCGGGCGCGCCCCGCCAAAGCCCTGCCGGCAACGCTGGCGTCAGCGGAAAGCGGTCGTGCGGGGGGTATAGTCGGGCTTTGCACCGTCTTCTTCGGGCACCTGCCGTGCCTGCCATGCCAATGTCCAACGACACCTCCCCCGCCGTCACCACTACCGACGTCCTGATCGTGGGCGCCGGCCCGGTCGGGCTGTTCGCCGCGTTCCAGGCCGGCGTGCTCGGCCTCAAATGTGAACTGATCGATGTGCTCGACCGCGCCGGCGGGCAGTGCACCGAGCTGTATCCCGAGAAACCGATCTACGACATTCCCGCCGTACCGGGCTGCCTGGCGCAGGAGCTGGTGGACCGCCTGCTGGAGCAGTGCGAGCCGTTTGCCTTCCCGATGCACTTCAGCCAGCGCGCCGAAAGCCTGTCCGAAGTCCTGCCGCAACCCGCACAGGATGGCCATCCCGCCCACCCACGCCTGCTGGTGACCACCGACGCCGGCAAGCGCTTCGATGTCGCCGCGGTGCTGATCTGCGCCGGCGCTGGCGCGTTTGCGCCGCAGCGCGTGGCGCTGCCGGAAGCGCCGGCGCTGGAAGGCCGGCACGTGCACTACGCGGTGCGCGATGTGTCGCGCTTTGCCGGCAAGCGCGTGGTGGTGGCCGGCGGCGGCGACTCGGCGCTGGACTGGGCGCTGGCATTGCGCAAGGTGGCCGCGCGCGTGACGCTGCTGCACCGGCGCGAGGGCTTCCGCGCCGCCGATGGCACCGTTGCCGAGATGCGTGAAGCGGTGGCCGCGGGCGAGATGGATTTCGTGGTCGGCATGCTGGGCGCCTTGCGCACCGACGGCGCGGACGGCCCGCTCGCCGAGGTGGAAGTACGCACCCGCGACGGCAGCACCGTAGTGCCCGCCGACGAGCTGGTGGCGCTGTACGGCCTGGTGTCCGAACCCGGCCCGATCGCGCAGTGGGACATGGACATGCGCGCCGGCCGCATCCTGGTCGACACCACCACCTACGAAAGCTCGCGCCGCGGCATCTTTGCCGCGGGCGATATCGCCTACTACACCAACAAGCAGAAGCTGATCCTGTCAGGCTTCCATGAAGCGGCACTGGCGTTGCGCAAGGCCTATCACTATGCCTTCCCGGAAAAGGCGCTGGTGCACGTGCACACCAGCAACAACGCCGCGCTGAAGGAAAAGCTCACGCACGCCTGAGCGGCGGCGTCAGCCGCAGAACGCCTCGACCAGGGCCGCCACCGCGGCCGGCTGGTCGTGGTGCAGCATGTGGCCGGCATCGTCGACCACTTCTTCACGGAAATCGCGGAAGGCGCGGAAGCGCTCCTTGAACTCGGCGATGGTCTGCTTGTGGGCGATATGGCGCAGCGTGTCCGAATCGCGCGCCTCCACATGCAGCACCGGCGCGCTGACCTGCTCCCAGATCGCCATCACCTCATCGACCCGGTACAGCATCGGGTTGATCAGCTTGTGCGCGGGATCGCCCAGGATCTCCCAGCGGCCGTCGGCGTTCTGGCGCGACCAGTGCGCGGCGAGGAAAGCGGCGCGATCATCCGGCAGGCGCGGATTGGTCTTCTGCAAGCGCGCGGCGACACCCTCCACGCTGTCATACGTCTTCAGTGCGCCCCCCGCGCGCAATTCATCGAGCCAGCGGGCGTAGCGCTTCGGCGCGTGCTGCGGCCGCGTCGCGGTCATGCCGAAGCCCTCCAGGTCCACCACGCGGCGCACGCGCTCGGGGCGGATGCCGGCGTACAGGCAGATCACGTTGGCGCCCATGCTGTGGCCGACCAGGTCGACCTGCCCTTCGGGCTGGTAATGGTCGAGCAGCGCCTCGAGGTCGGCGATGTAGTCGCCGAACCAGTACGACTGCGTGCCCGGGTAGCGCGTGGGCCAGTCGGTCTCGCCAAACCCGCGCCAGTCCGGCGCGATCACGTGCCAGTCGCCGCGCAAATGGTCGACCAGGAACTGGAACGACGCGGCCACATCCATCCAGCCATGCAGCATGAACAGCTTGCGCGCGCCGGGCGCGCCCCAGTGGCGCACGTGGTAGCGCAGCCCGCGCAACGTGATAAATTCAGACCGCGAGGTTTCCTTGATTGTCATTGTCTCCACCCTTGCGTCTGGGTCTTCCTGCCGCTGAGCGCGGCGCCGCCGCGGGGGTGCACGGGAAGCCCAAACAAAATAGAACGATCGTTCGCTTGCGGCCATTATAGCGCCGGGCGGACCTACAGGAGACTTGGATGGCCGCAGCAGCCTTGCCGGCAAGCCGGCGCGACGATTACCGCGCCCTGTATGAATCCTTCCGCTGGGAAATCCCGCCACAGTTCAATATCGCCGAGGCCTGCTGCGCGCGCTGGGCGCGCGACCCGGCCACGATGGACCGCATCGTGGTCTATACCGAGCACGAGGACGGCCGCCGCAACGCCCATACCTTCGCCTATATCCAGGCCGAGGCCAACCGGCTCTCGGCGGCGCTGCGCGCGCTGGGCGTGGCGCGCGGCGACCGCGTCGCGATCGTGATGCCGCAGCGGATCGAAACGGTGATCGCGCATATGGCGATCTACCAGCTCGGTGCCATCGCGATGCCGCTGTCGATGCTGTTCGGGCCCGAGGCGCTGGCCTACCGCATCGCGCATAGCGAAGCCAGCGTGGCCATCGCCGACGAAACCTCGATCGACAACGTGCTGGCCGCGCGCCCGGAATGCCCGACGCTGGCCACCGTGATCGCCGCCGGCGATGCGCACGGCCGCGGCGACCACGACTGGGACGTGCTGCTGGCCGCGCAACTGCCCGCCTTCACCGCGGAGCAGACCAAGGCCGACGAGGCCGCGGTGCTGATCTACACCAGCGGCACTACCGGCCCGCCCAAGGGCGCGCTGATCCCGCACCGCGCGCTGATCGGCAACCTGACCGGTTTCGTCTGTTCGCAGAACTGGTATCCGCAGGACGACGACGTGTTCTGGAGCCCGGCCGACTGGGCCTGGACCGGCGGCCTGTGGGATGCATTGATGCCGGCGCTTTACTTCGGCAAGCCCATCGTCGGCTACCAGGGGCGCTTCTCCGCCGAGCGCGCCTTCGAGCTGCTGGAGCGCTACGCCGTCACCAACACCTTCCTGTTCCCGACCGCGCTCAAGCAGATGATGAAGGCCTGCCCCGAGCCGCGGCAGCGCTATGCGATCAAGCTGCGCGCGCTGATGAGCGCGGGCGAGGCCGTGGGCGAGACCGTGTTCGGCTGGTGCCGCGACGCGCTGGGCGTGATCGTCAACGAGATGTTCGGCCAGACCGAGATCAACTACATCGTCGGCAACTGCACCGCGCAGTACGACGACGAACGGCTGGGCTGGCCGGCGCGGCCGGGTTCGATGGGACGTCCCTACCCCGGCCACCGCGTGCAGGTGATCGACGACGAAGGCCGGCCCTGCGCGCCGGGCGAGGATGGCGAAGTCGCGGTCTGCGCCACCGATATCGCCGGGCATCCGGACCCGGTGTTCTTTCTCGGCTACTGGAAGAACGAGGCCGCGACCGAAGCCAAGTACGTCGAGCGCGACGGCCTGCGCTGGTGCCGCACCGGCGACCTGGCGCGCGTCGATGCCGACGGTTACCTGTGGTACCAGGGCCGTGCCGACGATGTGTTCAAGTCATCGGGCTACCGCATCGGCCCGAGCGAGATCGAGAACTGCCTGCTCAAGCATCCGGCGGTGTCGAACTGCGCGGTGGTGCCCTCGCCCGATCCCGAGCGCGGCGCGGTAGTCAAGGCCTTCGTGGTGCTGACACCGTCGGTGGCGCGCTCGTTCGACGGCGACGCGGCGCTGGTGGCGGAGTTGCAGGCGCATGTGCGCGGGCAACTGGCACCGTACGAATACCCGAAGGCGATCGAGTTTATCGACCAGTTGCCGATGACGACGACCGGCAAGATCCAGCGGCGGGTGCTGCGGCTGCTGGAGGAAGAGCGCGCAGCCAAGCACGCCTAAGCCCGCACGCGGCTGGCCGGCGGTTTGGCAGCGGGCCGGGCGTCATCCGCGGGAAAGACGCGCGCGCAGAGGAAATCGACCAGCGCCCGCACCTTGGGCGACGGATGCTTGCTTGCCGGCCAGAGGACATGGAAGGCCTTGGCCGGCCCCACATGGTCAGGCAGCACCTGGCGCAGGCTGCCATCGGCCAGCAGCGCACGGACCGAGAAATCCGGCAGGCAGGCAATGCCCAGGCCGCGCAGCACAAAACACAGGCGTGTCTCGATGTTGTTGCAGATCATCGAGGTCGGCAATGCCAGCTCGGGCGCGCCCGGCGCGCGCCGCAGCGGCCATGCCTCCAGCTTGCCGGTGTTGGGGAAGCGGTAGTGCAGGCAGGCATGGCTGGCCAGGTCGGCGGGCACCTTCGGCGTGCCGTGCCGCGCCAGGTACCCGGGCGAGGCGACCAGCACCGCCCGGAACGCCCCCAGCCTGCGGGCCGACAGGCGCGAGTCGGTTGGATCGCCGGTGCGGACCACCGCATCGAAGCCCTCTTCGATGACATCCACCACCTGGTCGGTGAAGTCCAGATCCAGCTCGATGTCCGGGTACCCGCGCATGAAATCGCCGAGCACGGGCAATACCAGCGAGCTGACCTGCGGCAGGCTGACCCGCAGGCGCCCGCGCGGGGCTGCGGTGGCCTCGGCCAGCTCCAGCTCCGCCGCTTCGATCTCGGCCAGCACGCGGCGGCTGCGCTCAAGGAACAGCGCGCCTTCGGCGGTCAGCGTGACGCTGCGCGTGCTGCGGTGGAACAGCCGCACGCCAAGCCGCTCTTCCAGCCGCGCCACGCTCTTGCCGACTGCGGACGCCGACACGCCCAGCAAGCGGCCGGCGGCGACAAAACTGCGCGTCTCGGCAACCTGCACGAACACCGCAAAGCCACTCAGGCTGTCCATGATGCCACCCCGATTACGGACATAAAGTTCCGGAGAAAAAGGAACTGTAACCCACTTTTTCTTTAATGGCCGGCTGCTTATCGTGGGCGGGTCGTTCATTGAAAAAGGAATCCCCGTGTCTCTCCCCGCATTTGCACCGCATGCCGGCGTGCTCTCCGGCGTGTCCCCAGCTTCCCTGCCTGAGCGCATCGACGCCGTTGTCCGGCAGGCGCTGGACGAGAAGCGCCTGGTCGGCGCGGTGGTGCTGGTCAGCCGTGATGGCGAACCGGTCCACCGGCAGGCGGCTGGCGTGGCGGACCGTGAGAGCGGGCGACCGATGACGCTCGATGCCGTCTTTCGCCTCGCTTCCGTAAGCAAACCCATCGTCTCCGTGGCTGCGCTGGTGCTGGCGGCGCGGGGCCGGCTCGACCTTGACCAGGGTATCGACCGGTGGCTGCCCGAGTTCCGCCCGCGCCTGGCCGACGGCCGCCCGGCACGGATCACGGCGCGGCAATTGCTCAGCCATACGGCAGGTCTGGGCTATCGCTTCTTCGAGCCCGACGCGAACGGGCCCTATGCCCGCGCCGGCGTCTCCGACGGCATGGACGACGCCGCCATCAGCCTGCAGGAAAACCTGCGGCGCCTCGCCAGCGTGCCGCTGCGGTACGAACCCGGGACCGGTTGGGGCTATTCGCTGGCAACCGACGTGCTCGGTGCATTGATCGAGCGCGTGCACGGGTCGCCGCTGGACGTGGCAGTGCGCGAGCTGGTGACCGGCCCGCTGGGCATGGCGGATACCGGCTTCGTTGCGCGCGATGCGGCGCGGGTGCCGACTGCCTATGTCAACGACACACCGCAGCCGCACCGGCTGCTGGAAGGCGAAGTGGTGCCGGTAATGGAAGGCACGGTCGGCATTCCCTTCAGCGGCGCCCGCATCTTCAGATCCGACGCCTTCCCTTCCGGCGGCGCCGGTATGGCCGGCACCGCCGGCGACTTCCTGCGTTTGCTGGAAACCCTGCGTCAGGGCGGCGGCACCCTGCTGCCAGCCAGCCTGGTGGACGACATGGCGCGCGATCACGCCGCGGGCCTTGAGCTGCCCGATGCGCCGGGACTCGGCTTCGGGCTGGGCTTCTCGGTACTGCGCAACCCGCGCCAGGCCGACTCGCCTGAATCGGCGGGAACCTGGCGCTGGGGCGGTGCCTACGGCCATGCCTGGTTTGTCGACCGCAGCCAGGGACTGAGCGTGGTGGCGTTCACCAACACGCTGTACGAGGGCATGTCCGGCCGCTTCGTCACCGACGTGCGTGACGCGGTCTACGGCCTCACTCCGGCCGCTGCGCCAAAGCCATCCACCCGCAACGCAGAAACCCCGACCAAGGTGCCGGCATGACGACAGCCATCGACACACTCGCGACCCATGCTGAGCAGAAGGCGCAGCCCGCGCGGCTGCCGCTCCGGGCCCTCCTTGCACTCGCCGTCGCGGGGTTCATTACGGTCCTGACCGAGGCCCTGCCAGCAGGGCTGCTGCCCCAGATCGGCGCCGGCCTTGCCATCTCCGAGCCGCTTGCCGGCCAGCTCGTCACCATCTACGCCTTGGGCTCGCTGGTCGCCGCCATTCCGCTGACGGCGGCGACGCAAGGCATGCGGCGGCGGCCGCTGCTGGTGCTGGCCATCGCGGGTTTCGCCGTCGCCAATGCCGTGACGGCCTGGTCAGGCAGCTATGTCCTGACGCTGGCTGCGCGCTTTGTCGCCGGCGTGTCGGCTGGGCTGCTGTGGGCGCTGCTCGCGGGCTATGCCGCGCGCATGGTGCCGGATCACAGGAAGGGCCGCGCCATTGCCGTCGCGATGGTGGGCATCCCGCTGGCCTTGTCGCTGGGGGTGCCGTCCGGGACGTTCCTCGGTGCCATCATGGGCTGGCGGGCATGCTTCGGCATCATGAGCGTGATGACGCTGGGTCTGGTTGCCTGGGTGCTGGCAAGCGTGCCTGATTTTGCCGGCCAGCCCGCCAGCCAGCGGCTTCCGCTTGCGCGCGTGTTCACCATGCCGGGCGTGCGTCCGGTGCTGTTCGTGACGCTCGCCTTCGTGCTTGCGCACAACATCCTGTACACCTATATCGCGCCGTTTCTGCGGGAAGGGAACGCCGGAGCACGGCTTGACCTTGTGCTGCTTGTGTTTGGCGTGGCAGCGCTGGCCGGCATCTGGATCACCGGCGTGCTGATCGACAGGTGGCTGCGGACCCTGACGCTGGCGAGCACGCTGCTGTTCGGGGTTGCGGTAGTGGCGCTAGGCGCCGGAGGCGGGCACCCGGGCGTGATCTATGCCGCTGCGGCGATCTGGGGCGTGGGCTTTGGCGGTGTCTCGACGCTGTTCCAGACGGCGCTGGCGAAGACCGCCGGCAAATCCGCTGACGTGGCGCAGTCAATGCTGGTCACCGCATGGAATATCGCCATCGCCGGCGGCGGCGTCATTGGCGGCCTGCTGCTGGACGGGTTCGGGATCGGCGCATTCCCGCCGGCGCTGGCTGCGCTGCTCGCTGCCACATGGGTAGCGGTCTGGTCGGCGCGCAGGCATGGCTTCCCGCCGCGCGGCTGACGCCTGGGGCAGCACTGCGCGAGGGTCCGATCAACCGGCCGAAGCCTCCAGCCACGCCAGCTCATCCTCGTCAAAACCCGCGGCACGCCGCGCATCGAGATTGAACGGCCCGCGCAGCTTCGGCGCCCGGTACCGCTCGGCCAGTTGCGCGTAGGTGGCCACCGGCTCCAGCCCCCGCTGCCCGCACAGCCAGCGGTACCAGTGGTTGCCGATCGCCACGTGCCCGACCTCGTCGCGCAGGATGATGTCGATGATGGCCGCGGCGGCATGATCGCCCGCCCCCGCCAGCTTGGCCCGCACCGGCGGCGACGCGTCGAGCCCGCGCGCTTCCAGCGTGCGCGGCACCAGCGCCATGCGCGCCAGCACGTCGCCGGCGGTCTTGTCGGTCATCTCCCACAGGCTGTTGTGGGCCGGGTAATCGCCATAGGACGCGCCGAGCGTGCCGAGATGGTCGGCCAGCAGCGTGAAGTGATACGCCTCCTCGTCAGCCACACGCAGCCAGTCGCGGTAGTACGAAGGCGGCATGCCGGCGAAGCGCCATACCGCGTCGAGCGCCAGGTTGATGGCGTTGAATTCGATATGGCACAGGGCATGGATCATGGCCGCGCGGCCGGCCGGGGTATGCAGCGAGCGGCGGCGGTCGACGTCCTGCGGCGCCACCAGCAGCGGCCGCTCGGGGCGGCCCGGGATGCGACCGGCATCCCCGGCTTCGATCGATTCGGCCGCGTCCAGCGCGTCGTCCGTCAGCGCCATCGCCTGGCGATACAAGGCCCGCGCCGCGGCCGCCTTGGCGGGCGCATCCGTCATGCACAGCACCGCCAGGGCCTGGCGGCGAGCCGAAAGTGATGGATCAGGCGAAGCGGCGGCAGGTGTTTTTTCTGGCATGGGCGTAAAATCCGGTCTGCCGCCATTGTAGGGCCTCGCCGGCACCCCGCTGCCGCGCCGCCGCTGGCATCCCGGCCTTGCTGCCGCGCAGCGCCCCACCGACCCTTTAAAGTCCGGCGGCAACCCCCACTTCAACAAAAGCCTTTCGTGCAGGAGACCTCATGGCGCTTTACCAGCTCGGCGACGTCAAGCCCAATATCGACAGCGATGCCTACGTGGCGCCCGAAGCCACCATTATCGGCAACGTGACCCTCAAGTCCCGCGCCAGTGCCTGGCCCGGTGTCGTGATCCGCGGCGACAACGAGCCGATCGTGGTAGGCCGGGACACCAATATCCAGGAAGGCTCCGTGCTGCACACCGATCCGGGCTGCCCGCTGACCCTGGGCGACAAGGTTTCGATCGGCCACCAGGCCATGCTGCATGGCTGCACCGTCGGCGAAGGCTCGCTGATCGGCATCCAGGCCGTGGTGCTGAACCGCGCCGTGATCGGCAAGGAATGCCTGGTCGGCGCCGGCTCGGTGGTCACCGAGGGCAAGGTCTTTCCGGACCGCTCGCTGATCCTGGGCGCGCCCGCCAAGGTGGTGCGCCAGCTGACCGACGAGGACGTCGCCAACCTCTATCGCAACGCCGAGACCTACGCCACGCGCCAGGCCATGTACAAGCAACAGCTCAAGCGGATCGGCTGAACCCAGTCCAGCGCCCCGCCGCGGCACTAACCGAAGCATCGACAGACATTGTGACCGATACCACCCCCCCCGACACCCTGCAGAAGTTCCTGTTCGACGCGGCCCCCGTGCGCGGCGAGCTGGTGCGCATGGAAGCCACCTGGCAAGAAGTGCTGGGCCGCCACCGCTACCCCGCGCCGGTCCGCCGGCTGCTGGGCGAGATGATGGCCGCCGCGGCGCTGCTGTCGGCCAACCTGAAGTTCAACGGCGCGCTGGTGATGCAGCTCCACGGCGACGGCCCGGTGCGCATGCTGGTGGTGGAGTGCCTGTCCGACCTGTCGATGCGCGCCACCGCCAAGCTGGCCGAGGGCGCCGAGATTGCCGACGACGCCACGCTGGCCGACCTGGTCCACGCGCATGGCCACGGCCGCTTTGCCATCACGCTGGATCCCAAGGACAAGCTGCCGGGCCAGCAGCCATACCAGGGCATCGTGCCGCTGGCCGACGCGCACGGCCCGCTGGGCTCGATCAGCGCGGTGCTGGAGCACTACATGCACGCGTCCGAGCAGCTCGACACGCGCCTGTGGCTGGCTGCCGACGACCATGTCGCCGCCGGCATGCTGCTGCAGAAGCTGCCGTCCTACGGCGGCACCGCCGAAGTGGGCGAAACCGGCGCGCCGCTGTCGAGCCATGCCAAGGCGCAGGACCTGGATACCTGGGACCGCGCCGTACAGCTGGGTAACACGCTCAAGGCCGACGAGCTGCTGGCCGAGACGCCCGACACGCTGCTGCGCCGCCTGTTCTGGGAAGACCTGCAGGACGCCGGCCTGCGCGTGTTTGAGCCGCTGACACCGCATTTCCACTGCACGTGCTCGCGCCCCAAGGTGGCGGGCATGCTGCAGTCGCTGGGCCAGGAAGAGATCGAAAGCATCATCGCCGAGCGCGGCAGCGTCGAGATCCATTGCGACTTCTGCGGCCAGCGCTATGAGTTCGACCCGGTCGACTGCGCGCAGCTCTTCTCGGCCACCCATATCGCCACTGGCGCCGGAGCCGGCGCGCACCAGCACCACTGAACTCCGGCGCCAACGGCGCCGTCCCGGCAAGGCGCCAGGCGGCGCAACGGAAACATCCGCTGCGCCGCCTGGTCCAACGGCTGTACGATTGCAGTACCTCGCTGCAAGCCTGAGAACAGCCATGTCCGCCCGAGCCAATCCCTCCCTTCCTGAATCCCGCACGTCCGTGGCCGCCCTGCGCGGCCTTGCCACCGGCGTCGCCATCGGTGCGCTGCTGCTGGCCGCCGGCTGCGCCGGGATGCCGCGCGACGTCAATGGCGCACCGCCCACCGCGCGGCTCGCGCCCAATGCCATCCCGCCTGCGCCGCTGACGCCGGAAGCGAGGAAGAAGCTCGATGCGCTGAACCAGCAGGTGCTGCGCGAACAGGATGCGGCAATTGCGCGGGAGCAGCAGGCCGAGGCGTATGCGCGGGCGGCTTATGCCTATCCCAATACGAGCTGGAATCTGTATTACGGCGGGTGGGGTGGCGG
>NZ_JBEFLI010000051.1:0-51398 GCF_040578825.1 Cupriavidus necator | reverse complement strand
GTACTTGATAGCCAGCCGCTCAGGCGACGCGCTTTTTGGTTACTTTTTGTCGCTCGGACAAAAAGTGACCCGCCCAGGAGGGCGGAACCAAGCGGTTCAACACCAACAACATGTCACCAACAGCGAAAACCAGTCGAGCATCGACAAAGATGTAACCCGTAACGCACACCCCCACCCAAACCAATCCCAATCACCCCCCAAAAATCCGGGAATACCCCAATTCATCCATACTTGTATATACAAGACTATACATCCCTATGCGTCGCAGCCAAAAACCCATCCGCGCCGCCCCGAACCCGCAAGACCCAAAGGAGCACCCCATGACCACCCCCACCCGCTTCCGCGACACCGAAATCCGCGCCCCGCGCGGCACCAAACTCACCGCGAAGAGCTGGCTCACTGAAGCCCCCCTGCGCATGCTGATGAACAACCTCGACCCCGAGGTTGCAGAAAACCCCAAAGAACTCGTCGTCTACGGTGGCATCGGCCGCGCCGCCCGCAACTGGGAATGCTACGACCGCATCGTCGAAGCCCTGACCCGCCTGGAAGACAACCAGACCCTGCTGGTCCAGTCCGGCAAGCCCGTCGGCGTGTTCCAGACCCATCGCGACGCCCCGCGCGTCCTGATCGCCAACTCCAACCTGGTCCCCCACTGGGCCAACTGGGAACACTTCAACGAACTCGACGCCAAGGGCCTGGCCATGTACGGCCAGATGACCGCAGGCAGCTGGATCTACATCGGCAGCCAGGGCATCGTGCAAGGCACGTATGAAACCTTCGTCGAGGCCGGCCGCCAGCACTACGGCGGCGACCTGAAGGGCCGCTGGGTGCTGACCGCCGGCCTCGGCGGCATGGGCGGCGCGCAGCCGCTGGCCGCCACGCTCGCCGGCGCCTGCTCCCTCAACATCGAATGCCAGCAAAGCCGCATCGATTTCCGCCTGAAGACCCGCTACGTCGACGAACAGGCCACCGATCTGGACGACGCACTGGCCCGCATCGACCGCTACACCTCCCAAGGCAAGGCCATCTCGATCGCGCTGTGCGCCAACGCCGCCGAAGTGCTGCCAGAGCTGGTGCGCCGCGGCGTGCGTCCGGACATGGTGACCGACCAGACCAGCGCGCATGATCCGCTCAACGGCTACCTGCCCGCCGGCTGGAGCTGGGACGAGTACCGCGAGCGCGCGCAGCGCGAGCCGGCCGTGGTGGTCAAGGCCGCCAAGGCATCGATGGCCGCGCATGTGCGCGCCATGCTCGACTTCCAGCAGGTGGGCGTGCCCACCTTCGACTACGGCAACAACATCCGCCAGATGGCCAAGGAAGAAGGCGTCGCCAATGCCTTCGACTTCCCCGGCTTCGTGCCCGCGTACATCCGCCCGCTGTTCTGCCGCGGCATCGGCCCGTTCCGCTGGGCCGCGCTGTCCGGCGATCCGCAGGATATCTACAAGACCGACGCCAAGGTCAAGGAACTGATCCCCGATGACGAGCACCTGCACCGCTGGCTCGACATGGCGCGCGAGCGCATCAGCTTCCAGGGCCTGCCGGCGCGTATCTGCTGGGTGGGGCTGGGCCTGCGCGCCAAGCTCGGCCTGGCCTTCAACGAGATGGTGCGCAGTGGCGAGCTGTCGGCGCCGGTCGTGATCGGCCGCGACCACCTGGACTCGGGCTCGGTCGCCAGCCCCAACCGCGAGACCGAGGCCATGCAGGACGGCTCGGACGCCGTGTCCGACTGGCCGCTGCTGAACGCGCTGCTCAATACCGCCAGCGGCGCCACCTGGGTCTCGCTGCACCATGGTGGCGGCGTGGGCATGGGCTTCTCGCAGCATTCCGGCGTGGTGATCGTGTGCGATGGCACCGATGAGGCCGCCGCGCGCATCGCCCGCGTGCTGCACAACGACCCCGCCACCGGCGTGATGCGCCATGCCGATGCCGGCTACCAGATCGCCGTCGACTGCGCGCGCGAGCAGGGGCTGGACCTGCCGATGTTGCGTAACTCTTTGCGCGACTGATCCGGCGGCCGACAAGAGCCGCTGTGCCGAGCCGGGCCGCCGTGCGCGCCCGGCCAACTCCATTCCATTCACGGAGACACCCATGTCAATCAACACCACCGCCGGCGTGGCGGTCGCCGCGCCACCGGCGCAGTTGTCACGCACGCGCGCCATTGCCGCCATCACCATCGGCAACGGCCTGGAGTTCTACGATTTCGTGGTCTACAGCTTCTTTGCCACGCTGATCGGCCGCCTGTACTTCCCCGTGGACAATCCCACCGGGCAGTTGCTGATGTCGTTCGCCACCTTCGGCGTCGGCTTCCTGATGCGCCCGCTTGGCGGCCTGCTGATCGGCATGTACGCCGACCGCGCCGGGCGCAAGCCCGCGGTGGCACTGACGCTGTGGCTGATGGGGCTGAGCTCGCTGATCTTTGTGGTGACGCCGCCGTACGCGCAGATCGGCCTCCTCGCGCCGGTGCTGGTGGTGGTGGCGCGGCTGGTGCAGGGCTTCGCCATCGGCGGCGAAATGGGCGCCTCCACCGCGCTGCTGCTCGAATACGCCGACGACCGCACGCGCGGCTTCTATACCGCGTGGCAGCCGTTCAGCCAGGGGCTGGCGGCGCTGCTGGGCGCGATCACCGGCCTGGTGCTGAGCAACGTGCTGGCGCCGGCGGACCTCGAAGCATGGGGCTGGCGCCTCGCCTTCCTGATCGGCATCCTGGTGATTCCCGTCGGCCTCATCATCCGCCGCCGGCTGGAAGAAACCGCCGCGCCGGTGCGCCATGGCGAGCACGCCGCGCAATGGCCGCTGCTGCGCCGCCACGGGCGCGAGGTGATCGCCAGCATCCTGCTGATGGTCGGCCTGGCCTCGTCGACCTATATCGTCGTCTACTACCTCAGCAACTACGCGGTGAGCGTGCTGAAGATGCCGCTGTCGCTGGGCATCTGGGCGGCTTGCGTCGCGGCGCTGGTGCAGGTGGTGCTGTCGCCGTTCGCCGGCTGGCTGGCGGACCGCGTCGGCCGCAAGACCGTGGTGCTGTGGTCGCGCGTGGCGCTGCTGGCGATGGTCTATCCGGCCTTTGTGCTGATCAATGCCGAGCCGTCGCTGACGCGCCTGCTAGTGGTGGTGGGCTGCCTGTCGGTGCCGATGTCGATGACCGCGCCGGCGTCGATGGTGCTGGTCAGCGAGGTGCTGCCGCAGCGGCTGCGCGCAACGGGCCTGTCGATTGCCTATTGCGTGGCGATTGCGATCTTCGGCGGCTTTGCGCAGTATTTCTCGACCCGGCTCATTCAGATCACCGGTGATGTCAATGCGCCGGCACTGTATGTGATCGGCTGCGGGCTGGTGTCGCTGGTCGGCCTGGCGATGGTGCCGGAAACGCTGGGGCGCCGTCTGAAATGAGCGAGGCAGCAACACGGGTATCGCCCGGACCGTCCGACACGGTCTGGCGCGGCCGGCGCGATGCCGGCGAGGCGGGCGATACCCGCCGCATGTTTGAAATCGTCGCCGGGCGCGCCACTACGCGCGAGGCAGGCGTGCCGGTGCTGCTGGGCTTCTGCTGCGATGCCGGCGTGCTGCGCAACCAGGGCCGCCCCGGCGCCGCCGGCGGTCCGCGCGAGATCCGCCGCGCGCTGGCCGGCGTACCGGCGCATGCGATCGGCCGTTTTATCGACGGCGGCGATATCGTGTGTGAAGGCGATGCGCTGGAAGACGCGCAGCAGCGGCTGGGCGCGGCGGTCGCCGCCGAACTGGCCGCGGGCGCGTTCCCGCTGGTGCTGGGCGGCGGGCACGAAGCGGCGTGGGGCACGTGGCAGGGGTTGCGCGCGCATCTCGATGCGCAAGGCGACCGCGGCCGCGTGCTGATCGTCAACCTCGATGCCCACTTCGACCTGCGCGGCACGCGGCCCGGCAGCTCTGGAACGCCGTTCGACCAGGTCGCCAGCGATTGCCTGCGCCGCGGCGAGCGCTTCGATTATGCGTGCCTGGGCGTGAGCCGGCTCGGCAACACCGCCGCGCTGTTTGCGCGTGCCAATGCGTTGGGGGTGCGGTATGTCGAGGATGTCGACATGCAGGAGCGACACCTTGACGCGCAGCTGGCCGAACTCGACCAGTGGGTGGACGAGGCCGACCATGTGTACCTGACCATTGACCTCGACGTGCTGCCCGCGGCGGTGATGCCGGGGGTGTCGGCACCGGCGGCGTATGGCGTGCCGCTGGTGGTGGTGGAAGCGATTGCCACCAGGCTGCGTGACAGCGGCAAGCTGCGGGTGGCGGATATTGCGGAGTTCAATCCGCTGTATGACAGGGATGGGTGTGGGGCGCGGGTTGCAGCGAGGTTGTGTTATCGGTTGCTTGGGGGCTGAGCCAGGCCAACGGTTTTGGGTGCTCAAAGGCCGCCCGAACCAGCCTAAGCAAGGTGTTCTACCAACTTCCCACACTTCACTTTCCCCACCCAAACCCTCGGGTTAACACCTAGAACGCCGTTCGGTTTCCCGAACGGCGTTTTCCCATCCCGGTCCGGATTCCCGAACCGTGCGCCGGAAGCACTTAAGTTTCCCATTTAAATTCAACAACTTACATCCAAAAAGAAAGCCCTCCCGGCTGGCACACCCCGTGCATATAGGGCGCCCGCTGACAGCGCCAACAGGTCGGCCGGCACGCCCCAGTCGTCCCGGCCCATGCCAAAAAACAAAGGAGGAAACACATGTCTGACCCCGCCTTGCACACCCCCCATATCGCCGCCCGGGCGAACCGCTGGCACCTGTTGCCGCGCTGACAAAACTCACGGCCGGTCCGGCACTCCCAAACGCCGCCCAGCCTTTCCGCAATACAGACGCCCGTCCCGGCATCAACACTCGCCAGGGAACGGACGCACAGGCCTGATCCACGATGAAACTGAATCGACTGCCCACCCTGATCTTCATTGCGATGCTGCTCGGCGTGCTGGTCGGCACCGCCGCGCACAATATGGCGCCGGACGCCGCCACCGCCAAATCGATTGCGAACCACCTGTCCATCCTGACCGACATCTTCCTGCGGATGATCAAGATGATCATTGCGCCGCTGGTGTTCGCCACGCTGGTGGCAGGCATTGCCAGCATGGGCGACGGCCGCGCCGTCGGCCGTATCGGCATGAAGGCGATGATGTGGTTTATCGTCGCCTCGGTCACCTCGCTGCTGCTGGGCCTGGTGATGGCCAACCTGCTGCAGCCGGGCCACGGCATGAACCTGGCGCTGCCGGCCGCTGACGCCACGTCGAACCTGAA
This sequence comes from Cupriavidus necator, assembly GCF_040578825.1. Lineage (GTDB taxonomy): Bacteria > Pseudomonadota > Gammaproteobacteria > Burkholderiales > Burkholderiaceae > Cupriavidus > Cupriavidus necator_E. Next base: position 46,146 of record NZ_JBEFLI010000051.1, on the reverse strand, counting down.
GACCGGCGCACTGAACCTGCGCGACTTCATCGCCCACATGTTCCCGAAGAGCTTCGCCGAGGCGATGGCGCACAACGAGATCCTGCAGATCGTGGTGTTCTCGCTGTTCTTCGGCTTTGCGCTGGGCACCGTCAAGGACGGCGTGGGCAAGCCCGTGCTGCAGGCTATCGAAGGCCTGGCCGAGGTGATGCTGAAGGTCACCAACTACGTGATGGCGTTCGCGCCGGTGGGCGTGTTCGGCGCGATCGCGGCGGTGATCACCGCGCAGGGCCTGGGCGTGCTGATCGTGTACGCCAAGCTGATTGGCAGCCTGTACCTGGCGCTGGCGCTGCTGTGGGTGGCGCTGATCGCCGGCGGCTACTACTTCCTGGGCCGTGACGTGTTCCGCCTGCTCAAGCAGATGCGCGCGCCGCTGATGATCGGCTTCGCCACCGCCAGCAGCGAATCGGCCTACCCGAAGGTGATCGACCAGCTGACCCGTTTCGGCGTCAAGGAGCGCATCACCAACTTCGTGCTGCCGCTGGGCTACTCGTTCAACCTGGACGGCTCGATCATGTACACCTCGTTTGCCGCGCTGTTCGTGGCGCAGGTGTATGGCATCGAGCTGTCGCTGACCCAGCAGATCACCATGCTGCTGGTCCTGCTTATCACCAGCAAGGGGATCGCCGGCGTGCCGCGCGCCTCGCTGGTGGTGGTCGCCGCCGTGCTGCCGATGTTCGGCCTGCCGGAGGCCGGCATCCTGCTGGTGCTGGGCATCGACCACGTACTCGACATGGGTCGCACCGTGACCAATGTGCTCGGCAATGCCATTGCCACCGCCGTCGTCGCCAAAAGCGAAGGCGCCATCGGCGCGCCGGTACCGTCCGAGGAGGATGAACCCGTCGCGGATACCACCACCGGCCTGGCATCTGCCCAGGTCGTGGCGGGCAAGTAACAGCGTCCGCCTGGCGTGCCAGGGCCCGGTTGCCGACGAGGCAACCGGGCCTTTTTGCATTCGGGCGCGGGATCTTGCTCCCTCGCTGTGGTAAAAGTAGGACCCGCGCCGGCCCCCCGCCTTCCCCGCGCGGCGGCTTTGCCACCTGCCTTACCCAACACCTGATGACCGGCCCGCTACACCCCCGCGGCGATACCACCCGCCCGCCTTCCTCCTTTGCCGCCTCCGCTGCCGGTGCCGCTCCCGCTGGTGCCGCCAATGGCGCCACGCGCCGGCCGCATGGCCTGCGCGGCGCCGCGCCGCTGCTGGCATTGCTGGCGCTGGCGGTGCTGGTGGGACTGGCCGGCTCGCTCGGCTACCGCTACAGCTACGACACCGCGCTGGCGCGCCAGGCCGAGCGCGGCCAGGTGCAGCTGCGCCTGTACACCCAGGCGCTGGAAAGCGAGCTGGCCCACTACGACTACGTGCCCGGCCTGCTGTCGCTGGATGAACGCATCGCCGCGCTGCTGCTGCGCCCGGACGACCCCACGCGGGTAGCGCGCGCCAACGACTACCTGAGCGCGCTCAATACCCGCGCCGGCACGCGCGTGGTCTACGTGCTGGATGCCCACGGCAAGGTGCGAGCCACCAGCAACTGGCAGCGCCCGGACAGCTACCTGGGCGAGGACCTGAGCTTCCGCCCCTACTTCCGCTCGGCCATGGACGGCCAGCTCGGCCGCTTCTACGGCGTGGGCACCACCCGCAGCGAATCGGGCTACTACCTGTCCGCGCCGCTCGGCGACCGCGACAACCCGACCGGCGTGGCGGTGGTCAAGATCGGCCTGGAGCCGCTGGAAAACCGCTGGCAGGGTGCCGACAGCCAGATGCTGCTGACCGACGAGAACGGCGTAGTGATCCTGGCCTCGGACCCGTCGTGGAAACTGGCCGCGCTGCGCCCGCTGTCGGACGAGACACGCGAGCGGCTGTCGCGCAGCCTGCAGTACAACCGCGCCCCGCTACCGCAGTTGCCGCTGGCCACGGTGCGCAAGCTGGCCAATGGGAACGGGGGCAACGGGGGCAACGCGGGCAACGGCGGCAACACCAGCAGCGATGAACTGGTGCGCCTGCGCCGCGGCCCGCCGATGCTGGCGCAGCATGCCGCGCTGCCCGGCACCGACTGGCAGCTCACGCTGCTGACCAACACCTCGCTGGCGCGCGTGGCGGCGCTCAACACCGCCGCGCTGGCCGGCGTGCTGACCGCCTTCGTGCTGCTGCTGGGCGCGGCCTGGAACGTGCGCCGGCGCATCATCAATGAACGCCTTGCCGCGCGTGCCGCGCTGGAAGCGGCCAACAGTGAGCTGGAGCGCAAGGTGGCCGAGCGCACGGCCGACCTGTCTGCGGCCAACCAGCGCCTGCAGGCCGAGGTGGCCGAGCGCATCCGCGCCGAGACCGTGCTGCGCCAGGCGCAGGACGGGCTGCTGCAGGCCGGCAAGCTGGCCGCGGTGGGGCAGATGTCGACCGGCATCGCGCATGAGCTGAACCAGCCGCTGGCGGCGCTGCGCACCATTTCCGGCAATACCGGCAAATTTCTCGAGCGTGGCGACTACGGCACGGTGCGCGCCAACCTCGACACCATCATCGGCCTGGTCGAGCGCATGGGCCGCATCACCGGCGCGCTCAAGTCGTTCGCACGCAAGTCCGGCACCGGCAGGCGCCAGGCCAGCCTGGCCGAAGCCATCGACAACGCGCTGTTCCTGCTGCAGACGCGCGTGGACGCGGTGCAGCCCGGACTGCAGCGCGATATCGACCCGGCGCTGGCGGTGGTGTGCGATCCGAACCGGCTCGAGCAGGTGCTGGTCAATCTGCTCGGCAATGCGCTCGACGCAGTGGCCGGCACGCCCCAGCCGCGCATCGCGCTGCATGCGCACCTGTCCGGCGGCATGGTGCACCTGACCGTGCGCGACAACGGCACGGGCCTGTCCGAAGAGGCCTTCGCGCGGCTGTTCGAACCGTTCTTCACCACCAAGCCGGCCGGACAGGGACTGGGGCTCGGCCTGACGCTGTCGGCCGGCATCCTCAATGAGAACGGCGGCAGCCTGTCCGCCGCCAACCACCCCGACGGGGGCGCGTGTTTCACGCTGGTGCTGCCGCTGGCGCCGCCGCAGGAAGCCAACCCGGCCACCACACAGGATGCAAAGCATGCCGGCTGACCTGACCGTTCTGATCGTCGAGGACGATGCCGATGTACGCCTCGGCTGCGAGCAGGCGCTGCGCCTGGAAGGCATCGCCACGCGCGGCGTGGGCAGCGCCGAGGCGGCGCTGCGCGAGGTTGGCCCGGGCTATCGGGGCGTGGTCGTCAGCGATATCCGCCTGCCGGGGCAAGACGGCATGGCGCTGCTGGCGCAACTGCGCGGGCGCGACCCGACGCTGCCGGTAATCATGATTACCGGCCACGGCGATGTGGGCCTGGCGGTGCAGGCGATGAAGCAAGGCGCCTACGATTTCCTGGAGAAGCCATTCTCGCCCGAGCAACTGGTGGAAGCCACGCGCCGCGCGCTGGAACAGCGCCGCCTGGCGCTGGAAGTGTCAGAACTGCGCGAACGGCTGGCCGGGCGCCAGAAGCTGGAAACCCTGCTGATCGGCCATTCGCCCGCGGTGGAACGGTTGCGCCGGCTGATCGCAGACCTCGGCGCCACCGATGCCAACGTGCTGATCCACGGCGAAACCGGCACCGGCAAGGAGCTGGTGGCGCGCTGCCTGCACGAGGCGAGCCAACGCCATGCGCGCAACTTTGTCGCGATCAATTGCGGCGGGTTGCCGGAGCAGTTGTTCGAGAGCGAGATCTTCGGGCATGAGGCCGGCTCGTTCACCGGCGCCGCGCGCCGGCGCATCGGCAAGATCGAGCATGCCGAGGGCGGCACGCTGTTTCTCGACGAGATCGAGAGCATGCCGATGCCGCTGCAGATCAAGCTGCTGCGGGTGCTGCAGGAACGCGTGGTGGAGCGGCTCGGCTCGAACCAGCCGGTGCCGGTCAACGCGCGCGTGGTGGCCGCCACCAAGGCCGACCTGCGCGTGCTGTCCGATGCCGGCCAGTTCCGCGCGGACCTGTACTACCGGCTGAACGTGATCACGCTGGAGCTGCCGCCGCTGCGCGAGCGGCGCGAGGATGTGCCGGCGCTGTTCGAACACTTTGTCGCGCAGGCGGCGCTGCGCTTCGCACGCGAAGCCGTGCCCGCGTCGCCGGCCGAGCTGGCCGCGCTGGTGGCCTACCCATGGCCGGGCAATGTGCGCGAGCTGCGCAACCTCGCCGAGCGCCATGTGCTGGGACTGGGCTGCAACCCCGGCCAGGGCACCACCGCGCCCGAGGCGCTGTCGCTGGCGCAGGCGGTCGAGCAGTTCGAGCGCGCGCTGATCGCCGACGCGATGCGCCGCCACGACGGCAACCTGAGCCGCGCCAGCGAAGCGCTCGGCATGGCCAAGACCACGCTGTTCGACAAGGTGCGCAAGTACGGGTTGTAAGCCAAATGTCAACTCAGCCGTGCAAGCTTGCGGACTGCGCCGATCCATCACGGCGCGACAAGACATGCTGAAGCGGCTGCTGAATTCCGACGCGCCCGCCCCGCGCATTGTCGACCGCGCCGGGAACCACCTCGTCAACACGGTGTCTGCGTTACTGGTTCAGGGGGTTGCATCCCCGGTACAAATGTGCGGCGAAGAACAAAAGTGCGTCTGAATATAGTTTTTTCTTACTTATAGGCTTGCCTTTGCGGCATATTATGGGGTTCCGGCAAATCCGGACCCGAGGCATGCAATTTGCGGAATTGGTTGCAGCCTCAGGAAAATGACAAAAACGTCAAATTAAAACAAACAGCCGTCCGGCCGGCGGGGAGCGGGCCAGGACACAGGGTCAGTCAACCATTGGCAGTGACAAGAACGCGGCGCAGTGCCTGGCGCCGCGTGCGCATTCCGAACGCGACTGCCTTCAGGACCACGGGTGATTGGATGAAACTGGATCCGGCACTGGCTGAAAAGCCTTACTACAGCACGCGTACAGCGGCAAAACTGCTCAATGTCTCATTGGGTACCGTACAAAAGATGGTGGAACGCGGCGAACTGGGCGCATGGAAGACCAACGGCGGCCATCGACGCATCCACAAGGAGACCGTGCATCGCCTGCTGGCGACGCGCATCGGTCACGAACCCGCCTCGCCGCACGGCCTGGACCTGGTGGTTTTCCATCCCAACCACCAGGAAGCGCAGCGCATCCATAGCCAGCTCGCCAAATGGGGGCTGCCGCTCAAGAGCGTGGTGGTGGACGATGTGCTCGACACCGTGATCACGTCGGTCAGTGCGCATCCGCGCGTGGTGCTCTACTACGTCGAGGAACTGAACGACAACGAGTCGGCCACCATCGAGAAACTGCAGAATTTCTTCGCCAGCCAGCACGTGATCTTTGCGGTGATCACGAACCGGCAGGCCTATGACGGCGTCGCCGACGCGCTGCAGCACTGGGGCATCATGGTGTTCCTGAAGACGCCTTCGCTGGAAGAAGTCAAGGGCTTCCTGCGCGCGCAGTTGATGATGGGGCGGGCTACCTGAGGCCGGGCTGACCTATTCCGGCTGCCGGTTTGCTCCCCTCTCCCGCTGGCGCGCTGGCGGGAGAGGGAGCAGCCAAGTGGTGAAGCTTCAGGCCACCGCCGCACGACGCGGCGTCACCACCCCCACCTGCCCATCCGCCTGCGCCATCATCCACCCATACAGGTTGCGCGGATCCGGCGGCATCGCCACCAGCTCCACCGCACTGCCAACCCGGTGCGCATGCGCCGCGGCATACAGCCAGCGCAGCGCCGAGTAGTCTTCGAGCGCAAACCCCACCGAGTCGAACACCGTGACTTCGTCGGCCGCCGTGCGTCCCGCCGCGCGGCCGGCCAGCACCTGCCACAGCTCGGTGACGGGCGCGTCGGGCGGCAGTTGCTGGATCTCGCCTTCGATACGCGTCTGCGGCTCGTACTCGACCACGATACGCGCGTGGCGCAGGATGTCGGCATGCAGCTCGGTCTTGCCGGGGCAGTCGCCGCCGACCGCGTTCAGGTGCATGCCGGGGCGCACCATCTCCGGCGTCAGGATGGTGGCGCGGGTCTTGTCGGCGGTCACGGTGGAAACGATGTCGGCATCGGCCAGCGCGGCTTCGATCGACGCCGCCGCATGGATCGTGAGTCCCTGCACGCCCGACAGGTTGCGCGCCAGCCGCGCCGTGGCGGCGGGATCGATGTCATAGGCGGCGATCTCGCGCACACCCAGCATGGCGTGGAAGGCCAGCACCTGGAACTCCGCCTGCGCGCCGTTGCCGATCAGCGCCATGGTGCGGGCGCCGGGCCGGGCCATGGCGCGCGCGGCCAGCGCCGAAGTGGCGGCGGTGCGCAGCGCGGTGGCCAGCGTCAGGTCCGCCAGCATCAGCGGGAAGCCGGTTTCCACTTCGGCCAGCAGGCCGCACGCCATCACCGTGGGCATGCCGTGCTGGGCATTGCGCGGATGGCCGTTGACGTATTTAAACGCGTACTGGATGCCGTCGCTGACCGGCATCAGCTCGATCACGCCGCGCGCCGAATGGCTGGCCAGGCGCGCGGATTTGTCGAAGGCGTCCCAGCGCAGGAAGTCCTGCCGCACCTGCTCCGCCATCTGCACGATGGCGGCCGGCGCGCCGACGGCGGCCACCAGGCGGGCCACGTCGTTGGCGTCGAGAAACAGCGACCGGGCGGTATTGTTCATCATTGTCTCCGGGGGATGGGGTGTGGATATCAGGCAGCCGCCGCGGCAATGCGCCGCCCGCTGCTGCGGTCCAGCCGCAGCGTCATGCAATACGCGCCGCCGCCGGACAGCATGAAGGGGGACAGGTCGACCTCGTGCAGCGTGTAGCCGCGCCGGCCCAGCTCGGTGCGCAGATGCGGCGTGGTGCGGGTCATCACCACCTGGTCGTCCAGGTTGACCGCGTTGACGCTGAAGTGGCGCAGGTCGTCGGCGGTGGCCTCGATGCGCAGCCGCGCCGGCACGCGCGCGCGCAGCTCGCGCAATGCGGCTTCGCTGAAGGCCGGCGGGTAGTACAGCACCTCGCCCCCGGACAGCGGGCAGAAGCACACGTCGAGGTGGTAGCTCTGCTCGGTGGCCAGTTCCAGCGCCACCACGTCCTTGCCGAAGTAGTCCGATACGGCGGTCGCCGCCTCGTGCGACGAGCGCGGCCCGAAGCCGGCCCAGAAATGGCCGCGGCCGGCGTCCCAGATGCAGTCGCCCGCGCCTTCCTGGAAGCAGCCTTCGGGCAGCAGCGCGACGTGGTCCAGCAGGCCGCGCTCGCGCAAGCCGCCAAAGATCGCGGCGAACGGGGCTTCTTCGCCGCGGCGCTGCGGATAGCGGAAGCGCGCCAGCAGCGCGCGGCCGTCGAGGACCACGGCGGCGTTGGCCGGGAACACCATGTCGGGCAGCCCCGGCGCGCCGGCAGCCACTTCCACCGCAAAGCCGGCCCGGCCAAGCGCCTCGCGCAGCCCCTCGAACGACTGCATCGCACTGCGGTGCATGCCGCGCGGATCGCGCGCCCAGGCGGCGGGGTCCATCCACGGATTGATGCTATACGACACGTCGTAGAAAGTCGGCTCGACAAGCAGGATCGTGGGGGTGTTGATCACGGCGGCTCCTTTTGGGTTCTTGGTAGTGGGGTCGGGAAAGAAATCGGTCGATTCAATTCTCCGGCAGGCCCGCGCTAACTAATAGCCAGCAATTTGCGCAATTTGCGCCTACCATTCAGCAAATTGCCAGCCTGTTCCGGCAAATCGCAAAGCCTCTCTACCGCCCCGCCATGGATGCCACGGATCACCAGCTGCTAGCCCTGCTGCGCGACAACGCGCGCACCCCCGTCACCGCGCTCGCCCAGGCGCTGCGCGTGTCGCGCGCGACTGTGCAGAACCGGATCGACAAACTGGAAAAAGAAGGCGTGATCGTCGGCTACACCGTGCGTTTGCGGCCCGAAGCCGAGTCGCACCGCATCCGCGCGTGGATGACCATCGCGGTGGAGGGCAACAAAGCCCGCACCGTACTACAGGCGCTGCGCGGCGAGCCCAACGTGCAGGCACTGCACACCACCAACGGCCGCTGGGACATCATTGCCGAGCTGCGTGCCGACACCCTGGAGGCGTTCGACCGCACGCTGGACCGGGTCCGGCTGATCGACGGCATCAGCGCCACCGAGACCAGCATCCTGCTGTCGACCTACAAGCTTTAGGGCACGGCGCGGGCAGCGACCGGACCGCCCCATTACAGCGGCAATGTTCTTGTGCGGTGCAGAATGCCCCGACATGGGGAACTATCTGCACCACAGGCAACGGAATATATCAACGCGTGATATATTTCATGCACCATTCCAAAGCGCCCCCCGTCACAAGAATGCCAACCGCCCCCGCCGTCTCCGCCCTGGCGCAGAATGCCCGTGCCTGGCTGCGCACATTTGCCCCCGTTCCGGTCGCCGCCAGCCGCCATGAGCGCCTCAAGGGTTGCATTGGCGCCTTGCTCGGCCTCTTTTGCACCGAGTGGATCTGCCACCAGACGCTGGGTGGCTTCAATCCCTGGTTCGTCGCCCCGATGGGCGCTTCGGCAGTGCTGCTGTTCGCAGTGCCGTCCAGCCCACTTGCGCAGCCATGGTCGGTGATCGGCGGCAACCTGCTGGCGGCGGTTGTCGGCGTGGCGTGCGCGCGCTGGATACCGGATCCCGGCCTGGCTGCGGCCACGGCGGTAGCGGTGGCAATTGCGCTGATGTTCCAGTTCCGCTGCGTACATCCGCCCAGTGGCGCGGTGGCGATCACCGCGGTGTTCGGCGGGCCCGCGGTGAGCGCGCTGGGCTTCGGCTTTGTGGTAGTGCCGGTGCTGTTCAACTCGATGCTGATGCTGCTGATGGCGCTGGCCTTCAATAACCTGTCGCAGCGGCGCTACCCGCACCGGCCGCCCGAGCCCGCGGCCCAGCATGGAACTAAGGACGTGCCGCCGACCCAGCGCGTGGGCTTTATCCGCGCCGACCTGGATGCGGCGCTGAAGGCGCGCGGCGAATTCCTCGATATCGAAGAAGACGACCTGGAGCAGATCCTGGTGGCGGCGCAGCTGCGCGCCTACCGGCGCCACTTCGGCAATGTGCTGTGCGGCGAGATCATGTCGCGCGATGTCATTACGGTGCGCCCCGACCAGCCCGCCCACGAGGCCGGCCACCTGCTGTCGCGGCACCGGATCAAGGCGCTGCCGGTGGTGGACGCGAACCGCAAGCTGGAAGGCATCATCACCCAGAGCGATTTCTTCGCGGCGCAGCGCGATACCGGTGCGCGCCGGCTGGCGGGCACCGTGCGCAACCTGATGACGCGCGTCGTGGTCACCGCGCGCGCCGACCAGCCGATGGTGGAGCTGGCGCAGGCGTTTTCCGATGGCGGGCTGCATCATGCGCCGGTGATCGACGACCAGCGCCGCGTGGTCGGCATGGTGACCCAGTCGGACCTGGTTGCGGCGCTGCTCAAGAGCGGCGTGATGGCGGTGCCGGCCTGAGCCCGGCTGCGCTCGCTGGCCGGCTGTTCCTTCCCGCCTCTTTTCCCTTCGCCCTCCCCTCGTTCCCGCTACCGCGGGGACGGCGCCGCGCCGCTGTTCAATGTCATCAAGCTATGGCACTGTGGGCGCATCCGGGCATGCTGCACTGCGGTGACGGCTGACGCACCCGCCCCCCGCTTTGGCATGGCCCGACACGACGTAGGCTATATTTACGCCGTTTCCGTCACCCCCGACGGCTAGGAGAGCCATCAAATGAGTTCCGGCCAGTTAATCGAAAAGATCGCCGCGGTCTTTGCCCTGATCGTTCTGATCGGCGGCTCGCTGCTGGTGCTCGCGCCGTTCACTACGGCGCTGCTGTGGGGCGCCATCCTGGCCTTCAGTTCCTGGCACCCGTACACCGTGCTGTCGCGCTGGCTGGGCAACCGGCGTGGGCTGGCGGCGCTGATCTGCGTGCTGCTGGCCACCGTGATCGTGCTGGGCCCGTTCGTCTATGCCGGCGCCAGCTTCTCGGCGCATCTGGACGAGCTGTCCGCGCTGGTCGACCGCTATGTCGAGCAGGGCCTGCCGCAGTTGCCGGACTGGCTCAGCAGCCTGCCGCTGGTCGGCCCCTATCTGCATAGCTCGTGGGACAGCGTGATCAACGCCGATTCCGAGATGATGGCCAACCTGCGCAAGCTGATCGCGCCGGTGGGCCATGTGCTGCTGGGCGCCGGGCTGTCGCTCGGGGCCGGGCTGGGCCAGCTCGCGCTGTCCATCATCCTGGCGTTCTTCTTCTATACCGGCGGCGAGTACGCCATCGCCTGGCTGCGTGCCGGCATGCGCCGCATCGCCGGCGAGCGTGCCGACCACTTGCTGGAACTGGCCGGCAGCACCGTCAAGGGCGTGGTCTACGGCGTGCTGGGCACGGCCTTTATCCAGGCGGTGCTGGCCGCCATCGGCCTGTGGATCGCGGGCGTGCCGGGCGCGGCCATCCTCGGCTTCGTCACCTTCTTCCTGTCGGTGATCCCGGTCGGCCCGCCGCTGGTGTGGCTGCCGGCGGCGCTGTGGCTGTACCACACCGGCGCCACCGGCTGGGCCATCTTCCTGGTGGTGTGGGGCGTGGTGGTGGTAGGCATGGCCGATAACGTGGTCAAGCCGCTGCTGATCAGCAAGGGCACCGGCATGCCGCTGATCTGGATCATGCTGGGCGTGCTCGGCGGCGCGCTGGCGTTCGGCTTCCTGGGTGTGTTTATCGGGCCGACGCTGCTGGCGGTGGCCTATGCGCTGCTGCGCGACTGGACCGTCGGCTCGCAGGGCGAGTTGAAGGAGGACCTGCGGGTTGCCGAGGCGATGGCTTCGGGTGCGCCGGCCGCAACGGCCGCGGCCACGGCGGCGGCAAACCCCTCCACGCCGGCAGGAGCGGCAACTGCGGCCGGCCCGGCAAGTCCGGCAAATCCAGCAAATCCGACAGCGGCGGCTGACCCTGCCATGGTCGACAATCCCGACGTCCCGCCGGCGGCAACCGGCAAGCATCCCGGCTGATGGCAGTACACGAAGCGCCCCCTACGGCTGACACCACCTCCGACACCTCGCCCCCCGCGCTGCACCGGCTGGTGGCGTGCGAATACTGTGACGCAATCTACGAGCGCACGCCGATCTCGCCCGGCGAGCGCGCGCTGTGCCTGCGCTGCGGCGGCGAGCTCTACCGCGAAAGCCGCCGCCACTACCGCCGCCTGCTGCCGCTGGTGATCACCGCGCTGATCCTGTTCCTGATCTCCAACGCCTTCCCGATCGTCGAGATGGACCTCAAGGGCGTGCGCACCGAGACCACGCTGGCGGGCGCGGTGCAGGCGCTGTACGACGACAACATGGCGCTGGTGGCGGCGCTGGTGTTCGCCACCACCATCCTGTTCCCGCTGTCAGAGCTGCTGATGATGACCTACCTGCTGATACCGATGGCGCAGCACCGCATGCCCGCCGGCTTCGACCGCATCGTGCGCGGCATCCGCCAGACGCGCCCCTGGGGCATGATCGAGGTGTTCATGATCGGCGTGCTGGTGACGCTGGTGAAGCTCTCCACCATGGCGCGGGTGCTGCCCGGCGTTGCGCTGTGGTCGTTCGGCGCGCTGGTGATCGTGCTGGCGGCGATGCTGTCGTTCAACCCGCGCGACCTGTGGCGCTACCTGGAAACGCCTGCAGACAAGGCTGATGCTGCTGACGCCGAGGAAGGCCGATGACAGGCACGCCGCGAATGCCGCCGCAATCCACGCCGCCCCGCCCCAACAGCCGCCTGGCGCGTCCGCGCCAGCTTGCGCGCGACGTGGTGGCGGAGCTGACCGACGACGACGAACGCACCCCGCTGCCCCAGGTGCCCACCGCGGCCCGCCTGGGCCTGCTGTCCTGCCACGCCTGCGACCTGGTCAGCCCGCGCACACTGGAGGGCGAGCCCTGCCCGCGCTGCGGCGCCAGGCTGCACCATCGCAAGCCCGACAGCCTGGCGCGCACCTGGGCCTTCCTGCTGGCGGCCTATATCCTCTATATCCCGGCCAACCTGCTGCCGGTGATGGTCACCCAGTCCATTCTCGGCACGCAGGAGGACACCATCCTGTCCGGCGTGATCTACCTGTGGCTGTCCGGCTCGCACATGCTGTCCGTGGTGGTGCTGATCGCCAGCATCATCGTGCCGCTGCTGAAAATGGTGATCCTGACCTTCCTGTTGTTGTCGGTACATTTCCGCTCGAGCTGGCGGATCCGGCAGCAGACCCGGCTCTTTGGCCTGGTCGAGGTAATCGGCCGCTGGTCGATGCTCGATATTTTCGTGGTGGCGCTGCTGGCCTCGCTGGTGCGGGCCGGCGCGCTGGCCACCATCATCCCTGGCGGCGGCGCGCTCGCCTTTGGCGCGGTCGTGGTGCTCACCATGCTGGCCTCGCTCAGCTTCGATCCGCGCCTGCTGTGGGATTCGCTGGAACATGACAATGCCCGACACTGACAACCAACCCTCTACCCCGCCGCCGGCGCAGCCTGCTCCGCCGGGGCTGCCGCGTCCCGAACGCCGCCGCCGCGCCCGCTGGATCCCCTCGCTGGTCTGGCTGATCCCGATCGTCGCCGCCGTGGTCGGCGTGTCGCTGCTGATCCATACGCTGGCCTCGCGCGGGCCCGAGATCACCGTCACCTTCCGCACCGCCGAGGGCCTGACGCCCGGCAAGACCGCGGTGCGCTACAAGGATGTCGATATCGGGCTGGTCAAGTCGGTGCGGCTGGCACGCGACCGCTCGCACGTGGTGGCGATGATCGACCTGACCAAGGACGCCGAGAACTTCGCCGTGGCCGATACCAAGTTCTGGGTGGTGCGTCCGCGCTTTGCCGCCAGCGGTGTGTCGGGCCTCGAGACGCTGCTGTCGGGCGCCTACATCGGCGTCGACGCCGGCAAGTCGGAAGAGTCCGCGCGCAGCTTCAAGGGCCTGGAAGTGCCGCCGGTGGTCACCACCGATGCCTCGGGCAAGCAGTTCGTGCTGCGCGCCGCGGAGCTGGGCTCGCTCGATATCGGCTCGCCGGTCTACTACCGGCGCGTGCAGGTCGGGCAGGTGGTGGCCTACCAGCTCGAGCCCAACGGGCGCGACATCACGCTGCGAGTCTTCATCAACAAGCCCTATGACAAGCTGGTGACCGCCGACACGCGCTTCTGGCATGCCAGCGGCGTCGACCTGAAGCTCGATGCCGGCGGCCTCAAGCTGTCGACGCAGTCGCTGGTGACGGTATTGCTGGGCGGCGTCGCCTTCCAGGCGCCGGACCACACCGCCGCCACCGAGGCCGCAGCGGAGAATACGCAGTACCTGCTGGCCGCCGACCAGACCGAGGCGATGAAGGAACCGGAAGAGCTCGCGCCGACGCTGGCCGTGCTCAACTTCGACCAGTCGGTGCGCGGCCTGTCGCCAGGCGCGCCGGTGGACTTCCGCGGCGTGATCGTGGGCCAGGTGCGCTCGATCGGCCTCGAATACCAGCGCGACAAGAAGGCCTTCCGCATGCCGGTGGTGGTGGAGCTGTACCCGTCGCGCATGGGCTTCCGCGAACGCGACGTGGAGGACCGCGCGCGTGCCCGCCAGATCATCGAAGGGCTGCTCAAGCGCGGCATGCGCGCGCAGCTGCGCACCGGCAACCTGCTGACCGGCCAGCTCTACGTGGCGCTCGACTTCTTCCCGAAGGCGGCGCCGGCCAAGGTCGACCTCGATGCGCCGATCCCGGAATTCGCCACCACGCCGGGCACCTTCGACCAGCTCCAGGCGCAGGTGGGCGATATCGTCAACCGCATCGACAAGGTGCCGTTCGACCAGATCGGCCAGGACCTGCGCACCACGGTGGCTAGCCTGAACAAGACGCTGGCCACCGCCGACAAGCTGGTGCAGCAGCTCAACGGCGACGTCGCGCCGCAGGTGCTGGCGGCGCTGCAGGACGCGCGCAAGACGCTGACCACGGCCAACGGCACGCTGGCGTCCGACGCGCCGCTGCAGCAGGACACGCGCCGCATGATGCAGGAGCTGACGCGCACCGCGACCTCGCTGCGCACGCTGACCGATTACCTCGAACGCCATCCCGAAGCGCTGCTGCGCGGCAAGACGGAGCAAGAATGATGAAGTGCCTTCCTTTCACCCGCTTGCTCGCCGGCGGCCTGGCCGCGGCCGCGCTGGCAGGTTGCGCCTCGCCCGAGCCGCGTTACTACACGCTGGCGCAGGGGCCGGCCGCGGTGGCCACGTTGCCGGCGACGACACCGGCGGCATCGACCAACACGCTATGGCTGGAAGTCGCGCCGGTGCGCGTGCCGGAGCGGCTCAACCGGCCGCAGCTGGTGGTGCGCGATGGCGGCGGCGGCGACGCCAGCCTGCGCTTGCTCGACCTGGCGCGCTGGTCGTCGCCGCTGCCGGACGAACTGCGCGATGCCCTGTCGCAGCGGCTGCAGGCGACGCTTGGCGCGGTGGATACCTACCAGCAAGGGTTGTCGGATGTGCAGCCGCTGTACCGGATCACTACTGAAGTCCTGCGGCTCGATGCGGACGTAGGGCAGCGGGCTGGCGCCACCATCAACTGGACCGTGCGGCGGTTGCCGGATGGCAAGGTGGTCAGCGGACGGACGCAGGCAGAGCTGCCGGCGCCAGGTGCGGTGGATGGCGTGGTGGCGGCGTATCGGGAGATCGTGGCGAGTACGGCGGCCGATATTGCGGCGGGAGTGCAGGCGTTGCGGCGGTAGTCAAGGGGAGCAAGCGCGCGCGATCGAACAGGCAACGCCATGACGGATGGCGTCAATCATCTCCCCAGGCCGCCGCATCCCTCTCCCTGCGCGCCGCCGCCTCGGCCACCCGCCGCCGGTCCGCCGCCGCCATCGCCGCCAGGCACTCCGCTGCCCCACCCTGCACCAGCCTTACCGGACACGCCAGCATCAGGTTCTTGCCAAGGCCAAAATCCTCCACCACGAACCCGCGCGCATCCAGCGGCCGCCCTTGCTCGTCGGTGACCACCGCTGCGCGATCGCGCACCGTGCCGGTCTCCGCGCCATAGCCCCATACCGGCTTCTGCAGCGCCACCGCAAATCCCACCTCGAACGCCGTGCCGGAGTCCGGCTCGCCCGGACCGCGGAAATCGTCGAGGTTGGCCATCACCATGTCGGCGCGGCGCAGCAGCGCGATATTGGCGTCGTAGATCCAGCGCGCGGCAGCGGGGCCGGACAGCCCTGCGGGCACTGACTTGTCGAGCGGATACAGGCCGGTGAAACCGTGCGCGGTGCACAGCGCCTTGAGGTGTTCGCCCCAGGCAAGCGCATCCTTGCGAAAGACGTCAAAGCCAGCCAGGTAGATGGTTTTCATGGCACGTGGAGTCAGGAAGAGAATGACATCCGGAGGATAACCCGGCGCTCGCGCCGCAGACCGCCGGCAAGGTGCTGACGCCGGTGCTGAAGTGCCCGACCTGCCTGCCTATACTGGATGCGCCGGCCCTCCGTTCCCCACTGCGGGCCGACGTCTGGAGGGCAATATGGCACGCAAATTTATCGATTGCCGCGAGTTCCCGAGCGAAACCAACTGCACGGTTGCGATGAGCGCCGACAGCGAAGACGAACTGCTGGAAGCCGCGGTCCAGCATGCGGTGGCGGTGCACAAGCATCAGGACACCCCTGAGCTGCGCAGCCAGTTGAAGTCATTGTTCAAGGAAGGCACGCCGCCGGCCTGAAGCCGGCAAGGCTGGCGCCCGGGGGCGCCGGCTCACTCCCCTCGTGCCCCGGGGTTCATTCGCAGCCCCTGATACAGCACTTTCGCCTGCCCGAATACCCCTGTCCCCCGTCATGGCGCATCATTGACGCAGCGCTATATACAGACTTATATTGCGCCTTACAGCCCACCCGCCTGGCCGCACTGCACCAACCGCAGCGAGACAGGGCCGCTTCCCGAGGATGCCGATGTCCGCTTTCCGCTTCCGCCCGCGCGGCTTGCTGCCCCGCGTGCTGGCCACTGGCGCCGCCGCGCTGGCGCTGGCCGCCCCGCCCGCCTTCGGCGCCGACCTGGTGGTGTCCGCCGCCGCCAGCCTGACCAACGCGTTCAAGGCGCTGGCCGAGTCGTACCAGCGCGCCCATCCCGGTACGCAGGTGGTGTTGAACTTTGGCGCCTCCGACGTGCTGATGCAGCAGATCGTCAAGGGTGCGCCGGCCGACGTGTTCGCCTCGGCCGACCAGGAAGCGATGAACAAGGCCGAGGCCGGGAAGGTGATCGCCCCCGCCTCGCGCCGCAACTTCGCCGCCAACCAGGTGGTGCTGATCGTTCCCGCCGACAGCAAGCTGGCGATCGGCTCGCTGCAGGACCTGACGCGGCCCGAGGTCAGGCGCATCGCCTACGGCAACCCGGCGTCGGTGCCGGTGGGCCGCTATACGCGCGGCGCGCTGGAAGCGGCCGGGCTGTGGGACGCGGTGGCCGCCAAGGGCGTGCCCGCGCAGAACGTGCGCCAGAGCCTGGACTACGTGGCGCGCGGCGAGGTCGAGGCCGGCTTCGTCTTCGCCACCGACGCCGCGGTGATGCCGGACAAGGTCAGGGTCGCGGTACGCGTGCCCAGCCGCACGCCGGTGACCTATCCGATCGCCGTGACCAGCCAGTCGCGCCAGCAGAAGGAAGCGGCGCAGTTCGTCGACTATGTCGCCTCGCCCGAGGGGCAGGCGATCCTGTCGCGCCACGGCTTCCAGAAGCCCTGACGCAGCGCTGCCCGCATCATGGACGCCGTCTGGGTACCGCTGCTGCTGTCGCTGAAGGTGGCGGGCTGGGCCACCGCGCTGAACGCCGTGCTCGGCGTGGGCGCGGCATGGGCGCTGGCACGCTGGCGCTCGCCCATGCGCGACGTGGTCGATGCGGTGCTGACGCTGCCGCTGGTGCTGCCGCCCACGGTGCTGGGCTACTACCTGCTGGTGCTGGTGGGGCGCCGCGGCGTGTTCGGCGAGTGGCTGGCGCGGCTCGGTATCGAGCTGGTCTTCACCTGGCAGGGCGCGGTGCTGGCATCGACCATCGTCGCCTTCCCGCTGGTGCTGAAGTCCGCGCGCGCCGCGTTCGAAGGCGTCGACCACCAGCTTGAAAACGCCGCGCGCGTGCTGGGCGTGCCCGAGACCGGCATCTTCTTCCGCGTGACGCTGCCACTTGCCGCGCGCGGCATCATTGCCGGCGTGCTGCTCGCCTTTGCGCGCGCGCTGGGCGAGTTCGGCGCGACGCTGATGATCGCCGGCAACCTGCCCGGGCGCACGCAGACGCTGTCGGTTGCCATCTATGAAGCCGTACAGGCCGGCGACGACAACACCGCCAACCTGCTGGTGCTGGTGACC
This sequence comes from Cupriavidus necator, assembly GCF_040578825.1. Taxonomy (GTDB): domain Bacteria; phylum Pseudomonadota; class Gammaproteobacteria; order Burkholderiales; family Burkholderiaceae; genus Cupriavidus; species Cupriavidus necator_E. Next base: position 28,840 of record NZ_JBEFLI010000051.1, on the reverse strand, counting down.
TCGGTCACTTGCGTGCTGCTGCTGGTGGTCGCGGGCCGGCTGGTGCCGGCGGCCGCGCGCAATCCCGCCCATCTCTACGAACGCCGGCGCCTGCGCCCGCGCATCCTTCGCTGAGCCCCGCCATGAGCATGCACGTCAGCATCCGCAAGCAGATGGTCTCGGCCGACCGGCATTTCGCGCTGGATATCGATTTCGATTCGGCCAGCCGGCGCATCGCGTTGTTCGGGCCGTCCGGCGCGGGCAAGAGCCTGACGCTGCGCGCCATCGCCGGCCTGCTCGCGCCCGACAGCGGCCGCATCGTGCTGAACGGGCGCACGTTGTTCGACGCCGAGGCCGGCGTCGACATACGCCCGCAGGATCGGCGCGTGGCCTACCTGTTCCAGGAATACGCGCTGTTCCCGCACCTGACCGTGGGCCAGAACGTCGCCTTCGGCCTGTCGCGCGGCTGGCGCAATCCACGCCGCGGCGCGATGCATCCGGAGGCGCAGCGCTGGATCGATGCCTTCGGGCTGGCCGATATCGTGGGCAACTATCCCGCCGAAATCTCCGGCGGCCAGAAGCAGCGCGTGGCGCTGGCGCGCGCGCTGGTGGCGCAGCCCGATATCGTGCTGCTGGACGAACCGTTCTCAGCGCTCGATCCCGCGCTGCGCGCGCGCATGCGCGCCGAGCTGCGTGCGCTGCAGGCCAGCCTCGATGTGCCCATGCTGGTGATTTCGCACGACCCCGCCGACGTGGAGGCACTGGGCGACCACGTGCTGGAAATCCGCGAGGGCCGCATCTTCGGCAGCGGCACCAGCCGCCAGCACCCGCCGGTCTACGCGCCGGTGTCGGCGCGCGTGGCCTGAGCGCGCAGCAGGTCGACGTAGGCGCCTTCGATCAGGTTCGACGCGGGAATCCCCAGGCGCGCCAGCAGCGCATGCGCCTCGGCCACGCCGTCTGCCACGCTTTCCTCGTCGGCCAGCACTACTTCCAGCTCCAGGAAATCGCCCAGCGCCTCGACCCGGTCCAGGTGCACACGCGTGCGGCCGGCCAGGTACAGCGTGCGCAGCTTGCGCACGCGCCCGCCCTCGCCATGCGCCGCAGCCAGCGCGGCGCGCAGTGTATCGGGCGAGCGCGTCGGCGACAGGATGTAGAAGCTCTCCCTGGGCCCGGCCCCGTCGGCGCGCGCATAGAAGATCAGTTCGCCATGGTCGGGGGCGAACTCGCGCAGCTTGAGCCGGCCGTTCGCGCAGGGAAAGAAGGTATCGTCCTGGCGGATAGATTCCGGCCCGCTGTCCGCGACCGCTGCCGCATGCGGCAACACGGCTTCGATGCTATCGATGCGAGCCTTGATCTCGACATTCCGTGGCATTGCGTCTCTCCATAGAATCAGCCCAGCGGCAGCCGCGCGGCAATCACCCACATGGTGATCCCGATCACCACTTCCAGCACCTGCCAGGCGCGCGGGCGCGCCGCGTTCGAACGCCACGCCGCGACGAAACTGCGCGCGCCATACCATACCAGGAAAGCCGCGCCGCCCTAGCGCATCGCCGTATCGAGCCACGGCAGCGTGCGGATGATCACCGCGAAGCCGGACACGCCCAGCAAGATCAACAGCGCATCTGACAGCGCGCAGACCAGGCAGACCCAGAACACATGCTCGCGCCGCAACCCTTGTCGCAGTACGAAGGCATTGTGGGAACCGATGGCAAGGATCAGGGACAGGACGAGGGAAAAGCCGGCCAGCGCGGCATGCATTGGTTGTGGTGCGGCTGTTTTTTGGGGGGCCATTATTGCATGCGCCTCCAGCAAGACCACTGCCCTTTGCGCTTCCCAGTGGGTGCTCCCTCTCCCGCTTGCGGGAGAGGGGAGCAAAACCACAGTGGGAGATGCGCCGAGGTATATCGCCGCCTACCCCACCACCCCCAGAATCACACTGGACGCCTTGAACACCGCCACCGCCGGCACCCCTACCGCGAGCCCCAACGCCTCCACACTTCCATTGGTCACGATCGCCGCAATCGTGCCCCCGCCATCCAGCTCGATCACCACCTCGGCATTCACCGCCCCCGGCATCACGCGCGACACCACGCCCGGCAACTGATTGCGCGCCGACAGCCGCATCCCCGGATCCGGCAACCCCACCAGCACCGAAGACGCCTTGATCAGGGCAAACGCTTCCACGCCAGCGGCCAGTTCCAGCGTCTCGACGCTTTCGTGCGTAATGGTGGCGACGATGCGCTGCCCGCCGGGCAATTCCAGCACGACCTCGTCATTGACGGCGCCGCCGCGCACGCTGGCCACACGCCCGAACAGCTTGTTGCGCGCACTGGTCTTGATCATCATTCGCCTCATCAGGTGGATATCGTCGGCCGCGCCCTCGCCCAGCCGCGACAGCTGCGCGACAAAGCGCTTGTGCTCGTCCTCGAGTGCGCGATAGGTGCGGATCAGCTGCTCGCCACGCTCGGTCAGGCGCGTGCCGCCGCCGCCCTTGCCGCCGGCGGCGCGCACCACCAGCGCTTCGCCGGCGCTGTTGTTCATGGCGTCGATGGCATCCCAGGCGGCCTTGTAGCTGATGCCGACCGCGCGCGCGGCCGCGGTGATCGAGCCGTGCTCGCCGATGGCGGCCAGCAGCGCAATGCGGTCCTTGCCGCCCCAGTCTTGCGAGCCGGAGCGGAACCAGATGGCTCCCTGGAGTTCGAGCATGGGTGCGGAGGGGGCGCCGGCAAGCGCCGCGAAGAGGTCGGAAACGCGGCTATGGTAATCCGATTCCGGGCCACTGCGGCCAACACGCAGGAAGGCAGCGTCAGTCGGCGAGATAGTGCCCGCGCAGTTGCGCGACATCGACCTGCAGCGCGTCGCACAGGTAGCGGTCGACGCTGCCCCACTCGCGCTCGATCGCCTGCATCGAGGCCTCGAGGTAGCTGGCGCGGACTTCCAGCAGCGGCGTCATTACTTCCGCGCTCACGCCGAACTGCGCCATGCGCGCCAGCGCCGCCTGGTTGAACTGCGCATTGCGCCGGTTCGATTCCAGGTAGTTGACGAGGATATCGTCCTGCGCCACGCCCAGCGCCGCCAGCAACAGCAGCGAGGCGAAGCCGGTGCGGTCCTTGCCCGCGGTGCAGTGGAACAGCAGCGTCTTTCCGCCTTGTGCGGTCTGCATGAAGCCGCCAAAGGCCGCGCGGTAGCGTACCGGGAAATCGCGGTAAACCTCCAGCATGAAGGCGTCCATCTGGGCCGGCGTGCTGGCGCGCAGGCGCGGCATCAGCACATCCATCGCCATGTTGCCTTCAAGCACCGGCACCGCGACCCAGTGGAAGCGCTGGCCGAAGCCGGCCTCGTCTGGCGATTTCTCGCCGGGCGAGCGGAAGTCCACCACCATGTCGAGGCCGAGCGCATGCAGCCGTTCAAGGTCCGCCGCGCTGGCCAGTGCCGGGTTGCCGCTGCGGTACAGCCGGCCGTGGCGCACGCGCCGCCCGGCCGCGCCAATCAGGCCGCCGAGATCGCGTGCGTTGCTGATGGTGTCGAAGATAAGCTCGTTCCGGCTGGCTGTGCCGTCCCCGCCACCGGCGGCCGCCGCCGGCGCCGGCGGCACGACCGCATGGGCGTGCAGGCATGCGGCCCGTTGAAGCCATTGGATCATTGTTGTTTCCTGACGTTCTTGTCGATGCGGGCGCCTGCATCAGCGGCGCCCGTGCACTGCAACTTCTGTCTCCGGCTTCGATTATTTCAGATCGCCGGCGCGCGCGCATCACCCTGCCGGGCGGCAACGTGCCGCACGCAACCTTGATTCCGCTGATGGCTGCGGATTTTGGACCAGCGCGGCCGCCGCACTGGCAAAATACGCGCCATGAAAAGCCTTTGGTCCGCCTTCATCAGGTTGCTGCTGCTCGCCGTGGTCGGCGGTGCGCTGCTTGCCACCATTGCCATCCTCGCCCTCGACCGGCAGTTGCCATCGCTCGACGCATTGGCGGATTTCCGCCGCACGCCTGACTACGTTTCCCTCTCGCGCTACCCGCGCGACCTGATCGATGCCGTGGTGGCGATCGAGGACGAGCGCTTCTATGTGCATGACGGGATCGACTACATCGGCGTGCTCCGCGCGGGGCTGGCGAACCTGTCTGACGACCTCTCGCAGGGGGCGTCGACGATCACCATGCAGGTGGCGCGCAATTTCTACCTGTCGCGGGACAAGACCTATACCCGCAAGCTGTACGAGGTGCTGCTGTCGTACCGGATCGAGAAAGCGTTCAGCAAGGACGAGATTCTCGAGCTGTACATGAACAAGATCTACCTCGGACAAGGGGCTTATGGATTTGCCGATGCGGCGCGGACCTACTTCGGCAAATCGCTGAACCAGCTATCGCTGGCGGAATGCGCGATGCTGGCCGGGTTGCCCAAGGCGCCTTCGGCGAACAACCCGGTTGCCAACCCGCGGCGGGCGCGGCAGCGGCAGGCTTATATCCTGCGGCGGATGCTGGAGCTGGGAAGGATTTCGCATCCGGAATATGACGGGGCGTTGCTGGAGCCTTTGCGGTTGAAGTGATGCGGCGGGCCCAGGGTCTGGGCCGTGCGGAACGATTCATTGCCGGGCAGACCCAAACCATGACGGGCCATGCCATCGCAGGGGCCCGCCTGGTGGCGGGAAGCTCACGTTGCATGGTCCATTCGCGGGACCCTGTCCCGACAGGAGGGCCGACATGAATGCAGAGTCAACACTTACCCCCGCCACTGAACTGGCGCAACGCAATCCCGTCCACTTCCCCAATGAAAGTGCCGAATACCGCAAGGCGCGCAATGCGCTGCTGGTGGAGGAGATCGAGCTGCGGCGGCATATCGAGCGCGTGGCCGCGCAACGCCGCAAGCTGCCCCCCGGCGGCGAGGTGACCAAGAACTATATCTTCCAGGGCGAACACGGGCCGGTCACGCTGGCCGAGCTGTTCGGCGACAAGGACACGCTGGTGGTCTACAGCTATATGTTCGGCCCGCAGCGCGAACGGCCCTGCCCGATGTGCACGTCGATCATGGCATCGTGGGACCACAAGGTCCCGGATATCGAGCAACGCGTGGCGCTGGCGATGATCGCGCGCTCGCCGGTCGATCGCCTGGTGGCGGCGAAGAAAGAACGCGGCTGGACCAGGCTGAAGGTCTACGCGGACGTCGACGGCCAGTTCACCCGCGACTATGTCAGTCCGGAGGATGCCGACGTACCGGGTTACTCCGTCTTTACGCGCCGGGACGGCAAGATCCGCCATTTCTGGAGCAGCGAGATGTATGCCCTCACGACGGACCCGGGACAGGATCCGCGCGGCGCGCCGGACCTGGATCCGCTATGGACCTTGCTCGACACCACGCCGGAAGGCCGCGGCACCGACTGGTACCCTGAACTGGAATACAGCAAGTAGCGTTACCTGGTGCCGACCGGGGCTTCTATTCCAGCAACGCACGATGCCGGCCCAGCGCCTCCTGCACGATCTCCAGCAGGCCGCTGCCGGCGTCGTCGTCCACATGCCCGAGCAACGCGCGCCGCATCCGCGGCTCCCAGAACCGCTTGATATGCCCGGCGATATCCGAGATGGCTTCCTCGCGGTCCGGCATCGCCTCGAAGAAGCTGCCGATCTGGTTGGCCATGGTGATCAGGTTGTCGACGTTCATGCCAGGCTCGTCTCGTGTTGCAGGCGTTGGGGGTGGGCATAGACCACGTGCGCACCCGCGCGCACGAAGCCGGCCAGCGTGATATTGGCCTGTTCGGCCAGCCGCACGGCCAGCGCGGTGGGGGCGGACACGGCCGCCAGCAAGCCGGCGCCGATGGCAGCGGTCTTCAGCACCATTTCATAGCTCGCACGGCTGGTGACCAGCACCGCGCCGCCGGCGGTATCCTCGCCGCTGCGCGCAAGCGCACCGGCCAGCTTGTCCAGCGCGTTGTGGCGGCCGACGTCCTCGCGCACCAGCGACACATGGCCATCGGCGCGCAGCCATGCGGCGGCATGCGTGGCGCCGGTGTGGCGCTGCAGTTGCTGGCGCAGCTGCAGTTGCACGAAAGCGGACTGGATCACATCGGTGTGGAAGCTCGCATCGCTGCGCACCGGCGCCGGCATCCGCATCACCTGCTCCAGCGATTCGGTCCCGCACAAGCCGCAGCCGGTACGCCCGGCCAGTGAACGGCGCCGGTCCTTCAGCCGCATGAATGCCTCCGAGGCGATCTCGAGCTGCACCGCGATGCCATGCTCGCGCGTATCGATGTCGATGCCATAGACTTCGCGCGCGCTGCCGACGATGCCCTCGCTCAGGCTGAAGCCCAATGCGAAATCCTCCAGGTCCGCCGGCGTCGCCAGCATCACTGCGTGCGAAATGCCGTTGTATTCCAGCGCGACCGGCACTTCCTCGGCGACTTCGTCGGGACTCAGCATCAGTTCGCCCTGGCGCCAGCGATTGACGGCAAAGGTGCTGTGGGTGGCCGGTACGGCGTCTTCCTGCGCGGAAGGATCGACTTCCTGTGACTGCATGCAGCGCATCATGATGCGGCCCTCCGCTCAGTTCGCCGCCGCTTGCGCCGGATCGGCGCTGGCCGCCTCCAGCAACTGCAACTGCTGCGTATTGAAGTCGTGGTACTGCCGCTGCCACGCCGACGGCTGCGCCACCGGCATCACCTGCACCGCGGTGACTTTGTATTCCGGGCAGTTGGTGGCCCAGTCCGAGTTGTCGGTGGTGATCACGTTGGCGCCGGATTCCGGGAAATGGAAGGTGGTGTAGACCACGCCCGGGTGCATGCGCTCGCTGACGATGGCGCGCAGCACGGTGTCGCCGGCACGGCTTTGCACGCCGACCCAGTCGCCGTCCTTGATGCCGCGCTCCTCCGCATCGTGCGGATGGATCTCGAGCCGGTCCTCGGCGTGCCAGTGCACGTTGTCGGTCCGGCGCGTCTGCGCGCCGACGTTGTACTGCGACAGGATGCGGCCGGTGGTCAGGATCAGCGGGAAGGCGCGCGTGATCTTCTCGGTGGTGGGCACGTACTTGGTGATGATGAACTTGCCCTTGCCGCGCACGAAGGCATCGATGTGCATGGTCGGCGTGCCTTCCGGGGCCTCGGCGTTGCATGGCCACTGGATGCTGCCCAGCTCGTCCAGGCGCTTGTAGCTGACACCCGCGAAGGTCGGCGTCAGGCGCGCGATCTCGTCCATGATCTCGGACGGATGGTTGTAGTCCATCGGGTAGCCCAGCGCGTTGGCCAGCAGGATGGTCGCCTCCCAGTCGGCATAGCGCGCCTTGGGCGGCATCACCTTGCGCACGCGCGAAATGCGGCGCTCGGCGTTGGTGAAGGTGCCGTCCTTCTCCAGGAACGACGACCCCGGCAGGAACACGTGCGCGTACTTGGCGGTCTCGTTCAGGAAGATGTCCTGCACCACGATGCATTCCATCGACGACAGCGCTTCGGACACGTGCTGCGTGTTCGGGTCGGACTGGACGATATCCTCGCCCTGGCAGTACAGGCCCTTGAAGCTGCCGGCCAGCGCGGCTTCGAACATATTGGGGATGCGCAGGCCCGGCTCGGGGCTGATCTCGACATTCCACGCGGCTTCGAACAGCCCGCGCGTGGTCGAGTCCGATACATGGCGATAGCCCGGCAGCTCATGCGGGAACGAGCCGATATCGCACGAGCCCTGCACGTTGTTCTGCCCGCGCAGCGGATTCACGCCCACGCCTTCGCGGCCGATATTGCCGGTGGCCATGGCCAGGTTGGCGATGCCCATCACGGTAGTGGAACCCTGCGCATGCTCGGTCACGCCCAGGCCGTAGTAGATCGCGGCATTGCCGCCGGTGGCGTACAGGCGCGCGGCGCCGCGCAGTTGTTCGGCCGGGATGCCGGTGACTTCGGCCATCGCCTCGGGCGAGTTCTCCGGCAGCGAGACAAAGTCGCGCCATTGCTGGAACGCGCGATCCTCGCAGCGCTCGGCGATAAAGGCTTCGTTGAGCAGGCCTTCGGTGACGATCACGTGGGCCAGCGACGTCACCAGCGCGACGTTGGTGCCCGGGCGCAGCTGGAGGTGATAGTCGGCGCGGATGTGCGGGGAATCGACCAGGTCGATGCGGCGCGGATCGACCACGATCAGCTTCGCGCCGGCGCGCAGACGCTTTTTCATGCGCGAGGCGAACACCGGGTGGCCGTCGGTCGGGTTGGCGCCGATCACCATGATCACGTCGGCCTTCTCGACCGACTTGAAGGTCTGCGTGCCGGCCGATTCGCCCAGCGTCTGCTTCAGGCCGTAGCCGGTCGGCGAGTGGCACACGCGCGCGCAGGTGTCGACGTTGTTGTTGCCGAAGGCGGCGCGCACCAGCTTCTGGACCAGGTAGCCCTCTTCGTTGGTGCAGCGCGACGACACGATGCCGCCGATCGAATCCTTGCCGTGCTCGGCCTGGATGCGCCTGAACTGCGATGCGGCGTAGTCGATCGCCTCTTCCCACGACACCTCGCGCCACGGGTCGGTGATCTTCGCGCGGATCATCGGCTTGAGGATGCGGTCCTTGTGCGTGGCATAGCCCCAGGCAAAGCGGCCCTTGACGCAGGCGTGGCCTTCGTTGGCCTTGCCGTCCTTGTACGGCACCATGCGCACCACCTCGTTGCCCTTCATCTCGGCCTTGAACGAGCAGCCCACGCCGCAGTAGGCGCAGGTGGTCACGGTGCTGTGCGAGGCCTGGCCCAGCTTGATGACGGAGGTCTCGGTCAGCGTCGCGGTCGGGCAGGCCTGTACGCAGGCGCCGCACGACACGCAGTCGGATTCCATGAAGGACTGGCTGGTGCCAGGCGACACGCGCGAATCGAAGCCGCGTCCGCTGATGGTCAGCGCGAAGGTGCCCTGCGTTTCCTCGCAGGCGCGCACGCAGCGGTTGCAGACGATGCACTTGGATGGATCGTAGGTGAAGTAAGGATTGGATTCGTCCTTCTTCATCTGCGTGTGCGTGGCGATCGGTTTCGCTTCGGGGCCGCCATCGTTGTAGCGCACCTCGCGCAAACCCACCACGCCGGCCATGTCCTGCAGCTCGCAGTTGCCGTTGGTCGGGCAGGTCAGGCAGTCCAGCGGGTGATCCGAGATATAGAGCTCCATCACGCCGCGGCGCAGGTCGGCCAGCTTGTCGCTCTGGGTCTTCACCTTCATGCCGGCTTCGACCGGCGTGGTGCACGATGCCGGATAGCCGCGGCGCCCTTCGATCTCGACCAGGCACAGGCGGCACGAGCCGAAGGATTTGAGGCTGTCAGTGGCGCACAGCTTGGGCACGGCGATCTGGGCTTCCATCGCGGCACGCATCACCGAGGTGCCGACGGGCACGGTGACGCTGACGCCGTCGACCTCCAGCGTGACCAGTTCGGTGGATTCGCTGGCGGGGGTGCCGAAGTCGATTTCGTTGCGGGCGTTCATGACGTGTGTCTCCCGTGTCTTGGGGCTCAGGCGGCCTTGGCCGGGTTAGGGGCGAGGCCGAAGTCCTCGGGGAATTCATTGAGCGCGGACAGCACCGGGTACGGCGTCATGCCGCCCATCGCGCATAGCGAACCGTTGAGCATGGTGTCGCACAGGTCGCGCACCAGCGCCACGTGTTTTACCGGTTGCTCGCCGGCGATGATGCGGTCCATCACCTCGACGCCGCGGGTCGAGCCGATCCGGCACGGCGTGCATTTGCCGCAGGATTCGATGGCGCAGAACTCCATCGCGTAGCGCGCCTGCTTTGCCATGTCGACGGTCTCGTCGAACACCACGATGCCGCCGTGGCCGACCACGCCGCCGAACGCGGCATAGGCCTCGTAGTCCAGCGGCACGTCGAAGCGCGACTCGGGCAGATAGGCGCCCAGCGGCCCGCCCACCTGCACCGCGCGGATGGCGCGGCCGCTGCGCGTGCCGCCGCCGTAGTCGACCAGCAGCTCGCGCAACGTGACGCCGAACGCCTTCTCGACCAGTCCGCCTTGTTTGATATTCCCCGCGAGCTGGAACGGCAGCGTGCCGCGCGAACGGCCCATGCCGTAGTCGCGGTAGTACTGCGCGCCGCGCGCCAGGATCACCGGCACCGTGGCCAGCGAGATCACGTTGTTGATCACGGTGGGCTTGCCGAACAGTCCTTCCAGCGCCGGCAGCGGCGGCTTGGCGCGCACCACGCCGCGCCGGCCTTCCAGGCTTTCGAGCAGCGCGGTTTCCTCGCCGCAGACATAGGCGCCGGCGCCCTTGCGCACCTCCAGGTGGAAGCGCCTGCCGCTGCCGCGGATATCGTCACCGAGCCAGCCCGCCGCATTGGCGATGCCGATCGCGCTTTGCAACACCGCGATCGCATGCGGGTATTCGGAACGGCAATAGATATAGCCCTGCTCCGCGCCGACCGCGAGGCCGGCGATGGTCATGCCTTCGATCAGCATGAAGGGATCGTCTTCCATCACCATGCGGTCGGAGAACGTGCCCGAATCGCCTTCGTCGGCATTGCAGACGATGTACTTCACGGCCGACTGCGCGCCCAGCACGGTCTTCCACTTGATGCCGGTGGGGAACGCCGCACCGCCGCGGCCGCGCAGGCCGGAGTCGGTGACTTCCTGCACGATGTCGGCGGGCGCCATCGACAGCGCGCGCTCCAGCCCGGCAAAGCCCTCATGCGCGCGGTAGTCTTCCAGCGACAGCGGATCGGTGATGCCGATGCGCGCGAAGGTCAGGCGCTCCTGCTGCTTCAGGAACGGGATCTCCTCGGTCAGTCCGTGCGCCAGCGCATGCGCGCCGCCTTGCAGCAGGCCGGCGTCGAACAGCGCCGGCACATCCGCCGCGCTGACCGGGCCATAGGCCACGCGGCCGGCATCGGTCTGCACCTCGACCAGCGGCTCCAGCCAGAACATGCCGCGCGAACCGTTGCGCACGATACGCACGTCGTTGCCGCGCGCCGCGGCTTCGCGGGCGATGGCGCGCGCTACGTCGTCGGCGCCGAGGGCCAGCGCGGTGGAGTCGCGCGGCACGAAGATGGTGGTGGCGCTCATGCCTGGCCCTCCGCGGTCTGGTTGGAGGCGTGCGCCTCGCGCAGCGACCGGAGCAGCGCATCGAAGCGCTTCGGATCCACATAGCCATGCAGTTGTTCGCCGACCATCACCGCCGGCCCGCACGCGCACTGGCCCAGGCAATAGACCGGCTCCAGCGTCACCTGTCCGTCGCCGCTGGTTTCATGGAAGCCGCAGCCGAGCGCGCGTTGCGCATGCTCGGCCAGCGCCTCGGCGCCGACCGCCTGGCAGGCTTCGGCGCGGCACACCTGCACCACGTGCCGCCCCGCCGGCTGCTGGCGGAAGTGGTGATAAAAGGTGATCACGCCATGCACTTCGGCGCGCGACAGGTTCAGCGCGCGGGCGATCACCGGAACGGCGTCATCGGGGATATAGCCCTGCGTGTCCTGGATCTCATGCAGGATCGGCAGCAAGGCGCCCGGCATGTGCTGGCGCGCCGCCACGATCGCCGCGATCGCAGGCGTGCGCGCAGCGTCGGCGGATGCCGTTGCGGTGGGGGCGGTTTCTGGCATGGCGTCTCCTGTGAGGGGTCGCACGGGGCTGGCGGTTTAGCCACTTACACCCGTATATATGCTATTTTTTTCCTATTTCCGGGCTCGCAGCGACGCTGTTTTGCCCGTTGAGGCGACTATATGAGAGTGACAGCGGCCCATCAATAAGCTATTTTCTACATATGATTCGCATCTCGCTCCATCCCCACCTGCAGATCCGGGACGACGCCACGCCCGGCGACGAAGCGCTGGACGTCTCCCGCCTGGTCGCCCTGCTCGGCCATATCGAGGAATCCGGCAGCATCAGCCACTCGGCGCAGGCGGTGTCGCTGTCCTACCGCTATGCCTGGGGCATCCTGCGCGACGCCGAGGCGCTGTTCGGCGGCCCGCTGATCGACAAGACCCGCGGGCGCGGCAGCGCGCTGACGCCGCTGGCGAAGCAACTGGTGTGGGCCAGCAAGCGCATCGCCGCGCGGCTGTCGCCGACGCTGGACAGCCTGGCGTCGGAGCTGGAAATCGAGTTGAAGAAGCTGATGGACCAGTCCGAGGCCGCCGTGCGGCTGCATGCCAGCCATGGCTTCGCGGTGGCGGCGCTGCGCGATTTCCTCGACGAGCAGCAGGTGCGGCACGACCTGAAGTACTGCGGCAGCGTCGAGGCGGTGGCGGCGCTGGCCGAGGGCGGGTGCGATATCGCCGGCTTCCATGTACCGGTGGGCGAGTTCGAGCACGGCACGTGGCGCCACTTCACCACCTGGCTCAAGCCGCAGACCCACTGCCTGGTGCACCTGGCGGTGCGCAGCCAGGGGCTGTTCGTGCGGCCGGGCAATCCGCTCGGCATCCATTCGCTGGAAGACCTGACCCGGCGCGAAGTGCGCTTCGTCAACCGGCAGGTTGGTTCGGGCACGCGCCTGCTGCTGGACCTGATGCTGGCCGCGCGCGGCATCGACCCGGCGCGGATCGAGGGCTACAGCAACGGCGAGTTCACCCATGCCGCGGTGGCCGCGTATATCGGCAGCGGCATGGCGGATGTGGGCTTTGGCGTGGAAACCGCGGCGCGGCGTTTCGGGCTGGCGTTCGTGCCGGTGATCAAGGAACGCTATTTCTTTGCGATCGAAAAGGCAAAGCTGCGCAGCCCGGCGCTGGCCGGTGCGGTGGGTGCGCTGACCAGCGAGGCCTTCCGCCAGCGCGTCAATGCGCTGCCGGGCTACGACGGCGCGCTGACCGGCACGGTATTGACGCTTGCGGAGGCGTTTCCCGACTACGCGGCAGAGCGCGTGCGTTAGCGCTCAAGCAGCGACAGACGATCAGCATGGTCGGCCCATTGCTCGTGGCCGGCAATGGGGCCCTTGGCTTTCAGCAGCGGCAGCCAGTCGGGCCGGCGCGACAGTTCCGCGTTCAGCGCGATGAAATGGCGCTTGTCCTCGGGCAGGTCGTGCTCAGAGTAGATCGCGCCGACCGGGCAAAGCGGGACGCACATCGAGCAGTCGATGCACTGGTCAGGGTCGATGGCGAGGAAGTTGGGCCCTTCGTGGAAGCACGACATCGGGCAGACTTCGACGCAATCGGTATGGCGGCACTGGATGCAGGCATCCGTCACGACAAAGGTCATGGAGGCGGGGGCGGTACGACGATCAAGACCGCGTCATCGTAGCGCCCCGCCCGCCGGCATGGGGCGGGCCGCATTGTGCGACTTGTTCAAATCGCCTGAAGCGCCCCCTCCCTTGTCGCGTCAGTACGCCACCACCGACAGCGTGGTGCTGCCCGGCACGCGCTCAGGCGAGTTCGCGCATCAGTTCTTCCTTGCGCGCGGCCATCGCCTGGGCCGCGTCGCGCAGGTTGATCTTTTCCTTGATCACGTTCTTGAACAGCTCGCCTTCCTCTTCCTCGATATGGTGGCCGACGTACTCCGACAGCACCGTGAAGCTGGCTTCGAGCAGGTCGCCGGCAGGGTCTTCCTCGATCGCGGCGATCAGGTCCTTGGCCACCTGGTGCTCGACCTTGGCCTCGTCCAGCATGTCGTCGATGTCATCGCTGGCGCCACGCAGCGCCGGGTAGAAGATCTCTTCCTCGATGGTGGCGTGCACCGTGAGCTGCTGGCATACGTCGAGCGCGATCGCTTCCTTGTCGTCGCGGCTCTCCGTGTCCTTGAACGCCTTGAACTGCTTCTTCACTGCCCGATGGTCATCCATCAGTGCGCCGAGGGCCTCGGCCTGGTCTGCGGGGATCTTCGACTTGTCCACGATTGCCTCCTGAGGGGTGGGAACCGGTATTCCGGCTTCGCTACGTGAAGGCAGTTTCCGTGCCCGCGCGCCGCTGGTCTCTCCCATCCACATGGCACACCGATTGCGGTATGCACGCGGCGGCAATATGCACCCGCGCCGCGTACGGCATTGCAATTCCTGCGCGAAGCCTTGTAATTGTGCCCGCGGCGCCGCGTCGGTGAAGGCACTGCGGGCCCATATCGGTACGCGTTCGCGGCGCGGCATGAAAGTTGCGCGGTCTTGTCCATCCCGGCGGTCCCCGCCGCACTGCATTGTCCAGACAGGAGACGACCGTGATATCCGAAGCCCGCAAGCCCAGGCCAATCAAACGCCATGCCGCGCCCGCGCTGGCCGCGATGCTGCTGATCGCCGCGCAAGGCCTGCATGCCGCGCCGCCGTCCGGCGACGTCGAGTTCATGAACAAGGCGGCGCAGGCCGGACAGATGGAGATCGAAGCCAGCAACCTGGCGCAGAACAAGGCCGGCAGCGGCGCGGTGAAGCGCTTCGCCGGACAGATGCTGCAAGACCATCGCGCCGCGGCGGCGGACCTCAAGCGCCTGGCTTCGGCCAAGGGCGTGCAGTTGCCGACCACGCCCAGCCAGGACGACAAGAAGAAGCTGGAAGCGTTGGGCGCGCTCAATGGCGCGAGCTTCGACAAGCAGTACGCCAGCGAGGTCGGTGTGAAGGCGCACAACGAAGCGGTGGCGCTGTTTCGCAAGGCTTCGGCCGAAGCGCGCGACACCGACGTGCGCGAGTTCGCCAGGAAGACGCTGCCAACGCTGGAGCACCACCTGGAGATGGCGAAGACGATGGCCTCCGAGGTATCTCGATAGTGGGCGGCGCCACGTTGCCGGAACCGCCACGCATGCGCAAACGCCCCACCTGCCCTGTCCGAAATCAACTGCTTCCGTACGGTGAGCGCGTGCCACATGTCGCGCGTAGAGACTGCAAGCGATGCGGCTGCCGGTGCAGGGCCGAGATTTGCTTGGACTGAAGTAAGGGGAACGCGGGCGCGCGCGATTTGCCGCAACAGATCGCCCTCTGCCTCGCGTTGACCGCAGAAGTTTTTTGCAGATGCCGTGCTGGAAACCGCCATGCCTTCTACATTTTTCTATTCGAACCGCGCAGAGGGCCCCGAGGCCATCGACGAAGAACTGCAGGCCGCCCGCGAGGCCGGCTTTGCCGTCGAACTGCGCCATGCGTACTGGGATTGCGAGCCGGCCTCGGTGCCCGCGTTGCAGCGCCCGCGCCTGCGCGCGCTGCAGCAGCAGGTGCAGCCCGGCGACGCCGTGGTGATGCTGCGCCTGTGCGGCCTTGGCTGGAGCGTGCAGGAGGCACTGGCCACCATCCGGCGCTTCCGCCTGCTGGACGTGGCGCTGTACTGCGTGCAGCTTTCGCGCGCCGACCTGGCCCATGCCTCGCCGCCCGAAGCGGTGGAAGTATTGCGCGCGGTCGCGGCCCTGGAAGGCACCACGCGCAGCGTGCGCGTGCGTGAGAGCCTGGCCGCGGCCAAGGCTCTGGGTCGCCAGGTAGGCCGGCCACCCAAACACACGCCGGAACAGCGCCGCGCGATCCTGCATGCGTTGCGCGCCGGCCATTCGGTCAGCGAAATCGCGCGGCAGTTCAATACTTCGCGCCAGACCGTGCTGCGCATCCGTGCCGCGGAACCGGGCTTGCAGCCCGCGCGCGCCGAGACCCATGCGGACACGACGCCCGCCATCGAAGCGGAGGCGGAAACTACCGCCGAATGACCCGTTGCGCGCTGCAGCGACGCGGCGCAGCGACGGTTTTACGCGCACCGTTGCAAGAATCCCCCGCGCTGCGCAGCGCTTCACCGCACGCCGATGCGGTCCGCGGCTTGGAACGTTCCTTGCGAAAGTCCATGCAGAAAGTCTCCGGCACGGGCCCCGCTCAGTCATCGAGGCGCCACCGCGGGACCGGCACCCGAACCACCCCGAATACATTGGCAAGGCAACCGCGCGGCACCCGTCGTGCGACGCAGCTAGACGCCGCTCCACGCAGCCCTTGACGCAACGACATGACTATCCGACTGCAGAAAGTCGTGGGCATGCCGCCGGCGCTGGCCGAACCGGCCGGCGGCGGCAGCTCGCTGACGCCCACGCAATTCGCTTCCGTCCCCTTACCGCCGGCGCCGACATCGCAGTCCGCGCAGCCCGGTGCGCCGCTGCACTTCGCGCGCCCTACCGTTCTGCTGGAAACGCTGCTGGCCACGCGGCTGGAGCTGCTGAGCCGCGACCGCGTGTGGCCGCCGCATACGCTGGCACAGCGCCAGGCGGTATTGATGGGGCTGTGGCATGAACGCCCACCTGGCCTGTTCGAGCACGGCGGCACCGCGGAAAGCATCGAGCGCTGCCTGGCTGCGGCGTTTGCCGATGCAGCAGCGGGGCGCAAGCTGGAGGCGACGCTGCAGCTCAAGCGCGCGTATTACCTGGTCTGCTGCACGGCGTCGGCGGGCACGCGCGCGCGGGTGCGTACGGAGGGCGCGCCAGGCAACGGCGGCGGTGCGCCGGGCGAGCCGAGCAGCATCACGCCGTCACTGCGCGCAGGGTCTCGTCCCACTCGCTGACAAAGCGGCCGATGCCGAAGCGCTCGCGCGCCAGCCGGCAGCCGCGCTCACCCCAGATGCGTGCCAGCTCGGGATCGTCGAGCAGTTCGCGCATCACGCTGATCAGCACGTCGATGCGCGTATCGACATAACCGTTGTTGCCGCTCTGGATCACCGTGGACAGTTCGGTGGTGGCCAGCCCCACCACCGGCACGCCCAGCGACATCGCCTCCACCACGGCCAATCCAAGGCTGGTGTAGCGGATCGGATTGAAGAAGAAGCGGTAGCGCGCGACGAAGGCGGCCAGCCCGGGGTTGGGCACCTCGCCCAGTCCGCCCGCTTCCTGCGCCGCCATGCCGACCAGGTCCAGCGGCACCTTTTCGCGCACGCGCGCGAACACGTCGGCGCCCAGCCGGCGCCCGCGCCGCGACAGGTGATTGACCACGCTGATGCCGCGCGCCAGTTCGCCGCTGTAGCGCACCGTATCGTCCACCACCACGCCATGTTCGATCACGCGGCACGGGGTCACGCCGCTGTCCCACATCAGCGCGTTGAACGGTGTCACGTGGACCAGCAGCATGGACGGATCCTGC
The DNA here is from genome assembly GCF_040578825.1 of Cupriavidus necator. Classification (GTDB taxonomy): domain Bacteria; phylum Pseudomonadota; class Gammaproteobacteria; order Burkholderiales; family Burkholderiaceae; genus Cupriavidus; species Cupriavidus necator_E. The sequence goes on along the minus strand of NZ_JBEFLI010000051.1, from coordinate 11,930 downwards.
ACGGGGTGCAGCGTGTTGGTCGGATGTTCCTGCGGCGGGTCGTGCTCCAGGTAGATCGCCGGCAGCGCGCGCTGCGCATCGGTCAGCAGCGTGACGCGGTCGTGGTCATAGTGGTGCCGGTGCTGGTACAGCACGCAATCGAAACTGCCGGCCGGCACGGCGTCGTACGGCACCTCATGCACGTTGTCGCCCCACGGCAGCGCCCCGCCGGCGCCGGCATAGCCCGGCGTGCCGTCATCGCGCGTAACCAGGTACAGGTCATGCGGGATCTGCGACAGGTAGTACAGGTAGTTGCCATGGACATGCCAGGTCAGGATGCGCAGGCGCCTAGGCATGGTCGTACTCCCGGCTGGCCAGCGCCAGCGCGGCGTCGACCACGCGCGCCACGCTGATATCGGCCGCGCACGGATGGCCGGCCACCGGGCAGACCTGATGCATGCACGGGCGGCACGGTGGCTGCTCGGCCAGCACGCGGTGCAGCGAGGCGTCCAGCGGCGCCCAGCGCGCGCTGTCGCTGCCGCACGAGATCACCACGCTGGGCGTGTCCGTCGCCGCGGCGATATGCGAGGCGCCGGTGTCGTTGCACAGCAGCAGCCGCGCATGGCAGATCAGCGCGGCCATGGTGCCGAGCGAGGTCTGCCCGCACAGGTTCACCACCGGCTTGCCGATCCGCGCGGCCAGCTCGCCCACCAGTTCGGCCTCGTCGGGGCTCCCGGTCAGCACCACCTTCCAGTGCCGGCGCAGCGCGCGAGCGGCCTGCGCAAAGCGCGCCACCGGCCAGCGCCGCGACAGCATGCGCGCGCCGGCATGGACGCACACATAGTTGCCGGCGTGCAGGCCATGCTCGTCGGCCAGCAGGCGCCAGCTTGCATGGTCGATCGGACGCAGCGGGAATTCCAGGTGGCGGTCGGCGGCCGGATAGCCGAGTTCGCGCATCAGCATTAGCAGCCGCTCCACCTCGTTGCCCTGCGGCCACGGCACCAGCAGGCAAGTGCGGCTGCGGCGCGGCGGCGTGTGCGGCGGGTCCGGGCAAAACGCCGCGATACGCCTCGCGCCCAGCCGCTTCACTACCTCGTTGCTGAGCGAGCCGCTGCCATGGAGCTGGATCGCCAGGTCGAAGCGCGCGGCGCGCGCGGCGGCATAGAAGGCCTCGGCGGCCGCGGCGTCATAGGGGCGCTCGGGCATGCCCGGTGCCCCGGGGAATACCATCAGTTCGTCGACCAGCGCGCCGAAGCGCGAGACGAACTCCTGCGCCCACGGCAGGCCGACCAGCGTGATCCGCGCATCGGGCTCGCCTTCGCGCAGCGCACGCAGCGCCGGCACCGCGCACAGCATGTCGCCGAGCTGCAGCGCGCGGAACACCGCGATGCGGCGGGTCGGGGCCGGGCGCTCGCGCGGGCGCGGCGGCAACGGCAGCGAGGAAGCAAGCGCCAGCGTCATAGGAACACCACCCGGAAAGCCAGTGCGCCGCGCAGCCGCCAGTACAGCGACAGCGGCGGGATCAGTGCCGAGGTGACCGCCATCTCGGCCACATGCGCCGGCGTCAGCGCCGCGCCGCGCAGGCGCCGCGCGCAGAACGCCGCGGTCAGCGCCAGCCACAGCAAGCCCGCGGCGGCAGCCACCTTCGGTGTGCCCGCAAGCAGGGCCACCGGCACTGCCAGCAAGGCCAGCACAGCGACGTAGTAGTGCCACGGCGGCGTGCGGCGGATGCGCTGCCGGTACAGCCGCGGATGCTTCTTGTACAGCAGCGCGTCGAAATACACCTTGGCCTGTGCGGCGATGCTGCTGCCCCATGCCGCCGGGCGCACCGGATGCTCGACGATCGCGGCCGGTGCGCGTCCCACCGGGCAGACCTCTTCGATCAGCCGGAACTGCAGGTCGGAGTCTTCCCGCCAGGCGCGGGTAAAGCGTTCGTCAAAGCCGCCGATGCGCTGCAGCGCGTCGCGCCGCACGAAGCAGTTGGCGGTGACGAACTCCGCGCGCGCCAGCCCGCCGGTATCGCGCTCGTGGTCGGTCGGGCGCGGCGGCAGCGGTACGTCCACCGCGCCGGCCACCGCGCATACCTCCGGCTGGCGTTGCAGCGCGGCGCAGCCTTCGCGCAGCCAGTCGGCATCAGGCACGGTGTCGTCATCGGTAAAGGCAATCACGCGTGCGCGCGCGCGGCGCCAGCCGGCATTGCGCGCGCCGGACGGCCCCTGCGTGCCCGGCACGGGCACATAGCGCAGCGTATGGCCCGGATGCTGCGCCGCCATCAGCGCCACCAGCCGCTCGATGCGCGCTTCACAGCCGTCGTCGGCAACGATGACCTCGTACGCCTCGGGGCGCAGCCGCTGCGCGCACAGCGCCTGCAGGCAGCGCGCCAGCAGCGCGGGGCGCCGCCAGGTGGGAACGACGACCGATACCAACGGGTCAGGCTGATCAGGCGGGAACATGGTTGCCTCCCGCGGCGGCCATGTCGTCAGCCGATGCCCGCTGCGCTTGCTGTGGCGCGGTGGGCTTCTCCAGCAGGAACGAGCCGATCACCAGCGCGTCCAGCGGCGAGGTCCAGAAGCATTCGACCGCATCGCGCGGCGTGCAGACAATGGGCTCGCCACGCGTGTTGAACGAAGTGTTGACCAGGATCGGCACGCCGGTGCGGCGCTCGAATGCGGCCAGCAAGTCGTAATACGCGGGGTTCTGCTCGCGGCGCACGGTCTGCACGCGCGCGGTGCCGTCGACATGGCAGACCGCCGGGATGCGCGGCGCCTGCTCGGGACGCACGTCGTAGATAAACAGCATGAACGGCGCTTCGCCGCGGCCGGGCTTGGCCGCGCTGAACCAGTCCTGGGTGCGCTCCTGCATCACCACCGGCGCCACCGGCCGGAAGTCCTCGCGGTCCTTGATCTGGTTCAGCCGTTGCTGCATGCCGGCGTCGATCGGCGAGGCCAGGATCGAACGCGCGCCCAGCGCGCGCGGACCGAACTCCATGCGCCCCTGGAACCAGCCGATGATCTTGTTCTGCGCCAGCAGTTCGGCGGTTTCCTCGGCGATATTGTCGAGCCGCCGATATGGCAGGTGCGCCCAATCCAGGAAGGCCGCGATCTCTTCGTCGCCATAGGCGGGCCCCAGGTACGCATGTTCCATCGACCATTGCCGCGCCGGCCGCCCACGCTGGAGGAAATCGATCCACAACGCCGCGCCCAGCGCGGTGCCGGCATCGCCCGCCGCGGGCTGCACCCACACCTCGTCAAAGGGGCTGCGGTCGCGCACGCGTGCGTTCATCACGCAGTTCAGCGCCACGCCGCCGGCCATCGCCAGCTCGCGCTCGCCGGTGGCTTCGGCCAGCCAGGTGGTCATGCCGACCACGGTTTCTTCCAGCACTTCCTGCAGCGAACGCGCGATATCGAAATGCAGCGCCCCGAAGGTCTCGCCGCGCTGGCGCGCCGGCCCGAGCAACGCCACGAGGTCGGCCTGCCCCACCCGGTAACCGCCCTCGGCATCGCGCCTGACCATGTCGCGAAAGACATCGAGAAACGCCGGCTTGCCGTACGACGCCAACGCCATCACCTTGTACTCGTCCGATGAATGCAGGAACCCCAGGTGCTTCGTCACGCGCTCATACAGCAGGCCGAGCGAATCCGGCAGGTCGATCTGCTTGATGCGCCGGTAGTCCTTGCCGTCGAACACGCCGTAGCTGGTGGTGGCGCGTTCGCCGCGCCCGTCCATGGTCAGCACCGCGCAGCGCGCGAACGGCGCCGCCAGGAAGGCGCTGGCCTCGTGCGCCATATGGTGCTCGACAAAATGCCAGCGGAACGGGCCGTCGTGGCTCACGCCTCGAAAGCGCGCCGCGAGGTGGTGCGGCGCGCCGCTGGCAAGCTGGCGCGGCGCGTTGACCACGTATGACAGGAACAACGGATCCCACGGCGATTCATGGCCACCGGGTACGCCCTGCGCCGACGGCTCCAGCGGCAGCGTCACGGTGGCGTCGTTGCGGCGCGCGCCCAGCATCAGCGCCGGGTCGAATGAATAGGCGATATGGTCGACGTCGCGCAGCGTGATGCCGGCCTCCGCCAGGCAATAGTCGATCGCATGGAACGGCAGCTCCCACGCGGTGAAGGGCACCGGGCGCTTGCCGTGCTTGATATGGGTAAAGCGCTCGTCTTCCGCGGCGGCCACCACCATCCCGTCTTTCACGAGGCAGGCTGCGGAGTCATGGTACGCGGCGTTAATGCCAAGGGTGTACATGTGCGACCTCTTCTTTGCTCGGTGAATCGGGGACCGGCACGGCATGCCGTATGTCCGGCGGCGCGCTGATGATGTCGATCGCGCCGAGCGCGCCTGGCATGGCGGCGCCCGGCCACGGCAGTTCTTGCGCGGGCAGGCTGTCGACATCGCCGCCCAGCAGCGCCAGCGCGGCCTGCACCGCCATCGCCGCCGGCACGTCGTCGAGGCAGCGGTGATGGCCCTCCGGGCACACGCTCTTGTAGCAATAGCGGCACGGCACGTCGGCGAACAGCGTGCGGTGCGGCACCTGCCATGGGGTGTGCTGGGGATTGGTCAGCGCGTACAGGTCCACCACCGGCGTGCCAAGCGCGGCGGCAAGGTGAACGGGGCCGGTATTGTTGGACACCAGCAGGTCGGCGGCTTCGAGCAACGCGCCCATCTCGCCCAGCGACAGCTCGCCAGCCAGCGGCATCACGCGCGCATGGCCGGCACCGGCGCACACCGCCTGCACCACCTCGCGTTCGGCGGCATCGCCCGTGACCAGCACATGGGCACCGGCCTGCAACGCCAGCGCGTGCGCCACTTCGGCAAAGCGCGCCGCGGGCCAGCGGCGCGACGACGCGCTGGCGCCCGGATGGATCACCACCACCGGTCCGCTGCGGCCCATGCGGCAGGCGGCGAGCCGCGCCGTCACGGCGACGCGGTCGGCGGCCAGCACGCGAAAGCGCAGCCGCATATCGCTGGCGGTTGCGCCCACCTGCGCCACCAGGTCGAGCTGGCGTTGGGTCTCGTGGCGCGGGCGCTGTCCCGGCAGCATGCCGGGTTCGCGCTCGGGCACCCAGTCGCTGAGCAACGCATAGGGATTCTCGCGGCAGCAGGCGAGCCGCAGGGGGATGCCCGCCATCGTGCACAGCATCGCAGCCGGCAGCGGGCTCTGGCTGTAGACCGTGAAGATCACCGCGGCGTCGAAGCGGTAGCGCGCGAGCCAGCGCGCGCAGGAAGCGATGGCGGGTCCGGGCGCAGGGCCACTGCCGCTGTCGGTGTCGGCATGGCGCGCCCATGGCGCGTTCCACGTCAGCACCCGGCGCACCATCGGCAGGTGCGGCGCCAGCCCGGCCGCGGCGCGCGAGGTCAGCAGCGTCAGCCGCCGTGCCGGCACCGATTCCGCCAGCGCCTGCATCGCCGGCGTGCTCATCAGCACGTCGCCCATATTGTCCAGGCGCACGCACAGCACATGCCTTGCCGATTGCCACCCGATCATGGCGACACCGTTTCGGTTCGGGGCGCGACCGCCCCCATGCGGCCGGCGACGATGCGCGCGGCAGCGTCGAGCGCCGGCACCACGTAATGCGCCTGGCGCGCCGGCGACAGCTGCCATTCGGTCTCGTTGCCGCAATCGACCAGCACTGTGCCGCAGCCGGCGCGGCGGCCGGCTTCGACATCGTTGAGGATGTCGCCGATCATCCATGACCGGCACAGCTCGAACCGCAGCGCGGCCGCGGCCTGCAGCAGCAGTCCCGGCATCGGCTTGCGGCACAGGCAGGCGCGGGTGTACGCCGGCACCTTGCCTGCGGGATGATGCGGGCAATAGAAGAAACCTGCGAGCGTGGCGCCATGCGCGGCAAACAGCCCGGCCAGGCGCTCACGCACCGGCAGCAGGTCGGCCTCGGTGTGGTAGCCATGGGCCACCCCGGGCTGGTTGGTCACCACCACCAGCGGCACGCCGAGGCTCCCCAGCAGCCGCAGCGCGGCGCCCGCGCCGGGCGCGAGCCGCATGCGCGCGGGATCGACGTTATAGGGGACGTCGTCGAGCAGCGTGCCGTCCTTGTCCAGCAGCACCGCACCCGGCAGCGCGCGCCCCGGCCTGGCCGTCTCGCTCATGGCCACGATGTCTCCTTCATCGGCAGCACCATGATTTCGGGGATCACGGTCTCTTCCGGCTGCGTCAGCACGAAGCGCACCGCATTGGCCACATTGGCAGGGTCCTGCAGGTTGCCCTGGTCGATGTCGGGAAAGCGGTCGAGCAGGAACGGCGTGCGCATGCCACCGGCCACGATCGCGGACACCTTGATGCCGTGCGGGCGAAGCTCCGCGTGCAGCGCATGCGAAAAGCCCAGCAAGCCCCACTTGGTGGCGTGGTAGGCCGACGCGTTGGGCCACGCGCGCTTGGACGCGGTCGAGGCGATATTGACGATATGGCCCCCGCCCTGCGCCTTCAGCACGGGCACCGCCGCGTGCGCCATCAGGTAAGGGCCATACAGGTTGACCATCAGCACCTTGCGCCAGGTTTCGGCATCGACCTCGTCGACCGGCAGCGTGATGTCGATGGCGGCGTTGTTGATGATGCCGTCGAGCCGCTCGGCGCGCTCGCGCACGGTATCGAAAGCGGTGCGCACCGACGCCGGATCCGACACATCGAGCCGCAGCTCCCAGGCCTGCGCGCCGGTTTCGGTGAGCGCCGAGGCGCTGTCATGCGCGAGCTTTTCGTCGATATCGGCCACGGTCACGCTGGCGCCGGCCTGCGCCAGCATGCGGCAGATCGCGGCACCGAGTCCGCGGCCACCGCCCGTCACCAGGTAATGGCGCCCCTGCAGCGGCTGCATGGATGGTGCGGAGGGATCCGGACGTGGCGAGGATTGCGGCGTTGGCATGGTCGCTCCTTGGCGGGGTTGGCGGAAAGTGAATGCACCGCGGCGGCGATGTAAAAAGCGCCGAGCGGCCGGCGCGGGATTGGTGCCACAGCGAAATATGTGCCAACGGCATCGCAGCCTTCACACCCGCCGCGCTCAGCGTGACTGCGCGCGCATGCAGGCATCGTGCGCGAGCGCGCGCAACAGCATCGCCACGCACCCGGCGAAGGCTTCGTCGTACCAGGGGTTGGCACCGCTTGCGGCCACCACGATGCCGTCCACCACGGCCGCGCCGCCAAGCAGCGTGTCGTCGCTGCGCAGCTTGTGCGGGCTGCAGTTGACCACCTGCGCACTGCTCATGCCGGTGCGCCAGCTCAGGCTCGCCTTGGCGCGCGCATAGACGCTGTAGTCGGCGTCCCAGGCCTGGCGCGACGGCAGCGAGTGTTCATAGAGAATCGCTTCCTCGAAGGTGCAATCGCCAGGCTGCAGCGTCGGGTCCATCACGACCAGATGCATGCAGCCGCTTTCGCCGATGGCCTTGTCGCGCAGCGAGGCCTGCAGCATCGGCAGTGCGAGTTCAACTGCGCGGCGCGCCGCGGCCGGATCGCTGAAGCGGCTGGCGCCGGCATGCGAGGCGCGCGGAAGTTGGTCTGCATGGTGGTTGGGATTCATGACGTCGCTCCGTGCGAGGTTGGCCTCGCAGGCATGGCCGCGTTGGCGGCGCAGCCTGCATTCGAGCCATCGACTGAGCAAACATCGCGCCGGTTGCAGCGGTGAAACAGTTTGCGCGCATGTGCGTCCGAATCGCGCAAGATTCGCCGGCGCAGCGACTGCAGCCTCACGAAACATAGGTAAGCGCAAATTACAATCTGGCAGCGTAAGAATGACTACATGCGGCAGCCGCCGCGCGATGGCCGGCGGCCGCTACGCGCGAGCGCTGCGTGCCAGAGAAGCGTTATAACGCTTCTCCATCGGTTCCCCGAATCTGCGAGCTTCCCCACGCACGCAGGGATTGGCCGATTGGCATGCTAGCTGCAGGGGCCCCCACCTGTCCCGCGACAGCCCATACTCAGCCCGCATCCCGCGGGCGTGGCGGCAAACAGGAGCCCACCATGCGCAAGATCGCGCTCATCAGCGAACATGCCTCCCCGCTTGCCAGTGTCGGCAGCACTGATTGCGGAGGACAGAACATCTATGTGGCGCACCTTGCGAAGCAGCTCGGCAGCCGCGGCTACCAGGTCGATGTGTTCACGCGGCGCGACAAGGCCCTGTTGCCCGAGGTCGCCGCGTTCGCGCCCAACGTGCGCGTGATCCACGTGCCGGCGGGGCCGCCGGTGCAGGTGCCGAAGGAACAGTTGCTGCCGTATATGGCGGACTTCGGCGACTTCCTGGTGAACTTTATCCGGCGCGATCCGCTCGGCTACGACGTGCTGCATGCGAACTTCTTCATGTCCGGCCTCGCTGCGCTGCATGCGCGCCATGCACTGGGCATTCCGCTGGTGATGACGTTCCACGCACTGGGCAAGGTGCGCCGCCTGCACCAGGGCAGCACCGACGGCTTCCCCGACGAGCGCTTCGAGATCGAGGACACGCTGGTGCGCGAGTCGGACTGCGTGGTGGCGGAATGCCCGCAGGACCTGGAGGACCTGGTGAACCTGTATGGCGCCGATCCTGAGCGCGTGCAGACCGTGCCGTGCGGCTTCGACGCCGCGGAGTTCAGCCCCGTTGCACGCGATGTTGCGCGGCGTGCGCTGGGCTGGCCACAGGATGGCTTTCGCGTGCTGCAGCTGGGGCGGCTGGTGCCGCGCAAGGGCATCGACAATGTGATCCGGGCAATCGGCTGCCTGCGCCGTGACGCCGGCGTTGAAGCCACCCTGTACGTGGTCGGCGGCAATGCCGAGCAGCCCAGCGTGCAGGCCACGCCGGAAATCGGGCGGCTGCAAGACGTGGCCGAAGCCGAGGGCGTGGCCGACCGCGTGGTCTTCGTCGGGCGGCGCGGGCGCGACACGCTGCGGCTGTTCTACAGCGCGGCCGATGTCTTCGTCACCACACCCTGGTATGAGCCGTTCGGCATCACGCCGGTGGAGGCAATGGCATGCGGCGCGCCGGTGGTTGGCGCGGACGTCGGCGGCATTCGCTCCACCGTGGTCGACGGCGTGACCGGCTACCTGGTGCCGCCGCACGCACCGGCGGCACTCGCGGCGCGGCTGGCGCTGCTGGCCGCGGACCCGGCGCATGCGAGCCAGCTCGGCGAAGCGGGCCGGATGCGGGCGCATGCGCATTTCACATGGTCTGGCGTGGCGCGGCAGATGGAAGCGGTTTATGCGAGCGTCTGCGCCAGCGTTTGCGCAGTGGCACCGGTGGCGGTGCAGGCCGGCGTGCGACGTGTTGCCGCTTGACTAAGCCTGACAAGGGGAGAGCTGAAATGAAGGAAAGCGATCGCAAGCGCATCCTGGTCACGGGCGGCGCGGGATTCCTGGGCTCGCACCTGTGCGAAAGGCTGGTGCGCGCCGGGCAGGACGTGCTGTGCGTGGACAACTTCTACACCGGCACCAAGGAAAATATCGCGCACCTGCTGGGGCGAACGAATTTCGAGCTGCTGCGCCATGATGTCACCTTCCCGCTGTACGTGGAGGTCGACGAGATCTACAACCTGGCCTGCCCGGCATCGCCCGTGCACTACCAGCACGACCCGGTGCAGACCACCAAGACCAGCGTCAACGGCGCGATCAATATGCTGGGGCTGGCCAAGCGGCTCAAGGCGCGCATCCTGCAGGCATCGACCAGCGAGATCTATGGCGATCCGGAGCTGCATCCGCAGCAGGAAGGCTACTGGGGCCACGTCAATCCGATCGGGCTGCGCTCCTGCTATGACGAAGGCAAGCGCTGCGCCGAGACGCTGTTCATGGACTACCACCGCCAGCACAAGCTCGACGTGCGCATTGCGCGGATCTTCAACACGTATGGGCCGCGCATGCATCCGGCCGACGGGCGCGTGGTGTCGAACTTCATCACGCAGGCGCTGAGCGGGCAGCCGCTCACGGTCTATGGCGACGGCGCGCAGACGCGTGCGTTCTGCTATGTCGACGATCTGGTCGACGCGCTGATCCGGCTGATGGAGGCACCCGCATCCGGCATGCCGGTGAACCTGGGCAACCCGCGCGAGACCACCATGCTGGAAATCGCGCAGCAAGTGCTGCGCGCTACCGGCTCGAACTCGCCGATCGAGATGCGGCCGTTGCCTGCCGACGATCCGCACCAGCGTTGCCCGGACATCTCGCTGGCGCGCAGCCTGCTGGGCTGGGAGCCGCACACCACGCTGGAAGAGGGCCTGCGGCATACGGTGGATTACTTTGCCGCGCGGCTCGCCGCCCACGCCCACGCGCACGGCGCGCCCGGCAATGTGGTGCCGGTGTCGCCCACCGCGCGCGAAGCGCGTGCGGTTGCGCTCAAATGACGGCGGCGCGCCGCGCTGCGCGCCGCTTGCGGGATGCCGATGGCGCTCGTGACCGACCTCACCAGCCCGGTGACCGTGATCTCGCCGCACCTCGACGACGCGGTGTTCAGTTGCGGCGCCCTGCTTGCGGCCGCGCGTGCCGCGCGCGTGGTGACGGTATTCGCGGGCGTGCCGCCGCCAGACATGCCCGCCCCCGAGTGGGACCGCGCCGCCGGTTTCACCACCGCCGAGCAGGCCATGCTGGCGCGCCGGCGCGAGGACAACCACGCGCTGACGATGCTCGGCGCGCATCCGGTCTGGCTGGACTTCTGGGACAGCCAGTATGGGCGCCACTACACCCCGCGCGAGATCGCCGACGGGCTGCAACCCGTGCTGATGACGCAGACCGAAGGCGTGATCGTGGCACCGCTCGGCCTGTTCCATTCCGACCATGCACTGACGCACGACGCCTGCCGCCTGTTGATGCAGGCCGCGCATGCGCGCGGCGCGGCGTGGAGCGCGCTGCTGTTGCCGGCACGCTCCGGGGCCGCGATCTCGCCCCCGGTGCAGTGGCTCTATTATGAAGACGCGATCTACCGCCGCTTGTCAGGCCTGCTGCAGCAGCGGCTGGTGGAATGCCAGCGCGCCGGCCTCTGCGCTACACCGGTGAATCTTCCAGTGGCGCAGTTCCTGGCGCAGAAGAGCTATGCGCTCAACGCCTACCAGAGCCAGTTGCAACTGTTCGGCGAAGACAAGCTGTGCGACCTGTGCGCGCCGGAACGCTATTGGTCGCTGACCGCCGCTGACACGGAACAACCCTGAATGCCGATGCTTTCCCAAGCCGGCACGCGCCTCGCGCCGCGCGCCCGCCCCTGCGACATCAGCGTGGTGGTGCTGACGCACAACCGGCGCGAGTCGGTGCGCACGGCGCTGGGTCACCTGAGCGACTTGCCCGAGCGCCCGCCCATTGCCGTGGTCGACAACGCTTCGGAGGATGGCACCGATGCGATGGTACGCAGCGAGTTTCCGCACGCCACGCTGCTGCGCAATGCGCGCAACCTCGGCGCGGCCGGGCGCAACCTTGGCGCCGAATGGGCGCGCACGCGCTATGTCGCGTTCTGCGACGACGACTGCTGGTGGACGCCCGGATCTCTGGCCACCGCGTGCGCGATGTTCGAGCGGCATCCACAGGTGGGTGCGCTGACCGCGCGCATCCTGGTGGGCGAACAGGGGCGCGAGGATCCCACCTGCGCGCGCATGGCAGCGAGTCCGCTGCCTTCGGCCATGCTGCCGGGGCGCGCGATCCTTGGGCTGATGGCGGGCGCGACCGCGTTCCGCACCGACGCCTTCCGCCAGGCCGGCGGCTACCACCCGCGTTTTTTTATCGGCGGCGAGGAAACGCTGCTGGCGCTGGACCTTGCCGCGCGCGGCTGGCACCTGGTGTATGCGCCGCAGCTGGTGGTGCACCACCACCCCAGCCCGCTGCGCGATCCGGTGCGACGGCAGTCGCTGCTGGCACGCAACGCGATCTGGGCGGCATGGCTGCGGCTGCCGTGGCGGATGGCGCTGGATGAGACTGCGGCGGAGCTGCCGGCGTTGATGCGCAGCCAGGGGTGGCGCGGGGTGGCGGAGGTATTGCGGGGGATGCCTTGGGTGCTGGG